>NZ_JBPJZT010000002.1:0-876463 GCF_051216375.1 Variovorax glacialis | reverse complement strand
AGCAGGAAGCTTCCCTCAGCAGCAGGCGGTTATGCCGACCTCAAGTGCGGGTTCTCCGCCCACGGGCTCGGCGGGCGACGCCATGTCGGCATAACCCGGAGGTCGGCGTAATGAACTTTCTGCCGACGTCGGCAGAAAGTTCACTTCATGCGCAATGCCCTGGCGCATGCCGGCAAGACGCAGCGGCGCATGGTCTCCGCCGCCATCGGCACGGTGTTCGTACAGGACTCGGCCGAAGCAGCGCGGGCGCAATGGCGATCGGTTGCTGACCAGCTCCGAGACAAGTTCCCCAAGCTCGGCACTCTCATGGACGACGCGGAGAACGACGTGCTGGCCTTCATGACCTTCCCGCGGGCGCACTGGACGCAGATCTACAGCACGAACCCCTTGGAGCGGCTGAACGCCGAGATCAAGCGACGTACGAACGTCGTGGGCATCTTCCCCAATGACGCCTCGATCACGCGCCTGGTTGGCGCCATGATGCTCGAGCAGAACGACGAATGGTCGCTCAACCGGCGATACATGCAGCTTGAAGGCTTGCAGACCCTGAGCGACACTGCGCCCACTCGGCTGTCCGCTGTGGCTCGCTGAGTACCGTGCATCTCAGCCTTCTCCGGGCTGTGGACCTACACCACGGAATGGGACGCGACCGACGCACTCCATTCGGATAGCGAAAACGCCGGGCGACAGCACGCTGCGCAGATGCGGGAATGGCTGGCCGCGAGCCAGGCCGCCTCTCGCCAGGCGCCCCCTGCGCAGCCGGTCGCCGCCGACGCCCTGGAAAAGCTGGTGGCAGGGCAGACGCACGTGATCGAGTACCGCAGGCGCGTCGGCGACGCGATGCCTTATCTCGTGACTTACGAGTACTTCGGAGCCGATGGCCGGTACGTGTTCATGGACACGCAGACCCGACGGAACCCCGACGAATACCCGAACGACCGGTGGCGGGTCGCGGCAGGCGTGTTGTGCATCGACATTACTTCGGAAGGCACGCCGGAGCGCTGCTACACGTTGAGGCAGGAAGCAGGCGGCGTCATCCAGTACTGGATCCACAAGCCGGGGGACGTCTCGGACGGGCTGATCAGCTCCAGCGTAAAGATCGTGCGAAGCGGGTTGCAGACGCCGATCACCCTGCCGCCGTAGCCGCTCGCAGCGCGCCGGTCACCTCTGGCTCAATTGGATGTCACGTACTGGGCATCCCCATGGCCGAACGACCAGTTCTCCTTCCGGACTTCGACCAGGTTGATGAAGACGTCCTCCATCCGCACCTGAAGCCTTTCGTTCAGGCCCTTTGCGATCGCCTTGTAGAAGGCCTGCTTCTGCTCGACCGTGCGGCCTTCGCTGAGCGTGATCTGGATGATGATGCAGTCGGCCGATCGCTCGATGCCGAGGTAGGTCGGGTCGACGATGAAGTCGTCGCTCGGGTGCTCGGTGATGATCTGGAAGCGATCATTCGTCGGTACGTTGATGGTCGAAAGCATCGCGTCGTACACCACTTCACCGATGGCCCGACGGTAGGGCGTCGGCTTTCCGGCGGCCAGGTCGATTCGAACGAGAGGCATGGGGATTCCTTTCAATCTAGGGTTGCGGCCCGCCCAAGGCGCCCGCTGAAAGCGCCAGTGTGGCAGCCGCCGACAGCGCCGTGCTGTAGGCATCGGCGAATGCGTTCCTGGCCTGCAGGAGTTGGGTTTCCGCCAGCGTGACGTCGGTGATGGAGCCGACCCCGTTGCGATAGGCGGCGAGGGCTGCATCGAAAGTCGTCTGCGCGGCCGACACCAGGGCTTCCGAGGCGTCGTGGGCGGAGAGGCTGGTGCGCAACGCGTTGTCGGCCAGCACGATCTGGCGCACCGCATCCTGTCGAATGCGGGTGAGCCTGGCCTCGGCGCTGTCGGCTTCCGCGCGGGCCTGGGCCAGCATCGCATCGCGCGTTCCGCCGTCGTAGAGCGGAACGGTCACGCCCGCGAAGACCGTGGCACCGAGGCGCTGGCCGTTGATGTTGACGGTGGGCGCCTGTTGACCCACCGACGGCAGCGCCGTCACGTCCAGCCGGCCCGAGTTGTAGGCGCCGGTGGCCGAGACGAAGAACTTCGGCATGAATGCCGCCTCTGCCACGCGCACCTTCGCGAGGCTGGCTTTCTGCGCGGCGTAGGCGCTCTGCATGTCGGGACGTCGCGAGAGCGAGTCCGCGATGATGCTGTCGACCGATGCGGCCATCTTCGGCGAGAGCTTGCGGTCGGAGAGGTCGGCGACCTTGATCTTCGTCAGTGGCGAGATGCCCATGGCCGTCAGCAGCCTGAGATGGGCGTCCTGGTTGCCAC
The DNA here is from genome assembly GCF_051216375.1 of Variovorax glacialis. Taxonomy (NCBI): domain Bacteria; kingdom Pseudomonadati; phylum Pseudomonadota; class Betaproteobacteria; order Burkholderiales; family Comamonadaceae; genus Variovorax; species Variovorax glacialis. Next base: position 874,145 of record NZ_JBPJZT010000002.1, on the reverse strand, counting down.
CGGTCGCCTGCACGAGGGCGAGATTGGCCTGTGCCGTCGCCTGGCGTGCCTGGGCCACCTCGATGACGGTCCCGATCCCGTGCTTGTAGCGATCCTCGGCTGCTGCCTGCACGGCCTGGGCGTTCTTCAGGGACTGCGTCGCGGTGGCGAGCCGCGTGCGGGCCGCGGCGTTCGCATAGAAGGCCAGGCTGACGTCGTAGATCACCTGCTGATGGGCCGCGGTGAAGGCGATGTTCGAGATCAGGGACGCCTGCTTCGCCGCCTCCACGATGGCCGCTCGCTCGCCGAAATCGAACAGCAGCCAGACGAGCGACACCGCGGAGATGACGCCGCTGGCCGATTCATTGCCGCTGCCGTTGATGCCGAGCACCGAGTTGTTGCTGCTGCTCGACTGGTAGGCGCCGACGACACTCGCGCTGATGTTCGGCAGGTAGGTGCTCTGCGCGATGCCGGTCGCGAGCGCGACGCGCCGCGCGTCGTTCCAGGCGATGCGCGTCACCGGATTGCTCGACTCCGCAAGGTCGATCAGTTCGGGCAGCGAGTAGACCTTGTTCTCGTCGATCCCCGGTGTCGGAGGGAAGGACGCGAGGGCGGTGTTCGCGGGCAGCACGAAGCCGCCGGGAAGGTCCGCTGGCGCCTGCGGGCCGGCGATCAGTTCGCCCTCGGCATTGGTTGCCGGGCTCCACGGCCGATCGGGTCGCGGCGGCGCCAGTTCGAGCGTCGACGTCGCGCAGCCGGCCAGCCCGACGATGCACAGCGCCGACGCGAAGGCTTCAAGCCGGCGCATGGTCGAGCGTCCCTCCATGCGCTTCCGCCAGCCTGTCGAGCCGACTTGCGATGCTGCTTTCGCGCGCCGGGTCGAGACCGGTGTCCAGGAGCAGCGATCGCTGGATGGCGGCGATCTCGTGTGTGGTGCGGATCCGGGCGTGCAGCCAGTCCCCGGCCGGGCGGATGCTCCCAGGCTCATAACGGGCAAGGCCCATGTCCTGCTCGAGGCTGCCCAGCGCTGCGCGGGCTTCACCGGCCAGCGCATAGCGGCTCGGCTGGCCGGCAGCCGTCGTCATCGCGCGCAGTCGCCCGAGCACGGCGGCAATGGCAGGATCGATGCGTCGCGCCACGCTGACCGGCCAGATCGTCGTGAACATCACGTAGATCACCAGGTTGCCGAACAGGATGCCGACGATGCGGTCGCGGGCGACCGTCATGTCGAAGCCGGGGCCGGCGCCCTGGATCACGCAAAGGAAGAAGGCGAAGGCGATCTGGAACCCTGCGTAGGCGATGCGCGGCGATCCGCCGGCCACCCAGGCCGACGCGAGCGCCGCGATGAAGACGATGGCCAGCAGACCAGCGATAGAGGTCACGTTGGGCATGAGAAAGACGATGGCCGCGAGCCCGGCGACGGCGCCGACCAAACAGCCCGCGATCCGCAGCGTCAGCTTCTCGACGGTCTCTGCCGCCGTGCCGAGCGACACGATGTAGCAGGTGATCAGGCTCGTATGAATTCCGGGCCAGTCGAGCAGCGTGTAGACGACATAGCAGAACATGGCCGCCGCAGTGGTCTTGAGCGCGTACTGCACGTGCTCCGGATTCGTGAAGGCATCGGGCAGGAAGAAGCCGCCCGGGCGTTTCTCCGGCGCCGGCTTTGGCTGCTGCGCGTCCGTCTCGGGCGGGGGCGGCACCGCGAAGCGGACGAGCGCGTTCCTCATCTCCGCCAGGATTGCGGCGCCCTGGGCTTGCAAGGGCTCGTCGATGTCATCGACGTCCAGCGCGATGTCGACCGGATAGCCACCCGCGCGCAGGATCGACGCCATCCCGTCGAGCGTCTCCGCTACACGATTCCGCAGGAGGGGTGGCCACTGTCCGGCGCGGTCGCGCTCCAGCAGGTCGACGAGCAGCAGCACCTGCGTGACCGAGGCGGTGGCCTGCCGGAGTGCGGCGATGTCTTCCGCCAGGGCTGTCTTCTCGACCGCGGCCAGCTTGAGCCAGGTCTGGATCTCGCCCGTCCCCTCCGCCAGCATCTCGCCAAGGGCTCGCCGCGCGCGGCGGCTGGGCGCCTGGAGCACGGCGGCGGCCACGGCAAGGCGCTCCGCCAGCGCACGCTCGGCCAAACGCCGCGGCGCCGGACCGATGAGCAGATTGACCGTCACCGAAACGGCGACAGGTATGCCGACAAAGAGCCACGCGTAGAGGAGGGCGCGCGTCGCCAGTTCGCCGATCTGCGCATTGCTCAGCAGGTCGAGCGCATACGCCACGATCAACGCGAGGATGCCGCCGACCGGTCGCAGCTTGCTTCCCGAAGCGATGAAGAGCAGGCAGAACGAGAAGACCGCCATCGCGGTCACGCGGAGCAACGGGTTGTCGATGACCACCATCGCGACGAGCAACACCACGCCGATGACGACCGTGATCAGGAACAGCATCGCGATGCTCATGATCACGCTCGTCGTGCGGTCGGGCTTGATGACGAAGAAGCAGACGTAGGCGGTGAGGGCGGCCTCGGGTGTCTGGTAGACCTCGACGACGAGCGTCGCCAGCGTGCACATCAGCGCGAGCCTGAGCGCGAACTCCAGCCTCCCAGGCGTCGGCGCAAGAAGCCCAAGCAGGCCCCTGAACGTCGTCCGCCGCCGGTCACTTGCACGCGTGGCCATGCTGAACCTCGACGACGGCCGTGGCGCCCAGTCGCATGAGCCCCTGGGGCGGCTCCTCCAGCCGGACGCGGACGGGAAAGCGCTGCGCGACCTTCACCCAGTTGAGGGACCGCTCGACGTAGGGAAGCGAGCGTGGAAGATTGACGCGGCCCGTGTCCAACACGCCCGAGCCGATGCCCTGCACGACGCCCTTGAGGGGTTGCGTGCGATCGATCATCGAGAACACCGTGGCGCAGTCGCCCTCGGCGATGGCGTGAAGATCGGTCTCGCGGAAATTCGCCACGGCGAACCATTCATCGGTGTTGATCAGCGTGAACAGCGTCTGGGACGGCAGAACCATCTCGCCGCTCGAGACGGTCAGGCCCACGACGCGCCCGCTGTGGGGCGCACGCACGGTCGTGTCTTCAAGCGCTCGCCGGGCGATGGCGAGGGCCGCCTCGCGCGCGCGCACCGTGGCTTCGGCGCCTTCTTCGGTGCCCACCGCCCGCGCGGCTGCGGCTTGCTGCTCCTGCGCCTGCCGAAGCGAAGTTGCCGCGTCCCGTTGCGCCGTCTGGGCCTGGTCGAGTTGCTGCACCGGCACGTAGCCCTTCGCGGCGAGCGGCTTGAGCCGTTCGACGGTGCGATTGGCATGTTCGAGATTGGTAGCGGCGCGCCGCGTCTGGTCGCTGGCGACGACCGCCGTCGAGCGCTGGGTCGACAGCGCGCGTCGCTGCGTATCGAGCGTGGCCTTCGCGAGATCCAGGTCCGCCTGCGCCTGCGCGACCGTGAGCTTGTAGGGCGTCGGATCGATCTGGAAGAGAAGATCGCCCTTGGCCACCGCGACGTTCTCGGCCACGGGGATGTCGATGATCCGCCCACCGACGGCCGAGGCCACGTGGACCACGTCGGCATCGATGGTCGCGTCGTCGCTCGATGGCAGTCCGGAATGACGGCGCAGGGCGTAGATCGCGAAAGCGATGGCGATGGCGATGATCGCCAGCGAAACGAGTTTTCCCCAGCGGGGAGCGCGGTGGATGCCTGCGGCCTTCATGCGGGCTACGCGAACCTGAACGACCAGACGAGCAGCGCCACGCAGACACCGATCGACACGCAGACGAAGAGCTGGAACGGAAGGGCGTTGGACAGCCCGGTGGCGACGAACACCGCACGCGCGCCGATCGAGGCGAGGATGCCGATGAACGCGCAGAGCATCCAGGCGGGAAAGTAGGCGCCGAACAGCGCGAACGACGGGGCGCCCCGTTGGGCGCACCCGGTCAGCGTGAACGAGATCAGCGGCACCAGGACCGTCGTGACCGTATGGGCATGCTTGATCTTCCGGATCCTCGATGGCATGGATGCTCGCTCCTCGTAGACATCATGCTACGTCACGCGCGCAGCCATTCGCAATGGCAAATCGTCACTGCATGAAGCCGCGACATCTATTCCCCGCGCCGGGCCATGCTGCGCACTGAAGTGGGCAATGACCGGACCAGCTCGGCCAGGTAGGTCGTCAGTTCGGATTCATCGTTCCGGCGGCGGTTCATGATCACCGGCGTGGTCACGCCCTCGTCACTCAGGGGCAGGTAGAGCACACCTTCGCGGTGCAGGTTCTGCACCGACTGCGGCACCAGCGCATAGCCCAGGCCCGCGACCACGAGCCCGATGGCGGTCTGCACCTCGTTCGACTCCAGTGCGATCACCGGCTTCAGTCCGCGCGACTGGAACATCTCCAGCACCTGGTCGGCATAGCTCGGCCGCGGCTTCGCGGGGTACAGCAGGAGCGGTTCCGTCACCAGCTTGGCCAGGGTGATGCTCTTGTGCTTGACGAGGCGATGGTTCACCGGCAAGGCGACCATCACCGGCTCCTCGCGGACCAGCTCCCCGACGACATCCTCGTCATCGAAGTTGAGGCGACCGAAACCCATGTCGATGCGGCCCGCCTTGAGGCCCTCGACCTGCTGCACCGTCGTCATCTCGTAGAGGTTGAGCTCCACGGCCGGCTGTTCCTGCCGGAACTGGCGGATCACGTCGGGCAGCTTGCCGTACAGCGTGGAAGGCGCGAACCCGATCGCGTACCAGGTGCGCCTTCCGCCGGCGATGCGCGTCGTGGCGGCCTGGATTTCCGACATGCGGTCGAGCATCTGCTGCGCCTGGATCTGGAAGAAGCGCCCGGCCGGCGTGAGGCGCAAGGGACGCGATCCGCGGTCCAGCAGTTCCGCGCCAAGCTCTTCTTCGAGGCTGCGGATCTGCCGGCTCAAAGGCGGCTGCGCGATGTGCAACTGCTCGGCCGCGCGGCTGAAGCTCAGTTCGCGGGCGACCGCGCAGAAGTAGCGCAGATGGCGCAATTCGAGGTGCATGGCGTCTCCTGTCGGTGAACCGGGCGCTCAGTGGAAACCCGATGTCTCCATACCTTGAAGGTATTTTGCCGGACCCAATCGATATTGGACCGCAGGGCGCATGAAGAAGAACATTCAACCCATGAACACGAGCCCCACCATTCAATCCATCGAAGCCGTCCTGGTCGACCTGCCGACCATCCGTGCACACAAGCTGGCGATGACGACCATGATGCGCCAGACGCTCGTGATCGTGCGCCTGGCCTGCAGCGATGGCCTCACCGGCATCGGCGAAGCCACCACCATCGGCGGCCTCGCCTACGGCGACCAGAGCCCGGAGAGCATCAAGAGCGCGATCGACAACTACCTCGCGCCATTGCTCATCGGGTCGGATGCGACCGGTGTCAACCTTGCGATGCAGCGCATCGCCGCTTCGGTGCAAGGCAACTCCTTCGCCAAGTCGGCGGTTGAAGTCGCACTGCTCGACGCCCAGGGCCAACGCCTCGGCCTTCCCGTCCACGCACTGCTGGGCGGTGCCATGCGCGACGCACTTCCCGTCCTCTGGACCCTCGCGAGCGGCGATGCGACCCGCGACGTCGACGAGGCGCTCGCACTGATCGAGGCACGGCGCCACAAGGTCTTCAAGCTCAAGATCGGCAGTCACCCGCTGGCCGAAGACATCGCCCACGTGCAGGCCATCCGCCGCGGCCTCGGTGATGACGTGATGCTCACGGTCGACGTGAACCAGGCCTGGGACGAGGCCACCGCAACGCGCGGCATTGCAGCCCTTGAATCCATCGGCGTGAGCCTCATCGAGCAACCCGTGTCACGCCGCAATCGCCGGGCATTGAAGCGGCTCGCCGACCGCTTCGATGTGGCCATCATGGCCGACGAGGCGGTGCACGACGCCATCGATGCCTTCGAGCTCGCCGCGGATGCCGCAGCCGACGTCTATGCACTGAAGATCTCGCAGGCCGGTGGCCTCTGGCCCACCTTGCGTGCGGCGGCCATCGCGGATGCGGCCGGTGTCGGCATCTACGGTGGCACGCTGCTGGAAGGAAGCATCGGCAGCATCGCCGCGGCCCATGTCTTCGCCGCATGCCCGAAGCTGGCATGGGGCACCGAACTGTTCGGCCCGCTGCTGCTCAAGGACGACATCGTCGTCGAGCGGCCGGCCTACCGCAACTTCGAACTGCAACTGCCCCAGGTGCCCGGCCTCGGCGTGCAGGTCGATGCCGACAAGCTCGCCTTCTATCGCCGCGACCGCGCGTCGCGATCCGTTGCCGTCACCGCCTGAGGACCACGCCATGCTGTTCCACGTCGAAATGACCGTCCGCCTCCCGAACGACATGCCACCGGCGCAAGCCGACCAGCTCAAGGCGCGCGAGAAGGAGATCGCGCAGGGCCTGCAGCGCGATGGCGTCTGGCGCCACCTGTGGCGCATTGCCGGGCGCTACGCCAACGTCAGCATCTTCGACGTCGCCGACAACGCGGCCTTGCACGACACGCTGATGACGCTGCCCCTGTTCCCCTACATGGACATCGAGGTGCGGCCGCTTTGCCGCCATGCCTCGTCCATCCATCACGACGACCGCTGAATTTCATCCCCTTCAACCCAACCCCCACGACCCTACGGAGACAAAGCCATGAACGAAATGAGCAAGACCCAGCTGCTGGAACGAGTCACCCTCTCGAACCGCCCCGACGGCAACCCCCGCGTCCAGAAGATCACCGCGCGCATCGTCGGCGATCTCTTCCGGGCGATCGACGACCTGGACATCCAGCCCGATGAGTTCTGGGCCGGCGTCGACTGGCTGTCGCGCCTGGCATCGAGCGGGCAGGCCGGCCTGATCACCGCCGGCCTCGGCTTCGACCGCCTGCTGGACATCCGCCTCGATGAAGCCGATGAACGCGCAGGCCGCAATGCCGGCACGCCGCGCGCCATCGAGGGACCGCTCTACATCGCCGGTGCGCCACTTTCGAGATACGAAACCCGCGTCGACGAAGAGGGCGATGCGAAGCGCGGCGAGACCATGGTGATGGAAGGCCGCGTCCTCGACATCCACGGCAAGCCCGTGGCAGGTGCGATCGTCGATGTGTGGCACGCCAACGAACTGGGCCGCTATTCCCACTTCGACCCGGACCAGGCCGAGTACGCCCTGCGCCGCCGCATCGAGACCGATGCCGAAGGCCGCTATCGCTTCCGCAGCTTCCTGCCGCCCGGCTATGCGATTCCTCCCAACAGCCCGACTTCGGAGTTGTTCACCGCGATCGGACGCCACGGCAACCGCCCGGCGCACATCCATTTCCTGGTGGTGGCACCAGGCCTGCGCACGCTGACGACGCAAGTCAATGTGCCGGGCGACAGCTTCATCGACGACGATTTCGCCTTCGCGACGCGTGACGGGCTGATCCTCCAGCTCGAGAAGAACACGCCCGCCAAGGGCTACGAATCGCTCGGCGTGAAGGAGCCATTCACCCGCGTGCCCTTCGACTTCGTCATGCAGCCGGCGGTCGACGAGAGCGAGGCCTCGCCCCAGGCCCGCGTGGCCCGCGCCGTCGGCTGATCCGACGCCGATGCGCCTGAGCCGGCAGAAGGCCGGCCGGGCGTCCCAACTCCCTGCAGATCGTCGATGGGTGAAGCAGCGTGCTTCGGCTTTGCGACGACCCCCTTTCCGTGAATCGCCATTCGCCTACCCACGAGGAGACACCGCATGATCCCCATCTATCCCGTCCCGTCGACGCCCGACCTCTCGAAGCTCGATGCCCTGCTCGAAGACGATCCGGTCGCGCACAAGTACCGCCTGGACCGCTCGGTCTTCACCGACGAGCAGCTGTTCGACCTGGAGATGAAGCACATCTTCGAAGGCAACTGGGTCTACCTCGCACACGAGAGCCAGATCGCCAACGTCAACGACTACCTGACGGTGTATGTCGGCCGCCAGCCGGTGGTCATCACGCGCAGCAAGGACGGCAAGCTGAATGCGCTGGCCAACACCTGCACGCACCGCGGCGCCATCCTGTGCCGCCACAAGAAGGGCAACAAGTCCAGCTTCACCTGCCCGTTCCACGGCTGGACCTTCAACAACGCGGGCAAGCTGCTGAAGGTGAAGGACAACGGCGCCGAGGCCGGCTACCCGTCGAGCTTCAACTGCGAAGGCAGCCACGACCTGGCGAAGCTCGGCGCGTTCGAGAACTACCGCGGCTTCCTGTTCGGCAGCGTCAACCCCGACGTCGTTCCGCTCAAGGAGCACCTGGGCGAGGCCGCCAAGATCATCGACATGATCGTCGACCAGTCGCCCGAGGGCCTGGAAGTGCTGCGCGGTGCGTCGACCTACACCTTCGACGGCAACTGGAAGCTCGGTGCGGAGAACGGTGCCGACGGCTACCACGTGTCGTCGGTGCACTGGAACTATGCGGCCACCACCAGCCGCCGCAGCGTCGACGGCAAGGTCGATACCGTGAAGGCCATGAACGCCGGCAAGTGGGCGCAGCAGGGCGGCGGCTCCTACACCTTCAAGCACGGCCACCTGCTGCTGTGGACCAACTGGGCCAATCCCGAGGACCGGCCGCTTTATTCGAAGCGGGACGAGTGGATCGGCAAGTTCGGCGAGGCGCGGACCGACTGGATGCTGGGCAAGTCCCGCAACCTGTGCCTGTACCCCAACGTCTACCTGATGGACCAGTTCAGTTCGCAGATCCGCATCGTTCGGCCGGTCTCGGTCAACAAGACGGAAGTGACGATCTACTGCATCGCACCGAAGGGCGAGGCGCCGGAAGCACGCACGCGCCGGCTGCGCCAGTACGAGGACTTCTTCAACGCGACCGGCATGGCCACGCCCGACGACCTGGAGGAGTTCCGCTCCTGCCAGCACGGCTACGGCGCGCGGGCGGTGAAGTGGAACGACATGAGCCGCGGCGCCACGCACTGGATCAAAGGGCCGGACGCGACGGCCGACCTGATCGACCTGAAGCCGGACCTGAGCTGCGTGAAGACGGAGGACGAAGGTCTCTACATCGGCCAGCACGAGTACTGGCTCGACACGATGAAGAAAGCCGTCGTCGCCGAGCACGCGGAACACGCGGGACACGCAGAACACGCGACGGGAGGCCAGTGATGTTGTCCTACCAGGAACTCCAGGCCTTCGTCTATTCGGAAGCCCGCGCGCTCGACGAACACCGCTGGGCCGACTGGCTCGCCTGCTACGCCGACGATGCCGAATTCTTCATGCCGTCATGGGACGACGACGACAGGCTCACGACCGATCCGCAGAACGAAGTCTCGTTGATCTACTACCCCGACAAGCAGGGCCTGGAGGATCGCGTGTTCCGCATCCAGACCGAGCGCTCCAGCGCCACCATGCCTGACACGCGCACGGGCCATGCGATCAACAACCTCGAAGTGCTGTCGCAGGACGAGAAGCAATGCGTGGTGTCGTTCAACTGGACCACGCACAGCTTCCGCTACGACATCGTCGACGTGTACTTCGGCAGTTCGCAGTACACGCTCGACACCAGCGGTGAGAAGCCGCTCATCAAGCGCAAGTACGTCGTCCTGAAGAACGACTACATCCACCACCTGCTCGACATCTATCACATCTGAGCCTTCCCATCGGGACAAGGAGACAAGCCATGTCATTCAACATCGCCCTGCAATTCGAGGACGGGGTCTCGCGCATCATCCCCTGCGAGCCCAACGAACTGATCGCCGACGCGGCCTACCGCGCCAAGATCAACATTCCGCTGGACTGCCGCGACGGCGCCTGCGGAACCTGCAAGTGCCACTGCGAGAGCGGCAGCTACACGATGGGCGACTACATCGAGGATGCGCTGGCCGACGACGAGGCGGCCAACGGCTTCGTGCTCACCTGCCAGATGAAGCCCACCTCCGATTGCGTGGTGCGCGTGCCGGCTTCGTCGGCCGCGTGCAAGACGGAAGTCGGTACGCACGGCGGCAAGCTCATGAAGATCGAGCGCGACTCGGCAACCACTGTCTCGTTCGCGCTGCAGGCCGAGCGGCCGCTGGCTTTCCTGCCGGGGCAGTACGTGAACCTCATGGTGCCGGGCAGCAAGGAGACGCGTTCGTACTCGTTCAGCTCCGCACCGAACAAGTCCGAACTGGCCTTCCTGATCCGCGACGTGCCCGAAGGCCTGATGAGCACCTACATGCGCCAGAAGGCACAGCCCGAGGACTTCATGATGTTCACGGGGCCTTACGGCAGCTTCTACCTGCGACCGCCCGTGCGCCCGATCCTGATGCTGGCGGGTGGCACCGGTCTCGCGCCCTTCCTGTCGATGCTGCTGTGGCTGAAGGAGAACCCGACCGATCACCCGATCCGGCTGGCCTACGGCGTGAACACCAACGACGACCTGGTGGAACTCGAGAGCCTGGCCGAGTTGAAGGCCGGGCTGCCGAATTTCGAGTTTTTCACCTGCGTGGTCGACGGGGAGAGCGGGCATCCCAGGCAAGGCTATGTGACGAATCACCTGTCGGGGGACGACCTGCACGACGGCGAGGTCGACGTGTACGTGTGCGGGCCGCCGCCGATGGTGGAGGGCGTGCGCAAGTGGATGTCCGGTGTCGGCGTGACGCCGAAGAGCTTCCATTTCGAGAAGTTCTCGTCCGCCAACGAAGGGGTGGCAGCATGAGCCGCGAACGCTTCAAGGGCAAGATCGTCATCGTGACGGGTGCGGCCCAGGGCATCGGCCGGGGCGTCGCGCTGCAGGTGGCGGCCGAAGGCGGCACGGTGCTGGCCGTCGACCGCGCCGGGATCGTCGAGGAGGTCGTCTCGGAGATTCGCGAGGGCGGCGGCGTCGCGGCGGGCTTCCAGGCGGATCTCGAAACGTACGCGGGCGCAGAGGCCATGGTGGCCGAATGCCTGGCACGGTTCGGGCGCGTCGACGTGCTCGTCAACAACGTCGGCGGCACGATCTGGGCCAAGCCCTACGAGCACTACGAAGAGGCGCAGATCGAGGCCGAGATCCGGCGCTCGCTGTTCCCGACGCTGTGGTCCTGCCGCGCGGTCCTTCCCTTCATGGTCGAGCAGAAGCGCGGCGTCATCGTCAACGTTTCATCGGTGGCCACGCGCGGCGTCCACCGCGTGCCGTACTCGGCAGCCAAGGGCGGCGTGAACGCGATGACCGCGTCGCTGGCGATGGAGCACACGCGCAACGGCATCCGCATCAATGCCACCGCCCCGGGTGGCACCGAGGCGCCGCCGCGTCGCGTGCCGCGCAATCGGTCGCAAAGCGAGCCCAGTGCGCGCGACACCGCGTGGTACCAGGGTGTCGTCGACCAGACGGTGGATTCGAGCCTGATGCACCGCTACGGGACGATCGACGAGCAGGTTGCGCCCATCCTGTTCCTGGCATCCGACGACGCGTCGTACATCACCGGAACGGTCATGCCGGTCGCCGGTGGCGATCTCGGCTGACGCCGCGACAGCCTTCATCACCCACTACACATCGAGACAAGACCATGCGCAACATCGATCTCCACAAGCTGGCCGACGAGGCCCGCTTCAACCGTTTCCACGGGCTGGTGCTCTTCTGGTGCGCCCTCATCATCATCTTCGACGGCTATGACCTTGCGGTGGCAGGCATCGCGTTGCCTTCGATCATGAAGGAGATGGGCGTGAGCCCGACCAATGCCGGCTTCATGGTCAGCTCCGCGCTCTTCGGCATGATGTTCGGCGCCATCTTCCTGGGCACCATCGCGGACAGGATCGGGCGGCGGCGCGCCATCGTCATCTGCATCGCGATGTTCAGCGTGTTCACCGCGGCAGCGGGCCTGATGCATGAGCCCGTCAGCTTCAGCGTGATGCGCTTCCTGGCCGGACTCGGCATCGGCGGCGTGATGCCGAACGTGGTCGCGCAGATGACGGAGTACGCGCCGCGCAGGATCCGCAGCACGATGGTCACGCTGATGTTCAGCGGCTACGCCGTCGGCGGCATGCTGGCCGCGTTGCTCGGCAAGGGGCTGCTCGAGGCCTACGGTTGGTCGTCGGTCTTTCTCGCGGCTGGATTGCCGGTACTGCTGATCCCGGCGATCCTGAAATCCATGCCCGAGTCGATGCCCTTTCTCATCAAGGCGAACCGGATCGATGAATTGCAGCGCCTCGCTTCACGGCTCGACCCCGCCTACCGGCCCGGCGCCGGCGACAACTTCGCCTTGCCGCGCGAAGACAAGGCCGTGAGCGCGCCGATCGGCCGCCTGTTCCAGGAGGGCCGCGGCTTCAGCACCGTGATGTTCTGGATCGCCTTCTTCATGTGCCTGTTCATGGTGTACGCGCTCAGCTCGTGGCTGACGCGGCTGATGGCGAGCGCCGGCTACAGCCTCGGGTCCGCGCTGACCTTCGTGCTCGTGCTGAACTTCGGCGCCATGATCGGCGCGGTGGGCGGAGGCTGGCTGGCCGACCGCTTCCACATCAAGTACGTGCTGGTGGGCATGTATGCGCTGGCCGCGGTGTCGATCACGCTGCTGGGCTATCGGGTGCCGACGGAGTTGCTCTTCCTGCTGGTCGGCCTGGCGGGCGCGGCGACGATCGGGACGCAGATCGTGACCTACGCCTACGTGGGGCAGTTCTATCCGATGGCGGTGCGTGCGACGGGCATCGGATGGGCCTCGGGCGTGGGGCGCAGCGGTGCCATCCTCGCGCCGATCGTGATCGGCAGCCTGGTCGGCCTTGCGCTTCCGCTGCAGCAGAACTTCATGGCGATCGCCATTCCCGCGGTGATTGCCGCCGTTGCGGTGGCCCTGATCGACCACCGTCGCTCGGCGGGCGCCCAGCATGCGGTCACCTCGGATGCGACTCCCGCGACGCCGACGGCTGGTTCGGCGGTCGCTGTGCCCGCCAAGTAGCGGCGCGGCATGCCAAAGTCCCGAAAAACACCCCGACAATGAACGAGAGCCCTGGGGCTCTATCGTCAAGCTTTCCACTGGAGATTCACAAATGGGGTCTGTCCTGTTTCGCCGCAGCGCGATGGTCGCTGCCGTTCTTTTCGCCGCCTCGGCCGGCGCCCAAACCCAGTCGCCGCTGCATGCGCAGATATCGCCCATCGTCGGCGGCATGTACCCATCGCTGGAGACGCTCTACAAGGACCTCCATGCCAATCCCGAGATCGCCTTCCAGGAAGTGCGCACGGCGGCAAGGATGGCCGAGGAGATGCGCAAGCTCGGCTTCGAGGTGACCGAGAAGGTCGGCGGCACGGGCGTCGTCGCGATCTACAAGAACGGGGCCGGCCCGACGGTGCTGGTGCGTACCGAACTCGATGCATTGCCCATGGAAGAGAAGACCGGCTTGCCCTACGCGAGCAAGGCCAAGACCCAGTCCAGTGGCCGCGAGACTTTCGTCGCGCACAGTTGCGGGCATGACATCCACATGGCCAGCTGGGTCGGCACCGCGCGCACCTTGCTCGCGATGAAGGACCAGTGGAAGGGCACCCTGATGTTCGTGGCGCAGCCGGCCGAGGAAACCGTGTCGGGCGCGAAGGCGATGATCGCGGACGGTCTCTTCAAGCGCTTCCCCAAGCCCGACTACGCGTTTGCGCTCCACACGTCGCCGTCGCCCTACGGCTTCGTCGGCTACAAGGTCGGTGCGATCAGCTCGAATTCCGATTCGCTGGAGATCACTTTCAAGGGCCGGGGCGGCCACGGCTCGGCACCGGACAAGACGATCGACCCGATCGCGATCGCGGCGCGCTTCATCACCGACGTGCAGACCGTGGTGAGCCGCGAGAAGGACCCGGCGGAGTTCGGTGTCGTCACCATCGGCGCGATCCAGGGCGGCACGGTGGGGAACATCATTCCCGATTCGGTGGTGCTGCGCGGCACCATCCGCTCGTACAAGCCCGAGGTGCGCGAGAAGCTGCTGGCCGGCATCCGTCGCACCGCCAATGCGTCGGCCATGATGGGCGGCGCGCCGGAGCCGGTGGTCGAACTGGTGTCGGGCGGTGCGGCCGTGGTCAACGACGAGGCGGTGGTCGGCCGCACGGTCACCGCCCTCAAGGCGGCGTTCGGCGATCCGAAGGTGGTCGCGGTGCCACCCATCACGGCGAGCGAAGACTTCTCCGAGTTCGTCAATGCCGGCGTGCCGTCGATGTTCTTCTTCGTCGGCGTGCTCGCACCGGACGAAGTGGCCGCGTCGATGAAGCCCGGCGGCAAGCCGCTGGCCTTCAATCACTCGCCGTTCTTCGCGCCGGTGCCAGAGCCGTCGATCAAGACGAGCGTCGAGGCGATGAGCGTGGCGGTGCTGACGACGATGGCGCCGAAATAGTCACTTCTTCACGTCGGACTGCGGAATCGCGAGGGGCGTGACTTCGACCTGGGCCACGCCGTCCTGTTGCGAGATGCCGATCTCCCTCGCCGTGGCGGGCGAGAGGTCGACGATGCGGCCCTTCACGTAGGGACCACGGTCCTGGATAGTGACCACCGCACTGCGGCCTGTTTCCACGTTGGTCACCTTGGCGGTGGTCCCCAGGGGCAGCGTCTTGCTGGCGGCGTTGTCGTCGTGCGGGTCTATGCGGGTGCCGTCGGCCATCTTTCGGCCCGCGAACTTGTCGGCGTAGAAGGACGCCTTTCCGACCTGCTTGGCGCCGCTGCGGTCGACGCCCGTCTTCGCCGTCGACGCGGGTTTGGGTGAAGGAGCCTGGGTCGACTCGGCCGGAGGGGTCGTCGGTATCTCTCGCGAGGGGCTCACGTCGGGAACGGGGGCCCGCGACGAGGGGCCCGTTGCACAGCCGCATAGCACGCATGCGATGGCCGTCAGTGCGTAAATGCGGCATGAGCCCAATCCCAGCTTCTTGTTCATGTGGCGTCCCCTTGCGAACTTCTGGATGAATTGCAGCTTGTCCGGTCCGGTCGGTGGCACGTGTCGGACGCCCGCCGATTCGCCTGGCAGATGCGGCCGGTCGCTGATGCGCGAAGGCGCCGTGCAAGATATTAGGGTTTACCCTATAATCGTGGATATTGAACAGGAGCTTTCGATGACTGCCTTGACCTCTCTCGCCCTTCTCGTCCTCGTTGTCGCCAATGGGGCCATGTACATGAATGTCATGGAAGAACTCGTCGATAGCACCGCATCGGGACTTTCGCGGCGCTGAAGCGCCCGCCTGTTCTCCCAGTTGTCTCCTCCATCCCCCCGGATGGATTTGGCCGCGTGCAGCAATGCTCGCGGCCTTTTTCTTGCCCAGGCCATCAGCGCGACCCGCTTCGGCGTAGCTGGAGGCTGAGTCCGGCTGGGTCGCTATGCTCGGCGGCATGACTTCCAGCACGCTGCCCGCGCCGTCGCTCCACCAGCCCGACTCGCGCTACGCAGCGCTGCGTCTGGTCGTGACGATCCTGATCATGACGGTGGGCAGCAGCGGCATGTACGTGGTGTCGGTGGTTCTGCCGGCGGTGCAGGCCGACTTTGGCATCGCCCGCGCGGATGCCTCGCTCCCCTACACCCTGCTGATGATCGGCTTCGGCGCCGGCGGCGTGCTGATGGGCCGGCTGGCCGATCGCTTCGGCGTGATGTGGCCCCTGCTGCTAGGCGCGCTCAGCCTCGGCCTGGGCTACATCGCCTGCAGCCTCGCGAGCGGCATCGTCGCCTTCACGGCGGCGCAGGCCGTGCTCGTCGGCCTGTTCGGAAGCGCCGCCGCCTTCGCCCCGCTGGTGGCCGACACCTCGCTGTGGTTCGTGCGGCGGCGCGGCATCGCGGTCGCGCTGTGCGCCAGCGGCAACTACGTGGCCGGCGCGGTGTGGCCGCCCATCGTCCAGCATTTCGTCGAAACGGTCGGCTGGCGGCAGACCTACTGCGGCATGGGCGTGTTCTGCGGCGTGACCATGGCGCTGCTCGCGCTTTTCATGCGTCCCCGGCCGCCGGCGCTGGTCGCGGCGCCGGCGATCGCTGCCGGCAAGGCGGCCGCATTGCCGATGGCCGGGCTGCGCCCCTTCGGTCTGAGCCTGGGCGTGGCCCAGGGCCTGCTGTGCGTGGCGGGGACGGCCTGCTGTGTCGCGATGGCCATGCCGCAGGTGCACATCGTGGCCTATTGCGGCGACCTCGGCTACGGGGCCGCGCAAGGTGCGCAGATGCTGTCGCTGATGCTGAGCTTCGGCATCGTGAGCCGGCTGGTCTCCGGTGCCATCTGCGACCGCATCGGCGGGCTGCGCACGCTGCTTCTCGGCTCGGCGCTGCAGGGCCTGGCGCTGCTGCTGTTCCTTCCGTTCGATGGGCTCGTTTCGCTGTACGTGGTGTCGGCGCTGTTCGGCTTGTTCCAGGGCGGCATCGTGCCTTCCTACGCCATCATCGTGCGCGAGCATTTCCCGCCGGCCGAAGCCGGCGCGCGCGTCGGCACGGTGTTGATGTGCACGCTGTTCGGCATGGCGCTCGGCGGCTGGATGTCCGGCAAGGTCTTCGACCTGACGGGCAGCTACCACGCGGCCTTCGTCAACGGCATCGCCTGGAACCTGCTCAATCTTGCGATTGCCGCGACGCTGCTGTTTCGTACGACGCGGCGGCGCCGACAGGTCCTGCAGGCCTGATCGTTTTCTTCGCCTGGAGATGCGGGCGATGTTGTCCGACGTGCCGCCGGGCGCGTTGCGCGCGATGATGCATACCGGCGATGCGCGAATCCGTTCGCGCTGATCGGCATCACGGCGAGATGGTGGGGCAGATGTTCATCCAACCCGAAGCAGTCGCGACTCTCAGGCGCCGCATCGCGCAGGAAGGCTGGGCCATGGCGGGTGTGGGCACGAGGAATGCAGCCGCGACCTACGTCTACACGGTCGGACTGCAGAAGAGCTGCGCGCACCCGGACCTGATCATGTTCGGCATCGCGCCCGAGCGGGCCCGGAGCGTGCTGAACACCATTGCGCAGCGCGTGAAGGCGGGCGAGCCGGCGCACGAAGGCGTCATGATCCTCGGCGCGGCGCAGGTCCCCTTGATGCCCCGTGTGGCGGATTCCGCGCGCGTCGAGCTGCTGGTCCCGCCGCAACTCGCGCGCGGACGTTTCCACTACGTGCAGATCGTCTGGCCCGACGCCAAGGAGCGCTTCCCGTGGGAGCCCGGCTTCGACAAGCGACGGCTTCGCTCGCAGTCGTTTCTCTTCGATGTCGGCGAGACCGGATCCTGAGCCGGACCCAGGCCCGGGCGATCGCGCTCAGGCCTGGTGTTGGGCCAGTGCCCGCGCTTCGCTCTCATAGGCCGGATAGGACGCTTTCATCACCGCGCCATTGAGGATCATCTCGGCCACCAGCACACGCGAAGCCGCATCGAAGACGCGCGTTCGGACCCAGACCGATTCGGTGCGCGCGCTTTCGCTGAGCGCGATGATCTCGCGCTCCAGCTCGTAGTCCTGGTCGACGAAGAGCGGCCCCTGGATGAGCCGGATCTGCTGGCCCGCGAACAGCCCGACCGCCGGCTTGCGCCCGCTCAGGCCCGACTGCGCGGAGGTGGAACCCAGCAGCACGCTGATCATCTCGGTCGGGATGATCGGACGTCCCCAGGGCGAGCCGGCGCCCGATTCCCGCGTGTACCACGGGCTCGGTTCGGTGATGACTTTCAGCTTGTCGGCCAGCGTGAACGGATAGTGGTCGCCCATGTGGGTGTCGAAGCCCATGCGGATCTTCTCGACCACCGCGCCGCGCTGCCCGACCTGGAGGTCGCGGTTGATCACCAGGCCCGTCGGCGGGCGCAGCTTGGCGATGCGCTGCGGCAACTCGTGCGCAAGACCCTCGATGTCGCCGACGGAGGCCGTGCCGGTCAGCACTGGCGTGCCGTCGCGCTTCTCCGCGTGGATACGCACGAAGCGCGGCTGCGACGGATCCGGCTGCACGAAGGCCCGCACCTCCTCGCCCTCGACCACCATGTTCTGGTAGTGCGCGCTGATGCAGCCGGTCTCGAACCAGGCCTTGCTGAACACCCGGTAGAGCAGGGGATCGAACTGGCTGAAATGCGTGGGTCCTTCGATGGGCCCTGCACGCAGTCCCAGCCCCTCGGCCATCGCGTCGTCGTGGATCGATTTGTGGCCGTCGTAGCGCTGGTCCGCGAGCATCTGCCGAGGCTGGCGCAGCGGGCCACACAAGGCAGGTATGGTCGTGAAGGGTTCGGTCATCGTGGGTGCCCCTGGCTGAAGGTCGGCGATTCTAGGACGCGGGATCTTTCCCGGAAGTCACGCGAGAGACCTGCGCCGATGACCTAAGCCAACACCGCCAGCAGGCTCGCGACGCCGATCCCGACCGCCGCCAACGCGTCGCCGGCGATCAGGCCACCTCCGAACAGCGATGCGCTGCTCATGTCCTCCGGCACATCGCGCAGCGCGGGCGCCCGCGCCGACCAGAGGCTCCCCGCAACGCCGCCGGCGCCGAGCCACAGCGACGTCGGCAGGTTGACGAAGCCGCCGAAAGAGAGCGCATACGGCGACGGCAACACGATCGCGTCGAGCACGAAGCTGCGCGGACGCAGCCACTTGCGCAGCACCTCGACGATCAGGCCCGCCGCGATCCCCACGCCGATGGCCGTGCGCTGGAACGGCAGGGCGTCGGTCAGGCTGCGCAGCACGCCCACGAACTTGTACGTCATCGCCGAACCCCATTCGGCCGGCTGCTGGTCGGCCTTCAACACGGTCTGGTCCTGCAGCAGCACCGGATAGGCCGCCATGAACAGCCGCGCGAAGACCACCGCCAGCATGGCGCCTACGACGATGCCCAGCACCTGATAGCGGAACTGCATCACGCGCGGGGTGCCGAGCCGCCAGCCGGTGGAGCGGTCCTGCTGCATGTCGCAGGCCACGCTGGTCGCCACCAGCAGCACCGCGCCGGCCATCAGGCCAACGCCGGGGTCGCGCAGGCCCAGGGCCGCGAGGATCACGACCGTCACGACGAAGGCGGAGGAGATCGGATTGGAGTCGCTCACGCCCACCGAGATGCCGTTGACCAGCGCGAAGAGAAACACCAGTGCGACCGCGACCGCCAGGTAGAAGAGCGGCTGCCCCAGCAGCCCATGGCCGCAGGCCACCGTGGCGACGCCCCAGAACAGCACCCACGCCACGAGGCGCGCGCCGTGGATGCGCCGCCAGTCATCGACACCTGCCGGCGGCGCACTGCTCGCAGCCTCTTGCCGCGCGCTCGTCAGGGCGCGCGCGAAGATCAGCGCCATGTCCACCAGCGCCGCGCCCATGATCGTTCCGAGCGCGATGAGGAACATGATCTTGCGCGGCGGGTCGCCGGCCTGCAGCCAGCCGATCGAGACGAAGTACGGCTGCAGCGCCACGCCGAACAGCCCGCCCATCACCGCCGGAATCCCGATTCGCGCGCCGATGACGAGTCCCGCGCCGAAGGTGGACGCGGAGAGTCCGATGGCGCCCAGCAGCGGCAGGCGGGCCGAGGCCAGGCCCGACGCCAATCCAAGGGCGATGCCGCTGCCGAGTTGCCGGACGGAGCGTCGCAGGAGCAGCGGATCGGTCAGGGCCCGCAGGATGTTGGCGACCGCCAGCCCGGAAGGAAAGGCCAGTCGCATGCGGTCCACCAGCACGGGCGTGTAGAGCATGCCCACACCGACGCCGAACATGCCGACGCAGGCGAGGTACATGACCATCTGCCAGGCTGGCGGCTGCGGCAGGCCCATCCAGGCCATGGCCTGGAGCAGCACGCCCATCCCGCTCATGCTGGCCACCGAGGCGGCGGCGGTCTGGATGTAGTTGGCCCCGTGGCGCCCCGCCGCGCCATAGCCCGCGGTGACGGCGGAGCCCAGCAGCCCCGCGAGCACCTGGCCGCCCACGAAGAAGCCGAGGGAGAAGTTCATGTAGGCCGCGGTCACGCCGGCCAACGGCCCCAGGACCAGCATGCCCATGGCCGCCAGGAGCAGGTGGTAGCGCCAGCTACCCTCGATGGGCAGCCAGCGCCAGCGGGGGCCTTGGTGTGGATCCATGGAACGGGATGATGCCGTTCAGGCCAGCGCCGTCTCGCTGAACATCGCGGCCAGGTGCGCTTCGCCGCGTTCGAGCATGAAGTAGCGGAAGGCCTCGGCCGCCGGCGACAGGATTTTGGCCGCCGCGTTCACGAGGTGCCAGCGCCGCATCAACGGCAAGCCTTCCACGGACGGCGCGGCGATCAGCCCGTTGCGCCATTCGAGGCCGATGGTGTGGAGCGAAACCAGGCTCACGCCGAGGCCGGCCATGACGGACTGCTTGATCGCCTCGTCGCTCGGCATCTCCATGATCAACATCGGCTGGAGGCGATGCACGGCGAGGAACTCCTCGAGCGCAGCGCGCGTGCCCGAGCCCGGTTCGCGCACGAGGAATCCTTCGCGCGCCAGTGCGGCAGCGGGCACGTTCTCCGCTCTCGCGAAGGGGTGGCTCGGCGCAGTCACGAGCACGTGCGGGTGCAGGGCGAAGGGTTCGGCTCGATTGGGCCATTCCTTCGGTGCGCGGCCCATCACGGAAAGTTCGACCTCGTTCGCCTGCATCAGCGCCACCAGTTGCTCGCGATTTCCCAGTTTGAGCCGCACCTCGACCGCAGGGTGCTCGGCATGGAATTGCGCCAGCAGTTGCGGCAGGAAGTACTTCGCCGCGCTGACCATCCCGATCGTCAACTTGCCGGATTCGACGCCCTTGAAGCGCGCCATCGCGTCCTCGGCGTCCTTCAGCGTGCCGAGCAGGCGCTGTGCATAGACCGCGAAGTATTCGCCGGCGGTGGACAGCGACAACCGCCGCCCCGCACGGTCGAACAAGGGCAGGCCGACCTGGGACTCCACTTCCTTGATCTGCATCGATACCGCCGGCGGCGTGAGGTGCAGCGCCTCCGCGGCGCGCAGCACGCTGCCGTGGCGCACCACCTCGGCGAACACGCGCAGCTGGCGGAAGGTGATGTTCATGATTAAGGAAAGGCTTATCCAAAACCAAAGGAAAACTGAATTTACCTTACTTCGTTCGACTTCTACAGTGGGCCAACCCACCCACCACCCACTGCTCCCGGAGGCCACCGTGAACGCACCCGTCGAACAAGGCGTCATCACCGACGCGAAGAAGCGCTACAGCGCCGGCGTCCTGAAGTACCGGCAGATGGGGTACTGGAACCCGGACTACCAACCCAAGGACACCGACGTCCTCTGCCTGTTCCGCATCACGCCGCAGGAGGGCGTCGACCCCGTCGAAGCCGCCGCCGCGGTGGCCGGCGAATCGAGCACCGCCACCTGGACCGTGGTCTGGACCGACCGCCTGACCGCCTGCGATAGCTACCGCGCCAAGGCCTACAAGGTGGATCCGGTGCCAGGCCAACCCGGCCAGTACTTCGCCTGGATCGCCTACGACCTCATCCTGTTCGAGGAAGGCTCGATCGCCAACATGACGGCGAGCCTGATCGGCAACGTTTTCTCGTTCAAGCCCCTTAAGGCGGCACGGCTGGAGGACATCCGCGTCCCGGTGGCCTACGTGAAGACTTTCAAAGGCCCGCCGACCGGCCTGGTGGTCGAGCGCGAGCGGCTCGACAAGTTCGGCCGTCCGCTGCTCGGCGCCACCACCAAGCCCAAGCTGGGCCTGTCGTCCCGCAACTACGGTCGCGTGATCTACGAAGGGCTCAAGGGCGGGCTCGACTTCATGAAGGACGACGAGAACATCAATTCGCAGCCCTTCATGCACTGGCGTGACCGCTTCCTGTACGTGATGGACGGCGTCAACAAGGCCAGCGCGGCGACCGGCGAGGTCAAGGGCAGCTACCTGAACGTCACCGGCGCGACCATGGAAGACATCTACGAGCGGGCGGAGTTCGCCAAGGAGCTGGGCTCGGTGGTGGTCATGATCGACCTGGTGATCGGATGGTCGGCCATTCAGAGCATGGGCAACTGGGCGCGCCGCAACGACATGGTCGTGCACCTGCACCGTGCCGGTCATGGCACCTACACGCGGCAGAAGAACCACGGCGTGAGCTTCCGCGTGATCGCCAAGTGGCTGCGCCTGGCCGGCGTCGACCACATGCACACCGGCACGGCGGTCGGCAAGCTCGAAGGCGACCCGATGACGGTGCAGGGCTACTACAACGTCTGCCGGGACAGCTTCACGAAAAAGGACCTGCCGCGCGGCCTGTTCTACGACCAGGACTGGGCGGACCTGCGCAAGGTGATGCCGGTCGCCTCGGGCGGCATCCATGCCGGCCAGATGCACCAGCTGATCGACCTCTTCGGCGACGACGTGATCCTGCAGTTCGGCGGCGGAACGATCGGCCATCCGGCGGGCATCCAGGCCGGTGCGGTCGCCAACCGCGTGGCACTCGAAGTGATCGTCAAGGCGCGCAACGAAGGCCGGGACATCCGCAACGAGGGGCCCGAAATCCTGCAGGCCGCTGCGAGGCACTGCACGCCGCTGAAGCAGGCGCTCGACATCTGGAAGGACGTGTCCTTCAACTACGCATCCACCGACACCAGCGATTTCGCCACCACCGCCTCCGTGGCCTGAAGGGATCCGCACCATGATGACCAACCCGACCGGCCGCATCACCCAGGGCCAGTTCAGCTTCCTGCCCGACCTCACCGACGCCGAGATCGCGCTGCAGATCGACTACGGCCTCGGGAAGGGCTATGCCTGGAGCGTCGAATACACCGACGACCCGCATCCGCGCAACACGTACTGGGAGATGTACGGCATGCCGATGTTCGATCTGCAGGACGCTGCGGGCGTGATGCTCGAACTGAAGGCATGCCGCAAGACCTTCCCGCATCACTACATCCGGCTGATGGCGTTCGACTCCACGCGCGGCGTCGAGACCATCACGATGAGCTTCATCGTCAACCGGCCCGCCGCCGAGGCCGGCTTCAGCATCGTGCGGCAGGAGTCTCATGGCCGCACGATGCGCTACACGGTGCGCAGCTACGCGACCGACAAGCCCGAAGGCGAGCGCTTCGGCGCATGAGCGACAGCGCGCGGGCAAATCATGACCGCACCTCTGTACTCGATCCCCGGCGCTCCGGCCGTCGTCGCGCCGGATGAGCCGCCACAGGCTGTTGCGCGCACGGTGGCCGAGGTGCTGGCGCAAAGTCAGGTCGAGACGGTCATCGACGAACTCGACCACGACCTGGTCGGGCTGGTGCCGGTGAAGAGCCGCATCCGCGACATCGCCGCGCTGCTGGTCATCGACAAGCTCCGCGCCCAGCACGGGCTGGCCGCGCAGGCGCCTTCGCTGCACATGTGCTTCACCGGCAATCCCGGCACCGGCAAGACGACCGTGGCGCTACGGATGGCGCAGATCCTTCACCGGCTGGGCTATGTGCGCAAGGGCCACGTGGTCAGCGTGACGCGGGACGACCTGGTGGGCCAGTACATCGGCCACACCGCGCCCAAGACCCGCGAGGTGCTGAAGAAGGCGATGGGCGGCGTGCTCTTCATCGACGAGGCGTACTACCTCTACCGCCCCGAGAACGAGCGCGACTACGGCCAGGAGGCGATCGAGATCCTGCTGCAGGTGATGGAGAACCAGCGCGACGACCTGGTGGTGATCCTCGCCGGCTACAAGAACCGCATGGACACCTTCTTCCAGTCCAACCCCGGCATGAGCTCGCGCATCGCGCACCACCTCGACTTCCCGGACTACGCCACGCCCGAGCTGCTGCAGATTGCCGACCGCATGATGTCGGCCACGCAGTACCGCTTCGGCGGCGAGGCGCGCCAGGCCTTCGACGACTACCTGCGCCTGCGCATCGCCCAGCCGCATTTCGCCAACGCGCGCAGCGTGCGCAACGCGCTCGACCGGGCGCGGCTGCGCCAGGCCAGCCGGCTGTACGCCGACCGCGAGCGCGTGCTCGGGGCGGACGAACTCAGCACCATCGCCGCCGGCGACATCCTCGCCAGCCGCGTGTTCACCAACGCCGGAAAGGATGCGCAGTGAAGCCCGAACCGTTGCGCGCCCTCGTCTTCGACTTCGACGGCACGCTGGCCGACACCGAAAGCGCCCACCGCGCCGCATTCAACGAAGCCTTCGCGGAGGCCGGATTCGACTGGCATTGGGACGAGCCGCTCTACACGCGCCTGCTGGAAGTGTCCGGCGGCAAGGAGCGCATCCTGCATTACTGGGAGCAGGTGCGCGGCGACGTCAAGGTCATCGACGCCGGTGCCCTGGCCGACACGGTGCAGCGCATCCACGACCTGAAGACCGCGTCCTACCTGCGCAAGGTGCACGAAGGCGCCGTGCAGCTGCGGCCCGGTGTGCTGAACCTGATCGGGGCGGCGTCCGATGCAGGACTGCGCCTCGCCATCGCGACCACCACCTCGCCGGTCAACATCGCGGTCGTGCTGCGATCGGCGTTGGGGCCCGACTGGGCCAGCACCTTCCAGGTCATCGAGGATGCCTCCACCGCGCCCCGCAAGAAGCCGCATCCCCAGGTCTACCTGCAGACGCTGCACCGACTGCAACTGCCCGCCGCGCAGTGCATGGCCTTCGAGGACTCGGCCAACGGGCTTCGGTCGGCCATCGGCGCCGGCCTGCCGACCCTCGTGACCCCCAACGCCTTCACCGCGCATCAGGACTTCGCGGGCGCGTTGCGCGTCCTTCCCGGTCTGCAAGGCACGACGGTGGCCGAGCTGAGCGACTGGCACGCCAGCGCGCGGCACTGAACCCGGATCCACGCCTCGGAAAGTCAGCCAT
This sequence comes from Variovorax glacialis, assembly GCF_051216375.1. Taxonomy (NCBI): domain Bacteria; kingdom Pseudomonadati; phylum Pseudomonadota; class Betaproteobacteria; order Burkholderiales; family Comamonadaceae; genus Variovorax; species Variovorax glacialis. The sequence continues at coordinate 849,570 of NZ_JBPJZT010000002.1, read as the reverse complement.
GCCCTTGTCCCATCGATCGACCCTCACGCAGTACCTGATCGAACAGCGTCGACGCTTCCCCGGCGCCAGCGGGGACTTCAACGCACTGATCCTGGACGTTGCGCTCGCGGCCAAGGCGATCGCACGCGCAGTGGCTTTCGGCGAACTCGGCAGCGCAGCGGACGGGCAGGGCGGCGACATCGGCGGCAAGCTCAACGTGCAGGGCGAAACCCAGAAGCCGCTCGACGTCGTCAGCAACGAGATCTTCACTCGCATGAACGAATGGGGCGGCCACTGCGCCGGCATGGCGTCCGAGGAAATGGAACAGCCCTACCAGATCCCGCCGCAGCATCCGCGCGGCAAGTACCTGCTGGTGTTCGATCCGCTCGATGGGTCGAGCAACATCGAGGTCAACGTCTCGGTCGGCAGCGTGTTCAGCGTGCTGCGCGCGCCGCAGGAGGTGGTCGACAGCGGTCGCGATGTGACCGAGGCCGACTTCCTTCAGCCGGGTGCGGTGCAGGTGGCCGCGGGCTATGCGCTCTACGGGCCGACGACGATGCTGGTGCTGTCTGTCGGCAACGGCGTGGTCGGCTTCACGCTCGACCCGAACCTCGGCGAATTCATGCTGACCCATCCGCACATCCGGATACCGGTCGATACGCAGGAGTTCGCGATCAACGCATCCAACAGCCGCTTCTGGGAGGCGCCGGTGAAGCGCTACGTCGACGAATGCCTGGCCGGCAGGACCGGCGCTCGCTGCAAGGATTTCAACATGCGCTGGATCGCCTCGATGGTGGCCGAGGTGCATCGGATCCTGATGCGCGGCGGCGTCTTCCTGTACCCGCGCGATTCGAAGGATCCGGCCAGGCTGGGGCGCCTTCGCCTGCTGTACGAGGCCAACCCCATCGGATTCATCGTGGAGCAGGCGGGCGGCCGCGCGAGCACTGGCCGCCAGCCCGTGCTGGGCGTGCAGCCGACCTCGCTGCACCAGCGCATCGGCCTGGTGTTCGGCTCGCGGATTGAGGTCGAGCGCATCGAGCGCTATCACACCGAGCCTGCGGGCGGCGAACCGGGCAGCCCGCTGTTCGCCCGGCAGAGCCTCTTCCGCGAATGAGATTCCCCCTTTGAGGTCATGCCATGTCCGAACGCCATCCCATCATCTCGGTCACCGGTTCCTCCGGCGCCGGGACCACGTCGGTCACGCGGACGTTCCAGAACATCTTCCGGCGCGAGCGCGTCAAGGCGGCCGTCATCGAGGGCGATAGCTTCCATCGCTTCGACCGAAAGGAAATGAAGCTGCGGCAGGCAGAGGCCGAGCGCGATGGCAACATGAACTTCAGCCACTTCGGCGCGGAGAACAACCTGTTCCCGGAGCTGGAAGCGCTCTTTCGCGACTATGCGAACACCGGCGTCGGCCGCCATCGCAAGTACCTGCACGATGCCGAGGAGGCCGCGCCCTACGAACAGGAGCCGGGCACCTTCACGGCCTGGGAAGACTTGCCCCAGGGCACTGACCTGCTGTTCTACGAAGGCCTTCATGGGGCCGTCGTGACGCCGGAGGTCAACGTTGCCCGGCATCCCGACCTGCTGATCGGCGTAGTGCCGGTGATCAACCTGGAGTGGATCCAGAAGCTCTATCGCGACAAGACACAACGCGGCTACAGCACCGAAGCCGTGACCGACACGATCCTGCGCCGCATGCCCGACTACGTGAACTACATCTGCCCGCAGTTCAGGCACACGCACGTGAACTTCCAGCGCGTGCCCGTGGTGGACACCTCGAATCCCTTCATCGCCCGCGACATCCCATCGGCCGACGAGAGCATGGTCGTCATCCGCTTCGCGAATCCGAAGGGCATCGACTTCCAGTACCTGCTCAACATGATCAACAACTCGTGGATGTCGCGCGCCAACACGATCGTGGTGCCGGGTGGAAAGATGGAGCTGGCGATGCAGCTGATCTTCACGCCCTTCATCTGGCGAATGATTGAGCGCCGCAAGGCGGCACTGAGCGCGCTGTGAACCGCGACATGGGCTACGACATCGTCAGCTTCGACCTCGACGGCACGCTGGTCGATACCGCCGCCGAGATCGCAGAGGCGGTGAACCTCACGCTCGGTGCCTACGGCATCACGCGCCGCCCGACAGCGGAGATCACGCACCTCATCGGCGACGGCGCCCGGCAACTGATGCTCAAGCTGGTCGCACGGCTCTTCGTCGAGCAACCGGCGCTGTCGGAAACGGTGCGTGTCGATGACGTGCTCGAAAGCTTCGAACACGAACTGAACGCCACGATCGGCAGCCTGTGCACACCCTACGCCGGCGCGCACGAGACGCTGACACGGCTTGGCGAAGCCGGTGTCCGCCTCGCCTGCGTGAGCAACAAGGAACTGCGCCACGCGCGCCGCGTGCTCGAGGCCACACGGCTCGAAAGCCTGTTCGGCCTCGTTGTCGGCGGCGACTCACTGCCGCACAAGAAGCCCCATGCCAGCGTGCTGCGCCACGTGGTCGACAGATTCAACGGCGACGCGCGGCGCGCTGCTCATGTGGGCGACTCGCGCACCGACATGGACGCGGCGCGCAACGCGGGCGTGGCCGCGTGGGCAGTGCCCTACGGCTACAACGCGGGCGTGCCGATCATCGACGCGCAACCACAGCGCGTCTTTCCCGGGTTGATGCAGGTCGCGGACTTCGTACTCGCCAGCCGGTAGTGCTGGAGGAAGGCCGATGCGCTGAAAAGTGATCAAATGCGACGATCCTGCGGAGGCGGAGTCGCATATGGATGCCTTGTCGGAGGTCCTGAAGGTCCTGCAACTGAACAGCGCGGTGTTCTTCAACGCGAGATTCACCGCACCATGGTGTATCGAGACCCCCGAAGCAGAGGCTGCTGCCGGGCAGTTCAACGCCGGATCGGAGCGCCTGCTTTTCTATCATTTCTTCATCGATGGCTCGTGCACCGTGAAGCTCGCCGGCATGCCACCGCTGTGCCTGCAAGCCGGTGACATCATCCTGTTCCCGCACGGCGATGCCCACACGATGTCCTCGTCCGGGGCGGACGTGCCCGGGCCGCTGCTCGATGCGCGCACGCTGATGCGCGAGCGGCCCGAAGAACTCCAACTGGGTGGCGGCGGCGAGCCGACCCGGTTCATCTGCGGCTATCTGTCATGCGATCCCATCCTGTGCCGGCCGGTCCTGGCGGCGCTGCCCCGGGTGTTGACGGTCAGCCTCCGGAGGGACGAAAAGACCGATTGGATAGAGCGTTCCTTCGTCTACGCGGTGGCGGAGGCGGCTGCCACGCAACCCGGCGGCGAAGGCGTGCTGGCCAAGTTGTCCGAGGTGCTGGTCGTCGAGACATTGCGCCGCTACATCTCCCAGATGCCCGATGGCCAGACCGGCTGGCTCGCAGGCTTGCGCGATCGCGCCGTCGGCAGATGTCTCGCCCTCATGCACGAGAAGCCGGCGAATCCGTGGACGCTGGAAAGCCTTGCGCGCGAGGCCGGCACATCGCGTTCGGTTCTCGCCGAGAAATTCGCCCACTACGTCGGGCAGCCGCCCATCCAGTATCTCGGCAAGTGGCGCATGGCACTCGCATCCAACCTGCTGCGGCGCAGCGCGTTGAGCATGATGCATATCGCGCTGGAAGTCGGCTACGAAACCGACGCTGCCTTCAGCCGTGCCTTCAGGCGCGAGTTCGGCATGCCCCCGACATCCTGGCGTCGCGAGCACAGTCTTCGCAGTCCGCCCGAATTCAAAGACTGACGACGATGAGAGCGATCAGTCCGAAGAAGCCGAGGAACTGCACGAAGAACAACGTGAAGCGCACCGACACGACGCGATCAGTCTGCGCAAGGCAGACATGGACCAGCGACTGCGGGATCCGCGCCGCCAGGATGACGACGCACAGCGCGTCCACCAAGGGGTCGGCGATGCCGAACACGCGCAATGCGAACACCAGCACCGCGAAGACCGGCAGGTTCTCGACGCAGTTGGCGTGTGCCCGCATGGCGCGCTTGTACCAGTCCTGTCCTTCGACATGGTCGGCCGGGAATTCGCCCATTCCCGCCCGACCACTGAAGACACGGCTCAGCCGGTAAGCGCCCACGGTGGTGAGCAGGAGAACCAGGGTCCAGGCGGCGAAGCCCATCAGCATCAGTTCCGGAAGCATCTCGTTCTCCTGTCATGGGCACCGGCTTGACCTAGTGGCGAGGCACCATGAACGATGGTGCCGGCACGGCATACATCAGCGGCTGGAGCGCATCCGTCACCCGTGCCGTTTGCCTGGCGTCGAGCACGCCGAAGAGAATCTTCTGGAAGCGCGGCTCCATCACACCCGACACGATGTACTGCCAGCGATACGCCTTCAGGATCCCCGCGCCGATGTCGGAACGCTGCGCATCGTCGAAGCGCCCGCCCGCGATCGACGCGAAGTAGGTCGCGTCCGCCTTTGCCTGGGCCTGGAGGATGCCGTCGACCGCCACGACGAGGTCGATCAGGTCACCGACGGCCGCGTCGCGCTCGGCGGCGCTCAGGCGTGCATCCTCGCGAAGGAACTCCAGCTCGTCGAGCACCGCGTGCTGCGATTCCTCCTTCCAGTGGGCCAGGAAGACGTCCTTCCACAGCGCGCACAGGTCGTCCCGCGGCCCGATGCTGGCGCGGTAGTGGGCCAGCGTGAAGAGCTCGATGTCCAGCGTCAGCGCAAGTACCGACCAGTTGCTCTTGCTCAGCACGGCGGTCGCGACGGCATTGGGATCGGCCATGACCATGTATCCCGACGGCATGTCCGCGTCCATCATCGATTCCATGCGCCGGAACAGCTCCTGGTGCTTCAGTTCCTCGTCGGCCATGCGGACCAGTGCCTCCAGGGCGACCTGGTCGCCGAGCGCGTGCTGGCGGCTGACCTCGAGCACCTTGGCGCCGATGAATCGCTCCACCAGTCCGAAGATGCTCGCGTAGCTTCGACCCTGCACCTGGCTGAGAAGGCGCCGGTCATCGGACGTCAGGAAGTCCAGCTCGTCCACCAGTGACAGGCCGGCCGGAAGGAAGGTCTTCTCCAGATCGAATCGCCGGCGACGGATGACGTCCTCGTCGATGTCCCAGCGGATGCGTTTCGAGTTCGCGATGACCTTCGAGTAGGAGGTCGCGGAGTGAGCGCTTTGCATGATGGCCTCTTTCAATGTGCGTTGAAGGAGTGGTCATGATCGAAGCGCGAGGCGAATCGAGTCGGGCCGCGCGTCCGCAAAACTTGCCCGGTCATCCGGGCGTGCCGACCTGCCCGGTCAGGCCACCGGCGCGGCCTTCGTGGCCTGCTCCCACGCAAGTTCGGCCACGCGCTCGAAGTGCGACGAAAGCGCCGTCGCCTCCGCGCTGGCCGCCGTCCCGCGAATGACGCGCCCGCGAATGCCGTGCAGGATCGCCGCGAAGCGGAACATGTTGAACGCCACGTAGAAGTCGAGCGTGGGCAGGCCCGCCCGGCCGGTGCGCCGGCAATAGGCCGCGACGTAGGCCGCCTCGTCCGGCAGACCGGCGGCGGCGAGGTCCACGCCCAGGATGCCCCCGATGATCTCGGGCGGCATGCGGAACATCATCGCGTGGTAGGCGAAGTCGGCCAGCGGATGGCCCAGCGTGGACAGCTCCCAGTCCAGCACCGCGACGATCCTCGGCTCGGTCGGGTGGTAGATGAGGTTGTCGACGCGGTAGTCGCCATGCACGATCGACGTCTCGTCGTCGTCGGGCACGTTCTGCGCAAGCCATTCGACAAGTCGGTCCATGTGGACGTTCCGGCCCGCGGCCTCGTCCTCCTCGTACTGCTTCGACCAGCGGCGCACCTGGCGTTCCACGTAGCCGCCGATGCGGCCGTAGTCTTCCAGCCCGATCGCACGGAAGTCGACCTGGTGCAGGCGCGCCAGCGTCGCGTTCATCGCGTCGAAGTAGGGCGCGCGCTCGGCGGCAGGTAGCACCGAGAAGGCGGAGTCCCAGAAGATCCGGCCCTGCACCATCTCCATCACGTAGAACCAGCTGCCGATGACCGCGTCGTCCACGCAGAGGCCATGGAGTTCCGGCACCGGAAACCCGACCTGGTGCAGCGCGCCGATGACGCGCGCCTCGCGCTCGACCGCATGCGCGCCTTTCAGCAGCACGCCCGACGGCTTGCGGCGCAGGACGTACGAGCGCCCGGGCGTCTTGAGCTGGTAGGTGGGGTTGGACTGCCCGCCGGCGAAACGCTCGGCCTGGATCGGTCCGGCAAAGCCGGGCACATGGGCCTTCATCCAGTCGCCGAGGCGCTCCTCGTCCCAGTCGCCGCCGCTCACGCCTTGCCCCCGCCCAGGGCATCGCGCTTGATCTTCTTGGCGAGGGACCACTTGTGGACCTCGGTGGGTCCGTCGTAGATGCGGAAGGCGCGCACCTCCCGGAACACCTGCTCGACGATCGTGTCCTGCGTCACGCCGCTGCCGCCCATGACCTGGACGCAGCGGTCGGCCACCCTGAACAGCGCATCGGCGACCGCGACCTTGGCCATCGAGCTTTCGCTCGTGCCTAGCGAACCTGTATCCAGCACCGAGGCGCACCAGTCGATCATGAGTTCCGCCTGCTTCAGGTCGATGAGGTTGTCGGCCAGCATGAAGCCCACGCCTTCGTGGTCGATCAGCAGCTTGCCGAAGGCCTTGCGCCGCGTGGCGTAGGCGGTGGCGATCTCCTGTGCGCGGGTGGCCGCGCCGTGCCAGCGCATGCAGTGCGACAGGCGCGCGGGCGACAACCGAATCTGCGCGTAGCGGAAGCCTTCGTCCACTTCGCCCAGCACCTGGTCGTCATCGACCTCCAGGCCCTCGATGTTCACGATCGCGTGGCCGCCCGGCATCGAGCTGTCGATCGTGTCCAGCACCCGCTCGATGCGAATCGAGGGATGCGGCAGGTCGACGAGGAACATCGTGGCGCGGACGGTGTCGGTACTGCCGGTGCGCGCCATGACGATGCCTACCGAGGCGCCCTCGGCACCGGTGATGAAGGCCTTGCGACCATCGATGCGCCATTTGCCGCCCTGGCGCCTGGCAACGGTCTGCAGCATCGAGGGATCGGAACCCGCACCGCCTTCCTCCGCAGGCTCGGTCATGAAGAAGGCCGAACGCGCCTCGCCGCGCACCAGCGGCGCGAGGAAGCGCTCCTTCTGCGCCGGCGTGCCGATCTTGCCGAGCAGGTACATGTTGCCTTCGTCGGGCGCAGCCGTGTTCACCGCGACCGGACCCAGCGGCGAGAGCCCGCTGCGCTTGAGCACCAGCGCGGTCTCCAACTGGGACAGATGGCCGCCGTCGGCCAGGATGTGCGGCGTGAGCACACCGGCCGCGCGCGCCTTCGCCCGCAGTTCCCGCACGAGGTCCTCGTCCGGACCATGGCAGGTGCGGCGCGGGTCGCGCTCGTACGGGATCACGACATTGCGTACGAAGGCCTCGACGCGCTCGGCGATGCGCTGGCTTCTCTCGCTCGGCGCAAGGCTGCTGCTGGAAGGATCCATCTAGTTGCGCTCCCTGAACCACTTGGCGATGGAAGGCGCGAGCACCTTCTGCGCCTTGCCGCCGACGAAGGTCCCGATGTGTCCGCCGGGCACCGACAGCTCGCTGTAGTCGTCGGTGCCGAACCGGTCCTCCATGCCCTGCGAGCAGGACACCGGGATGATCACGTCCCCCGTCGCATACACGTTCAGCACCGGCATCCGGATCTGGTCGAGATCGACCCGGCGGTTGCCGAGCACCAACTCGCTCTTCACCAGCTTGTTGGCCTGGTAGAGATCCTTGAACCATTGGCGCATGACTTCGCCGGGATGCCCGGGCCGGTCGGCGATCCAGCGCTCCATGTGCAGGAAGCCGAGCATCTTCGCTTCGTCGTCGAGCATGTCCACCAGCTCGGTGGTGTACTTGGTGACGTTGCCCACGGGATTCATCATCAGGAACGAGAAGCCCACCATCGCGCCCGGTGCGGTGCCCATGGTGTCGACCATCAGGTCGATGTCCTCGGGCGTCATCGAGCGGGCCCACAGATTCATGTAGCCGGCGCCCGCTTCCGGATGGTCCTTGTCGCCGTGGAAGTCGAGCGGCGTCACCGTGAGCACCAGGTTCCGGATCTTCTGCGGGAACAGCGCCGCATAGCAGGTGGCGAACACGCCGCCCTGGCAGACGCCGAGCAGGTTGATCTTGTCGACGCCATGGCGCTCGCGGATCAGGTCGACGCAGTCGTCGAGATAGCCCGACACGTAGTCGTCGATCGTGAGCCAGCGCTGGGCGCGCGTCGGGAGACCCCAGTCGATGACATACACGTCCATCCCTTCGGCCAGCAGCTTGCGCACGAAAGAGCGATCGGGCTCCAGGTCGATCATCTGGTAGCGCCCGACCAGCGCGTAGGCCAGCAGCACCGGCACGCGCGCCGGCTTCTCCACGGTCGGCCTATAGCGGTAGAGGCGCACCATGTCCTGGCGCCAGACTTCGTCCTTGGGCGTGGTGGCGATGGCCAGTTGCTCTTCGGTGTAGGCCGAGAGGCGCTGGCTGCCGCGCGTGAGCTTTTCGCCCACCTGCTGCATTTCGCGCAGGAGCGACTCGGGCGTGATGCGGATCGGCAGGGCTGCGGTGGCGTCGTTCATGATGCGGTGGCTTTCGGGCTGGTCTTGCGCTTTGCGGCGGGTGCGCGCTTCACGGCGCGTGGTGACGCAGGCGCGATCCGGGGTGACGAGGCCGCTTCCGGCAGCACGTCCGCCGCCGAAACGCCGATGGCTTTGCGCAAGCGACGCATCTCGCGCTTGAGTTCATGGATCTCGCGGTACGCGTCATCGACCTCGGCACGCGTCGGCACATTGAGCGCCTCGCTCGCGATGGCGACGATGCGCTGCTGCTGCTGGCGCGATTGCGCCGAGGCACGCACCAGCTTTGCTGCCGACTCCAGTGCCTTCGGCGACTGCATGGCCGCGTGCATGGCCTCGTCGGCCGAGCGGCTCCAGAGTCGCACCAGGCCCAGCAGGGAGTCGACGCTTTCTCCTGTCTTGCCCATCTCCGCCAGGCGCGCCATCAATCCCTCGCTGCCCTTGGCCAGCGCCGCGACGATCAGGCTCAGGTATTCCGACTGCGCCTGCTTCTTGGCCAGCGCCGCCGACGCCATGCCGCGCGCGGCGCCCTGCAGTTCGCGCGAGGGGGCGAGGCCGAAGGCGTCGGCCAGGCCGCCATAGGCCCGTTCGAGGTTGACCGACATCGGCTGCATCGCCTGTCCGAACATCGCCATGGGCTGGCCTAGCAGGTTCCAGCCGGTGGCGGACGCGCTGCCCGCCGACAACGCCTGACCGGTACCGGCCAGCCCTTCGGCGAGCTTCTGCAATTGCCCCTGCAGCAAGTCCTGGAAGGCGACGAAGGCCTCTTCGGGCTTCGGGTGCGTGAGCAGCGACTGGAAATAGCCCTGGTACATCGGTCCCAGCAACTGCTGCATCATCGTCAGCGCCTGCGAAACCTGAGGCAGCGGAAACGGCAGCGGGTCCGCATCGTCGGTGGGCGGCGAGGGCATCGACGAGCCGGCGCCGAAGAGGGAGGGGATGAGATTGAGCCACCAGGCATAGAGCGGCTCGGAAGCCTGTGCCGCATCGAATTCGTTCTTGTCACTGGCCATGGGGGGTTCCTTGGTTGCGGCTCACAGCGAGCTCACGAGGTGCCCGCCGTCGACCGCCAGCACCGAGCCGGTCATGTGCCGCCCGGCGTCGCTCGCCAGCAGCAGCAGCGGGCCGTCGAGGTTCTCGAGCTGGCCGAAACGGCGCGTCGGGATGCGCGAGCGCAGCTTCTCGCCCGGCTCGCTTTCGAGGAAGTCGCGGTTCAGGTCGGTCACGACATAGCCCGGAAGAATCGCGTTGACCCGGATGTCGTAGCGCGCGAGTTCGAGCGCCATCGCCTTGGTCGCTTGCACCAGCCCGGCCTTCGACACCGCATAGGGCGCCACGCCGCCGGCCACGCGCTCCCCGAGGATCGAGGCGATGTTGACGATGCTGCCGCCCTTCTTCGCGGCCACCATCCGGCGTGCCGCCTCCTGCGCGACCATCCATCCGCCCTTCAGGTTGGTCCCGATGACCGAGTCCCAGTCTTCCTCGGTGTGCTGCAGCAGCGGCTTGGTGACGGTCACGCCGGCGTTGTTGACGACGATATCGGCGGGCCCGCCGGCCGAACGCTCGATCTCGTCGAAGCAGGCCTTCACGCTCGCCGCGCTGGTTACGTCGAGACTGACGGCGAGGCACTTGCCGCCGAGACTGCCGATCTCCTCGACCAGTCCGCCGAGCTTGTCGGCGCGTCGCGCGACCACGATGAGTTCGGCCCCTGCCAGCGCCAGGGTGTGGGCGAAGCGACGCCCGAGGCCACTGGACGCACCGGTGACCAGCGCGCGCCGGCCGTCGACCCTGAACATGCTTTCGATACGTTCCGCCATGGTGTTTGCTCCGGCCGGCTCAGAGGGACTTGGCCTGCTCGCGCAGCAGGAACTTCTGGATCTTGCCGGTCGAGGTCTTCGGCAGTTCGCCGAACACCACGTGCTTCGGGCACTTGAAGGTCGCGAGGTTGGCGCGGCACCACTTGATGATCTCCTCGGCCGTTGCGGCATCGGCGTCGGGCTTGAGCGCGACGAAGGCGCAGGGCGTCTCGCCCCATTTCTCGTCGGGCCGGGCGACCACCGCGGCTTCCATCACCTTCGGATGGCGGTAGAGCACCTCCTCGACTTCGAGCGAGGAGATGTTCTCGCCGCCGGAGATGATCACGTCCTTGAGCCGGTCCTTGATCTCGATGTAGCCGTCGGGATGCATCACCGCCAAGTCGCCCGAGCGGAACCAGCCGCCCTTGAAGGCCTCCTCGGTGCCGTTCGGATTGCGCAGGTAGCCCTTCATCACGGTGTTGCCGCGAATCCCGATCTCGCCGACCGTCGTGCCGTCGGGCGGCACGCGCTCGCCGGTATCGGCATCGAGCACCGTCACTTCCTGCTGCGTCGGCATGGCCACGCCCTGGCGCGCCATCTTGGCCGAGCGTCCGCCAAGGTCGAGGCCGTCCCAGTCGTGCTGCCAGGCGCACAGCGTGGCGGGCCCGTAGGTCTCGGTCAGTCCGTAGAGGTGCGTGACCTTGAATCCCAGCTGCTCCATCTGTTCGATCACCGCGCTCGGCGGCGCGGCCCCGCCGGTCGCGACCTCGACCACGTGGCCATAGCGGCCGGAAGGCTTCGCGGGCGAATGGATCATCATGTTCAGCACGATCGGCGCGGCGCAGAAGTGGGTCACGCGCTCGCTTCCGATCAACTCGTAGATGCGCGCCGGCTCGACCTGCCGAAGGCAGACATGCGTGCCGCCGACCAGCGTCACGGCCCACGTATAGGTCCAGCCGCTGCAGTGGAACATCTGCAGCGTCCACAGGTAGGCGGTGTCCGGCGTCAGGCCGAATGCGAGCGCGTTGCCCATGGCGTTCAGGTAGGCGCCGCGATGGTGGTAGACGACGCCCTTGGGGTCGCCGGTCGTGCCCGAGGTGTAGTTGAGCGCGATCGACTGCCACTCGTCGGTCGGCAACTCCCACGCGAATTCGGCGTCGCCTTCCGCGATGAAGGCTTCGTAGTCGACCTTGCCGACCGCCATCGAATCCGGATGGCCGTTCTTGCCCGTCGGGTCGACGATGTCGACCACGAGCAGCGGGCCATCCAGTTCCTTGAGCGCCGCGCGCACGACCTCGGCATGGTCGCGGTCGGCGATCAGCAGCTTGGCGCGCCCATGCTTCAGTCCGAAGCCGATGGCCGGTCCGTCGAGGCGCGTGTTGACGGTGTTCAGGACCGCCCCGATCATCGGCACCCCATAGTGCGCTTCGAGCATCGCCGGCACGTTCGGCGCCATGATCGCGACCGTGTCGCCGATGCCCACACCGGCCCGGCTCAGGGCCGACGCCAGCCGCTTGCAGCGCCGGCACAGCTCGGCGTAGGTGATGCGCCGATCGTCGTGAACCACCGCCACCTTGTCCGGATAGACCTTCGCCGCCCGCTCCAGAAAGCTCAGCGGCGAGAGCGGTACATGGTTGGCCTGGCGACGCTGCAGGCCTTCTTCGTCGCGGACTTTCGTATCGGCGGCCACGTCGTTCACTCCCCGGCGGCGTCGATGCCGAGTACGACCAGGAAGCGCGACACCATGTTGTAGCCCGCGATCGTGCCCATCAGCTCGACCAGCTGCCGCTCGCCGAACAGGAGCCGCGCGCGTTCGATGATCTCGCAGCGCACGGCGACCTGGCGCGTCATGTCGAGCGTCAGGCGCAGGGCGGCGCGCTCGTGCTCGTCGAAGCACTCGGTGTCGTAGCAGGCGGCGGTGACGTCATCCAGCGCATCGAGCTGGGCCTGCTTGCCGCCAGCCGCGAGGAACTCCGGCGCATGCTGGATCCACTCGTAGTCGGCGTTGTTGAGCCGTGCGACGGCGCAGATGGCCAGCTCGTTGATGTGGCGGGGCACTTGCAACTGGTTGCGGATGGCCGCGAACATCGCGTTCCAGCCGCGGGCGAAAGGCGGGCTGTGCAGCAGCATCCGGTCGAGGTTGAGCAGCTTGCCGCTGGAGCGGCGCGCGCGGATCGTCCCGACCAGTTCCGCCACTTCGGGGTGGTCGGTATTGCAGTACTCGATGTTGGGCATGGTGGTGCTCTCCTCGGGGTGTTTCAGATGTCGAAGAACACCGTCTCGCCATCGCCCTGCAGGCGGATGTCGAAACGGTAGATCACCTTGCCGTCGCGCGTCTCGCGCTGTGCGATCAGGGTCTTGCGGCGCACTTCCCACTCGATCAGGTTGAGTACCGGGTCTTTCGCATTGGCGTCGGCCTCGTCGCTGAAGTACAGGCGCGTGTTCAGCCCGAGGTTGATGCCGCGCGCGACGATCCACAGGTTGATGTGCGGCGCCATCGGGCGGCCCTTCCGGCCTGACACGACCCCGGGCTTGATGGTCTCGAAGCTGTAGAGGCCGGTGTCGAAATCGCTGCACGCACGGCCCCAGCCGCGAAACGCCGGGTCGACCGACTTGCCCGGCTGCCGGTCGCCCGAATGGTTGTACTTGCCTTCGGCGTTGGCCTGCCAGCATTCGATCAGCACGTCGCGAACCGCGGTGCCCGAGCCGTCGAACACCGTTCCTTCGATGCGGATGCGCTCGCCCCGGGTCTGCGGCGTGACCAGCACGTTGCCGAAGTTGTTCTCGAAGATGTCGAAGCCGGCCTGGTTCGGTGCCAGCCCGATGTGCACATAGGGGCCCGCCGTCTGGGAGGCCGTCTCGCGAAGAAGGTCCGTCATTGCGCTTCTCCCTGAACCAGGTTCTCGAAGAGCGTGGCCCGCCGCCCGCGCAGCACGATGTCGAAGCGGTAGGCCCGGCTGTCCAGCGGCACGAAGGCGCTCGTGTCCTGCATCGCGATCAGTCCGCGGATCTGCTCCTCGCTCGGAACGATGCGCAGGATGGGGCAGGTGGCAATGAGCGGATCGCCTTCGAAGTACATCTGCGTGATCAGCCGCTGCACCCAGCCGTCGCCCGAGATCGCGTAATGGATGTGCGCCGGGCGCCAGTCGTTCACGCGGTTGCGCCAGGGGTAGGGGCCCGGCCGGATCGTGCGATAGGCGTAGTACCCGTTGGCGTCGGTCAGCATGCGGCCGCAGCCGCCGAAGTTCGGATCGAGGGCGCCGATGTACTGGTCCTTCTTGTGCCGGTAGCGGCCGCTGGCATTGGCCTGCCAGACTTCCACCAGCGCGTTCGCCACCGGGCGTTCGTACTGGTCGCGCACGAAGCCGTGAACGACGATGCGCTCGCCGACCGGCATGCCGTCCTTCGCGGCGTTCATGATCAGGTCGTTGTCCCGCGGGCCCAGTTCCTCGCTGCGGAACACCGGCGCGGTCACTTCCGACAGCGACTGCTGCAGCGAGATCAACGCGTTGCGCGGGCTGCGCAGCACGCTGGTCTTGTAGGCCGGCGCATAGGCCGCCGGGTGCGACGTGGTGTCGCGCATCATGAATTCGTCGCCTGCGACGGGTGCTCTCGACATCGCGCTCTCCTGCACTGTCAGGCCGTTGCGCCGGTCATTTTCGGCTTGTCGGCCATGGCCTGTTCGCGGATGCGGTCGTACTCCGCCTTTGGAACCGGCACGGCGTTCTTGTCGCCGAGGTCATTGAGGTGCACGCGGTAGGTCTCGCGCGCGGTCCATGCCGAGATGGCGGCCACGATGCAGATGGCGAGCGTGATGCAGCCGATGGTCATCGGGATGTTGGTGGCGCCTGGAGGCGCGACTGCGACGAACAGCACCGGCAGCAGTGCCGTCACCGCCGTGCCCAGGTTCTGCGAGATGGCCATGCCCGAGACGCGCGTGCGCGTCGGGAACATTTCCGGATAGAAGCTCGGATACACGGCGTTGTAGCCCTGGTAGACCACGCCCCACATCAGCAGCGACATGACGATCGCCATCGGCACGTTGTGGATGCTGATCGCGTAGAGGTAGCCGAAGGACAGCACCCCCGAGGCCAGCGCACCGATGATGATCGGCGGGCGGCGGCCGATCTTGTCCGCCAGGTTGCCCACGAAGGGGATCACCAGCACCGCGACGATGTTGCCCATCACCGGGATCCAGAGGTAGACATCCTTCTCGAAGCGGATGCCGTAGCCCGGTTGCACCGCATAGGCGGCGCCGAAGATGGTGGCGACCACCGGGATCACGTTCATGAGCGAGCACAGCATCACGCGCACCATGTCGCGCCAGCTGTCGGTGATCGCCTGGATCACGGGCGCCTTGGGCACGCCGCCTTGCGCGGATTCCTCGGCGAAGGCCGGCGTCTCGTGGACCTCGCGCCGGATGATGTAGCCGGCCACGATCACGATGAAGCTCAGCAGGAAGGGAATGCGCCAGCCCCAGGAGTTGAAGGCTTCCGCCGGCATGTAGTGCGCCAGGGGCAGGAACACCGCCGCGGCCATGATCTGCCCGGCCTGCACCCCCTGGAGCGTGAAGCTCGCGAAGAAGCCGCGACGCCCGAAGGGCGCGTGCTCCAGGATCATCGAACTCGCACCGGAGATCTCGCCGGCCACCGCGAAGCCCTGGATCAGCCGCAGCACCACCAGCAGCAGGGGCGCCCACGCGCCGATCTGCGCATAGGTCGGCAGCAGGCCGACGGCCACGGTGGAGAAGCCCATCAGGAACATGCAGACGATCAGCACCATCTTGCGGCCGTGCGTGTCGCCCCAGTGGCCGAGAAAGAACGCACCAATGGGCCGGGCGACATAGCCCACGCCGTAGGTCGCGAGCGACGCGATGATGGCGACCTTGGGGTCGGTGTTGGGGAAGAAGATCTGCGGAAAGATCAGCGACGCCGCCGTCGCGTAGATGAAGAAGTCGTAGTACTCGAGCGCCGAGCCTATCCAGCCACTCGCGGTGGCCTTCTTGGTCTGATGCGTGCCATGCGGCTCATGGTCTGGTTGATTTGCCATTCGATGTCTCCAGTTTCGACTTGCCGATCAGGAACCTCGGGCTGCCGACCGGCATACGGCAGCCTGCATGACAAAGCGTGTGGAAGAAAACCTTAGACCTCATGAAGGCGCTCCGCAAGCAGCGGCGGCCTCGTCTGCTCGTCCTCCGGACAACCTGTCCGGTGATCGCTTCAAACAAGGGTCATCCCTCATGAGGAGCCCGCGGACTGCGATCACTTCGATCCGGCCTGCTGCGCTTGCGACGCCATGCGCGCGGGCGCGTTGAGCGCACCGTAGGCGTCGTAGGCGCCGGCACGCTGCACGATCTCGAAGAAAAAGCGGTCGCCGAAGCTTTCCGTGTAGATGTGGAAGTAGTCGCCGTCCGCGCTGCGATCGAAGAGGATGCCGAGCGTTCGCATGCGTTCGACGATCGGCGGCGCGATGTCGAAGCGGGTGGCGAGGTCGTCGTAGTAGTTGGGCGAGATCGGGACGAAGGACGCGCCGCGTTCACGCATCTGTTCGACGGCGGCAAAGATGTCCGTCGCGCCGAACGCGATGTGGTGGACACCGCCGCCCCTGCCGCTGGATGCCACGGTGCGTGCCGTGCGGGTGCGCTGGCTCAGCGAGACGTTGAGCACGAAGCGCAGCGTGCGCTCCGCATTGGCCAGGCCGCTCGTCCGGATCAGGCCGAAGGGGTCGGCGAGTTCGAGGCTTTCCCCCGGCGAGAGTCCCAGCACGGCGCGACAGAACAGCACCCAGCTGTCGAGCTGGTCCTGGGCGAGTCCCAGCGCCAGATGGTCCACGCATTGCAGTAGCGGCGCGACATTGGCGCCATCGGGTTCGGGTATGAAGTCGATTTGGTCGAAGCCCACGCTCGCAGGATCGGGCACGAAATGGATCACCGTGCCGCCGGGTGCGACGATGGCCGGCAGGCGCATCTCCTGTTCCCCGATCGGGCTGTCGAAGCGTGCCGAGAGCAGGGCAGCGGCGCGGCTGGCCGCCACTTCCGGATCGGTCGTTCCGAGGCCCAGTGCGTAGACCGTCGGGCCCTGCTGGTCGAAACGCTGGCGCGCCAACGAATCGGCCTGCGAATTGACGACCAGCCGGATGTCGCCTTGCGCATACAGGACGGCCTGCTTGCTGCGATGCCGGCCGGCGAGACGGAATCCCATCTGTTCGAGCACGGTCCCGAGCGCGGCCGCCGCAGCCTCGTCGACCGCGAACTCCAGGAAGCGGAAGCCCGTGAGCCGCGGCATCGCGGGCGGATCGAAGAGCCCGGCGCGCACCGCCGGGTCGCTCCGACCGGGCGCAGACCGAAGACGCGTCCGGACCTCGCTCTCCAGAAGCAGAAGCGAGCGAAGCGCATCGGTCGCGGTGCGGCGATTCGGCGTCTCGCGGAAGACGTCGTTGAAGATCTCCAGCGACAGCGGACCGGTGTAGCCCGCGCGCAGCACGACCTCCAGGAAGCCCACCATGTCGAACTGACCCTGGCCGGGGAAGTTGCGGAAGTGCCGTGCCCACTGCAGCACGTCCATCGCCAGCCGGGGCGCATCGGCCATCTGCAGGAAGGCGATCTTGTCGCCGGGGATGTCCGCGATGCCGGCAGGATCGTCGTTCAGCGACAGAGTGTGGAAGCTGTCGAGAATCAGGCCGAGGTTCGGATGATCGGCCCGTCGCACACGCTCCCAGGCCTGCGCGAAACGGTTGACGTGGCGGCCCCAGGCGAGGGCCTCGTAGCCGATGCGCAGGTTGCGCCGGGCGGCTCGTTCGGCCAACTCGCGCAGTTGATCGACGGCCCGGTCGACCTCGGGGAGCGAGGCAGGCGAGGTGTTCGAGCACACCAGCACCAGGGGTGCGCCGAGAGACTGCATCAGGTCGAACTTGCGCTCGGCCCGGTCCAGGCTTCGCTCGTACTGCGCCTGCGGCATCCCTTCGAAATCCCGGAACGGCTGGTACAGGTCGAGACTGAGACCCAGGTCCGACAGCATCGTCCGAAGCTCGCCGGCGCTGCCGGCGAACTGGATGAAATCGGGCTCGAACAGCTCGATGCCGTCGAAGCCCGCCGCCGAGATGGCTTCGAGTTTCTGGCGCAGCGTGCCGCTCAGCGAGACCGTGGCGATGGAGCGGTGCATATCGTTTTCCCCGTGAGAGGTCTGTTGGATGACAAGCGCAGGGCGAGCGTAACGAGCGCGCCTTTGCTGCACAATGGCTGCGCCTTGCGCACTGACCGCTTGGCGGCTGCACCCGTCCGATCAACGCTCGTTTAGATGGTTTCTACGGATGTCCGCACCTGTCCATTCGCCCCCTTCGACCGATGGATTCCCGATCGAACCGGAAGATCACATCGAAGGCCTGGCTCGCGGCCTCACGGTCATCGAGGCTTTCGATGCCTCGCATCCCCGCATGAGCGCTTCCGAAGTGGCTGCTCGCACAGGACTGTCGCGCACCGCGTCGCGCCGCCATCTGCTCACGCTCTGCCATCATGGCTATGCCCACACCGACGGCAAGCTGTTCTGGCTGACGGCGCGCGTGCTCCGGCTCGGAGAAAGCTACCTGGATGCGGCGCGCGTGCCGCGCCTGGTCCAGCCCGCGATCGAGCACCTCTCGGCCCGCACCAGCGAGACGGTCAATGTCAGCGTGCTGGAGGGCCACGACGTGGTCTACATCTCGCGCAGCAACAGCCCCCGGCTGGTGTCGGTCGGCTTCTACCCCGGCTTGCGCGTCGCGGCGCACGTGGTGACGCCGGGGGTCGCGCTGCTCGCCACGCTCGAAGACGGCAGGCTGCAGCGCTGGGTCGCCGAGCATGTGTTCACGGCCTTCACGTCGAAGACGGTCACCGACCCGGCTGTCTTCCTGGAGCACGTGCGTGCGGCGAGGGAGCTGGGGTACTGGATCATCGAGGAACACCTCGATCCCGCCTTGCTCGGCGTGGCGATGGCCGTGCGCGACCGACGCGGCGTCGCCGTCGCCGCGATCAGCATGACGCTGCAGATGCGCTCGTGGACACGCGAGCAGGTCATCGCGCGACTGGTGCCGGCCTTGAGCGAAACGGCGCAGTCGCTGCGGCCGCTGCTCTAGGCGCTGAACAGGGCGCGCACGCCGGAGAGGTCCGCCCCGATCTCTCGCGCCACGCCTTCCATGCCGAAGAACGACAGGTATTCAGGCACTTGCTGGATCAGCATTTCGAAGCCCGGATAGGCGCGGACGCCCCGGGCCTCGCAGGCGCGCAGCAGGGGCGTGGGCTGGTTCTTCATGAGGATGTCGACCACGCAGGCATCGGTATCCAGCCGCGCGACATCGAAGGGCAGCGGATCGTCGAGGTTCAGCCCGAGCGGCGTGGCATTGATGACCAGGTCATAGCCGGCGGGGTCGGGCTTCGCGACCGACGTGACTTCGCAATCGAAGCTTTCGCTCAGGCGAGCCGCGATCTCGATCGCCGGGCCGGGATTCCTGGCGTTGAGGACGACGCTGCCGGCCCGACGCGCCGCCAGCGATGCGGCGATCGCGACCCCGGCGCCACCCACGCCCACTACCAGGATGCGCTGCCCCTCGATCGGTACCGCCCAGTGGTCGAGCGCCTTGGTGAAGCCCAGGCCATCGAACAGCGCGCCTTCGATCGACCCGTCCGCGTTGCGCCGCGCCGCGTTGACCGCGCCAGCGGCGCGCCCCAGTGCATCGCAACGGTCCAGCAACGGGATCATGTTGCTCTTGTGGGGAATCGTGAGCCACAGGCCGTCGATGTTGCGCGCCTTCAGCGCCTGCGTCGCAAAGGCCGCGAAGTCTGCTGGCGCCACATGGGCAGGGACCAGCACCGCGTCAACGCCGTGCTCGCGGAAGAGATGGTTGAAGGCCTGCGGCGCCTTCACTTGCGCCACGGGGTCGCCCAGGATGAGGAAGACGCGCGTACTGCCTGAGATGTTCATGGGCCGGCCCCGAGGTGTGATGTGGTCGGCGACAGGTTAGGCATCAGGCGCGAGCGAGACAACAGCTTCGGCGCCGCGTTGCACGATGACCGGTCGAAGTGCGCGCCATGCGCTCGGATCGAGGGTAAACCACCACGCCCTCGGTCACTGCGCAGGCACTACTCGCCCTTGATCCCGACCTGTTTGATCACCGCATCCCAGCGTGCCATCTCCTTGTCGATGAAGGCGGCGAACTCCGCGGGCGTGGTGCCCATCGGCTGCAGGCCGAGCCCGACCATCTTCTGGCTCACTGCCGGCTCGGCCAGGATCGCATTCACTTCGCTGGACAGTCGGTCCACGATGGGCTGCGGCGTCGCCGCCGGTGCCATGAAGCCAAACCAGCCGTAGCCGATCACGTTGGGGAAGCCCTGTTCGCGCAAGGTCGGCGCGGAAGGGTAGACCGGCGAGCGCTGTTCCGAGGCCACGCCCAGCACGCGCAGCTTGCCGTTCTGGATGAACGGCAGGGCCGAGGTGATGGCGGTGAGCGTGGCATCGACGCGGCCGGCCAGCAACTCGGTGTAGGCGGTCGCGTCGCCGCGAAAGTGCACGTTCAGCCCCTTGACGCCAGCCTCCTTGAAGAACAGCTCGGCCGCCAGGTGCGGGCCGGAGCCGCTGCCCGGCGACGCGAAGGTGAGGCCGCGCTCCTTGTTGGCCTTGCCGTAGGCCACGAGGTCTGCAGGTGTCTTGAAGGGCGAGTCGGCGTTGACGATTAGGAAAACCGGCGCCACCGCCGTCAGGCTCACCGCGCGCAGGTCCTTGCGCGGGTCGTAGCTCAGCTTGCCGTAGAGGCTCTCGACCATGGCGTAGGGCGCTGCCACGTACAGCAGGGTGTAGCCGTCGGGCGCGGCGCGCGCCACGAACTCGTTGCCCACGCGCGTGCCGGCGCCGGGCTTGTTCTCGACCAGGAAGGGGTGCCCCAGTCGCTTGCCCAGTTCCTCGGCCAGGATGCGCGCCGAGATGTCGTTGGATCCGCCGGCCCCGTAGGGCGAGATGACGCGCACCGGCTTGTCCGGCCAGGCGCGTCCCGCCTGCGCGTGCGCGACGTCGACGCCGGCCGCGAGGGCCGAGGCCAGCGCGCCGGCCCGGACGAGGAAGCTGCGGCGTGTCGTGTCGTTCATGGGTCTTGTCTCCGTTTGTTCGTACATGTTCAGTCGGCAAGCCGCACCAGCGGCGGATAGGCAAAGCGGAATTCCAGGTGCGCCTGGCGTGGCTGGTAGAGGCGCAGCGTGAGATAGAAGGGCTCCGGCGGCGCGGGCAGCCAGTTGGCCCGATCGTGCGGCTCGGACGGCGCGGCATGCTGGATCGCGATGCGCAGGCCGCCGTCCGCATCCCATCGCAGGCCCCGCGTGCGGTCGCCGATCGAGTAGCGGTCGATCGGGTTGTCGACCAGCAGGCAATCGGCCTTGCGGTACATCGTGAGCGACCAGAAGGCGTCGACCTGCGGGCCCGCGCCCGGCGGGAAGTGAAGCGTGTAGCGATGCGTGCCGTCGAGCGGGCGGCCCTGGTCGTCGACTTCGGCCACGGGGTACATCGCCTCCTCGATGCCCAATGCGCCGATCAGGTTGCGCGCCACGCGGGCGCGCAGCGCGAACTGCGTACCCCAGTCGGTGCGTATGGCCATCGGCACGCTCCACCCGCCACCGATGTCGGAAGGCTGCGCGTCCTCGCGCAGCGCCTGGCAGACTTCGGTCAATGCCTGCTGCAGGCGCGGCTCGCCTTCGCCCAGGGCCTGCTGCCAGAGCGACTGGGCAGCGTGGTCGGCCGGCGGCGACGGGTTGCGTGCCCAGGTCGCATCGACGATGGCGTGATACGCCTGCGCTTGCGGCGTGTCGGTCTTGCGTCCGTCCATCGCGGTGTCGGCCACGCGTGCGGCGGGTTGCAGGTCATGCGCCCGCAGGATCGAGAACTGCTGCTGCAACTGCGCGACGCGCGCCAGGTCGGCCGCATCGTCGTCGACCAGGATGCGGCCGATGATCCACACGTCATCGCCTGGCGCTGCAATCTCGACCATGTCTACCGGCAGCGTGCCGGTCCATCGCGGACCGTGGACGAATAAGCGCTGCGCACGGTTGCCGGTCGTGCGGCGCCCGGCGTACGCAAAAGGGTTGGTCCACATGTTGAGGAAGCCCAGGGTCCAGTAGCGCTCGCCCATGTCGGGCACCTCGATCACCATCGGCCCCTCGGAGAGGTCGAGCCAGGCGTTGGTGTAGAGCGTGTCGTTGTTGGGCGTGACCACCTCGCGGTCGCGCGGCGTCAGCAGCCGCTTCGAATGGGTGAAGGTGTTGAGCCAGCGCAGCGTCGATCCGGCATCCGGTCCGGCGAAGCCATGCTGCGGGTGCCGACGCGGCGCGGTGGCCGCACGCATGCGCGCCATCTCGTACAGGGGCAGGGTGCGCAGCACGGCCTCGTGGGTCACCGGCGGGTTCTCGCGCTTCATGCCACGCGCTCCAGCTTCGGCATGCGGTACTCGCCGCTCAGGAATGCGGGCTGCGGGTGGTAGACGCGCAGGATCAGGTAGAAGGCCCCACTCGGTGCGGGCAACCAGTTCTCCTCGGGCCCTGGCGGGCGCTGGCGCGACACGTAGAGGGTCAGGCTGCCGTCCGGGTTCCGCTCGAGCGCGCTGCGATTGCCCAGCGCGTGGCGGCCGATCGGGTTGGCCGCGAAGTAGCGGTCCGCGCCGTAGAGCGAGATCGACCAGAACGCGCCGGCGGGGATGCGGCCGCCGTCCTCGAAATGCAGTCGGTAGAGGAGATCGCCATCGAGCACTTCGGCCTGGTCGTCGTAGTCCGTGGTTGCGTAGATGGCCTCGTCGCCGGCCAGCGCGCCCAGGCCCTTCCAGGCGGTGGCTGCGCGGAGCAGCAAGTCGTCACCGTAGCGGCCCAGCCGCGTCGAATAGCGCCAGGGTGCCTTCGACGGCGGGCGCGAGGCGCCGTCGATGATCTTCATCGCCGACGCGTAGGCGATGCGCAGGCCCTCCAGCGTTGCGGGGCGCAGGTCGCCGAGTGCGCCGCCGGCATCGAGCTTCACGTGGGCGCCGCGCAGCAGATCGAACGCGCCTCGCTGCGAAGCCGGCGGCGGGAAGTCATGAAGCGCGCGCGCCAGGTTGCCGAAGAATTCGAGCGCGGGATCGTCACCGCCGGCTTGCCACCGCGCCACGCTGGCGGGTGCTTCTGCCGTCTCCGTCCCGTCGATGGTGAAGCCCGCCTGGAAGCCCCGCGCGGCAGCGATATCCGCGTCGCCGTCCACCAGCACGCGCCCGAGCACCCAGACCAGCGAAGTCGGGCAATGGATCGGCGTGGTGCCTTCCGGCACGGCCTGCGTGCCCTCCGGTCCCACGAGTGCGAAGCGGCCGCCTTGCTGCGGCACGTTGCGTGTGCCGATGTTGTGGAAGTTGTTGGTGTACGCATCGAGCAGTTCCAGCACGAAGTAGCGGCCGGTCTGCGCCGGCACCGTGATCACCACCGGTCCGCGACGCAGGTCGATCCACGCGTTGCTGTAGAGCAGGTCGTTGGCGGGTGTCACGATGTCGCGGTCGCGGTCGGTCCAGCGCTCGGCGCTGTGGCCGAAGCGATTGAAGGGTGCGCGTCCGTAGGCCGCCGCGCCGGGCGTGGTCTGCACATGGCAGGTACGCACGGATTCGAGCAGGGGGTAGCCGGCCACCACCGCCGGCACCGCGCAGTGCGCGATCCAGGCGGCCTGGGGCGAGTTGAAATCGTTGTGGAGGAATGCGTCGTTCATCGGTCTTGTCTCCTAGTCGGGTTTCACGCCACTCGCCTGCACCACGCGCGCCCAGGTGGCGATGTCTTCGTGCCATTGCTTGTCGAAGCCCTCGCGCGAGATCGGGTCGGCCTCCATGCCCAGGCTCTTCACCTTTTCGATCACCTCGGGGCGCCGGAGCGCACGGCTCGCGGCCTGCGCCAATTGCTGCGTGGTGTCGGGCGGCAGGCGTGCGGGCGCGAACAGGGCGAACCAGCTTTCGGTGTCGAAGGGGGTGCGGCCCTCGACCAGCGTCGGCACTTCGGGCAGCGCCAACGAACGTCGGGTGCCGGTCACCGCCAGTGCCTTGATTCGCCCGGCGCGCAGCAGCGGCAGCGCGCCGGCCACGTCGGCCATCGCCAGCTGGATCTGCCCGCCCACCACGTCCTGCAGCAGCGGCGCGACGCCCTTGTAGGGCACGTGGACCGTTTCGATGCCGGTGGCGAGCCGCAGGCTTTCCATCGCCAGGTGGCCGCCCGAACCGTTGCCCCACGAGCCGTACATCAGCGGCTCGCGGCTCCGCTTGGCAAGGGCCACCATCTCCGGCGCACTGTTCGCCGCGTAGTTCGGATTCGCCACCAGCACATTGCCGCCGTGCGCCACGCGGGCGATGGCGGTGAAGTCGTCGGGGCGGTACTTCAAATCCTTGAACAGGGCCGGCGCGATGGCGTGCGTGGCGCTGATGCCGAGCACCAGCGTGTGGCCGTCCGGTGTCGCGCGCGCCACCTGTGCGCTGCCGAGGGTGCCGGTCGCGCCGGGCACGTTGTCGACGATCACCGTGGCGCCCAGCTCCTGCGAGAGCGATTGCGCCAGCAGGCGTCCCATCACGTCCGTGCCGCCGCCGGCCGGGAAGGGCACGATCAGGCGGATCGGCTTGTCGCCCAATGCGGCGCTGGCGAGCGGCCATTGCGAAGCCGCCAACAGTGCGGCGCCGGCCTGCAGAAGCAGCGCGCGTCGGCGGGGGAATGTGCGCATCTCTTGTCTCCTTGTCTTGTGTCGATTCGAATGGGTTCAGGCGGCTTCGACGAAGCTCACCACCGCGTCGGCGGCGGCGATGCCTTCGGCGGTGACCATCAGCGGGTTGATTTCGAGCGTGCCGAGGCGCGGGCCGAGCGCAGCGGCCACTGTGGCAAAGCGCAGCACGACGTCGACCAGCGCATCGGCATCGCCCTTCGGCCGGCCGCGCCAGCCGCCGATCAGTTTCAGCACGCCCAGCGCCTCCAGTTGCGTGCGCACCCGCGCGGCGGTCGTCGGGGCGGTGAGCACGGCGGTGCGCGGATGCAGTTCCACTTCCACGCCGCCCAGGCCCATCACGATGACGGTGCCGACCACCGGGTCGTGGCGCGCACCGAGCATCAGCTCCGCCAGCGGCGAAAGCTTTTGCGCGACGAGCACGCCCTGCTGCCGCGCCTGTGGCGCCAGCCGCGCGACATCGGTGACGATGCCGTCGTAGGCCTCGCGAATCTCCTGCTCGTTGCGCAGGCCGACACGCACGCCGCCCACATCGCTCTTGTGCAACAGGTCCGCGGAGACGATCTTCATCACCGCCTGGCCGCCGAGCGCACGCCAGGCCGCGATGGCATCGTCCGGCGAATGGACCAGTCGGTGCGGCGCGGCCGGTACGCCCAGGCCGGCGAGGAAGTCCAGCGCCTCCGCCTCGTTCAGCACCGCCGGCGCGACGACGAGCGGTGACGGCTGCGGCAGCGGTGCTTCGATGCGATGCGCCGCCCACGTCGCCTTGGCCGCCAGCACCTCGACCGCGTGCGTCGGTTCCTCGAACACCAGGCAGCCGCCATCGAGCAGGGCCTGGCGCGTGGCCTCGTCGGCGATGCCGCACAGGGCCACGGGCACGCCGGGCGCGGCGGCCACGGTCTCGCGCACCATGTCTACGATGGTTGGCGCCAGCACCGGCGAGGCGAGGGCGGCGGCCACGAACAGCACCAGCGCGTCGTAGGCGCCACAGGTGGCCGCACCCCGCGCCGCGAGACCCAGCACCGGCAGGTCGGCCGTGACCTGCCCGGTGACGTCGATGGGGTTCTGCGTGGCGCAGAAGGGGATGCGTTCGCGCAGCGGCGCAGCGACGCTTTCCGGCAGCGCGGGCAGTTCGAGCCCGAGGTCGGAGGCGCTGTCGGCCATCAAGGTGCCGACGCCACCGGAGATGGTGACGATGCCGAGCCGCCGCCCGGCCGGTGCGCTGCCGATGGCAAAGGCCTGGCCCAGCCGGAACATCTCGTCGACGGTGCGGGCGCGGATCGCGCCGGTGGCGTTGAACACCGCCTGGTACACCGCGTCCTCGCCCGAGAGGCTGGCGGTGTGCGACATCGCCGCGCGCGCACCCGCTTCGGTGCGACCGACCTTGGTCGCGATCACCGGCTTGCCTGCCGCGCGCGCCTTGGCCAGCGCGCGCTGCAGTGCGGCGCCGTCGCGCGCGCCCTCGATGTAGGCGAGGATCACGCGCGTGTCGGCGTCATCGGCCAGCCAGTCGATCACGTCGGCCACCGACACGGTCGCCTCGTTGCCGGTGGTCACCCAGTGGCTCAGGCCCAGGCCGCCCTTGCGCGCCAGCGAGAAGGCGTAGGCGCCGAAGGCACCGCTCTGGCTGACGATGGCGACGTGGCCCGCCTGCGCCACCCCGGCCAGCGGCGCCGGCGAAAAGGTGGCGAAGAGCTTGCGGCGGATGTTCATCACGCCCAGGCAGTTGGGCCCGAGCAGCGCCAGCCCGGACGCACGCGCGCGCTCGGCCATGCGCGCCTGCACCCTGGCGCCTTCCTCGCCCATCTCGGCAAAGCCGGAGCTGAGCACCACGGCCGCACGCACACGCTGCGCGATCAGCTGTTCGATCGCGCCCTCCACACTGGCGGCGGGCAGTGCGACGACGGCCAGGTCGACCGGTTCCTGCACCGCTGCGATCGAGGCGTAGGCTGTCAGGCCCTGCACATCTGCGGCGCCGGGGTTGACCGGATAGATCGGCCCGTCGAAGCCGAGCCGCTTCAGCAGTTGCACCGGCATGCCGCCGACCTTCTGCGGGTTCTGCGAGGCGCCGATGACGGCGACGCTGCGCGGGGAAAAGAGCGCATCGAGTTGCATGGGAGATCCGAGAGTTGAGATGAACGAAAGAAGGGATTCAGCCGACGCCGGCGTTGCGTTCGCAGAGGTGCACCAGTTCCACCAATCGGGGGCCGACCACCGACTCCAGCGTCTTCGCATCGGCCTGTCCGCCCGGCACCGCGCAATTGAAGAGCAGCGCGCGCGTGCCCTGCCGCAGGCGCGATGCCACCGCCACGCCCAGCACGCCCATGCCGGCGTCGCCACGGTTGATCGCGAAGCCGTGACGCGACTGCATCTGCAGCGATTCCTTGATGCCGGCCGCGCATCGCGCCATTTCCTCGGGGCGCTCCGCCTTGAGCTGGCGCAGCACCGCGCTGCGTTCCTTCTCGTCCAGCGAATGGAGCCACGCACGCCCCATCGCGCTGCTGGCGACGCTGCGCAGCGCGCCCACGTCCGGCCGCGCGAGCGTGCCGCGCTTGTAGGCACAGGTTTCGACATAGACCACGTCGAGGCCCATCGCGACGCCGATCGAGGCGGCACCGCGCACCTGGTCGGCGAAGGCCTGCATCAGCGGCCGCGCCTGCGCACGCAGGGGAATCGAGACGATGTAGGGATAGCCCAGCGCGACCGCGGCGGGGCCGATGAAGTAGCGGTCGATGCGCTCGTCGCGGTCCAGGTAGCCCATCTCGACGAGCGTGCGGCACAGGCGAGACACGGTCGGCCGCGGCAGGCCCAGCAACGTCGCCAACTCGCTGTTGGCGTGGGGGCGGGGATCGCGCAGGAAGGTCTGCAGGATCATCAGGCCCTTGGCCAGCGTCCCCGCGAAATTGGGGTCGTCGTCGCGCAATGCGGTGACGTCGGACTGGTGCCGGAGCTGACGGATCATGCGCCGCACTCTAGGCCTGGATCGCGGCCTTCTCAAAACGCAGTTTCAATATTTGAAACTGCGTTCGATCCTTCTACGCGTCCGCCGCGGCCTCGAAGATGTCCCGCAGCCATTGCGTGAACACGCGCACGCGCGACGACAACTGGCGGTTCTGCGAGTACAGCACCGACACCAACATCGGCGGCGGCGCGAAGCCCGGGAGCACCACCTTCAGGCGTCCGTCCGCAAGCTCAGCGGCCACGCGGTAGCGCGGCACCTGCACCAGCCCGAGCCCCGCGACGGCCGAGCCCGTGTAGAGGTCGGCGCCCGTCACCGAAACCACGCCGCCGAGCTGCACGGCCGTGACGTGTCCATCCACGGAGAACTCCAGCGGCACCGCCTTTCCCGTGGCGCTGGAGATGTAGTTGACGGCCTGATGCGCACCGAGCCCTTCCACGCTGTCGGGCTCGCCATGCCGTGCGAGGTACGTCGGGCTCGCGACCGTGACCTGCGGCAACAGTGCCACGCGCCGCCCGACCATCGAGGAGTCCTGCAACGTGCCGGCGCGCAGAACGCAGTCCACGCCCTCGCGCACGAGGTCGACGAGCCGGTCGTCCTCGCCGATGTGCAGCGCCAGTTCCGGGTAGCGGGCAAGAAAGGCGGGCAGCGCCGGCACCACGAAATGCCGCGCCAGCGTGCCTTGCAGGTTCATGCGCAGTTGGCCCTTGGGGGCCGTGTCCCTGAACGAGCCCTCGGCTTCTTCCACGTCCGCCAGCAGCCGCACACAGCGGCGGTAGTAGGCCTCGCCGTCCTGCGTGAGGCGGACGGTGCGGGTGGTCCGTTCCAGCAGTCGCGTGCCGATGCGTTCTTCCATGCGCTTGATCAGCGTGGTGACGGTGGCGCGAGGAATCTGGAGGTCTTCCGAAGCCTGGGTGAAGCTTTGGCGCTCGGCGATCCGCACGAAGGCCTGCATTTCCTGGAAGCGGTCCATGGGGGCGACTGCCTTCTATTGTTTAAGTAAATGAAATTGTATTGACGATCAGGAGGTGATTATCTTTTGAGTGGAATAAACGACCATTCGTCTCACCGACCCACCACCGAAAGGAATCGCTCCATGACCACCCCCAACACCCGCGTCGCCCTCGTCACCGGCGCATCGCGCGGCATCGGCGCCGCCGTCGCGCAGCGGCTCGCGAAGGACGGCTTTGCCGTCGCCGTCAACTACGCCTCGGGTGCCGCCCAGGCCGATGCGCTCGTCGCTGAACTCACGGCCGCGGGTGCAAAGGCCATCGCGGTCCAGGCCGACGTGGCCAATGCCGAAGAGGTTCGCCGCATGTTCGACACCATCGAGGCGCAACTGGGCAAGGTCGATGTGCTGGTCAACAACGCCGGCGTGCTGAAAACCGTGCTGCTGGCCGAGCACAGTGATGCGCTCTACGACCAGACCTTCGACATCAACGTGCGCGGCACCTTCAACACGCTGCGCGAGGCAGCGACCCGTCTCAACGAAGGCGGGCGCATCGTCAATTTCTCGAGCACCACGCTCGCGCTGAACATGCCCGGCTACGCGATCTACAACGCCACGAAGGCGGCGGTCGAGGCCTTCACGCATGTGTTCGCCAAGGAACTGCGCGGCCGCAACATCACGGTGAACGCCGTGGCGCCCGGCCCGATCGCCACCTCGCTCTTCCTCGACGGCAAGACCGAGGAGCAGATCCAGACCTTCGCGAAGATGCCGCCGCTGCAGCGCCTCGGCCAGCCCGAGGACATCGCATCGGTCGTGTCCTTCCTCGCCGGCCCGGATGCGGGCTGGGTCAACGGCCAGATCCTGCGCGCCAACGGCGGCGTGGCCTGAGTCCATTCATCCGAATCATTTCAGGAGATCCATCATGCAATCCGTCATCCTCGTCACGGGCGCAGGCACCGGCATCGGCAAGCTCACCGCCCAATCGCTCGCCGAAGCGGGCCACATCGTCTATGCATCGATGCGCGACATCGCCGGGCGCAACAACCGGCGCGCGGCCGAACTGCGCGCACTGGCCGCGGCCAAGGGGCTGCAGCTTCATCCGCTCGAACTCGACGTGCTCTCGCAGGCGTCCGCTGATGCGGCCGCGGCGACCATCGTGCGCGAGCAGGGCCACCTCGACGTGGTCATGCAGAACGCGGGACACCTCGTGGTCGGGCCGACCGAGGCGTTCACGCCCGACGAGATCACGAAGGTGTTCGACACCAACGTGCTCGGCGCGCAGCGCGTGAACCGGGCGGTGCTGCCCTACCTCCGCAAGCAGGAGTCGGGGCTGATGCTGTGGATCAGCAGCACGACCACCAAGGGCGGCTTCCCGCCCTTCATGGGGCCCTACGGCGCGGCCAAGGCGGCGCTGGATTCGCTGGCCGTGACGCTGGCCTACGAGATCGCGCGCTTCGGCATCGAGACCTCGATCGTCGTGCCCGGCGCCTTCACCCGGGGCACCGACCACTTCCCGAGCGCCGGCAAGCCCGCCGATGCGGCCACTGCCGCTGCCTACAGCCGCTACGACGGCGTGATGGACCAGATCGGCGAGCGGCTCTCGGCACTGACGCCCGACAACGCCGACCCGCAGGCCGTGGCCGACGAGATCGTCCGCATCGTGGGCCTGCCAGCGGGCACGCGGCCGATGCGCTCGCTGATCGATTTCGTGGGAGACGGCGCGACCGAGGTGTTCGAGGTGTCGGAGCGCGTGCGCATCGACTTCGCGAAGCGCATCGGCATGGGTGACTTGCTCGAAGCCAGGGTCCGGCGCTGACGCACGCTCGTCCCGCGCCCCAGGAAAAAAGCGTCAATAGGCCGAATGCCAGAGCGCGTTGCGCAGCTTGGGATCGGGAAGTGCTACGCGCCATGGGGCTTGATTCCGGCGCCGCGGAGGACTAGGAAAGCGGCCCGAAGTTCGACGGCTTGCCACTCGCCGTAGGTGGAATTGAAGACTTTGGACTCAAGCACCGGCGCCGTCCTTTTCACTTGCGTAACAAGCGTTCACGCTTCTTGCGTTTTGCGTCTGCAACGCATCACAGGCTTCTGTCGTATTCCGCCGAGCGCAGCGAATGCTCACACTGTCTCCCCGCTCGAATGGAGGAGACATGCATCGAGCCGACGCGTCGCCGAGTGCGTGGATCCATTTTTTCGATCCGCTGCCGGCGGCTGTGCGCGAGGCGGTGCTGGGCGTCCTCCACCGGTCTGGCCTGCACACGATGCCGATGCCGGCCGAGGCGGAGGACTACGGGTTGATGGTGCTGGGGGCCGTCGACGAACGGATGCTCGACGCGTTGCGCTTCGCCAGCCGCCGTGCGGTAGTGCTGGTGCTGGTGGTCGCGCCGTGCAGGCTGTCGGCGGCCGAGGCGTGGTCCCTGCTGCGTGCCGGCGCGGCCGATGTGATGCGGTGGACCCCCCTGCCTTCGGACGCAACGCAGGTGTGCGCCCGGCTCTCCCGTCTGCGCACGGTGCGGGCGCTGGTCGACAGTCCGCGCGTGCGCGATGTGCTGGTCGGCGAAAGCCCGGCCTGGCGCGCGCTGGTGCGGCAGGTGGTGGAGGTGGCGACGTTCTCTCAGGGCCCGGTGCTCATCACCGGCGAGAGCGGCACCGGCAAGGAACTCATTGCGCGCCTGATCCATGACCTCGACCGCCGTGCCGACAAAGGGGCGATGGTGATCGTCGACTGCACCACCATCACGCCGGAGCTTTCCGGCAGCGAATTCTTCGGCCACGAACGCGGTGCCTTCACCGGTGCGATGAATCCACGCGAGGGCGCGTTCGCACTGGCCCATCGTGGCACGCTGTTCCTCGACGAGATCGGCGAGCTGCCGCCGACGCTGCAGGCCCAGTTGCTGCGCGTCGTGCAGGAAGGGAAGTACAAGCGCGTCGGTAGCAACACTTGGCAGCACACCGACTTTCGGCTGGTGTCGGCGACCCATCGCGACCTCGATGCCGGCGTGGCCGACGGCAGCTTCCGTGCCGATCTCTACTACCGCATCGCCGGATCGATCTGCCGCACGCCGCGGCTGGCGGAGCGCAAGGAGGACGTGCTCGCACTGGCATCGCACTTCCAGGCCGGCTTCGAGGGCACCGAGGGCGGCGACGGTTTCGATGAGCCGGTCTGCCAGTACCTCAGGACGCGCGACTACCCGGGCAACGTGCGCGAGCTGCGGCGGGTGGTGTCGTGGCTCTGCCATCGGCATGCCGGTGGCGGGCCGGTCACGATCGGCGACGTGCCCGAGGACGAACGGCCGGCGGGCACCGAGCCGTCGCGCGATGCGCTGGAGGGCGCCTTCGAGCGCGCGGCGCGCGATGCGATCGAGCTCGGCCTCGGCCTGAAGGAAATCGGCCAGGCAGCGACCGACTGCGCGATCCGTCTCGCCATCGAGCGCGAGCAGGGCAACCTGCACCGGGCCGCGCTGCGGCTCGGCGTCACCGACCGGGCGCTGCAACTGCGGCGGGCGCAACAGCGTCCCTTGCATTGAGGCCCAGCAGGCGCGAGATGTTGCCGCCCAGCACTTGCGCCTCGTCCTCCGGCGACAGGTGCAGCAGGCGGATCTTCTCCAGCTCCAGGCCCGGGTGCAGCCAGGGGCCGTCCGAGCCGAACAGGATCTTGTGCGCACCGGCGCGCCGCACGGCCTGCAGCAGCAGGTCGAAGCGCCGGATGCCGGAGGTGTCGGCATAGACGTTCGGATGGCGCTCCAGGTGGTCGATGAGCGCGAGCTGGGCTCGCCAGTCGTCCGCGAAGCTGCCCAGGTGCGGAATGATGAAGACCACGTCCGGGTACTGCCCGGCCAACAGTTCGACCACCCAGGTCTCGCCGACGAGGTCGTAGAGCACCGGCAGCCGCAGGCGTCGCGCGGCATCGCAGATCTCGCGGCTGATGGCGGCGTCGTGCCGGTGCACCTTGATGCCCGCGAAGCCGTAGCGCTGCACGGCGGTGGTCAGCATCGGCAGCACGCGGCCGCGATCGCGCTCGGCGTGCACCATCGCGAAGCCGATGAAGCGGTCGGGCCGGGCGGCGACGATGCGCGAGAGTGCCAGGTTGGCCTGCGCGTAGTCCGAATGAAAGGCCGGCAGGAGCACGCTGCGCGCGATGCCGGCGCGGGCCGCGCGCCGCAGGTAGGCGTCGAGCGGCGCGTCGGTGTCCCAGGGGCCGGTCAGGCCATCGCCCTGGCCGGCATGGCAGTGGCAATCGATGCGCAACATGGCGGCGTTCAGGGCATGCACTGGGCGCGCTGCAGGTTGACCTGTGCCTCGCGCCGCAGCGCCGCCAGATCCTTCGTCGCGTACTTGGTAGCGAGCGCCTGGCGGCGGGCTGGTGAGGATTGGCCGACACCGACCGTCGGCGATGCGCCGGTCGCCTTGAAGTTGCCGTTGTTGAAGCTGTCGAGCTGGCGCCGCGCCAGTGGCTTCCCCTGCGCATCGCGACCGCAGGCGGGCAAGGGCGCACCGACCGCCGGCGGCGACTTCGGCTGCGGCCGGTACACATGCATGAAGATCTCCTGCGCCTTGACGAACGTGCGCAGGGCCCGGGTCCACAGCGCCGCCTCAATGCCCGAGTCGATGCACAGAAACGCGAACTCCGCGAACAGGAAGAAGAAGTCACCGTTCGGCTCGCCGACACCGGCGGTGCGGTCGGCCGCGATCGGGCTGCGCAGCTGGCCGTTGGCGAATCGCTCGAAGCAGGTCTGGAAGGCGCCGAACTCGATGCCGCCGCGGCCGTCCTCGAAGTACTCCCGGAAGAGCGCAAGTTGGGCAGCCGAGAGCCGCAGGGCGCTGTTGCGCAGCGCGCCCGCGGGCAACGCCTTGGCCGGCGGCACGCGCCCGGCCAGGGCCTCGCTCGCGCGCAGGTCACGGCGCGCCAGCAGCTCGGGCACCATCGCGCCGACGTCGGCGTTGCGCTGGGCCTTCTGTGCCGCGTTGAGGTTCGGATAGGCGGGGACGCCGAAGATCGGGTCGCCCGGCAGGAAGCGCAGGTCGTATTGCGCGAAGAAGGCATTGCAGCCGGTGCCGAGGAAGACTTCCACGCGACGGTTCATGGCGCGGCCGTCGGCCGTCGCATTCGACACGACGGGCCGCGCCTCGCCGAGCGTCTGGGGCACGATGCTCAGCGCACCCGCGGGCACGGGGCCGAGCGCCGGGTTCGCGAGGGCAGCGCGAAGCCGGGTCTCGACGGCGTTCGCGCGGCGTTCGGCGAGGTCGCGGTTGTAGGTCGCCTTGCCTGTCGGGTCGGTGTGACCGACCAGCCGCACGGTGCGGATCGGATCGCTCGAGACCCGGCTCGCGATGATCAGCCGCGCGATGCGGTCGATGACGGCGTTGTGCGCGGCGGGCACGGCAGGGCCGTCGAAGGCGAAGCGGTCGAGCACCACGAAGGGCCGGTCGCGGATCGTCAGTGTCGGCAGCACCACCGTTGGCGCCGGCTTCTTCTTCACCTGTCCCGATTCGAATTCGTTCGCACTTTCGAAGGCTGCCTCGCCGGCGGGCGCGAGCATCTCGAACATGGCTTCGTCGTTCATGGTGTGTCTCCTCGCACCCTGTGCCCGGGTGCCTCAGGTGCCGTTCGTGGACCAGTGCCACGGTTCCTTGGAAAAGTTCTTCAAGCCGAATCGCGCCGCGTTGCGCTGCAGCCAGCCGAAGCCGGGCGTGTCCTTGAACTGCGCGTCCATCTGCCCGCCGTACTTGAAGTCGATCGCCAGGCCTCGCTCGTGCATCGAGGTGCCGGGCTTCGCGGTCGGTGGCGAGCATTCGCTCGACGACTTCTGATAGATGTCGTAGTCGGTGGGGCCGCAGTTCTGCCTGCGCAGGGCGATCTGCTTGTCTGGTGGACGCCAGCCGCCGCCGGTGAGCGGCACGCCGTCGGCCTGGGCAGCGGCCAGCAGGGCCTCGATCTGTGGCGCGATCTGGCGCGCGACCTGGATGCCCCGCACGCTGACGATGTCGGGCGCACCCGCGGATGGCGTCGCTGGCGCGCTTGGCGTGCTCGGCGCCGAGGGCCTCGGCGTTGCGCGCACCAGGCGGTCTCGGATCGACACCCATTCGGCGGCCAGCGCACTGAAGCCCGGCTCGCTGCTGCGCAGCGGCGCCCCGTTGCGTTCCGGATGGCGCGAGAAGAACACCAGGTCGGTCAAGGTGTTCTCGTCGCGGAAGCCGGCGCTCGCGGCGCGCTGGATCGCCAGCTTCTCGTCCCTGGCGCGCAGCGCATCCATCACCGGCTTCGGAAAGCCGATGAAGCTGAATTCCTCCTCGAACTCGGCCGACGGGCCGTTGAGGGACGGGAAGCGGCGGTACATGGCAGTCTCCGGTGGGGGGCATCTCAGATGCCGAGCACGACGATGTGGCCGCCGCGGCGATGCCAGCGTCCGGACATCGGGCGGCCGCTCGCGGCTTCTCCCTGGAACTCGAACTCGCCCTGGTACTCGCCTTGGTTTTCGCCCTCGTACGCGGCTTCCGCCTCGGCTTCGCCCATGAGCTCGGCCTCGTTGGCCGCGAAGCCCGGCACGTGCGCGCGCGCGGCGGCGAGCAGCGCCTCGCGCACCGCCGCGAGGGGCGGCGTACCAGGTGCCGCGTCGCCGGCCTGGTGCGCCGCGCTGGCGGCGACCCGCACGAAGCGCCGGGCGATCTCGAACTCGGCTTCCTCGGCCTCCATCTCGCCGAACTCCATCTCGAGCGCCTTGCTGACGGCACTGCCGAGCGCAGTGCCGATCGCGGTGCCGACGCCGGGGATCGGGATGAAGGAACCGAGCGCCCCGCCGACCATCGGCAGCGCCGCCTTCGCCAGTCCCTTGAGGGCGCCGCCAAGCGGCTTGAGCACCGAGCCGACTTTCTTGAGGCCGCGGCCGATGCCCTTGAAGAGCTTGCCGAGGAACTGCTCCCACTCGGCTTCGTTCGAGACGCCGAGCAGTTCCATCGCGAGTTCGACCTCCTCGGATTCGCTGATCGTCGCGCGGGCGGCAAGGCGGCGCGACTGGCAGGTGTGGCAGGGGCAGGAAGGGGTGTGCATGGTGATCTCCTTGGATGCATTGCTTCGCGAAGGGCTCAGGCAGAGGCTTCGAAGGCCTGCTCGAACTCGCGGGACTTGACGTTGGCCAGCTGGCCGCCTTGCGATCGGCGTCCGAAACGGTCGATGACCGCGGCCTCGACCCGGCCCAGTTGCGCCGGCGTGGCGCCGCGCATCGGCGTCAGCTTGACGCTGAAGCGGCCGGGGCCGAGCTTCAGGTGCGTGAGGCACCACAGGTGCTGCTGCAGCCTGCGCCGCAGCGAGTTGGCGCGGCCGACATAGAGCCGCTCGCCGTTCTTGTAGATCGTGTAGATGCCGGCGCCGACGGAACGCGGATCGGCGATCGCCGTCGACAGGCTCATCGTTCCGGGCGCCAGTTCGGCCTCTGCCTCGCCGCGCCATGAATCGGTGCCGCGGCTGAGCGGCTGGAACTCGAATTCCTGGGCGGGCGCATCCGCAGGTGTGTCGGACGGCGCGCTTGCCGATGCGTCGGGCGGCGCGCCCGCTCCGGTGTCGGGCCCATCCTCAGGCGTGGCCTCGGGCGGTGCCGATGCAGCAGCGGATGGGCCGCGTTGCAGGCACTCCTGCACGCAGCGCCAAGTGTCGGACCCAGGCGGTACGCCGAAGGGCTCCGCGACGAAAGGCAGTGCATAGCCGCCACCGACCGGCGGCCAGGGCAGGGGCGGGCGTGGCAGCCGGGGGCGAGGGCGCGGTGGGCGCGCCGGCGGGCGGCGCTGCGCCGCGCGTTGCACGGGCCTCGGCGGCCGGCGTGCTGCGGCCCTCTGCGATAGACCGCGCGGCGGCATCCGGCCACGGCCTATTTCGCCGGCGAAGGCTTCGTCGATCTCGAACGCTTCCTGCGAAGGTCCGGCCGCGAGCATCCCGGTGAAAGGCTGCTCGGCAAAGATGGCGGGATGGTCCATGACGGTTCCTCAGTGGATGGCGTGATTCAGCGAGGCGATGGGCGCCGCGGCATGGCCGGCACGGGCCAGCAACTGCGCCACGCGATCGATCTGTGCCTGGCAGTGCCGGGCGGTGACGATGAAAGTCAGCCGCGGCGCCAGCCCCTGGCAGCCGCGGGTCAGCAGGGCGCGCACGCCACCGGCGCGCAGCCGGCGCCATAGCTGCGTGACCCACTCGGGGCCCTGGCGCGACACGAAGGACTGCACCGGGAACGGCAGCCGACCGACCGGCACCAGCCCGGATTGCGCCAGCGTCTCGCGCAGCCGCAGCACCAGGTGGAGGAGCCGGGCTCGCCAGCCTTCGCCGAAGCGCGCGCCGAGCACGAGGGCCTGCCGCGCGGCGGCCACGACGGCGCTCGATGGCGGGCTGCAATGCAGGCGCGTCTCGCTGCCATGCAGGAAGCGGTCGACCAGCGTCTCGCTGCCCGACAGGACCGCGAGCGGCGCGCCGAAGCCCTTGGCAAGCGAGGCGCCGACGGCGATGTGCGCGCCATGGACGTCCTGCCAGCCGAGCGATCCGCCGCCCCCATGGCCGAACGGGCAGGCGTCCGAGGCCCCCCGGCCCAGAATGCCGAGCGCCTGCGTGTCGTCGAGGACCAGCGTGCCGCCGCTCTCGTTGGCGATGCGCGCATAGGCCGCGAGCGGTGCCGGCCGGTTGCAGCCCGGGCAGAAGCCGTCGCAGACCACTACAGGCCGCAAGCCGTCGCGCACGGCGTGGCGGACCTGTTGCGCGAGCGCCGCGCAATCGTGATGGGCGAAGCGATGCACCACCGCGCCGGCCGCGGCTGCGCCCTCGGCACTCCAGTGCAGGATCGGATAGGCGCCGGCGTCGAGGAGCAGCGCCGACCGCGTCTCGCGCGCCAGTTGCCGCAGCAGGTCCCAGAACAGATGCAGCGTCGAAGGCAGCAGCGTCGCCGCGGGCAGCCCCTGCAGCCGGGCCAGCGTCGCGGCCGCATCTTCGGCGCCCTCGGGTTCCGCGAGCGCCGCCGGCTGCCCCCGTGTCAGTGGACCAGGGCGGCAGGGAGGCGCTCGCATGCCGCAGCCCGAGGTACAGCGCGCTCGTGAAGTCGGCCATGACATGGCTCCGGCGGATGTCTCAAGCCGCACGTTGCTGAATGGCCAGCCGCCGCTGCAGCAGCACCGAAGGCAGGGTCGCATCGACCTTCGCATCCGGCGACTCCAGCGCCAACTCGACGCCGGTGACGGACCGATAGGCATGGCTGTAGCCCTGGATCTGCGGCCGGAAGAAGCGCGCCCAGTTGAAGGCCTGCAGCGGGTCCTGCACGTCGCTCCAGTGGCCCCAGCGGATCGACAGCAGGATCTGCTCGCCGAAGATCGCGAGGTTGCGGAAGTGCAGCACGCTGGTGTCGGTCCAGCCCTGCACCTTCTTCATCGCATCGACGCGGTCCATCCAGGGCTCGGGGTAGGCGGTCATGATGCGGGTCGGCAGGAACTCGCGGAACTCGGGCCGCGCCAGCAGCCATTGCTGCATCAGCATCTCGATGCGGGCGGTCGACGGCAGGTCGCCGAACTGGTTGTGCGCGCCCTGCGACAGGATCAGGTGCACTTCCTTGAGCGCATTGAGCACCGGGAAGGCATCGGCCTTGACGGTCGTGTCGTCGTCCTGCTTGAAGAAGCTGGTGCAGTAGCGCAGCAGGTTGTGGAAGGCCTCGAGGAAGCGCGAGCGGCTGTCGGCCGCCTGCATGCGCCGCACCGCCTTGCCTTCGAGCCGCAGGCCGTAGTGATGGTCGTACTCGTAGTTGCGTCGCACGATGCTCAGGCGGTGCTGCTCGTCCTGCACGTAGCCCCACAGCACGTTGTTGAGCGGTCGCAGCGGATCGATCTCGAGATTGGCCAGCGGGTCGCGCTCGCTCGAACGCACGTTCTGGAAGCGGCGCGTGATGCTGTTCATGGTCTGCACCAGCATCCCTTCCTCGTGCCAGTAGGACCAGATCAGTTCGAGCATGCACGGGTTGGCCAGCTTGTCCTGCAGGATGCCAGTGCATTGCCCGAGGCGCTCCGGATCGACGTCGAGCGGGTTCAGCTTGATCGCGATGTCGGGGAGCTTCGAGCGGATCACCGCGAGGTAGGGCAGTGTCTTGTCGCCCGGGTCCCCGCCCAGGATCTGCACGAGATAGTCCTCGGTGAAAACGTCCTCGATCGGCCCGATGGGCAGCGGCAGGTCGCGGCGCTTGAGGTAGGCCTGGTCGCGCGCCTCGTCGAAGGGCCGGCGCGGTGCCAGCACGCCGCAGTTCACCATCACGAAGGCTTCCGTCGCGGCCTTCACCGCGCGGTAGGCGTCCGAGTCGGTGAAGGGCAGCAAGCGGCGGAAGCGCAGGTGCTCGCGCAGCGCGCGCTTTTGCCCGAAGCGCTCGCGCTCGAAGTCGGGCAGGTCGCTGAGGTCGTCATCGCCGCAGAACAGCATGTTCATGAAGCGCAGGTAGCTGTTGAACGACATCTGCTCGGTGCTGTTCAGGATGCCTTGCCAGAACGACAGGTCGGCCGTCGACGTCGTGCCGGTGCGCAGGAGCGCCACGCCGAGGTCGCCGGTGACGGCCTGCGCCGGACGCTCGCCCGCATCGATGGTGGTGAAGGCGCCAATGCGCGCATCGCCGCCGGGGACCGGGCCGCCGAGGCCCTGTTCGACGATCAGCGGTGCGAAGACCGCATAGCGCAGTTGCTGCAGGCCCGCGGCTGGAATGGTCCAGTGCGATATCAGCGGGTTGGCCGGGTCGACGCGCGCGCGCGGCGGATGCTGCACCTGCAGGAGCCGCGTGTCCGAGTTGGTGTAGTTGATGCGGAACTCGATCACGTCGCCTACCCGACCGAGGCCCATCCCCAGGCTGTTCGGCGGGCAGTCGTCGCGCAGCAGTGTCGTCGTGGCGCCGACGTTCAGGCCGAGTTCGATGCAGGCCTCGTGCTCGCAGCCCGGCTGCACGTCGAGGAAGACCGGCTCGACCACGAACTGGTTGTGGCAGCGCAGTTCATAGCGGCCCGGCGGCTGCCTGTGGAAGACGCCGCGGCCGTCGGCGCCGGTGGTCTCGGTGGCGACGTATTGCTCGGACCATGCGGAGGACGGCGGCGCAGCGGCGCCGCGGCGCCGGCCCGTGGTGGTCGTTGTCGTCGTCGTGGTTCCGGGTGTGCCGGGGATGCCGCCGGGCTCGGGCTCGAACAGCAGCCGGTAGAGGCTGCAGGTGGCGCCGGACACCGGCCGGCCCTCGTCTTGGACATGGAAGCGGACACTTCCGGGCCG
This sequence comes from Variovorax glacialis, assembly GCF_051216375.1. Classification (NCBI taxonomy): domain Bacteria; kingdom Pseudomonadati; phylum Pseudomonadota; class Betaproteobacteria; order Burkholderiales; family Comamonadaceae; genus Variovorax; species Variovorax glacialis. The sequence goes on along the minus strand of NZ_JBPJZT010000002.1, from coordinate 810,289 downwards.
CAGTTCGCCGGCGGCAGTGGATTGGGTAGCCATGTGATTCTCCTTAAACAACCGTCAGGCCGAGTTCGTGCCGTGACCGCACGGCAAACATCCGTGCGGCGTCCGCTGTGGCGCCGGCACAGGTCGTGGCATCCCGCAGCGCGCCGCGCAACGCCCAGTGCGTCAGCAGCTTCGCGAACAGGTGGCTTTCTTCTTCGGGCGTGAGCTGCCCGTTGGCGCGGGCCTGGCCCAGCACCGCGAACACCAGCGTGGGCGGCGCGCGGTAGAGGGCCGCGGGCGCGGCGCGCCAGGTCTGGAAGGTCGCCGCGAGCTGCGCCGGCTGGTGATCGGCCACGCCCAGCACTTCCCTCAGCGAGCGACCCCGCAGGCTGCGCGGACGGTGGTCCACCAGGAGGCCGACGAAGCCCGGCATCGCGGCGAGCAGCTCGTCGAACAGCCCGCGGGTGCCGGCGTCCAGGCCCTGGAGCGGGTAGTACGACTCCCAGAGCGCGGCCAGCCGGGCCCACTGGGGATGCGGGTACATCGCGTGACCCATCGCGCAGGAGAGCCGCACCCGGATCCACGGCACCGGGTGGGGATCGTCCAGGTTGAGCCGGAACATGAAGGCGCGCGGCAGGCTCACGACACCCATCAGGCCCACCGTGGCCGTGATGCCGAGACGGGCGCAGGACCAGAAGTCGCTCAGGATCTCGCCGATCCAGCGCTCGAACAATCGCCATGCGTTGCCGCCGTTGCGCTGCATGCCTTGGAGCAGCGGACGCAGCGAGTTGGCGAGGTCGAGCAATGCGGAGGCCTGGTGGCCGACTTCGTGGATCAGCGACGAGGCGATGCCGCTGCCCACCATGCGCTCGCGCGGCACGCGGATCACCGCCACGGGGCTTTCGCCGCCGCCCGGCAGCCGGGTGCGCGCGCGCCGGATGGCGGCGCCGACGCCGCGGTCGAGGTAGCACATGAGGGGCGGCACCTCGTAGTAGCCCGGCAGCGCCAGCGCGTCGGCGGCGACGATGTCGAGGCCGCAGAGCCAGACGCCGGTGTCGTGCTCGCTGCGCTGCGAGATGACGTCGTTGAACAGGTCGAACTGCGTCAGCACGGCGTTGAACTTGAGCCGCAGGATCGTGAAGCGACGCTGCGCCTCCGCCGCGCTCGCCCGCTCCGCCGGCGCACCCTGCAGCCACGAGAGGAAGCCCAGCACCATCGCGCGCATCTCGCGGCGGCCGGCCACCAGGTAGCGCTCCGTCGCGGCCTGCGCACCGGGCTGCAGCGCGGCGGCGGGCAGCATCGGTTCGATCAGGGCGAAGGGCTTGACCCGGGCCAGGCGCGTGAGCAGGGCGCGCGCCTCCTGGGCGAGCATCCATGCGGCGAAGGGGCTGATGGTCATCGCTCACACCCCGTAGAGAACGATCTTGTTGCCGCGGCGCATCCAGCGGCCGCTGCGGGCACCGCCCATGCCGGAGGAAGGTCCGCCGACGGCGCCGCGCGCGGCATTGAGCAGGCCGGGTGCGAGCTTCTGGGCGGCCGAGATGGCGGCGCTCTGCGCCACGGCGCGCGGGTCCGCACCGGGCGGCGCCGACGCCGCCTGCTTCACCGTATCGGCAGCGAGCCGGACGAACTGCTTGGCGCCTTCGAACTCGCGGTCTTCCTGTTCGAGCGATTCCGCTTCGAGGCCCAGCGCGTTGCCGGCCGCCGATGCCAGGCCGCTGCCGATCTTGGCGCCCAGTGGTCCGCCGAGGTAGGTGCCGACCGCGGCGCCGGCCAGCGGCAGCGCCTTCTTCGCCACGCCCTTGAGCACGCCGCCCACCGCCTGCCCGATCGGCGAACGCACCACCGACCCGACCGCACTCGCCGCACGGCTCAGGAGGTTGCCGAGGAAACGGTCGAGCTCGGCCTCGTTGGTGACTTCGAGCAGCTCGGTCGCGAGTTCGGCTTCTTCCGCTTCGTTGAGCACGGTCTCGCCGTAGCTCTCGAAACTCTCGCCGTAGCTTTCGCCGTAACTCTCGCCCGACCATTCCTGCTGGCCGAACTCGTAGGCGCCGGATTCGTAGCTGGACTCGGGGTTGTATTCCAGCTGGGTGCGATCGATGTCATGCATAGCGGTCTCCTAGGGTGAAGCGGAAGAGGCGCGCACGCCTCGGCGGTGATCCTGCGGATCAGGGGTTCAGGCCCCATCGGCCTGCGGGTGCGGAAGGTGGCGCGCCGGACGCACCCAGGACCCGCGTCCAGCCTGGCGCGAGGCGGCGCGCGGCGCGGCCGGCGGCCCAGCGCGCGGCGGCCGCCGGCGGAAGCCCCCCCGGTGCCCTGGCGAGATGGCGCGCGGCTTCGCGGGTGAGTTGTGCGAAGCGGCGGACCAGCTCGTATTCCTTGTCTTCAGGCGTCAGGCCTTCGAGCTCGATGCCGAAGAAGCGGCCCATGCGCTTGTAGGCCGTCCCGGTGTGCCGGGCCGTTGCGCCGGCCACGTGCGGCAGTGCCTGCCGCGCCGCGGTGCGCAGCAGCGCGACCAGTTCGGCGGCTGCTGGGCCGGACCTGTTCGGCGTCGCATGCGCCCGCACCATGCGCCCGAGCGTCGCGGCCAGGTGCTGCCCGCTCGCGGCGTTGAGCAGTTCGGCGGCGAGGCCAGCGGACTCGGTGTCGAACACCACGGCCTTGCGGCCCGCCTGCGCCGTGGCGGGTCCCGCGGCGCGGGTGTCCTCGAAGAGATCGAAGTCGGGGTTGTAGCCCAGCAGCATCCGGTTCATGGTCGGCCTTTCTGGCAGAACTGGTCTTGCTTCCGCATAGGCCATGCCAGCCGGAAAGTGCTGCTTTCAGGGGCTCTGGAGGCGGTTCGGGCGAAGAGCGCTTCGTCTTCGGCTGCTCAGGCCCCGCGCGGGGCGAAGTCCGCTTCGCGCCCTGCTAGGCCCGGGCGGGCCTGCTTCCTGTTCGCCGTCGCGTGGCAGCCAGGTTGGCGGTCATCATGGCCGCGACGAGCGTGACCAGCCACGAGAAGTACACCCACAGCAGGAACATCGGGAGGGCGGCGAAGGTCCCGTACAGCGCCTTGTACGTGGGCACCTTGACGAGGTAGGCCGTGAAGCCGCGCTTGCCGAGTTCGAAGGCGATGCTGGCGATCAGGCCGCCGGCGATGGCATCGCGCAGCCTGACCTTGGTGTTCGGGACGAGGTAGAACATGCTCGTCAGTGCCGTCACGCCGAGCAGGAGCGGGCCGAGGTCGAGCACGAAGGCGAGCGAAGGCGGCAACGCGCCGATCAGGCCCACGGAGGTGCCGAGCAGATACGACGTGGCCCACAGGCTCAGGCCGAGGACAGGCGGGCCGACCACCAGCATCACGAGGTACAGGCCGACCCGCTTGAAGAAGGGGCGGTTCCGCTTGAGTTCCCACATCTGGTTGAGGGCGTTCTCCACCGTCAGCAGCATGGCGATCGCCGCGCCGAGCAGGAAGAGCGAGCCGACCCAGGTCAGCCCGCTGGCGTTCGATGCGAACTGGTTCAGGTACTTCAGGACCGTGCGGGCGATGTCCGCTGGAAGCAGCCGGCTCAGCAGGAACTCCTGGAGCGCGTCCTTGAAGCGCTTGAAGATCGGGAAGTGGGTGAACAGCGCGTAACTCGCGGCCAGCAGCGGCACGATCGAAAGCAGGGTCGTGAAGGTCAGGCTGCCGGCGACCTGGGGCAGGCGTTCTTTCTTGGCGCGCTGGAGGGTCAGGCGGGTCAGGGTGAGCATGGATCGCGGAAAGGGGAGAAGTCGACTGGCTTTGCGCCGGGAGGGGTTGCCGCCGCGGGAAGGCGATTGTGATGGGAACACCCGCGCTTGCACTTTTTTATGACACGCCGACTACAACTTGCCGCATGGGCCGCCGATACACAGGCAGTCATGGACAAACAACATTCACCGACGCAACTTCCGAGCGAAAACGTCCTTCAGGACGATGGCGTGCACATGCTCGTATCCACCAAGGGCGTGGAAGGATCCCGAAGCGATGGCCTGCTGCTTCGCCGATGTGCGTTCTCGCTGGCATGGCCGCTGGGCTATGAGTTCCTCGGTCAGTACAGGCAGCAGTCGGATGGCTTCTGGCACGCATCCATGCGCAACAAGCCCCGGAGCGACGGCACCCGCGGTACGCCGCAGACCGGCATCTACGCGACGGAACTGGACGCGCTGGTCAATCTGTGGGCCAACCGGCGGAGCCTCGACTTGGGCATCCGGGTCTGAGCGCGGAGCCAATGGAAAAGGGCGACCCGAGGGCCGCCCTTTCCATGTGATCGGGAGGTTCGATCAGAAGGCCACGTTGGCCGTGAGGCGCGCCGAGCGCGGAATGCCCGGCGTGTAGCGGTAGCCGCTCTTGTTGATGGCCGCCACGTAGTCCTCATTGGTGAGGTTGTAGAGGTTCAACTGGAGTTCGACGTTCTTGTTGATGCGGTAGGACACCATGGCATCGAACACCCAATAGGCGTCGGTGTAGGCCGGCGTGCCGACCGCACCGTCGGTTCCGCGCTCGAGCTTGCCGTTGTAGCGGGCGCCGCCACCGATCGTCAGGCCGAAGGGCAGCTGATAGCTTGTCCACAGCGTGAACGCGTTCTTCGGGGTGTAGGCCAGGACGTCGTTCCCGCTGGCCGTCACGGCCGGGCCGTTGGTGACCTTGGTGTCCATGGTCGTGAAGCCGGCACTGATGCCCCACTGGTCCGTGATCGCGCCGACCACGCCCAGCTCGATGCCTTGCACGCGCTTCTTGCCGGTCTGGTAGTACAGCAGGGTGGTGGGATCCTGGACGATTTCGTTCGTGACTTCGGTCTTGTACAGCGCGCCGGTGAGCGACAGCCGGTTGTGCAGCACGTCCCACTTGGTACCGATCTCGTAGGTCTTGGATTCCTGCGGTTCGAAATCGATGCGGTTCGCACTGTTGCCCGTGCCGCCGGCGGCAAGCTGGAAGTTGGCGCCGCCCGGGGGCTGCGCGGAGGTTCCGTAGGCGGCGTAGATGCTGCCGTTCTCGGCCGGCTTGTAGACCAGCCCGATCTTGCCGGTCCAGAGGTCGCCGGAGGTGTTCAGGTCGGTCGGCGTGATCGTGCGTGCCGGGAGCACCAGTGCCGTGGCGGAGTAGTCGGTGTTGTAGTGGTCGAAACGCAGGCCGCCCGTGAGCTGCCATTGCTCGTTGATCTTCATCGTGTCGAAGGCGTAGAGGCTGACGGTGTCGGTCTGGCCGAAGGAGCCGGTGCCGTTGGAAAGGCGGTTGTAGCCGACGACGTCCGGGTTCGGGTTGTAGAGGTTGGCGACCGGCCAGGAGCCCGCGGGCGCGAAGGTGGTGTTCACCGAAGCGAAGCCGGGCGCATAGAAGTTGCCGGACTCCTGCTTCTCGCGCAGGAGTTCGAGCCCGAAGTTCGCCGTGTGGCTGAAGCTGCCGGTGTTGAACTTGGTGGCGAGGCTGGTCTGGTTGACGAAGATGGTGTTGTCCACGTCCTTGTTGGTCGGCAGGTTGCGCGTGACGGTCCAGGTCGTCGGCTGGGCGGGGTTCGGCGTGGCGATGAAGCCGGCGTTGGCCGCGGGGATCGTGCCGCGGTAGGTGTTCGTCGTGCCGACGCGGGTTGCGGTGAGGCCGCCCAGCATGAACGAGGTCAGCATGTAGTCCTGCGACGTCTTGCCGTAGCGCGTGATGTTGCGAATCGTCGTGTCGGGCGTGATGTCGTGCTCGACGCGCGCTGTGAACATGTTGGCGGTGACGTCGTCGAAGTCGGAGCTGGTGCCGTAGAAGTTCGACGAATCCACGCGCTGCGCGTCGTTGAGGAAGGTGCGGCGCAGGATCGGCGAGTTGATCAGCAGGGCGTCGGGCGTCGTGTAGCCGGGCAGGCCGATGGTCGGCACGCCGCCGTCCGGGACGTTGTTCTGCTTGACGTAGAGGTAGTCGAGGAAGACGCGGGTCGGCGTGTTGAGGCCCCAGGCGAGCGACGGAGCGATCGCCGAGCGCTTGTTCTTGACCCAGTCGCGCCCGGCGACGCCGCCGTCTTCGGCGACGGCGTTCAGGCGGAAGGCGGTGCCGGAGCCGTCCTCGCTGTTGATCACGCGGTTCCAGTCGATCGTGCCGCGAGCGAAATCGGCGCTGCCGTAGGTGAGCGAGCCGGAGAAGGCGTTCTCCAGCGTCGGCTTCTTGGTGATCAGGTTGATGTAGCCGGTCGGCGAACTGCGGCCGATGTCGGTGCCCGACGGGCCCTTGACGACTTCGATCTGGTTGATGTTGAAGACGTCGCGCGAGATCGTGCCGAGGTCGCGGATGCCGTCCACGAAGATGCTGCCCGAGGCGTCGAAGCCGCGCAGGAAGATCGAATCGCCGGTGCTCGTGCTGCCGTTCTCGCCGAGGAAGAAGGCGCCGGCGCCGGGCGTGTTGCGCAGCGCCTCGCTGAGGGTGGTGGCACCCTGCTCGCGCATCAGTGTTTCCGGAATGATCTGGATGGTCTGCGGCGTGTCGACCAGCGGGGCGGTGAATTTGGGGTTGGCCGAGTTGTCGACCTTGAAGTCACCCATGCTCTCCTCGACGCGAATTTCCTTCAGCGTGTTCGAGGTGGTTTGCGCCGCGACGGGCAGAGTCAACGCGAACAGAGTCGCCGCTGCAGCCGTACTGAGGGGTGGGACCGCGCGCGCGACAGCGTGCTTGCGGCTCTTGATATACGCCATGAAAGCTCCAAAAGGCAGGACAGAAGAGGGTGTCTCTCTTGGCTGATCCTGATTCGGAGTGGCTATGAGACCGGAGGCGCGGCGGCCTCAAGGGTCTCAAATGATAATTACTCTCAATACGGCTGCTTTAACTTTTTTTACCTTAGGTTTGCGTAAAGCGTCGAACCTGGGGAGGTCTGTTGGTTTTTTGCATCAGTGACGGCCTGGACTTCAAGGCTGACCTGAGCTCAAAGCTCGGCGAATTCGCTGTCCGCGTCGTGGGCGCGCTGGCGCCAGTCGTCGATGAATGCCTTGGCGCGGTCCCGCAGCGAGGCGACGATCTGGCTTTCTTCCAAAAGCGCCTCGCGTCGTGCGATGCGGCACCGGAAGGCGCCGTCGAGAAACAGTTCCGCGCGCGCCGAATAGCTGCGCGCGAAGCTGTCCCACGCCAGCATGATCCGGACGTTCCATCCGTCGTAGTCGAAGTCCGTTCTTTGAAAACTCGTCTGCATCCGTTCGCTTCCTGCAGGTCGCCGACGATGTGGCGGGACCGGGAGGTGCATTAAACCGGATTCGGGCGCCGGCAGCGCGGGCAGGGGTTCGCCCGTTCAGGTATAGGGCGGGAGATGAATTTCAGTTCGCGCCGTTGACCAGTCTCAGCCAGGCGGGAAACTCGCGATCGAACTCCTGGGGAGTGACATCGGAGAGGTGCTCGCACGCACTGTTGGGCAAGGCAACGCTGACCTCGCGATGCCACAGCACCATGCCGACCAGGCGGTTGACGAGGATCCGTTCCTCGCGCGGGACGGGGTATTCCGACACATGCCGCGGCAGTCTTTCCATGGCGACCCGGCGCCGGATCTCCACATCAAGCCAGCCTTGCCTTCGGGTCTTGATGCATACGGACCTGTTCAACCAGCGCTCGAGGTAGATCTCGCGCAGTGCCAGAGCGAGCAGGATGAGCATCGCGGTCCACATGAAAAGTACGCTCTAAGTGGGTGTGATTAAAGAGCTATTTGGTCCATTGATCACAGATTAGGCAACCCTGGCCGGCAATGCAATACGGTGTTCGCACAGAGTGGCCCAAGCTGCTCATGAATTCCGGGAATGTGTCGCGTGCAAGCAACCCCGGAGCGAATCGTGTGCAGCGAATGCGCTGGGGGCGGTCCTCAGGCAGCCACGAAACTGAGGCGCGCCTCGTGCGGAAGGCCGTCGCGAACCACGTGTCGCGCTTCGTCATCCGCAAAATCGAACAGCGCATCGGGGATCTCGTCTTCGTCGAGTGCGAACAGCATCTCGATCGCGTCCTGCTGGGCCTCGGAGAAGGTGCCGACCTGGCTCAATCGGTTGAACTTCGCGGCCGTCTCTTTCGGCGCCAGTTGATGCAGCTCGAGCAACTCGAGCACGAGTGCAATCTGCGACGGGGTGAGAGGCTGGGGGGCGGCGGATTTCATGGTGGTTGATCCTTTCGGTCTGGCTCGAGACTGTTCGGTGCCTGAAAAATCAGTCTCGGCGCGGTGTCTTAAGCATCGCTGAAGACCCTCGAAGACGGCTTCCTCGTCCCGCAAGATGGCGGGCCTTGGCGTGAGGAAAGTCTCGTGAAGCCGCACGCACAATGCGGATCCAGCAACGCGGTGCCGATCTTTGGCTTCGCGCACGCGCCCCGGCGCGCGCTCCTGATCGCTGCTAAAGCGCCATCTTGATGATCGTGAAATCGTCCTCGAGCACGCCGGGGCCATGGGCCTCCCGCGCGAATTCCAGCAGGTTGTCGAGCTCCGACTCCCCGTCGCGCACCGGGCGCGCGAGCATGTCGGTGAACGCCGAGAACGCCAGCATGGAGCCATCCGGCCTGTTGATCTCGTAGGTTCCGTCGCTGAAGACGAAGAGCCTCGCAGGCGATGGCAGGACGCATTCCTGGTCCTTGTAGCTCGCGGCCGGCGAGATGCCGACACACGGCCCCGACGCAGGCAGCGGGCGGACGTCCCCCACCGCATCGCAAGGGCCGCTGACCAGCACGGCCGGCGGGTGGCCCGCGGAGGCATAGCGCAGGCAGCGTGTGCCGCGGTGATAGACGCCATACCAGACGGTGCAGAACAACTCGCCGTGGCTTTCCATCTGATAGGCGAGGTTGAGCGCGGCGAGCACCTCCGCCGGCTTGTGGAAGTCGGTGCGCGACAGGGCCCCCGAGCGCAGCGTGTCGGCGACCGCCGCCGAGAGAAGGGCGGAGCCCACCCCGTGGCCGCAGACGTCGATCAGGTAGAGCGCGAAGTGCTCGTCGTCGATCCAGTGGTAGCCGAAGGAATCGCCGCCCAATTCCGTCGAAGGAACGAAACGCCAGTCGATCGCCAGCAGTCCCGACACCGGCGCCGGCAGCATGGCGCGGACGTAGCGTTCGGCATCGCGCAGTTCCTGCTGCAACCGGTCGTGGGTGATCAGCAAGGCTTCGCGGGAGGCGGCGAGTTCATCGTGGGCGCGCGTCAGTTCCTGATTGGCCGATTCGAGCTGCGCGATGAGCCGGGCTTCGCGCTGGCTGAGCAAGGTCATGTCGTAGGCCTTCTGCTGCACCAGGCGCGCCTCTTCGTATTCCGCCGTCACGTCGAGAAGAAGAACCCAGACCGTGCCGTCGTCCGCGAAGAAATGGACGTCCGCGACGCGGCCGCTGGGCATCTCCATCGAACGGATGAGGAAAGGCGTCTCCACAAGCGGCAGCAGCCCTTCGAGGAAGGGAATCTGATCGCTCGCGGGCCCGCCGGACTGGAGGGTGGCCAGACCATAGTGATCCAGGTGGCCGCCGGCCTGCACCAGGTTCTGCGAATCGTCGATGACCAGATGCGCGAGAACACGCTGCGCATGCAGCAACATCAGCAGCGAGTCGGAGATGCGCGGCGGAAGATCGAGCATGGCCTATCTCGCCAGGCGCGTCGCCAGTTCCTGGAAGGTCTCCTCGACCGCCAGGCCCGTCTTGGCGCTCGTTCGGCGAAAGGACCAGCCCGCGGCCTCCAGTGCCTCGATCCGCTCCTGCGGGATCGCCCAGTCTTCCACGAGGTCCGTCTTGTTGAGCAGCACGAAGAAGGGAGCGCCACCGATCTCCGCACTGATGCGCCTCTGGATCGACTCCGCGGTGTCGAGGGTTTCAGGCCGCGTGCTGTCCACGACGAGCAGATAGCCGGCAGCGCCACGCAGGTAGCTCACGCGCACGGCCGCCACTTCGTCCTCGCCGGCGATGTCCCAGAGGATGAGTGCCATCTCCTCCGAATCGGCGGTGACCACCTTCTTGTCGATCTTCACGCCCACCGTGGTGAGGTAGGCGTCCGAGAAGATGGTGTCGACGAAGCGGCGTACGAGGCTGGTCTTTCCCACGCCGAATGCACCGAGCAGGCAGATCTTCTTTTGCAGCATGCTATTCGCCGGAGCTCACGACGAAGGACACGCGCCGGTTCATCGACAGTTCGTCCTCGCTGGCACCGGGCCTCAATGGCTCCAGCGGACCGGCGCCACGCACGGCGAGGAATGTCGGGTCCACGCCGCGTGCGCGCAGCATGGAGCGCACGACTTCCGCACGGCCGAGGCTGAGGGCGAGATTGGAGTTTTCCTTACCGGTGGCATCGGCATGGCCGACGATGGTGACCTTCACGGGGAAGCCGAAGGTGCGCGACACCTGGATCAGCTCGCGCACTTCGGCGGCGATGGCGTCGAGCTCGCTTTCCTGGCTGGCGGCGGGCCGCGCAACGTTGTTCTCGAAATGGATGAGACGTGCCTGGATGGCATCGTGCAGCCGCACATAGTTGGGGTCCTGCACATCCTTGAGGGCACTGAGGTCGACCGTCGGTGCGCCGGCAGGCAGGGTCAGCAGGAAGGCCCGCGCCTTTTCCATCCAGTAGGGCGTCGCGCTGCCGGTGACGCGCACACCGCTCGCATCCTGCGACAGGTTCACCGTGGCTGGCGGATTCAATGTGGCCTGCAAGCGCTTGAGCATGATGGCCGGATGCAGCGCCTGGTAGGGCTCCCAGCGGCCGACGACCATGGCTGGGTCGAGGCGCGATTGCGCCAGCAGCGTTTCCGGCGGCATGGCCAGCGGGTCGCGCAGGCCTGACACCAGCCATCTTCCGTCGCGGCGTTCGAAGCCTGTCACCACGATGCCGGGTTGCTCCTGCAGCGCCGCGACGTAGGCACTGACGCGTTGGCGCTCGACGATCCGTTGCCCGACCCAGTAGCCCAAGGCGACCAGCAGCGCCAACGGGATGAACCACAGCAGCGGCGAAATCTTTCGGTGTGTCTCGGCGGTCTGCGAGAGCAGGCAGGGCCGCATGCGCTCGGCGGCGGCTTCCTCGAAGGGCGCGGTGTCGCCACTGAATTCGTCGAGCTCCGCACGCCAGTGCTCGTGGATGGCGCCCAGCGTTTCGCCCATCCGCGTGCGCACCATCGCAGGCGGATTGCCGTGGATGACGGCGGCCAGGAACGCGGACGGACCTTCCTCGCACCACAGCAGCAGGTCGCCGAGGCGCAGGCTGTCGATGCTGCGGCCGCTCGCGGCGCCGCTGCCCGACTCATCGAACGAATCGCGCACGAAATCCTGGATCGCGGAGAGCATCGCGGAGACCAGCTGCGGGTCGCGCGTGGTCGCGACGTCCCGCGCCACATGCGCGAGCAACAGGCCTGTCTTGCGATGGACCAGGAAGAGGTGCTCCACGCTGAACACCGCGGTGTGCCGCAGCACCACCTCGGCGAAGGTACTCCCGCTGCGCCAGGCCTCGATGCGCCACTTGAGGCCGCGCCACGACAGGCTGTGCTTGATCGCCTGGTTGATCGATTGCAGCGAGCCCTCCAGCGTCTCGGCAATCGCCTTGCGGATCGCCGGCCCCATCACGGGATAGAGGATGTCGACCATCGTGCCCGGGTTCTTCTGGATGGAGGCCTGGGTGGCACGCTCGACCGTGGGTGCGATGGCCTGGCCAAGGCGGTCGTCTTTCGCGGCCGCGGCCAACCTGAACGCGGCAGGCAGCACCGTACCCACCGCGTCGGCGAATTCGTCGGGGTCGTCGATCTTCTGCTGCAGCCGCGCCAGTGCCACCTGCTCGGGTTCGAGCAGCACGCCGCGCAGGGCGTCCAGCCGCGGATCGGCGTCGAGCCGGCTCGGCACCGCCGCTGCCACGCTCGGATCGACGCAACGCGCCAGTTCCAGCAACAGGCCGGCCAGCCGCGTGTTCGTATCCTCGCTGGAAGCGCTGCCGGGCGCACTCGTCGCGGTCAGCGACAGGCGCGCGTTCACCTCGCCTCCGCCCGGGCGTCCGGTCGAACGGGGTGATCCGGCGCGCCGGCCGCGCGGTTCACCCGCGCTCGATGCCGTTGCCGCCCTTGGGCGCGACGTCCTGGTTCAGGCATTTGGCGATCTCGACGAACAGGCCCGCGAGCAGGTTGCGATCGGTCTTCACGTTGCTGAGCTCGGCGAACATGCGCTCTGTGGTGGCGCGGCTGTCGTCCTGGCGCTTGCGCATCTCTTCGCGCAGGCCCTGGATCTCGTGGCTCAGGCGGTCCGTGAAATCGCGCTCGTGCCGCGCGAGCTGGTCGGACAGTTGCGCCAGGCGCTTCTCCAGCGCCTGGGTGTGATCCCGCAGGCTGCGCTCCAGCTCCTTGTCGGCATCGGAACGCAGGTCCTTTTCCTCGCGGAACTGGCCGGCGACCGATTCGAGCTGCTTCTTCATCGTGGATTCAAGGCTCGCCAGGTTCCGCGTCGACTCCGACTCGATGTCGCGCAGCCTTTGCTGGAAGCGATCCTCGAGAATCGAGAAGCGCTTGTCGTAGTCCTGCATCTGGTTGCCGAACAGCAACTCGCGCATCTTGTCGACGCCGGAACTCTCGCCCGCGCCGTTGGGCTGTGCAGCGGCCAGGGCCGCCTGTGCCGCCAATGCGCTCTGCGTATCGATGCCTTGGGGGGTTTTCGCTGCGGTTGCCATAGATTGACTCCTCGGTTGTGGATGATGGGCGGTCGAAGCTGGATCAATGCGGTGCCGACGCCCGGAAGAGAAGCGTCAGGCAGTTGCGGCCGTCTTCGTGGCGGTAGCGAAGGCCATCGGAGAAGTGCCGAAGAATGGGAATGCCCCAGCCCCCGATGCGTGCATCGTGGACGCTGGTCGCCGGTACCGGCGCGGGCACCTGGCGGGGGTCGAACCGGCTGCCCTCGTCCTCGACGTCCAGGGCCACGTCCTCGCCCTGCCAACCGAGGTGCAGGAAGATGCGCTGCGCGTGTTCGTTGCAGGCGTAGGTCATGATGTTCGTGACCACCTCTGCGGAACAGAGGTCGAGGTTCTGCGCGACCCTCTCAGGCAGGTGCTGCTGCTCCGCCCACTCGTGCACCCAGGCACTCACGCGAGGCAACTCGCGCAACTCGCTGTCAACGATCAGGGATGCCTGCGGCTCCCCGTCGATCGGAGTCATCAGCGGCTTTCGGCTGCCGCCATCAGCGCACTGCAGGCGGTATCGACGTCGGGGTAGACGGGGATGATCGTGTCGATCCCTGCCATCTTGAGCACCTCCGCAACGAGGGGCTGAGGGTTGGCGAGCGCCATGACGCCACCGCGCGAGGACTGCGCCCTTGCATTGATCACGAGTGTGCGGATACCGATGGATGCGAGGAAGGACACCTCGGACATATCGACGACGGCAAGAAGCTTCCGGGTCGCCACGAGCGCCGCAAAGCGCATGTCGATGTCGTGACCGCCGATGCTGTCCATGCGTCCGACCAGGCTGATCTTTTCCACGCCGTCAGCCAGCTGTTCGCTCCTCAGGTCCATACACTCTCCGCAGTCGATGTCGATGAGTCTGAATGGGGGTCCTCCGTTGCGAGAATTGTCTCGTTTGCAAGGTGTTCTTGTTTCTAAAAGAAAACAAGAGCGTCCTTCGAGCAACAGATAAAGAGCAACAGGTAGAACCTTTTTCTAGCTTACGCCCAAATCGTGATCGCGTCGACAGAGTGCCGACGGGTTGATGCGCGTGCGAAGGGCTCCTGAAGCGTCTCGTTACCGATCGTTGCGTGCTGGCACGTTGTGCAAGGCCTCAACGAGGCGTTCGACGCGGATCGGCTTGGTGAGGTAGTCGTCCATGCCGGCCGCGAAGCACATCTCCTGGTCGCCCTGCATCGCATTGGCCGTCATGGCGACGATGCGCGGACGCTGCGTCGCGTCGAGCAGCGTGCAGATCTGGCGCGTCGCATCGAGCCCGTCGAGTTCGGGCATCTGCACATCCATCAGCACCACGTCGTAGGTCTGGCGCTGCACCGACTCCACGGCCTCGATGCCGTTGGACGCGAGGTCGGCGCGGTAGCCCATCTGCTGCAGCAGGCGCATCGCAAGCTTCTGGTTCACCGCGTTGTCTTCGGCGAGCAGGATGCGCAACGGATGGCGCGTCGCCATCGTCGGATCGATCTGCGGCTTGACGGCGGCGCTGGGCGCAGCCTTCGCGGCGGGCACGTCGGCGAGCACGTTCACCAGTGTGTCGAACAGCTGGGACTGGTGGATCGGCTTCGACAGGAAGGCATTGAACAATGCTTCCGCGTCGCCGACTTCGCGCCGGCCCAGCGAGCTGAAGAGCACGAGCGGCAATGTCGTGTTGTTGGCGCGAATGCGCCGTGCCAGGTCGACGCCGTCCATCTCGGGCATGTGCATGTCGAGGATCGCGACATCGAAGCGCTCGCCCTTTGCAAGCCATTGCAGCGCCTCGGCCGGCGACTCTGTATCGCGCGGCGCCATACCCCATTTGCCGGTTTGAAGGTCGAGCACGCGACGGTTGGTGGCGTTGTCGTCGACGATCAGCACCCGCTTGCCCTGCAGGTCGAGGTGCACGCCGCTGACGGCCGGGCGCTTGCTCGGCGGCGCCTCCGCTGCCTGTGCATCGATGGTGACGTAGAAGGTCGAGCCGTGGCCCGGGCCATCGCTCTCGACCCACATGGTGCCGCCCATCAACTCGGCCAGCCGCTTGCTGATCGCCAGGCCCAGGCCGGTGCCGCCGTACTTGCGCGTGGTGCTGGAGTCCGCCTGCGAAAAGGACTGGAACAGCCGGCTCTTGCCTTCCTCCGACAGTCCGATGCCGGTATCGCTCACCGCGAAGGTCAGTTCGACCCTGTCGCCGGGCTGCCCGGCGGCGCTGACAGTGAGCACCACCTCGCCCGACTCGGTGAACTTCACCGCGTTGCTCAGCAGGTTCAGCAGGATCTGCCGCAGTCGCGTGAGGTCGCCGTTCACGCCAACCGGCACATCGCCTTCGAACACGTAGGCGATGTCGAGCTTCTTCTCGGCCGCGCGCGCGCTCACCAGGTCGAGCGCCGACTCGACGCAGTCGCGCAGGTCGAACGGATGCTGCTCGACGTCCATGCGGCCGGCCTCGATCTTCGAGTAGTCGAGGATGTCGTTGATGATGGTCAGGAGTGCATCGCCCGAGTCGCGGATCGTCGAGACGTAGTCCTGCTGCTCGCTGTCGAGCGGCGTGTCGAGCAACAGGCCGCTCATGCCGATCACCGCATTCATCGGCGTTCGGATCTCGTGGCTCATCGTCGCCAGGAAGGCGCTCTTGGCTTCGTTCGTCGCTTCGGCGGCGGCGCGTGCCTCCTTGGTTTCGTTGAACAGGCGCGCGTTCTGGATGGCGATCACGGCCTGGTCGGCGAAGGTCTCGAGGAGCTTGATCTCCTTGTCGACGAAGGCTTCGGGCGGTTGCCGCGCGACGTGGATCGATCCGATGTACTGGCCCTCCCATGTCAGCGGAGCGATCAGGATCGCGAAGTTGCCCATGTAGTCGGCCACCTCGCGCATGAACGGCGGCAGTTGCGGCTCCGCGAGCGCGTCCGGAAGGTGAAGCACTTCGGGACCCGCCATGGAATCACCGAAGGGCGAATGATCGATGGGCCGCGGATAGAAGCGCTCCAGTATTTCGCGGGCGGACCCGCGGTGGGCGCCCAGGTGCACCAGCCCGTCGTCGCCGATCAGCGAGATGCCGAGTTGCGTGCCGGAGAACAGGCGCTGGCAGCTCTCCAGGATCTTGTCGAACACGGGCTGCGCGTCTTCCATCGATTCGCTGATGACCTGCAGCACGTCCGCCGTGGCGGTCTGCCGTTCGAGCGCGTCGCGGGTTTCGTGGATGAGCCGCACGTTCTCGGTCGCGAGCACGGCCTGGTCGGCGAAGAGCTGGAGCAGGTCGATCTGCCGCTGCGGCGTCTCGCCGGGCTCCGGCCAGGCGGTGGTGATGGCGCCGATCGGCACGCCGTCCTTGAGCATCGGCGCGCAGATCATGCGGCGCCTGTTGCCGCTGTTCGCGAGCCGGCGGTCGTAGTCGGGATCCGACCAAGCATCCACGATGCTCAGCGGCCTCCGCTCCAGGATGACACGGCCGTTGAGCTGGCGCGCATCGGGCGGCGCGGGCCACACCGCGCGCGCGGCTTCCAGCGCCTCCGGCGTCCAGTTGCGGGTCGCCGCCAGATGAACCAGTCTGCCGTCGAAGCTGAAGATCGCGGATGCGGGACCTTCGAACAGCCACATCGTGCAATCCAGGATGGCCTCGAACACCGGCGTGACATCGGTCGGCGACTCGCTGATGACACGCAGCACGTCGCTGACGGCGGTCTGGTATTCGAGCGATTCGGTCAGCTCCGCGGTGCGTACCTCGACCTTGTGCAGCGCGGCCTGCGTCTCGTTGAAGAGCTGCGCGTTCTGGATCGCGATGACGGCCTGGTCCGCGAAGGTCTTGAGCAGCGCACGCTCGCTGGGCCGGAACGGACCGACCTCGGTGCGCTGCATGCTCAGGATGCCGATGCCGCGGCCTTCCCAGATGAGCGGCGCCGAGAGATTCGCGAAGCTCGTCCCCGCGCGTTCCGCGTTGCGGCGCATCGTCTCGGGCGCTGCGGGATCGTTGAGCACGTCCTCGAATTCGACGAGGTCGCCCGTGAGGAATGACAGTTCCGCCTGCGTGCCGGCCATCGGCATCGGATAGTTCGACTGCATGATCGCCCTCAACTCGGCCATGCGTTCCTCGCTGATCGCGGCGCGACCGGCTGCAGTCAGCGTCCACCGTGCGAGGGTGAGCTGCCCCTGGTCGTCGACCATCATCAGGGCGAACGAGCTGGCATCGAACAGGTGCTCGCAGCATTCGACGATCTTGTCGAAAACCGGCCCGGGGTCGGCCATCGAGCTGCCGATGACCTTCAGCACCTCCGCAGCGGCGGTCTGGTGCGCCAGCGCTTCCTGCATCTCCCGGCCGTGGCGCCGGGTCTCGTCGAACAGGCGCGCGTTCTCCAGCGCCAGGCCCATGCTGGCGGCGACCGTCTCGAGCAGTCGGACCTCGTGTGCGCCGAAGGCGTATTCGCGCTCGTGGTTCTGCAACGCGATGATGCCGAGCACGCGGTCCTTGCCGATGATCGGCACGGCGACGATCGAGTGCGCCCAGTCGGTGCCCGGCGCGGGATGCAGGCCGATCCGGGTCTGCTCCTCGCGCGTGTTCGACACGCCGCTTTTGCGACTGTGCAGGATGTGATTCAGCGGGTGCTCGGGCGTCAACGGTCGCGGAGGCGGCAGCGGCAGGGGGCGGTTGTGCTCGTAGCGGTAGAGCACCTGGACCAGGTTCGTCTTGTCGTCCCACCACACGATGTTCAAGTCACCCGAATCGAACAGTTCGCGCAACCGGTCGCCCACGAGATCGACGATGGCCTGGAACCCGATCTTGGCGGCCATGCCTTGCTGGATGCCGTTGATGAGCTTTAGCTCGTTGGCGCGCTGCGTGCGCTCCACGCGGGACTCGGCCAACTCGTGCTGGAGGCTTTCATGAACGCGCAGGTGGGCGAGGGCGCCCGCCGCCTGGCGCGCCAGCGTCGCCAGCAGGTCGCGGTGCACGCGGTCGAAACGATCGACCGAGCCTTCGACGTCGGCGTAGAGGTAGCCGGACAGCGCTTTCTGCGCGACCAGCGGCGCGATCAGGCATGAGCGCTGGTCGGCCGTTGCGGCGCCCTCGGGCCCGTGCCGCAGGGTCGGCTTGCGGGTGCGACGGGAATCGACGAGCCACGGCGTGATGGCGCGCAAGAGCGCAGCGGCGTCTTCACCCGGCGGAAGAACCGAGCCTGCGCTCTCCAGGCCGGTCGGGGTGTCGAGAACGAGCAGCACCCGCTGCGCGCCTGTCAGCCGTGCGGCTTCGTCGACCAGCATGTGGAAGACGTCGTCGGCGCTGTGCAGCTCGTTCAGCCGCAGGCCGATGTCGACCAGCCGCTCGAAAGGGTCGTGCAGCTTGCTGCCCGCGCGCGGCGGGTGCTTCGACAGGGGTCGAGACCGGGACTCAGCCATGGGGGCATCTGCCTTCTGCGATCAGCGGGTTGATGCGCGATCGGCGCACCGCGGCGTGGAGTCTAGCGGCGAAGCGGCAATCCCTGCACGCGGCGGGCGGCAGCGATGAAGGAGTCAGAGCGCGGCCACCCATTGGGCGACGCCGTCGAGTATTTCCTTCAGCACCTCGTCGTCGTTGCGACCCGTGCGCTTGAGCACGTGGAATGAATGGTCCGCGTGCTCGATGGTCATCAACGTGGCTCGCGCGCCCAGCGCGTCGATGAACGGGCGCAGGTGCCCCGGCTCCGCCAGCTTGTCCTGCGTGCCCTGGACGAAGAGCATCGGTATCAGGACTTTGGACAGATGTTCCGCGCGGGAGACCGCCGGCGCGTCGGCCGGGTGCAATGGAAATCCGATAAACACGAGTCCTTCGACCCCGGGCAGCGGCTCGATCGCCTGTGCCTGCGAGGTCATGCGTGCGCCGAAGGACTTGCCGCCGGCCACGAGCCGCAGCGACCCGAAGGTCTGCGCCGCGTGCGCCACGGCCGCGCGCACAGCGGCGTGTGCCACCGGCGGCGTATCCGTGCGCTTCTTGCCGAGTTCCATGTAGGGGAACTGATAGCGCAGCGTTGCGATGCGGCGTTCGGCGAGGCCATCCGCCACGGCGGCCATGAACGAATGTTCCATGCCCGCGCCGGCTCCGTGCGCGAATACGTAGCAGGCCACCGGATCGCTCGGCGCCTGCACGATGCCCGAGACGCTCAGCGCGTCGTTGATTGGAATCGAGACCTTCTGCATGTCGGCTCCGGTTGGGGCGCTCAGTTGAGGCGGGCTTCCTTGAGGCGCTGGAGCTCCGCCTGCTCCTGCGCGAGTTTGCCTTGGCGGCGCGCGATCTTCTCGGGGTTGCCCTGCTGTTGCGCTTCCTTGAGTTCGCGCTCTCGCAAGGCGACCTTCTTTTCCTGGCGGTCGACGCGTTTCTGGTGCTCTGCCTGAAGCTTCGCATCGCTGCAGTTGGTGTCGACTTCCTTCAGCGCACGTTGCAGTCCGCGCAAGCGCTGCGTCTGCCCCTGCGCCTTGGCTTCGTCGATATCGCGACTGATGGCCTCGTGCTTGGCGCGACAGGTTCCTCCAGGCCCGGGCTGCGCAAAAGCGCCATGGCTTGCGGAGACGAGCGCGACGGTCAGCAGGATTGTTGGGAGCTTCATGAGGGGTCGGGTGTGCGGGTGGCGAAGCCTCCATCATGAATAATGGAAGCTCTGTAACAAGGAGTTTCACACGTGACTTTGAGGATTTCTTCGACAGCCATCGCCGCGGCCGCCATCACCGTCCTGCTGGCCGGATGCGCCGCGCAACGCGCGCCTGAAGCAGCACCGGCAGCGCCTGCTCCTGTTGCGGCTGCGCCCGTCGCGCCGACCCCCGACGCCAGCACCCGCAAGAGCGCCGCCGGAATGACCTACGCGGAAATCACCCAGACGGTGAGCGATGGCGCCACCAAGGCCAGGAAGGCGCTCGTCGGCAAGACCGTCGCGTTGAACCTGAGCAAGTCCAAGACCGCCGGTCTTCCCGCGGGACTCTATGAAGTCCAGGCGGATGACGACACGTACTTCCGCTGCAAGTCGGTGGGGCCCGGCTTCAAGGGCGGAGAGTCCACGGCCAGGATCACGAGCTACACGTTCACGCCGAAGACGAATCGATCCGTCATCGAACTCGACCGCTGCGTGGCTGCGGTCGTCGAAACCAGCGCACCGGTCGTCGCTGCTGCGGCGCCCGCACCGGCACCGGCACCGGCGGCAGCAGCAGCGCCTGCAGCGGCTCCGGCAGCCGCCCCCGCCACTGCCAAAGGTGGCGTGAAGCCGGGCATGGATGCCCAGGGCAACGTGATCGACTCGACCCTGATCGAATCCGGCAGCGGCCGCACCGTCAAGGGCATCAACAACTACGAAGGCGAAATCACCGGCAATCCGGCCAGGAACTCGAAGTTCACGCAGTTGCAGATCGGCATGTCCTGGAAACAGGTGATCGATCTCGCGGGCGAGCCCACCGACAGCGGCGCGTACATGACGGGCAAGGCCTGGATTCCGTTCTACTTCGGCGGCGACCGCCATCGCCTGGAAATGACCTACAAAGGCCAGGGCCGCCTCATCTTCGCCGGCGGCAGCCTGGGCAACGTGTCCGGCGGCAACCTGATCTGGATCATCCACAACCCGAACGAGACCGGCTATCGCTGATCGGCACCGTTAGCATCGGCCTCCTGCAGGCGTTGCGGCCTGCGCTCACAAGGAGGCGAAGATGCGCTATCTCGATCTTCCAGGCGGCTCGTCGATCCCCGCGCTCGGCCTCGGGACCTGGCGCATCGGCGAAGTCGCCGGGCGTCGCAAGGCCGAAGTCGCCGCGGTTCGCGCCGCCATCGAAATGGGCTACCGCCTCATCGACACCGCCGAGATGTACGGCGAAGGCGGCGCCGAAGAAGTGGTCGGCGAAGCCGTGGCCGATGCCCTGCGCGCCGGTGACGTCCGCCGCGAAGACCTCTTCATCGTCAGCAAGGTCTACCCCCACAACGCAAGCCGCAAGGGCACACCCGCGGCATGCGCGCGAAGCCTCGCACGCCTCGGCCTCGACCACGTCGACCTCTACCTGTTGCATTGGCGCGGCGAACACCCCTTGGCCGAAACCGGCGAAGCCCTCCGCGCCTTGGTCGCGCAGGGCCGCATCCGGCACTGGGGCGTCAGCAACTTCGACACCGACGACATGGAAGAGCTTGTCGGCGCCTGCGGCGACATCGCCGACTGCGCAGCCAACCAGGTCTACTACTCCGTCGCCGAACGCGGCCCGGAATTCAGCCTGCTCCCCTGGCTCCGCGAAAGAGGAATCCCGCTGATGGCCTACAGCCCCATCGACCAGGGCGCACTGGCCAGCGATGCGGCCCTGTCGAAGATCGCGCAGCGCCTGGGCGTCACCGCAGCGCAAGTCGCACTCGCGCGGGTGCTGTCCCAGCCGGGCGTAATCGCAATACCCAAAGCCGTCCGCGAGACACATCTGCACGAAAACCTCGCAGCCGCCGACCTGAAGCCAAGCGCAAGCGACCTCGCAGAAATCGACCGCCTTCACCCGCCCCCGAGTCGCAAAAAGGCCCTTGGCAATGATCTAACCGGCCGGCAAAGTCAGGCCCCTACGCGAAACACCGCGGAACCGGCTCAGCCGGGCCGCGGGTGTTGCCCCCGGTAGGGGGTAGGCGGCACACGAAGTGAGCAAGCCTGGGGGCGAGCCCAGGAACACCGCGGAACCGGCTCCGCCGGGCCGCAGGTGTTGCCCCCGGCAGGGGGTAGGCGGCTACACGAAGTGAGCAAGCCTGGGGGCGAGCAACACTTAATGCGCTTCGGCTTGCTTGGCCGCAGCGATGATCGCCGTCTCGTCGTGCTTCGCCCCGTTGAGGAACAGGTTCAGCAGCACCGCGCTGATCGACGCCAGCAGGATCCCCGATTCCACCAGCGAGTGGATCGAGTGCGGCATCCATTGCTTGAAGTTGGGTGCGATCAGCGGAATCATGCCGATGCCGATCGACACCGCCACGATCATCGCGTTGTGGCGGTTGCCCTTGAAGTCCACGCCGGAGAGGATCCGGATGCCGGTTGCCGCGACCATGCCGAACATGACGAGGCCCGCGCCTCCAAGCACCACGGTCGGCAACGATTCGACCAGCGCCGCCATCTTCGGCAGCAGGCCGAGCACGATCAGGATGACGCCCCCGGCCACGCACACGAAGCGGCTCTTGATGCCCGTGACGGCCACCAGCCCCACGTTCTGCGAGAAGCTGGTGTAGGGGAAGGTGTTGAACACGCCGCCGATCAGCGTGCCGAGGCCGTCGGTGCGCAGGCCGCGGGCCAGGTCCTGCTGCGTGATCTTGCGATCAGTCATCTCGCCGAGCGCGAGGAACATGCCGGTCGACTCGATCATCACCACGATCATGATCAGCGACATCGTGAGGATCAGGATCGGGTCGAACTGCGGCATGCCGAAGTGGAAGGGCAGCACCACGTCGAACCAGGCGGCCTTGCCGACCTTCTCGAAGGTCATGAAGCCGAACAGCGTCGCGACGACGGCGCCGATCACGATGCCCAGCAACACCGAGATGTTCGCGACGAAGCCCTTGGCGTACTTGACGATCATCAGGATCGACACCAGCACCAGTGCGGCGATGCCGAGCCCGCCGAGGTCCGCGTACTTGGGATTCGGCACCGATGGGACGATCGAAAGCCCCCTGGGCAGCGGCGGGACGGACGACCCGGGCGAAGTCACGTCGGCCAGCCACTTGGCGTAGACCGGATCGACCAGCGCCGGCGCGGTAGGGCCGACCGGATTGCCGAAGATCCAGTTGATGCCCACGCGCATCAGGCTGATGCCGATCACCGCGATGATGGTTCCGGTGACCACCGGCGGGAAGAAGCGCAGCATGCGCGACACCATCGGCGCGATCAGTATCGAGATGACGCCGGCCCCGATGATCGCGCCGAATAGCAGTTGCGCGCCGGCCTGTCCCGGATTGGCGTTGGCGATCGCGACCATCGGCGCGACGGAGGCGAAGGTCACGCCCATCATCACCGGCAGCTTGATGCCGAACCATTGCGTGGCGCCGAGCGCCTGGATGAGCGTGGCCACGCCGCAGCAGAACAGGTCGGCCGAGATCAGGAGGGCGACCTCCTGCGGACTCAGCTTGAGCGCGCGGCCGACGATGAGCGGCACGGCGACCGCACCGGCGTACATCACGAGCACATGCTGCAGGCCAAGGGCGGTGAGCTTGCCTGCGGGCAGGCGCTGGTCGACCGGATGGATGGGAGGCGAGGCAGCCGTCATTGCGTGATCTCCTGGGTCGGCATGAAGAAGAGATGGATGATGGAGCGGATGGTGCAGTGCAGCAACCGTCTACCGTTGTGTACGCCAAACTGTATACACATCAGTCGAGCCGCCATATCGCGGAAAACCCGGAATCAGACGCCCAAAACGACAAAAGCCCCCGAAGGGCTTTTGCGCGCTTCGCCGGTGAGGATCAGGTCGTGTGTGCGAGGCGACCTTGTGGGCTGACAGCTTCGTCTCGACTCCCCGCGCCCCGGACGACAATGCCGCGATGATGGCAAGCGTGGAACAGGCCGGCGAAGTTGCAAGCCCAGGGGTTG
The DNA here is from genome assembly GCF_051216375.1 of Variovorax glacialis. Taxonomy (NCBI): domain Bacteria; kingdom Pseudomonadati; phylum Pseudomonadota; class Betaproteobacteria; order Burkholderiales; family Comamonadaceae; genus Variovorax; species Variovorax glacialis. Next base: position 787,194 of record NZ_JBPJZT010000002.1, on the reverse strand, counting down.
GCACGCGCCGCCGGTGGTGGCGCGTCGCGGTCATCGGCCTGGCCGTCATCCTGTTGCTGCTCGCGGCGGCCCTGGTCGCGTTGCGGAGGGCCTACCCGCCAGAACGCCTCGCTGCGTTGCTTTCCGAACAGGTCACCGCCACCACTGGGCGCGCTTTCCGGATCGAAGGCGGCCTGTCGATCCACCTGCTGCCGACCATCTCTGTGCGGGCCGGTGATGTCATTCTTGGCAACGCCGACTGGGGCTCCCAGCCGGACATGATCCGCCTCCGCAACGCCGCCTTCGAGGTTTCGCTGCGCGAACTGCTCGACGGTCGGATCCGCGTTCTCAGCATCGACATGGAAGATGCGGACGTCCTCCTCGAATCCGATGGCGACAACCGCTTCAACTGGCATCTCGCGCCGCACCCGCAAGCGGGCGGGAAGGGTGCGCAGCGGATCGCAGTCGAGGAGCTGTCCATCAAGAACGCCCGCATCACCTACCGCGACGGACGAAGAGGGGTGCTGGGCACGGTCACCGTCGACGCCCTCGACATCGAACCGCAAAGCGACGACCTCGAGCACCTGAGCGTGACATTTCGATTCGGGCCCAGGCAATGGGAAGCCGGGGGCGAGATCGGCCACCTGGGCGACCTCCAGGCCGGCACCGGCCAATGGCCGTTCGACATCCGCCTGACCACCGACGGCGCCAGCATCGCGGCTTCCGGCAACATCGGCACGGCTGCACGTGCGGGGCTGCTGGAAGCGAAGGTATCGGCGCATCTCGACACCGCGGAAGCGCTGGCGCACCTCTCTCCGGCGATGGCGCGGCTGCCGATGCCCATCGAGGCGAGTGGGACGCTGCTGCGCTCGCCGGGCGAATGGCGTGTCGAGTCGATGCAGGCATCGCTGAACGGCGAGGTGCTGACGGGCCGAGTCAGCTTGCGTACCGCGCCGACATCGCGCCTCGATGCAGATCTCTCCGCGACCGCCCTCGATCTCGCCAAGTGGCAACTTGGAACGGGCGCGCCGAAGCCGCCGGCCTCGGCGCAGCGGGCCCAGTTCTTCGGAGATGCCGCACTGCCCTTCGATGCATTGCCGGCGCTCCCCATTCAGATCGCCCTGAAGGCCGAGCGCCTGAACGTACCCGGCATGCCGCCCCTGTCCGGCCTCAGCCTGCGCTGGATGTCCGAAGAAGGCCGCCTGACAGTCGAGCCCCTTGCGTTCTCGGTCGCGGGCGGCGAGGTGCGCGGCCGGATGGTCGTTTCGAACCCCCGGAGCGCGCCGCCGCACACTGAAGTGCAGATGACGGCCAGGTCACTGTCCGTCGAATCGCTCGATGCGCAATGGGGAGGGGGCAGGCACTTCAAGAGCGGTCACGCGAACCTGGACCTGAAGCTCGCGATGACGGGGCGTACGCCGCGAAGCCTCGCCGCGTCATCGACAGGTGATGTGCAACTGGTGATGCGCGACGTTTCACTCGCGGGGCGGGCGGCCGCGCTCGATCAGGACATCGTCGCCCGAGTGCTCGACATGCTGGTACCGAAGCAGGGCCCCCGCCAGGAATTGGTCGTGCAGTGTGCCGTGGCCCGCCTGCCCCTGCGCAATGGCGTGGCAATGATCGACCGCTCGATCGCGATGGAGACCTCTCAACTCTCCGTCACGGCCAGCGGAGATCTGAATCTCGCGAAACAGACGGTCGAACTGGCGTTCCGGCCGAGAGTGAAAAAGGGGCTGGACCTCAATCCGGCCACCTTGGTCCAGCTCATGCTGGTGAAGGGCCCGCTTGAAAGGCCCGAGCTGAGCATCGACCCGAAGGGCACCGTGCGGCAGGCCGCCAACTATGGCGTCGCGGCGGCGACGGGCGGCCTGTCGTTGCTGGCGCCCGCCCTGCTGGGCGGCGTGGGCGAGCCGGCGGGCTGTGGCGTGGCGGCCAGCGCGTCCCAGCGTGGCGCGAAGCCGCAGGCGCCGACCCCGAGCCACGGACTGAAACTGCCCCGGCCTTTCTCGGCCCTCAGGCAGTCGACGCCCTGAGGGTCGCGAAAAAGCAAAAGTAAGAAGAAAGTGAATGAAATATCTTGTTACTCCGCTCGCAGCTAGGCACAATGTATTACATGGAACCCCAGAACCTTTCCAAGCCGCAGTGGACGCCGTCGGGCCTGGTGGGCCTTCTCCGGTCCACGCTCCAAGTCGTCGATGAGGCACCGGCGTCGCGGGACAGCAACGCTCCCCCGCCGCGTCTGAACAGCGCCCAATTGTCCGAACTGGCGAACGAGTGGCGCCACCGCACTTCGGGCGGCGACACGGGTGCCGAGTCAGTGGCCCAGGCGCTCGAACTGGTGGCGAGCCATCGTTCCCACGACAAACAGAAGCGGATTCAGGCGATGGGCAGGCGGCTGTCCGAACTGATGGGCCTCAATTGAGCTGCCCGTTTCCCACCCGGGTCCGGCGGCAATCGGCCAGAATCCGGCAAGGACGATTCCCAGAAAATTCTTCGACGCATATGAAGACCCAGATTGAGGCAATCCGCGAAGGCTACGACGTCGACTTGTCAGGACCCGGACGGCCCATGGGGGCGCGCGGCAAATACCCGGAGTTCGAGGTGATTCCGCTGCTCACGGACATGGAGGCGGAGCTGCTCAACACGCTGAGCCTCATCCGCAAGCTGCTCACCGAAGGGACGCCGACCAAGGACGCGCAGGAAGGCGTCGTTCACGCGATCGACGGTCTGCTGTCGGTCGCCCGTTCCTGAAGCACCCGTACCCGAATTCATCCGGACGCCCATCCAGTCTGCCCCAGGGGGACAAGCATGAACACCTATCAGACAGCCAACCAGGCGACCGGTGTGGCCCGTACGCTCAGCAAGAGCGCGTCCTGCACTATCGTTGTCTATCAGGCGGGTCCGGGCAAGTACGTGACGGCCCGGCCGAACGACGTGGTCCGCGGCCTCGTCATCGGCGTCTATCGCAACGGCTACCTGATGCCGAACGGCCAGCGCACGGCATAGGCATCGCGGCCGGCCGCCAGCGGCCGGCCGAATCCTCAGGCGATCAGATCGCTCAAGGTCCGGGCAATGACCTTGGTCGCCCGCCGCAGGTCTTCGAGCACCACGCGCTCGTCATTGCGCTTGGCGTGCGATTCCAGCACCGTGCGCGGTCCCGCGCCATAGATCACGCCGGGAATCCCAGCCTCGCCGTAGAGGCGCACGTCGGTGTAGAGCGGCGTTCCCATGGCCTTGATCGGCTCGCCAAAGATCTCCTGGCCATGCTTCTGGATCGCATCGACGAGCGGCTTGTTGCCGGCCAGCGGCTTCATCGAGTTGGCGAGCAGCATGCGCTTGATCTCGACCGTGATGCCGGGCATCTGCGCGGCAGCGTCCGCGATCACCTTGCGGATATTGGCTTCGACCTCGACCGGGTTTTCTTCCGGAATCATGCGGCGGTCCAGCTTGAAGATCACCTTGCCCGGGACGACGTTGGTGTTGGTGCCGCCCTCGATCCGGCCCACGTTGAGGTAGGGATGGGTGATGCCCTCGACCCTGGACGTGACCTGCTGGTAGAGCGCGTTCTGCGCATACAGCGCATTGAGGATGTGCACGGCGCCCTGCAGCGCATCGATGCCCGTGGTCGGAATGGCCGCGTGCGCCATCTTGCCGTGCACGGTGACTTCCATCTGCAGGCAGCCGTTGTGCGCGGTCACCACTTCGTAGCTGAAGCCTGCAGCGATCATCAGGTCGGGCTTCGTGAGGCCCTGCTTGAGCAGCCAGCCCGGCCCGAGGATCCCGCCGAATTCCTCGTCATAGGTGAAGTGCAGTTCGACGCTGCCCTGGGTCGGCTTCACCACGGCTTCGAGCGCGCGCAGTGCAAAGGTGAAGCTCGCGAAGTCGCTCTTGCTCACCGCGGCGGCGCGGCCGTAGAGGCTGCCGTTGTCGATCTCGCCGCCGTACGGGTCGTGCGCCCATCCTTCGCCGGGGGGCACCACGTCGCCGTGCGCATTGAGCGCCACTGTCCGGCCGCCGCTGCCGTACTTGCGCCGCACGATCAGGTTGGTGATGGATTCGAGACCGTAGTCCTTCACCTCCTGCGCTGGCACGGGATGCTTCTCGGCTTCGAATCCGAAGGTCTGGAGCAGTTCGGCCGTGCGCTCGGCGTGCGGCGCGTTGTTGCCGGGCGGCGTGTCGGTCGGTACGCGGACCATTTCCTGCAGGAAGCGCACTTCCTCGTCGAAGTGAGCGTCGATCCAGGCGTCGAGTTGGGCGTAGTTGTTCATGATCAGTGGGCTTGCTCGGTGGCGAGGTTGTCGAGGAGCAGCTGGAAGGCTTGCACCGCCAGCTGCATGTCGTCGTTGGTGCTCGATTCGAGCGGGTTGTGGCTGATGCCCGAATTGATGCCGCGTACGAAGAGCATCGCCTGCGGCATGACTTCGTGCAGCTTCATCGCATCGTGGCCCGCGCCGCTGGGCATGCGGAAGAGCGGCACGCCGAGGGTGTCGACGGCCTTCTCCCAGCGCTGCTGCCAATCGGGCGCGCTCGGGGCGGCCGCCGCGCGCATCGTCTCTTCCAGCGTGTAGCGGACACCGCGCCGCTCGCAGATTTCCTTGAGCGCACCGACCACGTCGGTGGCCATTGCATCGCGCTGCGCGTTGTTGGGCGCGCGAAGGTCCAGGCTGAACTTGCAGCGGCCCGGCACCACGTTGATGGAGCCGTTCGGCACTTCGAGCATGCCGACGGTCGCGACCGAATCGCCGTCCTTCGCTGCGCGTTTCTCGGCGAAAAGAATGAGCTCGGCGACGGCGGCGGCGGCATCGCGGCGGCGATCCATCGGCGTGGTGCCGGCGTGGCTCGCCATGCCGATCACTTCGCCCACATAGCGCACGCTGCCGTTGATCGACGTGACGATGCCAAGGGGAAGGTCCAGCTCGGTCAGTACCGGGCCCTGTTCGATGTGCACTTCGACGAAGCCGAGGTACTTCGATGGATCGCGTTGCACCTTGGGAATGTCCTCGTCCTTCAGGCCCGCGTGCTGCCGCGCCTCGCGCATGGTGATGCCGTCGGCGTCCTTCTGGTCGAGCCACTGGGGATCGAAGTGCCCGATCAGCGCTCCCGAGCCGAGGAAGGTCGCCTTGTAGCGCTGGCCTTCCTCCTCGGCAAAGCCCACGACCTCGAAGGCGTAGGGCAGGCGGCGGTTCCGGGCCTTGAGTTCACGCACGCAGGCCATCGGCACGAAGATGCCCAGGCGCCCGTCGTACTTGCCCCCGTTGCGCACGGTGTCGTAGTGCGAGCCGGTCAGCAGCGTCTTCGCACCGGGCGCCGCGCCTTCGTAGCGACCGACCACGTTGCCGACTGCGTCGATGCCCACCGAATCGAAGCCGGCTTCGCGCATGTCCTGCGCAATCTGCTGCGCGCAGGCGCGATGCGCGTCGGTGAGGTAGGTGACGGTGAGCTGGCCCTTTTCCGCATAGCCCGGGTCGGTGTGGACCGCCAGCTTTTCCTGCCAGTCCCAGACGTGGTTGCCGAGCGTCGGCTCGGCACTGAACTTGTCGTCCAGGCGAATCTCCGCGATGCGGTGAATGTTGCGCAGCGCCTCGCCGAGTTCGAAGGCGGGATGATGGTGCAGCCGGCGCTCGAAGGTCTCGATGATCTCGCGCTTGGCCAGGCCCGTGCCGCGCGGTCCGCGGACGGCCAGGATGAACGGGAAGCCGAACTTGGCGTTGTAGTCGGCGTTGAGCTGCTGGATCTTCGCGAACTCCTCGGGCGTGCAGTCGGTGAGGCCCGCCTTGTTCTGCTCGTTGGTCGACTCGGCCGTGAGGTTCTTGCTCACCATCGCCTTGCCCGCGAGCTCGGGGTGGGCGCGGATCAGGCCCAGCTGCTCGTCCGTCGATGCGCCGGTCACCACCTTGACCAGGGCGTGCTTCAGATGGGGCAACGAACGGAACGGGCGCTCCGCCAGCGCACGCTTCGCGATCCACGGCGAGTGTTCGTACACCCCGTCGAGCAGCGCGACGGCTTCGTCGGCCGAGGCGGCATTGAGTTGGTCGATGGTCAGGGTCATATCAGTTGTCTCCAATGTTGCGTTGCCCGCCAGGCCAGCCCAGGAATCCCGCGGATCCGGCTCCGCCGGTCCGCAGGGATTGCCCCCGGAGAGGAAGTGTCCGAGCCACACGAAGTGGGCGAGGCTGGGGGTGAACTTGTCATCCAGGGTGCGTCGCTTTCCAATGTCTTGCGATGTCGAGCCGGCGGCAGACCCAGACGCGGTCGTGCGCGGCGATGTGATCGAGAAAACGCTGCAATGCCGTGATGCGCCCCGGCCGCCCCAGCAGGCGGCAGTGCATGCCGATGCTCATCATCTTCGGCGCTTCGTCGCCTTCGGCGTAGAGCGCATCGAAGGTGTCCTTCATGTATTGGAAGAAGGGGTCCGCATGCGAATAGCCTTGCGGCAGCGCGAAGCGCATGTCGTTGCAGTCGAGCGTGTAGGGCACGATCAGTTGCGACACGACTTCGCCGTCCGTCTTGCGCACCTTCATCCAGAAGGGCAGGTCGTCGCCGTAGTAGTCGCTGTCGTACTCGAAGCCGCCGTAGTCGGCCACGAGCCGGCGCGTGCGCGGGCTGTCGCGGCCGGTGTACCAGCCGAGCGCACGTTCGCCGGTGAGCGTCTTGATGGCTTCCATGCCGAGGCGCATGTGCTCGCGCTCGGTGGCCTCGTCGACGCCCTGGTAGTGGATCCAGCGCCAGCCGTGGCAGGCGATCTCGTGGCCCAGTTCCTTGAAGGCGACGGCCAGTTCGGGATAGCGCTCCAGCGCCATGCCGACGCCGAACACCGTCAGCGGCAGGCTGCGCTTCTCGAACTCGCGCAGGATGCGCCAGACGCCGGCGCGTGAGCCGTATTCGTAGATCCCCTCCATGCTGGTGTGCCGGTCGGGGAAGCTCGCCGGGTTGAACATCTCGGAAAGAAACTGCTCGGAGCCGGCGTCGCCGTGCAGCACGCAGTTCTCGCCGCCTTCCTCGTAGTTCAGCACGAACTGCACGGCGATGCGTGCTCGGCCGGGCCATTGCGCATGGGGCGGATTGCGGCCGTAGCCGACGAGGTCGCGCGGGTAGGGCAGGGTGGTGTCGTAGGTCACTGCTCGCCCCCAGGTTGCCCGCACTGCGTGTCGGGCGCCCACCCCTGGCCGCGGGCGCTGCGTTGCGGCCCGGCGAAGCCGGTTCCGCCGCAGCCTGCGAAGGGGCGCGCTTGGTGCAGTCGCGGAGAACCAACTTGTGCGCCGGCAGCTAGGCGCCTTGGTGAAACGGTGTTGTTCATGCCAATGCCAGAGAGATGTCGTGGGTCGGGACCTTGCGGTCGAAGGTGAGGTTGGCCTCGACGTGCTCGAGGTGCTCGGTCATGAGGCGCACGGCGCGCTCCTCGTCCTTGGCGGCCAGCGCCTTCACGATGTCGGCGTGCTCGTCGTTGGAGTGCTCGGCGGCCGTTGCGCTCTGGTACATCAGCGTGATGAGCGCGCAGCGGGAAATCAGCTCGCCGAGGATCTGCGCCAGCACGGCGTTGCCCATGAGTTCGGCCATGCGCACATGGAAGTCGCCGAGCAGTTCGGTGCGACCGGAAATGTCTTCGCCGGAGACAGCGGCTTTCTCCAGCGCCACGTGCTCCTTGAGGGCCTTGATCTTGGCGGGCGTCACGCTGCGTACGAAGGCGCGCGTCATCTCGGCCTCGAGCATGCGGCGCACCGCGAACACCTGCTTCGCTTCGTCGACGGCCGGCGCCGCGACAAAGGCCCCGCGCGCTGGCTCCAGACGGATCAGCTTGTTCTGTGAGAGCTGGAACAGCGCCTGTCGGACCAGCGTGCGCGACACGCCGAAATGATCCGCCAGCTTCTGTTCGGCCAGCTTGCTCCCCGGTTGCAACCGGTGTTCCACAATGGCCTTGGTGAGTGCGTCGACGATCGCGCGGGTGGTGGTCGAGTCCATGTTTTTCATGATAGACCCAAAGCCAAGAACTGTATACACTTTTGTCGACCGGAATTTCCCCAATGCACTGAAGGAGCAAATCCATGGGCCTGAGCACCCACGTACTGGACACCATGCACGGTACCCCTGCCGCCGGCATGGAGGTCGCGCTGTTCACCACCGACGGCACCGGCGAAGACGCGCGTGCCACGCTGGTGCGGCGCTTCGCGCTGAATGCCGATGGCCGCAGCGACGGGCCCCTCTACGACAACACCACGCTGAAGGCCGGGACCTACCGCCTGGTCTTCGACGTGGCCGGCTACTTCAAGGCGCGCGGCGTGAAGCTGCCGGAGCCGAACTTCCTGAACCGCGTGGCGCTCGACTTCGGCGTGGCGCACACCGACCAGCACTACCACGTGCCATTGCTGGTGAGCCCGTGGAGCTACTCCACCTACCGCGGCTCCTGAGCCTCAGAGCTGACCTTCGCTGAGCGTATCGAGCTGGAAATGACCTTCCTCGTCCCACAGCCAGGTGTCGGTCCACGTGACCTTGCCCAACTGCGTGGCAACGGGGAAGGGCGCGGCGCTCAGCACGGTGCGTTCGATCTCGGCGATCACCTCGGGCGCGTGCGTCGGTGCGCGCATCCAATGCATCGAGAGCACCTTTCCATTCGTGTCGAGGTTGACCTGCAGCGTGCCGACCGCGTAGAGCAGCGGCGGCAGCTTGCCGATGTAGACGCGCTGCCTGTTGATGTCGTAGACATGGCGCGCGGCGTCGCGCCGATAGTCGCGCGGGGTCGCCGCATTCGAGGCCCGGGGCTTCGGGCGGCTGCCGTCGCCCGGATCGGGCGCGGCGTTGCTGAGCTGACCCGGTACGGATCCGGTGCCGGCGGTCGGGCTGGTGCCGCAACCGGCGAGCCACAGGCTCGAGAGGAGGGCGGCCGCCAATGCCAGGCGGCGCGTCGTGGACTGAAAATTCATCGGCGCGGTTATACCGTGCCCACGTTTCGCTCGCGCAACCGGAGGTTTCGCCCATGACCGGCGCCGTTGACGAACTGCTGGCGCGCTTGAAGCGCGAGAACGGCGTGCTCGTCCGCGTCGAGTCGACCCAGGGCTCGGCACCGCGCGAAGCCGGCACGTGGATGGCCGTCTGGGCCGACGGCCTCACGGCGACGATCGGTGGTGGCCAGCTCGAATACCAGGCGACCGACGAGGCCCGCGTGTGGCTTGCAGGCGGCCCCGCCATCGAAGGCATTCGACGCTACCCGCTCGGCCCCAGCCTCGGGCAATGTTGCGGCGGCGTCATGTTTCTTTCCTACCGCCGAATCTCCGAATCCGATGCAAAGGGGCTGCAGACCGAACTGCTCGCGCATCTGGAGCCGGTGGCCCTGTTCGGCGGCGGCCACGTCGGCGCGGCCCTCGCGCGCCTGCTGTCGTCGCTGCCGTTCACCGTGCGCTGGATCGACAGCCGCGACGGCGTGTTCCCCGATGCGTTGCCCGCGCAGATCGAGACCGAATACTCCGAGCCCGTGCAGCAGGCGGTGGCGCAACTCGCGCCAGGCTCGCGGGTGCTGATCATGAGCTTCAGCCACGCCGAGGACCTGGACATCGTGATCGCCTGCCTCAAGCGCCTGCGCGAGCGCGACGATCTTCCCTACATCGGTCTGATCGGCAGCAAGACCAAATGGGCGACCTTCCGTCACCGCCTGGAGGCGCGCGGCTTCACGGCCGCCGAGATGGACCGCGTGACCTGCCCGATCGGCGTTCCCGGCATCACCGGCAAGGAGCCGGAAGTCATCGCCGTCGCGGTTGCGGCACAGTTGTTGCAATCGCTTCCGGACGCGTGAAGGCCATCAGGGTTTTCCAGCACGCCTTCTGAAGCAAAACCCCAGAACTTCGCGTTGAAAGTGTATACACTTCAGTCCACAAGCCGCAGCGGAGCGAGGTCCATTCGAGGGCCTGCGTTCGCGGCACTTTCTCTGCTTACAGCGCCCGCAGTGGTGAGCAGGCCGGAACACCTCGGTGCCCCCACGCGCCGACAAGGTTGAGAGTCAATGGAAAGCTATTACCTCGACTGGGCCAATCTGCTGCTGCGCTGGGTCCACGTCATCACCGCCATCGCATGGATCGGCGCCTCCTTCTACTTCGTGATGCTGGACAACAGCCTCGAGAAGCCCGAGGACCAGGAATCGCTCGACAAGGGCGTCGGCGGCGAGCAATGGGCGGTCCATGGCGGCGGCTTCTACAACATGCAGAAGTACGCGCTGGCGCCCAAGAAGCTGCCGGACCACCTGCACTGGTCGTACTGGGAGAGCTACTCCACCTGGCTCACGGGTTTCGCGCTCTTCACGATGTCGTACCTGTGGAACGCGAGCACCTACCTGATCGACAAGTCCAAGATGGACTGGCAGCCCGGCGCCGCGATCGGCGTGGCGCTGGCTTTCTTCGTCGTGTTCTGGATGGTCTACGACGCCATCTGCCAGCTGTTCGGACAGCGCAAGAACGGCGACACGATCGTGGGCGTCCTGGTCGCACTGTTCATCGCCTTCGCCGCATGGCTGGCCTGCCACTGGTTCGCCGGACGCGCGGCCTTCCTGCTGGTGGGCGCCATGATGGCGACGACCATGAGCGGCAACGTCTTCTTCTGGATCATCCCCGGCCAGCGCAAGAACGTGGCGGCGTTGCGCGAGGGCAGGCCGGTCGATCCGATCCACGGCCAGCGCGGCAAGCAGCGCAGCGTGCACAACACCTATTTCACGCTGCCGGTGCTCTTCGCGATGCTGAGCAACCACTACAGCTTCACGTACACGCACAAGTACAACTGGATCGTGCTGCTGCTCATCATGCTCGGCGGCGCGGCGATCCGGCAGTTCTTCGTAGTGCGCCATCGCTTCAAGCCCGGCAACGCGGGCAATCCCATTCCCTACGCGCTCTTCGGCATCGCCGTGCTGGGGCTGACCATCATCTGGATGAAGCCCGAGCCGGTCGAGGCGCCGGCGCCGGGCGCGGCGGCGCAGAAGGTATCGTTCGGCGAGGTGCAGAAGGTGCTCGAGCAGCGCTGCTACATGTGCCACGGCGCGCAGGTGCAGATGAAGAACGTGCGGCTCGACACCCCCGACCAGGTCGCCGCCCATGCGCAGGCCGTGTACCAGCAGGTCGTGGTCACGAAGATCATGCCCATGAACAACGCGACGGGCATCACCGACGCCGAGCGTGCGCTGATCGGCAAGTGGTTCGACAGCGGAGCGAGCACCAAGTAGCCTCGCGGGTCGCGCGGGGCGATATTCGGACAATGGCTGGAGACAAGCAAACCATGACTTCATCGAACCCGCGACAGAGCCCCGACCCGCGCACCGCGCCGCGCGAATTCCTCGAACACATCTACCGCGTCGCCGTCGAGCGCGCCTTGCCGCTGAAGAGCATGGGCCCCTGCCTGCCGAAGGTGCCCAAGGGACGGACGCTCGTGCTTGGCGCGGGCAAGGCCGGCGGATCGATGGCGCAGGCGCTGGAAGCGCTGTGGCCGGCCGATGCCAGCCTCTCGGGCGTCGTGGTCACCCGCTACGGGCACATTCCGCCGCGCCCCGAAGGCCTGCCGCAGCGCATCGAAGTCGTCGAGGCCGCCCATCCCGTCCCCGACGCGGCGGGAATGAACGCCGCCGAGCGCATCCTCGCGCTTACGAAGGGCCTCACCGCCGATGACCTCGTGCTGTGCCTGATCTCGGGTGGCGGCTCGGCCTTGCTCACGCTGCCGGCCGACGGACTGACGCTGGCGGACAAGCAACGCATCAACACGCAACTTCTGGAATCGGGCGCGCACATCGGCGAGATGAACTGCGTGCGCAAGCACCTCTCGCGCATCAAGGGCGGGCGCCTCGCGGCGGCATGCGCGCCGGCGCAGGTGGTGACGCTGACCATCAGCGACGTGCCGGGCGATGATCCCGCGGTGATCGCGAGCGGTCCCACCGTGCCTGACGCGACCACCTGCGCGGACGCGCTCGGCATCCTCGATCGCTATCGCATCGAGGTGCCGCTGGCCGTGCGCTCGCAGCTCGAAAGCGGCGCGCTCGAAACGCCCAAGCCGTCCGACCCCGTGTTCATGGGCCATGTCACGCACCTGATCGCCACGCCGCAGCAATCGCTCGAAGCCGCCGCGGCGGCAGTGCGCGCTGCCGGCCTTGAGGCCCACGTCCTCAGCGACGAGATGGAGGGCGAGTCGCGGGAGGTCGGCAAGGTCCACGCGGCGCTGGCGCGTGCGGTGTCCTTGCGCGGGGAGCCTTTCGGCAAGCCGTGCGTGATCCTGTCGGGCGGCGAGACCACGGTCACCATCCGGCCCCGTCAGCCGGGCCAGGCCAAGGGGCGCGGCGGACGGGCAGGCGAGTTCTGCCTCGGGCTGGCCGGTGGGTTGGCGGCCCGGGAGAACATCTGGGCCCTCGCGGCCGACACCGACGGCATCGACGGCGTCGAGGACAACGCCGGCGCCTTCGTCACGCCCGACACGCTGCGCCGCGCCGAAGCCGCCGGCCGCAAGCTGGCCGACCACCTGGACCGCAACGATGCCTACGGCTACTTCGACGCCATCGGCGACCTGCTGGTCACCGGGCCGACGCACACCAACGTCAATGACTTCCGCGCGTTGTTGATTCTGTAGTTCGGGTTTGCGGTTCGGACGGTCCGCAGGCATGCTCGGTGCCTGACACGACCGTTAACGCCGAAAATGCCGAATACATGAATCAACCGATCGAACTGCGCGGGGGGTCGCTCCCGTCGCAGAACTGGAATGCCGAGATCGGCTTGCGGATTCGCCGTCACCTGCTGCTGAAGGTGGTCGGGACCACGATCTTCACCTGGATCTTCTTCATCGGTTACTTCCACCTGCTGCGCCAGCCGGTGTATCCGATCACGGTGATGCCGCTGACTGCGCTCGACCACCTGATCCCGTTCCAGCCCGAGGCGTTGATCGCCTACTTCTCGCTCTGGCTGTACGTGGGCGTCGCGCCCGGCCTGCAACTGACCTTCAAGGAACTGGTCGTCTATGGCCTGTGGGTGGGCGCACTGTGCCTGACGGGACTCGGCTTCTTCTACCTGTGGCCGACGCAGATTCCGGCCATGCCGACGGAGCCGACCGACTTTCCGGGCTTCGCCATCCTGCAGGGCGTGGACGCGGCCGGCAACGCATGTCCGTCAATGCACGTCGCGATCGCCATCTTCACCGCGATATGGGTCGAGCACATCCTGCGTGGGGCTGGCGCGCCAGTCTGGCTGCGACTCGGCAACGGCCTGTGGTTCGCGGCCATCGTCTGGTCGACCCTTGCGGTCAAGCAGCACGTCGTGCTGGACGCCCTGGGCGGCGCGGCGCTGGGCATCGCCTTTGCGATTCCTTCACTGCGCTGGCGGCCCGGCAGGGCGCAGTCGCGCAGGCGGAGCGGCTATCATGGAACGTCGCTGCCCGCGGGCCGATTCGACGGCCGAGCCAGGAGGGGTTGATCTGCGGGGAGACATACCAACATCGCCGTCGACAGGGTTTGGTCGGCGGCCAGAATGACGACCGATAGCCGCACCATGAGTTCGCTGAAGGAATTGCAGGACCTGATCCACGAGAAGTACGGCATCGAGGCGTCCGCGCTCGACCCCCACGCTTCCATGCGCGAAAAAGGCTTCGATTCACTGGCGATCGTCGAATTCGTCTTCGCGATCGAGGACCGGTTCGGCATCACGATGCCCGACGACGACCCGAACATCGACACGCTGGCCCAGCTCGCGGCCGTGGTCGACAGGGTCAGGGCGGCGCAGACGACGTGAGCCGGGTCGCCGTCACCGGGCTGGGTGTGATGGCGCCGCACGGCGAGGAACCCGCTTCGCTCTTCGAGGCCGTCCTGCGCGGCGAGTCCGCGCTCCGGCCGATCTTCCCCGAACTGCCCAAGCCGGCCGCTGCGGCGACGGTGGCCTTCGACGAAACCCGCTGGTTCACCAAGCTGCAGCTCGCCGGCGTCGACCGCGTCAGCCAGCTCGCGGTGGCCGCCGCCGACTTGGCGATGCGGGATTCAGGCATCGATGGCGACGTCGACCCCGAACGCATCGGCGTCTACGGCGGCTGCGGCATGGGCGGTGCGACCGCGCTCGAGACGGCCTATCGCGGCAACGGACGGGTCCCGCCGCTGACGATCCCCGCCTTCATGCCCAACGCACCGGCCTCGCATGTGGCGATGCGCCAACGCGTCCAGGGCCCCGTGATCACCTACTCGGTCGCGTGCGCCTCGTCCGCGGTCGCGATCGCCGAAGCCGCCAAGGCGATCCAGCGCGGTGAAGTCGACGTCGCGATGGCGGGCGGCAGCGAAGCGCTCATCGTGCCGGGTGTCGTGCTCGCCTGGCAGGCCATGCAGACGCTCGCCGGCTTCGCGCCCGGCAAGGAAGCGACCGCGGTCCGGCCCTTCGCGAGCGATCGCAGTGGCTTCGCGCTGGGCGAAGGCGCCGCATTCCTTGTCCTCGAATCGGAGGATCGCGCCCGCCAACGTGGCGCGCGCATCTACGCCATGCTCGACGGCTGGGGCCACAGCTGCGACGCGACGCACCTGACCAAGCCCGACGCCTCCGGCCAGGCGCGTGCCATGCGCCAGGCCCTGCGCCAGGGCGGCCTGCAACCCCGCGACGTCGGCTACTGCAATGCCCACGGCACCGCCACGCGCATCGGCGACGTGGTCGAGCGCGATGCACTGGCGGAAGTCTGGGGCGATGCGCTCGACCTGCTCAGCGTCAGTTCCACGAAGTCGGTGCACGGCCACTTGCTCGGCGCGGCAGGGGCGCTCGAAGCGGTCATCACCATCCTGGCCCTGCATCGGGGCCGGTTGCCTCCCAATGGTCACCGGGGCGAGGTCGATCCGGCCTGCCGCCTGAACCTCGTTGCGGAAACCGGCGCCGCCGCGCCCGAGCTCGAGGCGGCGATCAGCAATTCCTTCGCCTTCGGCGGCACGAACGCGGTGCTTCTGTTCCGCCGCGCCTGAGGGCTAAACTGCCCTCGCACCTTCATTCAGGATTGGAGCCGACATGACGGGACGCTTCGCTGCCTTGGGATTTGCCATGCTCCTTTCGGCTTGTGCCAGCACGCCGTCGAACGTCCGCATCGATGCCGATCCCGGCACCGACTTCTCCCGCTTCCGGACCTACAGCTGGATAGCCAAACCGGAGGGCGTGAACTCTCCGCTGGTCCAGCAGCGCATCGTCGATGGCGTCGATTCGCGCCTGCAGGCCAAGGGCTGGAAGCTCGTCCCTGGCGGTGAAGTGCACGTTGCCGCCCGCGTGACCACCTCGGAGCGGCAGAGCGCCAACGCCTCCAGCGTCGGCTACGTCGGCTGGGGCGGCTTCGGTCCGCTGACGACGGGCGCGCAGGTCGACACCTATGAGGTCGGCACGCTGGTGGTCGACATGTACGACGGCGCGCGCAAGCAGGCGATCTGGCGCGGCTCGGCGAGCGGAACGCTGGACAGCGACCCCAACCGCATGATCGCCTTGCTGCAGGCGTCGCTCGACAAGATGTTCGCGGGCTTCCCGCCGACCGGCGCGCCGGCGAAATGACCTGATCTTCCCGGCCGGATAGGTGGGACCACGTACGTGCTAGTTACGTGCGCGGGTGCTTTTCCCGCGCGCGTTCCGCGCCTACCATTCGTCCGAAGACCCATGCCCGGGTCATCGGGTGGTGCATCGCATGTCTCAACCTATTCCCCCCATCCCTCCCACTTCCGCGGAAGCGGGGGCCGCGCCGGGACGGACGAAAGCAACAGCGAACTCCGGCAAGCGCAAGGACGAGGCGCAAAAGCAGGAAATGCGGCGCATGGTGCTCGGCCTGCTGAAGCCCTATCGCGGCTGGCTGGTCATCGTGCTCGTTGCGATGGTGGTCGAGATCCTCATGAGCCTGGCGTCGCCCTGGCCGCTCAAGCTGGTGCTCGATGACGCGCTCGGCAACCATCACCTGCCGGCGTGGCTCGAATGGGCGCACCAGTTCGGCATTGGCCGGCATACGCTGGGCGTGGCGCTCTTCGCGGGGATCGCCACCCTGCTGATCGCGGTCATCGCCGGGATCGCCACCTACATCGACAACTACTACACCACCAGCATCGGGCAGTACGTGGCGAACGACCTGCGGCTGAAGATCTACGAGCACCTGCACCGGCTCTCGCTCGGCTACTACGACACCGCCAAGACCGGCGCCCTGATGTCGACCATCACCAGCGACGTCGCGACGGTGCAGAACTTCGCCTCCTCGTCGACCCTCGGCATCCTGGTCGACATCGTCACGATCATCTTCATGCTCGGGCTGATGGTCTGGCTCGACTGGGACTTCACCCTGATCGCGATCGCGGTGATGCCTTTCCTGCTGCTGTTCGTCTTCCGGTTCAAGAAGGCGGTGAAAGACGTCACGCGCGAGGTGCGCCTGCGGCAGAGCGAAATCGTCGCCGTCGTCCAGGAAGGGCTGGGGCAGGTCCGCGCCGTGAAGGCCTTCGGCCGTCAGGACCTGGAGGTGACGCACATGCAGGCGGCGAGCCTCGCCTCCACCGAGGCCGCATTGCGTGCGCGCCGCATCAAGTCGCTGCTGTCGCCGGTGGTCGCGGTGGTGGTGGCGCTGTGCACTGGCATCGTGCTGTGGAAAGGCACTGCATTGATCATTGCCGGCGCCATGACCGCCGGTGCGCTGACGGTGTACCTGGCCTACCTCAGCAAGTTCTTCAAGCCGGTGAAGGACCTCGCCAGCATGGCCAGCACGATCGCGCAGACCACGGTGGCGCTGGAGCGCATCCAGAAGATCCTCAGTGCGGACAACATCATCCATGAACGCCCGGACGCCACGGACCCGGGCCGCACGCGCGGCGAGATCACCTTCGAGCACGTGGCCTTCGGCTACGGCGACGAATCCCTGGTGCTGCGCGATGTCTCGTTCAACATCAAGCCGGGCCAGGTGGTAGGCATCGTCGGGCCGACGGGCAGCGGCAAATCGACGGTCGTGAGCCTGATGCCGCGCTTCTACGATCCGGCGGCCGGTCGGATCCTCATCGACGGCGTCGACATCGCCAGCCACAAGCTTTCGGGCCTGCGCTCGCAGATCGGCTTCGTGCTGCAGGAGACGGTGCTGTTTCGCGGCAGCATCGCCGAGAACATCGCCTACGGCAAGCCCGGCGCCACCCAGGAAGAAATCGTCGCCGCCGCCAAGCTCGCCAACGCCGACGAGTTCATCAGCCGGATGCCGCATGGCTACGAATCGATGGTCGGGGAGCGCGGCGACACGCTCTCGGGCGGCCAGCGCCAGCGCATCGGGATCGCCCGTGCGGTGATCCGCAACAGCCCGATCATGATCCTCGACGAGCCGACCGCCGCGCTCGACACCGAATCCGAGCGCCTCGTCATCGAGGGGCTGGAGGGGCTGATGAAGGGCCGCACGGTGATCATGATCGCCCACCGCCTCAGCACCCTTCGGAACGCCGACAAGATCATCGTGCTGAAGGATGGCGTCGTGGTGGAGGAGGGCACCAACGACGAACTGGTCGCGCTCGGCGGCGTCTACGCCGAGCTGCACCGGATACAGTACGAAAACCCGGCCGCCGCCCCCGCGGCCGCATCTGCCTGAGGCCCCCATGTCGCACCAATTGATCGTATTGCCCGACGACACTGCCAAGCCCATCATCGACGCCATCAATGCGGCGAAGCAGGCCCTGCAGATCCGGATGTTCCTGTTCACCGACGAGACCCTGCTCGCGGCGGTCATCGCCGCCAAGCAGCGCGGCGTCAAGGTGCGGGTGATGCTGAATCCGGCGCGCCGCAGCGGCGAGAGCGAGAACGAGGAGGCGCGCAAGGCGCTGACCGATGCCGGCATCGAAGTGCGCGACAGCAACCCGAAGTTTGATCTCACGCACCAGAAATCGATGGTGGTCGATCACCAGGTCGGCTTCGTCGAATCGCTCAACTGGGAGCCTCGGGACCTGACCGAGACGCGCGACTACGCGGTCATCACCACCCACGACCTCGAGACGAAGGAAATGGTGGCCTGCTTCGATGCCGACTGGGAACACCAGGATTTCCAGCCCCATCCGGAATCGCGGCTGATCTGGTGCCCGGACAACGGACGCATGCGGGTCGCAGCCTTCATCGACCAGGCCAAGCATTCGCTCTGGGTGCAGAACGAGCGCTACCAGGACACCGTGATCATCGAGCGCCTGGTGCGCGCGGCGACGCGGGGGGTCAAGATCCACATCCTCACCAAGCCGCCGCATTCGCTGAAGGCGGAAAAGCTGATCGAAGGGGTCGGCGGCCTGCGCATCCTGCAGGATGTCGGCGCGAAGGTGCACACGATGAAGCACCTCAAGCTGCACGCGAAGATGATGCTGGCCGACGGCGAGCGCGCCATCGTCGGCTCGATCAACCTGGCGCCGGGAAGCTTCGACGGCCGGCGCGAGCTGGCCATCGAGACGGACCATCCCGGCACCGTGCAGCGGCTGGCGGAGACGGCGCATGCCGACTGGAAGCTGTCCCATCGGATCGACCTCAGCGACGAAGGTCTGCTGAAGGATCTCGCGAAGCGCGAGCTCGATCCGTCCAAGCTGGTGCTCGACGGCAGCGCGCCCCACGAGAAGAAGCACAAGTCCAAGGGCTGACGCGCGGCGTCGGAAGGCATCCGTGGCCATCGCACCGGCATCCGGAGCTTCCTGGCGGCGCGCACTGCTCGCCCTGCTCGCGTGGGGATGCCTGGTGCCGTTGGCACTCGCGGCCAACGAGGCCGAGTACGCGCTGCGCTGGGAGCCGACCGACGGCGGCCCTCGCAGCGTGGAGGAGGTCGCCGCAGTGCTGAAGCTTCCGCCGGGCAAGCAGAAGCAGTTCGAAGTCCGCTATTTCACGGTCGCGCAACCGTCCGGCCTGCCGCCGGGCGCCAGCGTCATCGTGCGCGAGCGCAGCAGCGACGGCGAGACCGAGTCGATGTACAAGCTCCGCAGCGAGGCACCCATGCAGGGCGATGCGGTGACCGAGAGCTTGCGCTGCGGTTTCCCGGCGGCCACGGAGCGCAAGAGCGAGGTCGATGTCGGCTGGTCGGCCGAAGGCGTGCCGAGGAAGAACTACTCGCTGAGCTGCACGGCCGACGGTCTCGTCGGCACCGTCAAGCCGCCCAACCTCGAAGCGCAGCCGACCGGCTGCAGCAGCAAGGTGCTGCGCCAGGAAGCCAAGGGCGTCAAGATCGAGCGCTGGACCCTGCCGGACGGAACGCTGGCGCTGGAGGTCTCGTGGAACGGCAAGAACAGGCCGAAGGACCTGGACCGTTTCACCGACCGGATCGTGCGGCCCTTGCTCGGGCAGGGCGTCAAGCCGCTGCGTGAGAGCAAGACCGAACTCGGGAGCCGGTGCTGACCGTGTCGCTGCCGGGCTAGTGGTTGTCCCGCGGAATCCCGAAGGTCGCGTGGATCTTCTGGTACTTCACCGCCGGCTTCAGCACCATCCCTTCCGACAGCTCATCGACGATGCCGCGCTGGATTTCCTGCCACGGCGTCTGGCTCGCCGGATACGGATACCCGCCCGCCGCCTCCAGCTTGGCGCGGCGCTTCGCCAGCTCCTCGTCGGAGACCAGCATGTTGGCCGTGCGCTTCTTCAGGTCGATGCGCACGCGGTCGCCCGTCTGCACCAGCGCCAGCCCACCGCCGGTTGCGGCTTCGGGCGAGGCATTGAGGATCGACGGCGAGCCCGAGGTGCCCGACTGCCGGCCGTCGCCGATGCAGGGCAACGCGGTGACGCCCTTCTTGATCAGGTACGAAGGCGCGCGCATGTTGACCACCTCGGCGGCCCCCGGGTAGCCGACCGGCCCCACGCCGCGCATGAAGAGCACGCTCTTCGGGTCGATCTTCATCTTCGGATCGTCGATGCGGCGGTGGTAGTCCTCGGGCCCGTCGAACACGATGGCGGTGCCTTCGAAGGCCATCGGATCGTTCGGGTCCTCGAGGTAGCGCGAATGGAATTCCGGCGTGATCACGCTGGTCTTCATGATCGCGGAATCGAAGAGGTTGCCTTTGAGGTTGAGGAAGCCGGCGTTCTTCTTCATCGGCTTCGCGTACGGGAAGATCACCTTCCGGTCGCTGGTGAACTTGCCTTCGCAGTTCTCGGTGAGCGTCTTGCCGTTGGCCGTGAGGGCCGGCTTGATCTTGCCCTGGGCGATCAGTTCGGCGACCACCGCGGGCACGCCGCCCGCGCGGTAGTAGTCCTCGCCGAGGTATTCGCCCGCGGGTTGCAGGTTGACGATCAGCGGGATCTTATAGCCGTGCTTTTCCCAGTCGTCCGTCGTCAACTCGACGCCGATGTGGCGCGCGATGGCGTTCAAGTGCACCGGCGCGTTGGTCGATCCGCCGAGGGCGGAGTTCACGACGATCGCGTTCTCGAAGGCGGCGCGGGTGAGGATGTCCGAGGGCTTCAGGTTTTCGCGCACCATCTCGACGATGCGCTTGCCCGTCAGGTAGGCCATCTCCTGGCGGTCGCGGTAGGGGGCCGGAATGGCGGCGCTGCCCGGCAGCGTCATGCCCAGTGCCTCGGCGAGCGAGTTCATGGTCGATGCCGTGCCCATGGTGTTGCAGTGGCCGGTCGAAGGCGCGGACGAGGCGACCAGCTTCAGGAACTCCTGGTAGCCGATCTTCCCTGCCGCCATCATCTCGCGTGCCCGCCAGACGATGGTGCCCGAGCCCGTGCGCTCGCCTTCGTACCAGCCGTTGAGCATCGGCCCCGAGTTGAGCGCGATGGCCGGGATGTCGACCGTCGCGGCCGCCATCAGCTGCGCCGGCGTGGTCTTGTCGCAGCCGGTCGTCAGCACCACGCCGTCGATCGGATAGCCATAGAGCACCTCGACCAGCGACAGGTACTGAAGGTTGCGGTCGAGCGCGGCGGTGGGACGCTTGCAGGTTTCCTGGATCGGATGAATCGGAAACTCGAAGGCGATCCCGCCCGCGTCGCGGATGCCCTCGCGCACGCGCTCCGCCAGCACCAGGTGATGGCGATTGCAGGGTGCGATGTCCGAGCCGGTTTGCGCGATGCCGATGATCGGCCGGCCCGACTGCAGTTCGTCGAAGCCGAGCCCGAAGTTCATCGTGCGCTCCAGGTAGAGCGCCGTCATGTCGGCATTCGCGGGGTTGTCGAACCAGGCCTGCGAGCGCAGCGACAGCTTGCCCTTGGCTTGTTTCTTCTTCTTGCTAGTCATGTCAGTTCCTTCTCTGAAATTCCGGAAACCCCGCGGACCGGCTTTGCCGGGCCGCCGGGGTTGCCCCCTGCAGGGAGTGGGCAACTAGTTCATTCCCTTCAGGGTCTCGTTGGCGTTCGGCAGGGCCGCGCAGTCGTCCATGTATTGCCGCACGATGTCGGCGAAGTTGTCATGCGGATGCAGGCCGAGGCGCGCGGCGCGTGCGGCCGATGCGCCGCTCGGCCAGTTGGCCACGATGCCGGCGATGCGCTCGTCGCGCTCGAAGCGCACGCGGGCGCGAACGGCCGGGCCTGCCACCTGTTCCAGTGCGTCGAGCATGTCGCTCACGCGGACGTTGAGTGCGGGAAGATTCAGTGCAGTGCGGCCGCAGAAGGCATCGCGGCTGGCCTCGTAGACGGCGATCAGGCCGTCCACTGTGCGCGACGGCGACGACACCGGGTGCGACACATCGGGCGACACGGGGCAGATCGATTCCACGCCCGCCAGCGGCTCGCGGATGATGCCGCTGAAGAAGGACGACGCGGCGCCGTTCGGCCGGCCGGGTCGCACGGTCACGGTCATCAGGCGCGCGGCGCGGCCATCGACGTATCCCTTGCGCGTGTAGTCGGCGATGAGGTGCTCGCAGATCAGTTTCTGCGTGCCGTAGGAGGTCTGTGGCGCCGGAAGCGTGTCGTCGGCGACGATCTTCGGCAGCGGCACGGCCGGATCGGGCCCGAACACTGCCACCGAACTGGAGAAGACCACGCGCGGGACCTTTCCGCCCGCATTGACGTGGGCCCGGATGGCGTCGAGCAGGGCGCGCGTGCTGTCCAGGTTGGAGCGCAGGCCCAGGTCGAAATCGAGTTCGCATTCGCCGGACACGGCCGAAGCCAGGTGGAAGACGCCGTCGAAGGCTTCTTCGCGCAGGGCATCGGTCTGCGCCAGCAGCGGCCCGGTCCGGGCCTCGACGCGCGCATCGGCGAGCAGGTCGCCCGGTGGCGGCGCGATGTCGGTCAGGACGAGGCGGTCGATGCGTTCGCCGGCCAGCGTGCCGCGCTTCAGCAGCGTGCGTGCGAGGCGGGCGCCGACGAAGCCGCCGCCTCCGGTGATCATGAGTTTCATGCAGTCTCCTTCATTGCTTGCGAGGTCGTGGGGTGGAAAGACTCGCGGCGCGCACGGCCTTGGCCGCCGCCTGTCGACGCCGGCCGTCGATGACGCCGCCTTCGACCAGCCGCTGTTCTCCGCGGATCAGGTGTTCATTTGCATGGAGCCGCGCCGCGACGGGGTCGTGCGCGGCGATGGCTTCGAAGATGGCGTGGTGCTCGCTCTGCACCGCGGTCATGAAGTCCGCGCGCCGGGCTTCGTTGCCGCGCGTGATGCGCATGCCTTCGCGCAGGTACTGCTCGAGGAAGCCGAGCAGCAGTCGGAACTGCGGGTTGCCGGTCGATTCGCCGATCACGCGGTGGAAGGCCAGGTCCTCGGCCACGCCGTCGCGGCCCTCGGCCACGGCCTCGTCGATGGCCTTGAGCGCCCGACGCAGGGCGGCGATCTGCGCGCGGGTCGCCCGTTCCGCCGCCAGCGCGGCAATCTCGCCTTCGAGCACGCGCCGCACCTCCACCACATGGACGACCGCCTGCACCGAAGTCAGCACCGTCGGATCGAAGGCCAGCGGCAGGTTGGTCGGCTGCGGCGCAACGTAGACGCCCGAGCCCTGTCGCGACTGGACCAGGCCCCGGGACCGAAGCTGGTGCACCGCCTCGCGGACCACCGTACGCGACACGCCGTGCGTCGCTGCGAGTTGCTGCTCGGTCGGCAGCCGGTCGCCGGGGCCGAGGGCGCCGGACTCGATCTGCGCGCCCAGCAGCGCCGCCAACCGATCCGACAGCCGATCGACGATCAACTGCAGGGGCTGGGAGGGGGCCGATGTCCTGGCGGCGGTGGGGGAA
The DNA here is from genome assembly GCF_051216375.1 of Variovorax glacialis. Classification (NCBI taxonomy): domain Bacteria; kingdom Pseudomonadati; phylum Pseudomonadota; class Betaproteobacteria; order Burkholderiales; family Comamonadaceae; genus Variovorax; species Variovorax glacialis. Next base: position 764,143 of record NZ_JBPJZT010000002.1, on the reverse strand, counting down.
GTGAGCTCGGTTATCAGGTCATCATACAAATTTACAGGGGTTAATGCGTACCGGTTTGCCCTGATGCGCGGGTTTGTTGCAATGCCAATACTCCGCGGGTGCGACGTGGGCCGTTCCGTGTCGTTGCTTCGACTCGCGAACTTTCAGGACTCCAGCGCATGGCCAGTGTGACGATACGGGCAGTCAAGAAGAACTTCGGTGATGTACCCATCCTCCACGGGGTGGACATCGACATCAGGGACGGTTCCTTCACCGTGCTGGTGGGGCCGTCGGGATGCGGCAAGTCGACGCTGTTGCGCATGATCGCCGGGCTGGAGGAAATCAACGGCGGCGAGATCCTCATCGGCGACAGGCGCGTGAACGACCTGCCGCCGAAGGAGCGGGACATCGCGATGGTGTTCCAGAACTACGCCCTGTACCCGCACATGACGGTGCGCGACAACATGGCCTTCGCGCTGGCGCTCGCCAAGACCGACAAGCCGACGATCGAATCCAAGGTCGGCCGCGCCGCCGAGATCCTTGCGCTGACGCCGCTGCTGGAGCGCTATCCGCGCCAGCTCTCGGGCGGCCAGCGGCAGCGGGTGGCGATGGGTCGGGCGATCGTGCGCGATCCGCAGGTCTTCCTCTTCGACGAACCCCTGTCCAACCTCGATGCCAAGCTGCGCGTGGCGATGCGCAGCGAGATCAAGGAACTGCACCAGCGCCTGAAGACGACCTCGATCTACGTCACGCACGACCAGATCGAGGCCATGACCATGGGCGACAAGATCGTCGTGATGCGCGACGGCCGCATCGAGCAGACGGGCAGCCCGCTCGACCTCTACGACCATCCGGCCAACCAGTTCGTGGCCGGCTTCATCGGTTCCCCGGCGATGAACTTCCTCCCCGGCACCCTGCGGCGCGGTGCCGGCGCGGCCCGGGTCGAACTGGCAGACGGCACGCAGCTCGATGCACCCGTGCTGGCGGGCGGCGTCGACGGCCAGCCCGTCGTCTACGGCACCCGGCCCGAGCACCTGAGCCTCTCGGACAACGGCGGCATTCCGTCGAAGGTCGTCGTGATGGAGCCGACCGGCATGGACACCTTCGTCGCCTGCCGCCACGAGGGCACCGAGATTTCCGCCGTGTTCCGTGAGCGCTACGACTTCGCACCCGGCACGCTGATCCGGCTGCAACCGGATCTTCAGCGCGCGCATCTTTTCGACGCAGGCACCGGCCAGAGGCTGGTGGCTTGAGTTTCTTTGGCTGGCCGTTCAACAAACAGGAGACAGGAATGAGTGACTTCAATCGCCGCAAGATTCTGAAAAGTTCGGCCGGGCTTGCCGCCGCTGCTTCGCTCGGCGTCGGCACCGCGATCTTCTCGCCGCTGGCGAATGCGCAGACGCTGACCTTCAAGCCGGAGAAGGGCGCCAAGCTGCGGGTGCTGCGCTGGAGCCGCTTCGTGCAGGGCGACATCGACGCCTACATGGCGAACGTCAAGAAATTCAGCGAGGCCACAGGCATCGAGGTGCGCGTCGACAACGAGGGCTGGGAGGACGTGCGGCCAAAGGCGGCTGTCGCGGCCAACACCGGCGCAGGGCCCGACATCATCCTGTCGACCAACGACGACGCCAACCTGTATCCGGACAAGCTGCTCGATGTCACCGACCTGGCGGAATACCTCGGCAAGAAGTACGGCGGCTGGTATCCGGCCGGCGAGATGTTCATGCGGCCCGACGGCAAGAAGTGGATCGGCCTGCCGCTGGGCGCCTCCGGCTCGCTGATCGTCTATCGCGAAAGCATGGTCAAGGCCGCGGGCTTCGACAAGTTCCCGACGAACACCGACGACTTCCTCAAGCTCTACAAGGCACTCAAGGAAAAGGGTGTGCCCGGCGGCATGGCGCTCGGCAACGCGACGGGCGACAGCGTGTGGACCAACTGGCTGATCTGGTCCTTCGGCGGCAAGCTGGTCGACAAGAGCAACAAGGTGGTGATCGACAGTCCCGAGACGCTGAAGGCGCTGGAGTACGCCAAGGAGCTCTACGCCAACTTCATTCCCGGCACGCTGTCGTGGCTGGACCCGAACAACAACAAGGCCTTCCTCGACGGGCAGCTCAGCGTCACCAACAACGGCATCTCGATCTACTACGCCGCGAAGAACTCGCCCGATCCGAAGCTCAAGGAAATGGCGGCCGACATCAATCACGCCGTGTTCCCGGTCGGTCCGGTGGGCGTGCCGACGGAGTCGCACCTGTTCTTCAACCAGATGATCATGAAGTACACGAAGTACCCGCAGGCCTCGAAGGAGTTCCTGCGCTTCATGATGGAGCGGCCGCAGTTCGACGACTGGCTGACGGGCGGCGGCGGCTATGTCGCGCAGCCGCTGCGTGCCTACGAGGCGAATCCGATCTGGACTTCCGACCCGAAGAACACGCCGTACCGCGACTCGGTCAAGAACCTGCGTCCCGCCGGCTACGAGGGCAAGCTGGGCTACGCCTCGGCCGGCGCGGCTGCGGACTTCATCGTCGCGAACATGGTGGCTGAAGCTGCGAGCGGATCGAAGTCGCCGAAGGAGGCCGCGGAGCGGGCGCAGAAACGCGCCGAGCGTTACTACAAGGTATGAAGACCCCCCGGGCTCGCGCACTTCGTGTCGCTCTCCACCCCCTTTCAGGGGGCAATACCTGCGGCCCGGCGAAGCCGGTTCCGCGGTATTCCTGGGCTTACCCCCAGGCTCGCGCACTTCGTGTCGCTCTCCACCCCCTTCCAGGGGGCAACACCGGCGGCCCGGCGAAGCCGGTTCCGCGGTGTTTCGGGCGGAAGGCGTAGCTTCGGATGACGTTTATCGCTCGGCTCCAGAACAGCCGCAACGCCCTCGGCTTCATGTTCATGTTGCCGGCGGCGGTGCTGCTGCTCTTGTTTCTTACCTATCCGCTCGGGCTCGGGACCTGGCTCGGGTTCACCGACGCGAAGGTCGGGCGGCCGGGCGTATGGATCGGGCTGGAGAACTACCAGTTCCTGTGGCAGGACGCGGTCACGCGGCTGGCACTCTTCAACACGCTGTTCTATACGGCGGTGGCGAGCGTGTTCAAGTTCTTCCTCGGGCTGTGGCTCGCGGTGCTGCTCAACAAGAACATCCGCTTCAAGACCTTTTTCCGCGCGGTGATCCTGCTGCCCTACATCGTGCCCACGGCGCTGTCGGCAATCGCCTTCTGGTGGATCTACGACTCGCAGTTCTCGATCATCAGCTGGGCGCTGGTCAAGATGGGGCTGATCGATCACTACATCGACTTTCTCGGCAACCCGTGGAATGCGCGCTTTGCGGTGATCGCGGCCAACGTGTGGCGCGGCGTGCCCTTCGTCGCGATCACGCTGCTGGCGGGGCTTCAGACTATCTCGCCTTCCTACTACGAGGCATCGGCCATCGACGGTGCGACGCCCTGGCAGCAGTTCCGCCACGTGACGATGCCACTGCTCACGCCGATCATCGCGGTCGTGATGACCTTCTCGGTGCTGTTCACCTTCACCGACTTCCAGCTCATCTACGTCATCACGCGCGGCGGGCCGCTGAATGCGACGCACCTGATGGCGACGCTTTCGTTCCAGCGCGCGATCTCGGGCGGCGCGCTGGGTGAAGGCGCGGCGATCGCGATTGCCATGGTCCCCTTCCTGCTGGCCTGCATCATGTTCAGCTTCTTCGGCTTGCAGCGACGCGCCTGGCAACAAGGGGGATCCGATAAATGAGCAACAAGCCGGGGCAGATCGACGTCGTCGGCATGAGCTACCTGGAGTCCGTGCCGCGCAAGCTCGTCACGGTCTACTTGCCGCTGCTGGTGTTCCTCTTCGTGCTGCTGTTTCCGTTCTACTGGATGGCGATCACGTCGGTGAAGCCCGACGCGGAGCTGCTGTCGCGCGAAGGCAATCCGTTCTGGGTCATCGCGCCCACCATCGGCCATTTCCACAAGCTGCTGTTCGAGACCTCCTATCCGGAGTGGCTCTGGAACACGGTGCTGGTCTCGGTGGTCTCCACCTTCTTCTCGCTGGCGGCGTCGGTGTTCGCCGCCTACGCCATCGAGCGCCTGCGCTTCAAGGGTTCGCGGCAGACCGGACTGGCGATCTTCCTGGCCTACCTGGTGCCACCGTCGATCCTGTTCATTCCGCTGGCGAACGTGGTCTTCAACCTCGGCCTCTTCGACACACGGCTGGCCCTGATCCTGACCTATCCGACCTTCCTGATCCCGTTCTGCACCTGGCTGCTGATGGGCTACTTCCGCTCGATCCCGGCCGAGCTGGAGGAATGCGCGCTGATTGACGGCGCAAGCCGCTGGCAGATCCTCGTCAAGATCGTGCTGCCGCTGGCGGTGCCAGGGCTGATTTCCGCCGGCATCTTCGCCTTCACCCTGTCGTGGAACGAGTTCATCTATGCGCTCACCTTCGTCTCGTCGTCGGAGATCAAGACGCTTCCCGTGGGCGTGGTGACCGAGCTGGTTCAGGGTGACGTCTACCAGTGGGGCCCGCTGATGGCGGGTGCGCTGCTGGGCTCGCTGCCGGTGGCCTTCATCTACTCGTTCTTCGTCGAGTACTACGTCTCGGGCCTGACGGGCTCCGTCAAGGAATAGGGCGGCGGGCTGCAGCGACGCCGGGTCGCCAGCACGATCAGCGACAGCGGCGCCACCTCGGTGTCGTCGAGCACGGCCTCGCGGCGGCGCGGTGCCGCACCGGCAGTCGGCTCGCCGACCTTCTCGATGACGAAGCCCGCACCGATGACGATGTCGAGCCACTGGCTGAGGGTGCGGTGGAAGATGGGCGTCTGGAAGGGCGTGACCTTCTCGCGCTGCTTCCTCGACAGCATGGAGAACCACCAGGTGTCCACGCGCCCCGTCGTCGATTCGAAGTAGTTGCCGATCTCGATGGCGCGCGCCTTGCCGCCACGCCCGCGGAGCACCTTGCGATGCGGCGGGACGAAGCAGGGATGAAGAATGGAGAACTGCAGGAACCCGCCAGGCCGCAGGACACGGTGCGCCTCCTGCAGGGCGCGCTGCGGATCGGGCATGTCCATCAGCGACATGAAGGCCGTCACGAAGTCGAACGAGGTGTCGTCGAAGGGCAGTGCCATCCCGTCGCCGACCCGGAAGTCGATGCCCAGGGGCTCCGTCGATTCGGTTTCTCGCGCATGGCGGACGAAGGTCGGGGCGATGTCCACGCCGACCACCTTCGCGCCGCGTCGCGCGAGCTGCCGCGTGTTCGAGCCCTCGCCGCAGCCGACGTCGAGGCCCTGCAGGCCCTCGACGGACGGCAGCTGCGCCAGGAAGGCGGGCGTGTTCAAGGCATCGCGGAAGATGTCGAAGCCGTTGCGGGCCTGGCGTGTCCAGGCGTCGGCGTTGGCCTCCCAATGTCGGGCTACGTCGGTGGGATCCAAGGCTTTGTCTCTTCAGGAAGTCTGTGCAGCGACGATGTCCGGACTATTGGGAAGCCCGGGGCAAAGGGCGTCATCCTCCAAAGTGTGGACGGCACCGTTCAATTTGTCCGCGCGGAACCCGTCGGGTGTCGAACTCTCGAAAGAGCTTGCACTTCCTGAAGGAGGACACCATGTCCAGCCCCTTCGCCTTCACATTTGCGGCCGCTGCGATCCTTGCCCTCGGTACATCCGCCTCGGTGTCCGCGGCCGACCTGTCCGTCGTCTTCGTTCACCCGGAGAAGTACACGGACGCCGTCTACGCGCACCCCTACGGTGATGCAGCGGAGCGCGACGTCGTGCTGCGGGACGTCGAGCGCCACTTCATGCGCCTTGCGGACCGCGGCCTCGCGGCCGGCGATTCGCTGCGCATCGAGGTGCTGGACATCGACCTCGCCGGCTGGTTCGAACCGTGGCGCTTTCGCGGCTACGACAATGTCCGCATCCTGCGCGACATCACATGGCCGCGCTTCAAGCTGCGCTACACGCTGACGCGCGACGGCCAGCCCGTGGCGAGCGCGGAGGAGCAGGTCCTGGCCCTGAACTACCTCATGACCGTCAACCCCTATTCGCCCGAGGATCGCCTTCGCTACGAGAAGGCCATGCTGGACGACTGGTTCGACCAGCGAATCGTGCGGACCGCGGAACACGGCTGAGCTGGCGCGATCCAACCTCTTGCCGTCGGGCGCGCTCCGCGGTCTGCCGGCGGCAGGAGGTGTGTCATGAAGCAGCTGAAACATTGGCAGGATGTGGTCAACGCCTTGCTCGGCGTGTGGGTCGTTCTTTCGCCATGGGCCCTGGGCTTCCAGGGCTCCACGGTGGCCATGGCCAACGCCGTGGTGGTGGGCGTTGCGCTCATCGCGGCCGCGCTGGGCGCGATCATCGTGCCGAGGGCGTGGGAAGAATGGACCGAATGCGCACTCGGCGTCTGGCTGGTGGTCTCGCCGTGGGTCCTCGGCTTCAGCGCGCTGCAGGTCGCGATGCTCGCTGCCGTGTGCAGCGGCATCGTGATCGCCGCGCTGGCGCTCTGGACGCTCTACACCGACAAGGACTACAGCGCCACCTGGCATCGGCCGGCGCATTGAACGTGCGAAGGGCGGCCTCGCGGTTCAGCCCGGGGGCGCCGCCTTCGGCCGGTCGGTGCGCGCGTCGCGCCCCGGCCGCAACTGATTGACGAGCGCGACGAGGCCGTCGGCCATGCGCCGGTAGCCTTCTCCGCCGCCGGTGAGAAAGCGCGCGTCGAACAGGATCGACAGCATCTCCATGTGCGTGACGGTGCGGTCGACGTGTCGGACCTTCGGGCCCAGGGTTTCGAGAGCGCTGCGATAAGCCTGCAGCACGTCGTTCAGCGCGCGCTCGCCTTCGTCGCCCGTGGCCGCCATGCTGCCGTCACGCAGGTGCTCCACCAGCACGGCCTCGGGGCTCAGCACGACGTCCCACGGATCGCTTTCGAGGGCGTAGGTCCGTGACACGGCCAGACCGCATTGGCGGGCGAGCGCCACGCCTGCCGACATTTCATCGGGGGCATCCCATCCATCGAGCACCACGCGCAGCGCCAGGCCATGCAGGGCGTTGTACGGCCAGAAGCCCTCGTCGTCACCGGCAACGCCTTCCGCCTGCGTGTACGCCTGCAGGCCGGCGCGGGCCGCGTCCAACATGGCGTCTCGCCAGCCGGCTTTCTGCGTCGCGCTGCCGTCGAGCCGAAGCAGGTGCAGGGCGAATACCACGGCCTTGCGCTTGTGGGCGGTGCCGAGCAGCGCGAATCGATCGGCGTTGACCGATGCCGCCGCGCCGCCATGGCGGATGCCGCCGTTCGACACTAGCCTGTCCAGCGATGTCAGGCGCTCGATCCCTTGCTCGATCAGCGGCAGGCCCGTGGGCACTGGCTTGGGCGGGCGCCCCTTGCCGGCCTGCTGGTGGGCGCGGATGCGGTTGATGTCCTGCGCGGCCTGCGCCGCACCCAGTTCGACCTCCACCGCAGCCAGTTGCTCGATGTCGCGGATCGGAACGCGTCCCTGCAGGTCGACCGCCTGGATCGCGGTCAGGAGCGCGTCGTGCGCCCGGTCGAGGCAGCCGAGGTCGCGCCAGGTTGCGCCCAGTGCCGATTGCAACGCCGGGAGCCGCAACCAGGCGGGCGGACAACGCTTGTCCCGCGCCTCCTCGATGGCCTCGATGCGCGCCTGCCGCTCGCTTTCGAGCTGGCGGTCCGGCTGGCGCGAGGCTTCGACCCTGGCGCGGGCCAGGTCGTCGAGCATCTCGTCGAGCGAGACGAAGGGCACGCCGCCGGACGCGCGTGCCGCCGCGCCGTCGGCCTCGGGCTCGGCCAGCCAGAGCGGATCGCCGTAGGCCTGGAAGGCGCCCCAGGTTACGTTGTCGGGCCTCGCCGCCCACAGCGCCTGGCGCGCATCGAAGACGGCGCTTCCAAAGGGCCTGCGGTCCTGCAACGAGGACTGGTAGAAGACCTCCCCGAACTGCTGGGCCAACTTGTCGTCGACCGCCCAGCCCGCCACCACCACGCATCGCACGCCGATGTCGATCAGCTCGCGCGCCACGCTGCCGGCCAGCTTGTTGCCATCGCGCACCGTCGGGCCGCCGTCGCCACCCGGGTCGATCTGGCCCAGGTGGCAGCAGTTGAGGAAGACCAGTTCCGGCACCGATTCCATCGCCTCGATCTCGGCGGCGGTGATGAGCAGTCCGCCCGAGAGCACGACGCCGCTGCGGCGCAGCCCGTCCACGTGGGGCTGGTTGAACACACCATGCGCGGAGACGTGGAGGATGCGATAGGCCTTGCGATAGAGCTTGGCCAGCACGTCGGTGGCAAGGTTGTCCGCGCCGATCGCCCGGCTGACGTCGTACCCCATGTTGGCGAACAGGCCGGCGATGGCCGTCGCTTCCACTTCCGCTCCCGCGAGCGGGTCCGGATCCCTGCCTTGCGGATTGGCCGGATCGGGGAAGGCGGCCGCAAAGCCCTGCACCGAAGGATTGCCGATGACGTAGGCGTTGTGCGCGATGCTCTGGCGCACATCGCGCCGGAACGCCGACGACGCCAACTGCCGCACGACCGGCGTGCAGAGCGCCAGGGGCAGCAGCGGATCGTCGCCCTGCGCTTCGGGCGTGAACAGCGGATCGGTGAGCATCAGCTCCCACGGCAGGTTCGCCGTGGCGCCGTCCACGACCAGCACGATGCGCTGCAACTGCCGCGCCGCGTCCTTGAAATTGGGCGGCACGATCAACTGGAACAGCATGCGCCCGAAGTCCGGGTTCCAGGTGGTCTGGCTGATCTGCTGGCGCACCAGCGTCTCGATCAGGCTGGGCTGGCGCTGCTGCACCACCGTCTCCGAACGCGCGCGCTGGCCGACGTAGAGGAAGCGCAGCCGGTCGGCGAGCCGGGTCGTGCCCGGAGGCCTGGGCTTGTCCGGCTGGTCGTCCGCATCGGTGACGATCAGGCGCGGCCAGTAGCTGGCGCCGCGAGTGTCGAAGAGGCGCTGGCGCAAGCCGATGCCCTGCACCAGCTCGCCGTTGCAGGCCAGCAGGATGTCCTTGGCCGCGGCCGTCGCCTGCAGTCGCGGCGCGAGTTGGCGCAGTTCGTAGACGGCGGTGATGGCGGTGTCGAGATAGAGCTCCACGATGTCGAGCCGCGACACGCGCACCGACAGCCCGGTCGTGCGCTTGAACTTCTCGTTGGCATCGATCACGCCGCGCACCACCGCCTCCACCGACGCCGCGATGGTGAGATTGGCCGAAGAGTTGTAGCCCAGCAGCAGCGTCGCGAGCGGCACCTCGCGGTCCTCGCGGCCCATCACGTCGACGACCTGCAGCAGGTAGCGCAGGACGCCGGCGCGCACCGCGAGCATCAGGGCGGCCTGGCTCAGGTTGCCCTCGTAGGGGCCGAGGCCGGTGACCACCGCGCCCGTCAGCACGCCGCGCCGCCGGTCCAGCGCGCTCGGTGCGCGCAGCACCACGGCGGCGGTGCCGAGCGGTCCGGCGTAGAGGTCGAGCGCCTTGCGCTGCGCGAGCTGGCCGTCCATCAACTCGGTGTCGATCAGGGCCTCCGTGCCGGCCATCGAATCGTTCTCGTAGTGCCCGACCAGGATCGGGCAGGCGAGGAATCGCAAATCCATCGCCTTCAGGTTCACGTCGAGCCGGAGCTTTGCGCGCGGCGTGACGTGGCTGCCGGGCGTGCCGCCGGTGACCGCCGCCGCGAGAGTCGCATCGTCGATGGCGTTCGGCGGGCCCGGGTCGTAGCTGACAGGCCGCTCGGTGCCCGTCGCGCGGGTTGCTGGCGGGCTGCGATCGAGCGCGCCCGTGGCGCCGGTGACGAGCAGTTCGGCCAAGGCGGCGAAGCCGCTGGCGGTCGCAAGCAGATCGCCATGCACGGCCGGCAGGTAGTAGAAGCTGCCGATACCCCCGATGCGGCCCGAATCCCAGGTCACGGTGCCATCGCCGCGCGTGGTCGACACCATGCGCAGGCGCGGGCTGCCGCCGCGGTCCTCGACGCGCACGCCGCAGGGTGTGTTGGCGGCGACGCCGAAGACGTAGATCGATTTCGACTGGTAGGCGGCGGGCAATGCCGGTGCGCCGAGGGCGTCGACCTTGGCGTCTTCCGTCCACAGCCAGCCGGCGGAAGCCAGCGTCTCGGCGTCGGGCTGGGCGCATCGCTGGTCGCCGAACCAGAGGTCGGTGTTCCGGGCCTTGAGCGTCTTCCAGGTCTCCGCATCCCAGTAGCGTTGCGGCTCGCCGCCGTCGGGCTGTCCTTCGAAGGTGTCGACGAAGCCGGGCCGCGGCAGCAGCTGCAGCGCGCCGCGGAAGCCGGCAACGATGTCGAGGACGTCCTGCAGGTCGTGGCGGAAGTCCAGCCGGACCAGCGCGCGCAGCGCATTGCCCTTGCCGAGCATGTTCTCGACCATCGAATGCGAGCCCTGGTGGGGCGTCCCCGCCATCACCAGGCGCGCGCCGTCCCGCGCCATCAATGTGTCCATCACGTCGCGCCGGCGATGGATGCAGGCGCGCACCACCAGCCCGCCCATGCTGTGCGCCAACAGACGAACAGGCTGCGCGGTCTGCTTCGTGAGCTGTTCAAGGAAGGTGCCGAGCCGTTCGCCCAGCACGTCCAGCGGCTGACGCCAGTCGTAGGGAAAGGGCACCACGCGGTGGCTGGCCGCGAGGTACTCGCAGATGGCGCCGTAGGTCTTGCCGAAGAGATCGCCGGCCGTCACCTTGTCGGCGCCGAAGGCGATGCTCGCCAGGCCCCCGGCCGCCAGCGAGAGCGGATCGAGCCAGACGCGCTTGCCGTCCGCATCGAGGTAGGTGCCCATGACGCCCGGCAGCACGACCACGACCGGCCGGTCCACCGCCACCGCGTCCCGCGATGCGCCGATGCCCGCCGCATCGAGGCTGGTGAACTGCGCGGGCAGCACGCGGAAGGCATCGACGTCGTCCGGCTTGTCCATCACCAGCCAGTCGCGCATCGCGCTGCGTGTCTTGACGTTGCCGAAGTAGTTGAAGTGCGACACGTCCGAGGCACGGTCGAACATCACGCGCGCCTGGGTCTTCGCCGCCACGCCGGCCAGCATGGACGCGGTATCGACGACGAGGTCGTTGTCGGTGTTCTCGAACAACAGGAAATCGGTGAGCAGCACGCCCATGCGCATCAGCAGGTTGCCGCCCTGGATGTCGCCGGCGACCAGCGCCATGCGGACGCCCGGTTGCACCGCCGCGTCGCGCAGCAGCGCCGCCATCGGCGAGTCGGGGAGCATCGCCTCGATGCCGGGCACCAGGTGCGGGTTGGTGCGGTTCTTCGCGATCTCGATCACGACGCGCTTGAAGGCCGAGTACAGCGGATTGCCGAAGAAGTAGGGCACGCGGCCGATCAGCGTCAGCACGCCCGACAGGAACACGTCGAAGTTGCCGCTTGCGAGCTTCGTGCCCTGCGAGGGACTGGCCACGCGCACGTAGCGCTCGATGACCGGCGCCTTGTCGCGCAGCATGGTGAACAGTGCGCGCAGCTGGTCGCGGTGCTCGGCATGGGCGCGATCGAGTTCCTTGCGGACCTGCGCCTCGCGGCCTTGCGCGTCGCCGACACCGGGGAAGGCGAAGCTGTAGCTGTCGATGTGCTGGTCGATGTCCTGCAGGCACATCAGGTCGCCGACCAGGCCGCCGCGCGAATGCGTGACCAGGCTGATGTGCGCCCCTCGCGGCAGGGCGGTCGCGAGTTGCAGCGCGTTCTCGATCGGGCTCTCCGACAGCGTGCGGTGCTCGAAGCCGTAGATGCCGCCCGGGAACCTGCTCTCGAGCCGCGCCCAGAGACTGCGGTCGCTGCGCTGCAGGTCGCCGAAGCTGCCCAGCGTGCTCGATCCGGTGCCGTGGATGAAGACCAGCGCGGGTCGTGCCTTGCCGTCGGCGTCGATCATGCGCGCGGTGTCGTCCGCCGCGCCGCCTTCGAGCTGGCCGCCCGCGTCGTTCCAGCGATAGAGATGGCCCGCGGGACGGCCCAGGCGCTCCTCGATGGCCCACATCAATGCCTTGGTGCCGAGCCAGCTCACGCCGATCTCCGCTGCGTCGACGGCCTTGGGCTTGCCCTTTGACAGCAGTTCGGCGAGCTTGCCCTGGGCGGCGTCGATCAGCGCGTCCTGCCCCACGGCCAGGGAGATCACGTGGTTGACCAGACTGCCGGCCGTGCTCGTGAAGACGCCGCGCTGCAGGGTGGCACCCTCGGCGTTCAGGCGGTCGAAAAGCACGTGCCCTTCGGCGTCGACCAGGTCGGGCCGGTTGCGCTGCAAGGCGGCCTTCAGCCGGGCGGGGCTGGTGATGAGCGTCCCGCCGTCGGCCAGTTCGATCACGAGCACTTCGTCGGCATCGGCCTCCAGATCATTGCTGCCGCCATCGGGTGCGCCGCGTGCGCTCGCGCTCAGGTCGATGCTGGCCTTCGCCTGCAGCAGGCCGCTCGGAAGAAACGCGTCCTGCGCGGTATCGCCGACGCCTCCCCGTGTCGTGGAACGCAGCAGTGATGGAACCTCGGGCTTGTCGCTCTTGCGTCCGGTGATCCTCAGGACGATCGGCTCCGCCATGCTGTCTCCGGCGCTCTCAGGAGAAGATGGCCCGGCCGGTGGCCTGTTTGCTGCCCTGCAATTGCGGCTTCTGCGGGTAGCGCGTGGACGGAAGGTCGTCCGCCAGTGCCTTGTGCCACGTCACATAGCTGGCGCCTGCCGGGAGCGCGCGCAGGGCCTTCAGGGCGTAGAAGGTGAAGGCGCCGTTCGGGCGGTTCGCGAAGTTCGCGTCGTAGCTGAAGTGGTCTTCGCCTTCCTCGCAGCCGGCCAGCAGCACGTCGCCGGCATCGTCCTTCTTCGCATCGGCGAAGGCCGACGCTGCGCCGTGGTTCGCGTTGCCCGGTGCCGCCGCGCCCTTGGGGCCGCCCCTGGCCAGCCGCGCCGCCGACATCCAGCTTCGCATCGGCATGAAGCGCGGCATGCGTCCCGCCTCCCTGTCGGCGCTGTTCGGCGGCGCCCGGTTCACCGTGCCCGAGTGGCAACTGTCCGAGATCAGCACCAGGTGCACGCCGGGCCTGCGTTTCATGAAGATCGCGTGGATCTCGTCGTCGATCAGGGCCGCATCGATCGTGCGGATGTCGTAGGGGCACAGCGCCTCGTCGAGGCCGTCGGCCTCTTCGCCGTCGGTGTCGTACTGGTAGGTGCCGTGGCCCGAGTAGGTGATGACGACCACGTCACCGCTCGTGGCCTGTCCGACGATGCGCTGGAAGGCCTCGACCATGCCCGCCTTGGTCGCCTGCGCGTCGAGCAGCTTGCGCACGCTGAATCCGCGCGCCGTCAACGCCGTGGCCCAATCGTTCGCATCGTTCACGCAACCCGCCAGGTCCATGTCGGTGCCAGGGTAGTTGTTGATGCCGATGCACAGCGCAAGCTTGGTCATGCTGTCTCCCGTCGTCATGAAGACTCCCTGCGCCATTGGACACCTGCATGCGGCGGGCATCGTCGTCCAAACGTTGTATTGCGCATGGCTTGGCCCGAGCCCAGGGCGCCGCGGTGATCGACGGGTGATCGGGCGAGTTGGCCCTGAACTTGCTGCGTCGGCTTTCGGACGCACGGCGTAGGAAGTTGCTGACATACAGCGCGCGGCAGTCATGCAACATGTTTTTTTCCTGTCGTTCACGGAGTTGACGGTCATGTCGGAGTCGGTCGTTTGCAGCGCCTGCGGTAGCACCAACCGCGCGAAGGCCAAGTTCTGCACGGGATGCGCGCGTCCCTTGCCGGGCTTCGAGCCCTCGGGGCCGGGTGCGCTCGACCCGGTCATGTCGCATCGGCCCGCTCTTGAAGCGTCATCGCGCAGCAGCGCGGCCGTTCCGGTGCTGCCTGCCGAGACCGCAGCCTTCTGGCTGAAGGCCGCCTACGTGGCGCTGGCGATGATCGTCGGCTTCACCTTGTGGTGTCTCTACGTCACGAGCAAACCGGGCGCGCCGCCGCTGAAGGCGGAGATCATGGGCCTGTTCGCACCTTCTGGGGGCCCGGCGCCCAGCTCGCCGGCGCCCTCCGAGGCATCGGCGTCCCCTCCATCCGCGGTCAATTCCGAGCCGGTTGCGGCGACAACGCCTGCAGCAGTTCCGGCCGCCCCGGCGGCCTCTGCGGCCTCGGAGGCCGGGGCGAGTTCGCCCCTCCATGCATTGCTTCCCGAGCGCGGTGCGGTCTCCGCGGAGACATCGCGGGCGACCACGGAGCGGCCGGCTGCCGTTCCGTCGTACCCCAAGGCCGAGAGCCGGGCGCCGACCCGGTCTGCGCGGGCGAGCACGTACGCCGCCAGGGGTTCGCGAGATCGAGCGGCGGATGACGAGCCGCCCGTGGTGCCCGTGGTGCCGGTAGTGCCTTCGTCCGAGCGTCGAAGCGTCGAGCCCGATCCGGGGCCGCCGGTCGCCGCCGGTCCAGGTCCGCTGTATGACTATTCGCGCCGGCCGGCCGTGACAGCGCCTCCGGCCAGTCGCGATGTGTCGGCTTCGCGGCCGGCCTACCCGGACCCGGGTCCGCCGATCGCTCCCGGACCGGGGCCTCGCTACGAGAGTGGCGCGCTTCCCGCCCCGGCTGTCGTCGCGCCGCGCAACGACCCGGGCCCGCCAATCGCGATCGGCCCGGGACCGCTGGTCAACTACTCCACACGCGGCGCCGGTACGCGCTGATCACGCCCCGGCCGAACGCCAGAGCGCAAACGCGAGCGATACCACGACGACGACGACGCCCGTGGCGAGGGCGAGCCGGTCGGCGAACAATCGACGCATCGGGACCTCCTAGACGAAGCTGTAGCGCTCCGAGTGGTATTTGGAAAGCGGCACCTTCATCTCGCCGAGCGCCGCCTCGATCGCATCCATCATCACGTTCGGGCCGCAGATGAAATACTCGTGGTCGGCATAGCCCGGCGGCAGGTGACGCCGGAACACTTCCGCATTGATGTAGCCGCGCTCGCCCGTCCACCCTTCCGGCGGCTGCGAGAGCACATGCACCACCGTGAGATCGATGCGTTTCTGCAGCGCCTCCAGTTCCTCGCGGAAGGTGATGGAATCCCAGTCCTTGCTGCCGTAGAGCAGGATCAGCGGCCGCTTGTCGCCGCGGTCGGCGAGCGTGCTGATCATGCTCACCATCGGCGTGATGCCGATGCCGCCTGCGATCAGCACGTGCATGTCCGCGGGATTGCCAATCGTGAAGGCGCCATACGGCCCGTCGAGGTAGATGCGCTGTCCGACCGGCACCTGGCTGATCGCGCTCGTGAAATCGCCCAGGTTGCGGATGGTCATCGCGACGCTGCCGTCGTTGACCTCGGCGCTCGACGAGAACGAGAACGGATGGCCGGTGATCTTGAAAGGGCTGCCCCACAGCGTCAGCCAGCCGAACTGGCCGGGGCTGAAGCGAAAGCCCGGGTGGCCTTCGGGCCGCATCACCAGCGTGGTGGTGTCGCCGCGTTCCTTTCGCACCTCGGCCACGCGGTACGGCCTGCGCAGCATGAAGAGCGGCTTGATCAGGCGCACGTAGAGCAGCAGCGCGATCCAGAAGATCGTCATGCCGACCCACAGCGCGCGCTTCCACGGATCGGCCAGGTAGAAGCCCCATCCGACCATGTGCAGCAGCCCACCGCCGACGGCGACCACCGCGAGCACGATGTGGGCGATGTGCCAGAACTCGTAGCTGATCCTTAGTTTCGTGCGCCACAGCGCCATGATCACCAGCGTGACGAGCGAGCCGATGGAGATCACCGCGAACACCGCGCCCAGTGGCACGTCGCGGAGCGACTCGGGCGGCGCGAGCTTCTCCGAGCCGGCCGCGATCAGGATGATCGGATGCACCAGCACCAGACTGACGGCAATCAGCGAGATGCGGCGATGGAAGTGGTAGATGACGTCCTCGCCCCAGGGATCGGTGACGTACCGGAAGCGCGCCGTGAGGCCGAACTGCAGACCCATCATCGCCAGGCCCGAGTAGCCGAGCGCAACCGAGAACTCGGTCCAGAAATCACGGCTCGGCGGCAATGCGCCGGTGAGCAAGGCGAGCAGCGGCGCAAGGATGAAGAGCAGATAAACCGCCGACCAAACCACCTTGAAAGTCATGGCCCACCCCCAGGTTGGCTCACTTTGTGTAGCCGCCCACCCCCTGCGAGTGGGGGATACCGGCAGCCCGGCGAAGCCGGTTCTGCGGTATCCCTGGTTGGTGCGCGCGCCTTCAGATGCATGTGGTGAGCAGCAGGGGAGGGCCGAGGGCGAGCACGCCGCTCGCGAAGGCGGCGATGGTGGTCCAGACGATGGCGTCGTGCAGGAAGCTGCCGGTCTTTCCCGATGCCGGATCGGGGGAGCCCTTCGCGAACTTGCCCCACATCCATCCGATAACGATCAGGTGCGCGAGGAAGGTAATGACGAGGCTCCAGCGCAATGCGCCGCCAGACCAGCCGAAGGCGCAGCCGATGGCGTGCATCGCGTACAGCACCACGAGCGCGACGCACCAGACGATGAAGCCGCCTGTGAGCCACCAGAGGCGCCGCGACGGAATCAATACAGCGCTCATGGCCGCGCTCCCAGAACGGTGACGAGTGCGGGCAACGCGAGCACCAGGCCCACAGCGATGAGGCCGGTCACCAGCGTGTAGTCGATCCAGAGCCGCGTCAGCCGCAGGTCGGTGTGCCGACGCTGCGACACGAAGCCGCCACCGATACGCAGGACGTTGCTGATCAGGAAGATCAGGCCGATGAAGGCATGCAGTCCCACGTAGCCGAGCAGTGCGGCGGCGGTCGCACCGAGGGCATGCTCGCTCGGCCGCGGCGTGACACCTGTGATCAGGCCCAGGACGGCGGCGATGACCACCAGCAGCAGGAGTCCCGTCAGGCCGATCCAGCCGACGGCGCCGCGACCGGCAATGACGGCTTTCAGCGCGCCGCGCGACGTCACCGCAGCGACGACGAGACAGGCGATCGCGCCGAAGGCCATCAGCCGGTTCGGCTCGGGCGGCGCCATCGTCTGCCAGTTGGCACCCGCCAGCCAGAGATAGAAGGTGCCGAACACCAGCGAGGTGAACAGCGTCCCGTTGGCCACCAGCGTGCAGATCAGCGACAGCCATGCGGGCGAACTGGCCACCTCGGTGTGCGGCGGCACCTCCACCCCCATACCGACGGGCAGCGGGCCATAGTCGCGCGGAAGGCCCGCACGCTGCCCCGCGAACACGAAGAGCCCGAAGGTGATCAGCGCCAGCACGAGCGAGAGCAGGTAGAGCTTGAACAGCAGGCCCAGGACCGCCCCGCCCGTCACGATGGCCGTCACCAGCGGCAGGTAGGTCGGGTTGGGCAGCACGATCAACTGGTCCGGCTTGCCGCTCGTCGCGTGCACGCCGATCGTCTCCTGCCAGCCGTTGCGGGTGAACGCCAGGTAGCCTTCGCCGCGGGCCAGTTTCAGCGCGAGATCGCCGGGCGCGACGCCGTCGGTCTGCGGCCCGACGTGCGGGATCGAGGCGAAGCAATAGGGTGCCGGCGGAATCCGCATCGCCCATTCGAAGGTCTGGGCGCGCCAGGGGTCGCGCCGCACGCGGCGTCCGTAGCGCAGCTGCACGAAGAGGTCGATCACCAGAAGCCCGAAGCCGATGGTCATCACGAAGCTGCCGACCGAGGAGAGCAGGTTGAGCGCGTTCCAGCCTTCGTCGCCGTTGTAGGTGTAGATGCGCCGCGGCATGCCCATCAGGCCGGTCAGGTGCATCATGAAGAAGGTCATGTTGAAGCCGATGAAGATCAGCCAGAAGGCAGGCACGGCCAGCCGGTGCACCGCGGCACGCCCGGTCAGCAGCGGCAGCCAGTAGTAGAGCCCGGCCATCATCGGGAACGCCAGCGCGCCGGCCACGACGTAATGCATGTGCGCGACCACGAAATAGGTGTCGTGCGCCTGCCAGTCGAAAGGCACCATCGCGAGCATCACGCCCGTCAGCCCGCCCATCGCGAAGACGAAGAAGAAGCCGAAGATGTAGAGCATCGGCACGTCCCAGCGGGGCTTGCCGTGCGACAGCGTCGCGAGCCACGCGAAGATCTGCACGGCGGTAGGCACCGCGACGATCGCCGAGCCGGCCGAGAAGAAAGCGAGCGCCAGGTGCGGGATGCCCACCGTGAACATGTGGTGCACCCAGATGCCGAAGCTCAGGAAGGCGAGCGCGATGATCGCGACCACGATCGCGCGGTAGCCGACCAGTTCGCGGTTGGCGAAGACCGGGATGACGGTCGACAGCACGGCGGCCATCGGCAGGAAGATGATGTAGACGTCCGGATGGCCGAACAGCCAGAACAGGTGCTGCCACAGCAGCGAATCGCCTCCGCGCGTCGGATCGAAGAAGGGCAGGCCGAAGGCGCGCTCGATCTCCAGCAGGATCGAGCCCAGGATCAGCGGCGGGAAGGCCACGATCATCATCATGGCCGTCACCAGGATGTACCACGCGAAGATCGGCATGCGGTCGAGCGACATGCCGGGCGCGCGCATCTTGAGGATCGACACGGTGATCTCCATCGCGAGCGACAGCGCGGAGATCTCGACGAAAGTGATGCCGAGCAGCCACACGTCGGAGTTGAGGCCCGGCGTGAAGACGTTCGAACTCAGCGGCGTGTACATGAACCACCCGCTGTTGGGCGCCACGCCAACGATCAGCGACACCGTCAGGATCGTGCCGCCGAACAGGTAGCACCAGTAGCCATAGGCCGTCAGCCGCGGAAAGGCGAAGTCGCGCGTGCCAAGGATCTTCGGCGTCAGGTAGACGGCGAAGCTCTCCACCATCGGGATGGCGAAGAGAAACAGCATCATCGAGCCGTGCATGGTGAAGACCTGGTTGTAGGTCTCCGGGTCGAGGAAGCCGGAATGCGGCGTGGCCAGCTGCACCCGCGTCAGCATGCCGAGCACGCCCGCGATCGCGAAGAAGGTGAACGACGTGACCATCATCCGCACGCCGATGACCGAATGATTGACCGCGGCGAAGCGCTGCCAGCCCGGCCCCGTGGCCCAGATCCGGCTCAGCTGGCGGTGCAGGCGCAACGCGCTGCCCTTGCTGCCGCCGCTGCCTTGCGCCTGTGGGTCGACGACGGTTCCACTCATTGCTTCGCCTCCGGTGCGTGGGTCGCCTGCGTCAGCGCGGCGGAGAAGTCCTCGGGTCGGTGGACGATGATGACGAAGCGCATGCGCGCATGGCCGATGCCGCAGAACTCGTCGCAGGTGCCTTCGTAGCGACCCGGCGCGTCGGCCTGGATGCGCAGCCGGTTGACCTTGCCGGGCACCGCGTCGATCTTGCCGGCGAAGCGGGGCGCCCAGAAGGCATGGATCACGTCCTTGCTCGTCACCACCATGTCGACCGGTGTGCCCGCGGGCAGAAGCAGGACGTTGCGCGTCTCGACGCCGCCGCGTTCGGGGTAGCGGAAGGTCCATGCCCACTGCTGCGCCACGGCCTCGATGCGCTGCGGCGGCGTGCTGCCGGGCAGCGGAATCAATCGCTCGCCGACGACCAGCCCGTAGGCGAGCAATGGCAGCAGCACCACGGCCGGCAGGACCAGTCCGCCCATCACGATCCATCGCGCCGGCGAGACGCTCGAACCCCAGCCCGGGCGGCGCACCACCAGGATGAAGAAGGTCATGAGCATCAGGAAGAGAACGCCCGCGCCGATCAGCATCACCCACCACATCGTGGCGATCGAATGCGCTGCCGGGCCTGAAGGGTCGAGCGTCGACAGTGGCCCCTTGCAGCTTGCGAGCACCGCTGTCGATGACGCTTGGAGCGTCCGGAGCAAGACGCTACGATGGCCGCACATCGGCCGACCCCGGCGCGAAGGAGGAGCAGCATGGCGAAAGGCGAGCGGACCCCACCTCCCAGCGAGGTTCTTCTGGAACTGAACCGGCTCGACATGGGCTCTGCCGTCGCCCTGGTGGGGCATCCGATCCACGTGATGATGGTGCACTTCCCCGTCGCCTTCGTCGTCGCGACGCTCGGTGTCGATGTCCTCTACTGGTGGACGGGCGATGTGTTCTGGCTGCGTGCTGGGCTCTGGTCGGCAGGCGCCGCCTTCTGGACCGGCGTGGCGGCCAGCATCGTCGGCACCGGAGAACTGCTCCTCGTGCGTGGCATCCGGTTGCTGGAGGCGAGCTGGTCGCATGCCGTAGCCGCGATGACGCTGGTCGCGATCGCCGGCGCCAACTGGGGCTTGCGGCTGATCGACCCGGTGTCCGTGCTGCCGCACGGCCTGGCCCTCTCGGCCCTCTCCTCGGTGATGGTGGGTTTCGCCGGCTGGCACGGTGGCAAGCTCGTGTTCGATCATGGCGTCGGCATCTTGGTCACGCCGAAGGACTGATGCATCCACTTTCCGAGCGCACCCGGCTCGAAGAGATGCGCGGCGACTGCGTTCGAATCGATGTGCGGCTTGGCCAGCACCACCCAGAGGATGCCGGCGATCACCACCGCATAGGCGGTCATCAGCGTCACGTAGGACAGCCATCCGAATCGACCCGTGGGTGAGAAGAGCTGCAGCAGCACGAGGCCGCCCACGACGTGCAGCATCGCCATCAGGCCGACCAGCACCATCTTGATGGAGAACCACTCCACGAAGGTCGCCTGCAGGAAGATCAGCGCCGTGCCGGTGCCGATGGCGATGAAGGCCGCGGGTGACGTGAGTTCCACATAGACCAGACGCGTGACACGATGCAGGCGGTCGAGCTCCGGCCCGGCGACGACGGTCTTGCGCTGCCAGAACAGGAAGGGCAGGGCCAGCAGCCCGCCCGACCAGATGGCGATCGCCGCAAGGTGGGCGAACTTGAGCGCGGTCGTCACAGCGCGGGCTCCCGCGGGCGAAGGCTGGACCACGCGATCCATAGCCCTGCGCCGAGATACGGCAGCATCGCCGGCACCCACATCAGCAACCCGGCCAACTGCTGGTCGGTGAGCGGCGTCAGCCCCCAGGCGGCCGTGGTCGCGATGTGCACCGAGTAGAGCGGTGCGGACGCGAAGACGATCACGGCGCCCAGAAGCCCCATCTGTCCGATCGTCGCCGCCAGCGCCACCAGCTTGGGACCGGCGTGGACCGCAGGTGCGAGGATGGCGCGCCACATCAGCCAGGCGCTCCCGAGCAGCGAGACCTGCATCAGCCAGTAGGCGGGCACGCTGGCGAGTCCCCAGGCATAGGCGCCCGGTGCATGCCAGAGCCAGAGGATGACGGCATGCGCCGTGACCAGCGCGGGCAGTGGCACGCGGCTGGGCCCGTGCGGCGGAAAGGCTTTTGCAAGGAGGGGTGCCACGGCAGCCACGAGGATGATGTGGTGCAGCACCCGAGCGGAGAACAGCGCAGAAGACAGCGCGCACAGCGGCGACACGAAGACCACCAGCATCAGTGCGATCGCCGCCCATCCGGCACGCACATCCGACGAACGACGACTGGAGACCGCGAAAGCCAGCACGGCGAGGGCTGCGAGCAGCAACGGGTCCGTGTTCCAGCGCGACCACAGGTCGTCCGGGACCGCGGCGGGGCCGCAGTAGGCGATCATGAAATCCATCATGGCTCCATCCTCTTCCCGTTGTGCGGCCGCGCTGCGGCAAGCGGCCGGTGTCTCCGGGGACAGGATAGTCGCGCAATTGCGCGGACTCAAGCGTTGTGCGTTCGGCTTGACAAGCGGATGATGTCGAGCCTCAAGCGTCAGCCGGCGTCTTCTTCTTCACACAAGCGCCTGATCTCCGCCGGAATCGGCACCGCCTTGATCCCACCCCCCTCGCGCCTGGCCGCGAAGATCCGCACCTCCTCGCATTCGAGGATCAAATCCTCGCCGCGCGTGACGCGATAGCGCTGCACGAAGCTCTTCTCGCGCCATTCGGGGATGGTCACGGCGATGCCGAGCGTGTCGCCGTAGCTCGCGCTCTTGACGAAGCGCGTGTGCGTGTCGACCAACGGCGTGCCGATCACACCCAGTGTCTTGGTCGTCTCCTCCCAGCGAGGCACGCCACGCTCCGCAAAGAAGTGCCGCGAAGCCGCGTCTATCCAGCGAAAGAAATTGGGAAACCAGACGATGCCCGCAGGGTCGCAGTCGCCGAACTCCACGCGCACGGTGTAAATGATCTCAGGACTCATGTGGGCCAACGTTCTCTAGAGGAATACCGCGGATCCGGCTCCGCCGGTCCGCCGGTATTGCCCCCTTGCAAAGGGGGTAGGCGAAGCGACACGAAGTGCGCGAAGCCTGGGGGATGTCTACATTTTTGAGGGAAGCCAGAGCGCAATGATCGGGAACGCGATCAGGATCACGAGGCGCACGATGTCGGTCAGGATGAACGGCAGCACGCCCTTGAAGATCGTCGTGAAGCTGACGTCCTTCACCACGCTCTTGATCACGAACACGTTCATCCCCACCGGCGGATGAATCAGGCCCAGTTCCACCGTCATCACGATGATCACGCCGAACCAGATCGGATCGAATCCGAGATGCACGATCACCGGAAAGATGATCGGCACGGTCAGGATGATCATCGCCATCGCGTCCATCAGGCAGCCGAGCACGAGGTACATCAGCATGATGAGCGCGAGCACGCCATAGCGGCCGATGCCCAGGCTCGTGAGGAACTCGGTCAGCTTCTGCGGGCTTTGCGTGATGGTGAGGAAGTAGCCGAACAGCAGCGCGCCGATCAGCACGGTGAACACCGCCGCCGCCGTCCGCGTGGCCGAGAGCAGCGCTTCGCGGATCTTCGGGCCGTCGAGCTTGCGCCGCAGCAGGCCCAGGATGAAGGCACCGCTCGCGCCCACGCCGCCCGCCTCGGTCGGCGTGAAGAAGCCGCCGTAGAGACCGCCGATCACGAAGACGAAGAGCACCAGCGGCGCCCACACGTTCTTGAGATCGGCCACGCGCTCCTTCCAGGGCTTGATTTCGCCGCCGGGCAGCCAGTCGGGTCGCAGCTTGACGATGATGACGATGGTCAGCACGTACATCGTCATGGCCAGGATCCCGGGGATGATGCCGGCCATGAAGAGCTTGCCGATGTCCTGTTGCGTGAGGATGGCGTAGACCGCGAGCACCGTCGACGGCGGCAGGATCGCGCCCAGTGTGCCGCCCGCCGCGATCACGCCGGTGGAGAAGGACTGCGGGTAGTTGAAGCGTCGCATCTCCGGATACGCGACTGCCGAGAAGGTCGCCGCGGTCGCAACCGAGGAGCCGCAGATGGCCGCGAAGCCGCCGCAAGCCAGCACCGTGGCCACGCCGAGGCCGCCGCGCAGATGGCCGATCATCGAATTGGCGGCCTTGAACAGTTCGCGGCTCACGCCGGAGACGGAGACCAGCGCACCCATCAGCATGAACATCGGGATCACGCCGAAGGTGTAGTCGGTCACCGTACGCATGGAGGTCTGCCCGACCAGCTTCAGCGCGGGGCCGGGGCCGACGATCCATGCGTAGCCCGTGACACCCACCAGCCCCATCGCCATCCCGACCGGGACGCGCAGGAGCATCAACGCAAACAGGACGACGAAGCCAAGAACTGCGATCGCATCAGTGCTCATGGGGCCCCCGCGTTCGGCACTGACGTGTCCTCACTGCCCCCCAGGGGGCGTTCCCATCTCGGAGCGGTCCAGCGATGCTCATTCGTCTGCTTTCATTTCAGGCTTCTCGTCATGGAGCAGTTCGGGATGGAAGATCAATCGATAGGTGCGGATCGCGATCAGCACGACCGCCGAGACGTCGCCGAGCCAGGCCACCGCATAGAAGGGCCAGGTGGGAATGTTCATGTCGTAGGTCAGCACGTTGTCGACGTAGGTGGCGCGCACCTTGTCGAACAGCGTGGCCGTCTGCACCGCGACGACGAAGAGCAGCACCAGCGTGGCGAACACGTCGATCCACCGCTTCATGCGCGGTCCGGCGGCGGTCCACACGAGGTCGACCGTGATGTGGCCGCCGCGGTAGCTCGTCGCCGCGATGCCCCAGAAGATCAGGATGCCGAGCAGCATGCGACCGAAGTCGTAGGAGTCCGGGATCGAGGTGTCGAAGAACTTGCGAAGAACGACGGCGATGAAGATGTTCAACGCCACGATCCCCACGAACATGGCCGCCAGCCATTCGATCGTGTTGATCATCTTGTCCATAACGTTTTCCGAACGCTTCGTCATTGCATCTCCACACGACGATCAATCGCGAGGGCCGCCGCGCCCGGCCGCCCGAAGCGGCCGGCCCGCCCCCGGTAGGGGGTAGGCGAAGCGACACGAAGTGCGCGCAGCCTGGGGGCGAGCAACATCACAAACTGGACTTGTTTTTCGCCAGGCTGGCCTTCAGCGAATCCATCACCGCCTTCGGATCCTGTCCGACCTTCTTCACGCCTTCCGCCCATTGCGCTTCACCTGGCGCGGTGGCCTTGCGCCAGGCATCGAGCTGTTCCGGCGTCAGCTTGTAGATCTCATGGCCCGGTTGCGAGGCGATCTTCGCGCGGCCGGCGAACTCGAAGTCGGCCCACGGCGTGGCGACCTTTTCGGCCCACTCGCTGGTGCAGTGGTCGTCGATCACCTTCTTCTGCGCGGGCGACATGCTGTCGTACTTGCTCTGGTTCATGGCCCAGACGAAGGGCGTGACGTAGAGCGGCACGTCCATGTGGTAGCTCACCACCTTGTCGATGCCGAACAGGCCGATCGAGCCCCACGGGAAGGTGATGGCATCGGCCACGCCGCGTTCCAGCATGTCGCGCGATTCGGGTGCGGACGCCTGCACGTTGGTGCCGCCGAGCGAGGTGACCATCTGGCCGATGGTGCTGGTGGCCGGGCGGATCTTCATGCCCTTGATGTCGGTCGGCAGGGTGATCTTCTTGCGCGCGTGGAAGGTGCCGGGGTCGTGCACGAAGGCGAAGCAGAACTTCACGTCCTTCATTTCCTTGGCGGCGTACTGGCGATACCACTCGTCGATGGCGGCCGATCCGCCCTTGCCGTTGGCGAACAGGAAGGGCAGTGAAGCACCCGCCATGATCGGGAAGCGGCCGGGTTGGTAACCGGGGTTGATGTAGGCGAAGTCGGCGATGCCGTCACGCGCCATGTCGTAGTGGTCGAAGGCCTTGCCGAGTTGCTCCGACGGGAACAGCGTCGCGGTGATCGTGCCGTTCGATGCCTTCTTGATGTCGTCCGCCCATGCCTGCAGCGAAGGATTCAGCGGATGCTGCGCCGGCACCCAGCTCGACATCTTGAGATTGACGGGCTTGTCCTGGGCCTGCACTGGCGCGGCGGCCAGCGCGAGCATGGCCGAAAGGGCCAGCACGGCGCGGGTGGCGGCCGAAGTCAGGAAGCGGGTGGTCGGCATGGGTTTGTCTCCTTGCGGGTTGGGTGGAATCGGTGATTCGGCGAGGCGCGCCTGTTGTCGTCTTTGTGCGGTGCGCAATCGATTATTTTTCATAAGAGTCGTCGGCGCCGTAAATCGGCGTTTACCTTGAGTCAGCGTGCCGGTGTCGTGGACTGGGGCGGGCGCTTCATCCAGCGGATCGG
Source organism: Variovorax glacialis (assembly GCF_051216375.1). Classification (NCBI taxonomy): domain Bacteria; kingdom Pseudomonadati; phylum Pseudomonadota; class Betaproteobacteria; order Burkholderiales; family Comamonadaceae; genus Variovorax; species Variovorax glacialis. The sequence goes on along the minus strand of NZ_JBPJZT010000002.1, from coordinate 738,732 downwards.
CTGCGCCTTCACGGGACGCGGCGGCGCACCGTGGCGCACCAGCGCGGCATCGAGCGCGGTACCGGCCTCGTCCGCCAGCGCGGCTTCGCGCGCGGCGGCGATCGCCGACGCACGCGCCGAGGGTGAGGCGTCGGGCAAGGGCGCGATGGCGAGGTGGTCGATCACGTGCAGCAGGTTGTGCTTGCCACGCTCGTTGGTGCTGCCATAGCCCTTGATCAGGCGGCCGCACAGCGCGATCTCGTGGCCCAGCCGCCAGTCGGTGCGCGTCCCGCCGACCACGGCATCGAGCCATCGTCCGATCAGCGCCTGTTCCTCGGCAAAGCGATCCCCGCGCTTGCGCAACCACCGCAGCGAGGCCAGCAGGCGCAGCGATGCCATGCCCAGCACCGAATGACTGCCCACCTTGAGCGGCAACGCCCATGGCGTCTTGCGACGGCGGTCCCAGGCGGTCACGCGATGGGCGAGCGGGGCCGGCAGCAGGGCGGCGAACTCGGGGGCGCCCGGCTTGAAGTGGTCGTACACCTTGACGATGTCGTCGTCTCCGGCTTTCACCTCGTCGCGCACGCGCCGCGCCCGACTGGCCCGGCTCTTGAGTTCGGCCACGCGCACGATGTCGTCGAAGGCCATCCACAAGGCGAGCCAGCGGGCCATCTCGCGGGTGATCGCGAATGCTTCGGCGCCGGCAGGGTCGACGGTGCGTTCCGCGGCGAGCACCTGCTGCAGACGCTCCACGTACAGCATGGCGTAGTCCGCATCCTGGTAATCGAGCACGCGCGCATGGCCGAGCGCGAGCATGTCATGCACCGGTGGCGGAAACAGGCAGGCGACCGCTGGCGGCAAGGCTTGCCGAGGCGGCGTGTCGTTTGCATCGGTCGTCAGCAGGCCCGTGACCAGTGCGGCTTGCCGCCGGGGCGTGTCGACCGTGTCGAAGGCCTTGGCGAAGCCCCGCAGGCTCGCTTGCGCCGCCTTGCCGACCTTGTCGGGCGCGCTGGTGTCCCCGCCGCGTACCACGCGTTCGTACGCCTCGCGCGGAAACGGAAACAGCCCGCTGCCCGCAACGGCGCCGAGCATCACGGCACTGACGACCGTGCCGGCTTCTCGTGCCGCGCCGCCCATGTCGAACACGTGATGCTCCCGGCTGAAGGCCTTGACCACGTCGAGCAGCCGCTGCGCGTCGGCACGGCCATCCCCGGGCTGCATGCGTTCGGCCGTGGTGAGCGTGCGGCCGGACGACGTGATGACGAGAGTCCGCTCGGGCGAACTCATGCCGTTGCCGATCTGCCGCGTGGTCTCCAGCAACTCGGAGGAGACGATGGCGTCCAGCGCGCCCGGCACGGGGCTCAGGCTGAACACGGGCTTTCGTCCACCAAGTTCGGCCAATGGAACCGGAAACACCTCGACGTAGTAGGTGGTGGCACCCGTGCGCTGCGCGACGCCCGGGATGGAGGTGCTCTGCGCGGCGTAGCCGGCGTGGCGCGCGACGTCGACCAGCCACTCGGTCAGCACGCCGCCGCCTTCGCCGCCGAGGGCGCAGATCAGCAGGGTGATGGGTTGGGTGCGGTTCATCGTCGTCATGCGGGTTGGAGCGCACGCACCACGGCACCGCGCAGGCTGTGGATCAGGCGCTCATGCCACTTGGGGTTTTGCACGACCTCGGCGCGATAGAAACTGGGGCACAGCGTCGCCGCATGCGCATTGGCGCCGCAGAGTCCGCAGCCGACGCAGCCGTCGATCACGACCGCCACCGGATCGACCTTCAGTGGGTCCGGGTTGTCCTTGATCGTGAGCGTCGGGCAGCCCGACAGGCGGATGCAGGCATGGTCGCCGTTGCACACGTCCTCGTCGACGCCGTACTTCACGCGCACCACGCGTTCGCCTTTCTTCAGCAGGCTGGCAATCCAGGGCTTGATGCGGCGCTGGCGCTCGAGCTGGCATTCGCCCTCGGCGATGATGACCTTCAGGCCATTGAAGTCGCTCGTGAAAGCGTCGTTGAGCGTCTTGCGCATCCGGTCGACGTCGTAAGTGTGGACGGTGCGCCGCCATTGCACGCCGAGGCCCTTCAGCGTCGATTCGATGGTCTGGTTCTTGTCGACCAGGCTCTGCTGCTTGTCGACTGCGTGGGCCTTCACCTCGTCGTCGGGCGTGGAGATGATGTCCTGCGTGCCGGTGGCGGAGGTGTAGCCGTTCTTGAAGATCAGCAGCACCGCGTCGTCGCCGTTGAAGAGCGCGCTCTGCACGCCCGTCAGCAGGCCGTTGTGCCAGAAGCCGCCGTCGCCCATGATCGACAGCGCCCTGCGCTGCATCATCGGCGACACGCCAGCGCGGCTGGCGAGGCTCATGCCGTAGCCGAGGATCGAATGACCCATCGAGAAGGGCTCGAAGGTGCCGAAGGCGTGACAGCCGATGTCGGCCGCGATGTGCACCGGTCCGCTGTCCTGCTGCGCGAGCTTGAGTGCCGCGAAAACCGGGCGCTCGGGGCAGCCGATGCAGAAGCTCGGCGGGCGATTCGGCAACGGCGCCTCCAGCTTCGTCGCCACGGCGGCGCGGCGGTCGCGGTTGCCCGTGAGCCATCCCCTCGCCGAATCCTGCATGTGCTGGGGCAGGTAGCGTCCGGCGAACTGGCTCACGCCCGTCGCCAGCACCTCGACGCCGTATTCGCCTGCGGCCGGCAGCATGTCGCAGCCGTGCAGGGCCGTCTGGATGTCGCGGCGGCGCAGCAGGGTGGCGATCTCCTGCTCGATGTACTCGGGCTGCCCTTCCTCGACCACCAGCACGGCGCGCTTGCCCGCGCAGAAATCCGCGACTTCCTCGGGCACCAGCGGATAGGCGACGTTCAGCACCAGCAAGGGGATGTCGGTCGCGCCGAAGGCATCCGCCAGACCCAACTGCTGGAGGCTGCGGACGAGCGCGTTGTAGAGGCCGCCCTGCACCACGATGCCGAGGTCGGCATGCGTGCCTGGGATCAACTCGTTGAGACGGTGCTCGGCGATGTAGCGGCGCGCGGCCGGCAGCCGCTCCTCGCCCTTGAGTTTCTCGTGGCGGAAGGTCACGGGCGGGTGCGCGAGCCGCATGTAGTCGAAGCCGGCGGGCTCCGCCATCAGCGCGCGGGTGGAAACCGCCGGCGGCAGGTTGGCCTTGCATTCGAAGCTGCCGCGCACGTGGCAGGTGCGGATGCGCAACTCCATCATGCAAGGCATGTTCGAGTACTCGGACAGCCGAAAGCCGTGCTCCACCATGTTCACCATCACGCCCAGGTCGGGCCGGGGATCGAGCAGGCACATGCTGGACTTGAGCGCGTAGGCATGCGTGCGTTCCTGGATGACGGAGGCGCCTTCGCCGTAGTCCTCGCCGACCACGATCAGCACGCCGCCCTTGACGCCCGGCGACGAGAGGTTGGACAGCGCATCGGCCGCGACGTTGGTGCCGACGATCGACTTCCACGTCACTGCGCCGCGCAGGGGGTAGTGGATCGACGCGCCGAGCATCGCCGCCGCCGAGGCCTCGTTGGAGCAGGCCTCCACGTGCACACCCAACTCGTCCATGTAGGGCTTGGCCTGCACCATCACGTCGAGCAGGTGCGACACCGGCGCGCCCTGGTAGCCGCCGACATAGGCCACACCCGATTGCAGCAGCCCCTTGGTGATGGCGAGGATGCCTTCGCCATGAAAGGTGTCGCCCGCACCAAGGCGCAGTGCTTCGATTTCCTTGCTGAATGAGACTTCCAAGCTTCTTGACTCCGTGGGCCTGTTGTTGTCGTTGGGTCCGGGTGCGCGGAACCGGCGTCGCTCCTGGGCGCCGCCACCACTTGCGAACCGCGCCTATTTGGCGGGCGGCTTGGCGGGCGCGTCGGGGAAGCGCGCCACGTAGTAGGCGAGGGTGTCCAGGTCCTCCACGGGGATGCGGCTCACCGCTTCGCCCATCGCCTGCGTGTAGCCCGGGCGTTTGCCCGACTTGAACTCGCGCAGCGTCATCTGCAGGTAGTCCTCGCGTTGCTGTCCGATACGCGCCACCTGCTGACCGCCGCTCAGGTCGGCGCCGTGGCACATCACGCAGCGGTGTTCCTGCGCCAGTGCCTGGCCGCGGGCCATGCGCGCCGCGTCGGGCGGCGTGGCCGGCGTTGGGGCCGGTACCGGCGGCAAGGTGCCGATGTAGTCGGAAAAGCCGCGCAGATCCTTGTCGGTCATCGTCTTCGCGATCGCGGTCATGGCTTCGTTGCCGCGCCGGCCTTCACGGAACAGGAAGAGCTGCGTGATGGCATAGAAAGAATGCTGGCCCGCAAGCGCCGGCGTCCCGGGCATGTCGCTGCGTCCGTTCGCTCCATGGCAGGCCGCGCACAGCGATGCGTAGCGCTGCTGGTAGCTTTCGGTCGTGGGCTGACCCTGGGCGCCGGCCGGCAGCGCCGCAAGCCAGAGGAGCGCAGCGGCTGCGGGGATCGTCAGTCCTGCGCGTCCTCTCATTTGCCGTAGCTGATGCGATAGATCGCGCCGGCGTGGTCGTCGCTCACCAGCATCGAGCCGTCCTTGAGCACGAGGAAGTCGACGGGTCGGCCGAGGTAGGTGTTGTTCTCGACGAAGCCGGTCATGAAAGGCTCGACCCGGGCGCCGCCCTTGCCGTCAGGCCAGGCGACTGCGACGTCGGCGTACTTCTTCGTGCGGTTCCATGGGCCGTGCCGGGCAATGAACATCGCGCCCTGGTACTTGGCCGGGAACATCTTGCCGTTGTAGAAGGTCAGGCCCAGTCCGGCTGCATGCGGGCCGAGCAGCGCGGCGGGCTTGACGTAGTCGTCGCAGCTCTTGCCCCAGCCGAATTCGGCGTCGAGGATGTTGCCCTGGTGGCAATACGGGTAGCCGAAATGCTGGCCGACCTTCGTGACGTGGTTGAGTTCATCGTTGGGCAGGTCCTCGCTGAACCAGTCGCGGCCGTTGTCGGTGAACCAGAGATCGCCGGTCTTCGGATCGAAGTCGAAGCCGACCGTGTTGCGCACGCCTTGCGCGATCGTCTCGATGTTGCTGCCGTCGAGGTTCATGCGGAAGATCCGCGCGTGCCTTTCGTCAGGGTCGCAGAGGTTGCAGGGTGCGCCGACCGCGTAGTAGAGCTTGTCGTTGTGCACGCGCAGGTAGCGCCAGCTGTGGTCCTGGCCGCCGGGCAGCTTGTCGTTCAGAACCACCGGGGCGCCCAAGTTGTCCAGCTTGTCCTCGACGTTGTCGAACCGCAAGATCTTCGTGTTGGTGGCGAGGTAGAGCGAGCCCTTGTAGTACTCGATGCCGGTGGCGAACTCGGTCTTGTCGATGATGGTCTTGGGCTCGTGCTTGCCCTTCTCGGGAATCGCGTAGACCTTGTTGCCCACGAACAACGTGCTCACGAACACATTGCCCTTGGCCCCCTGCCGCAGTTCGCGCGCGTCGAGCACGCCCGATGCCCAGGTCTCGACCTTGAAGCCGGGCGGGACCTTGAGCTTGCTCGTCGGCAACTGATCGGCCGCGGTCGGAATCGGAAACGCCGGCACCGGTGCCAGTCGGTTGGCAGCTTCGGTCTTGGGGCGGCCCTTCGCCCAACCGGGCTCATCGGCCGGTGGTTGCTGGGCCCAGGCGGCCGTCGCCGCACAGAGCAGGGCGGCGATTGCCGCATACGGACGGATCTTTGCCATGTCGTGTCTCCTTCTCGTTGTAGGTCGGCTCGCAGTTTGCGGGTGCGGCGACGCGCTTTCAATAAGATAATCAAGCTAAGCGACATGAATACCATGCATATTGATGCCATCGACCTGAACCTGCTCCGGCTGTTCGACGCCGTGTACCGCGCCCGCAACGTGAGCCGGGCGGCCGACGCGCTCGGGCTCACGCAGCCGGCCGCCAGCCACGGGCTGGGGCGGCTCCGCCTGCTGCTGCAGGACGCGCTTTTCACCCGCGCGCCGGGCGGCGTGGCGCCGACGCCGCGTGCCGAGCGCCTGGCGGTGGCGGTGCAGTCGGCATTGAGCACCCTCGAAGTGGCCCTCAGCGAGCCCGATCGCTTCGATCCTGCCGCGTCGCGCAAGACTTTCCGCATCCACATGAGCGACATCGGCGAAGGCCGCTTCCTTCCGGGCCTGATGGCGCGCCTGGGCGAACTGGCGCCCGGCGTGCGGCTGGAGACGTCGCCGCTGCAGCCTACAGAGATTGCGCCGGCGCTCGACGGCGGCCGGATCGACTTCGCCTTCGGCTTCCTGCCCAAGGTGGGGGACACGCAGCGCGTCATGCTGCTCAAGGACCGCTACATCGTGCTGCTGCGCAAGGGCCATCCCTTTGCCCGCTCGCGTCGAGCGGGCCCGGCCCTGCTGGAAGCCCTCCAAAAGCTGGAGTACGTCGCCGTCCGCACCCATGCGGAGACGCTGCGCATCCTCCAGTTGATGAACCTCGAAGACCGCGTGCGGTTGACGACCGAGCACTTCATGGTCCTGCCCGCCATCGTGCGCGCGACCGACCTCGCCGTGGTGATGCCCCGCAACATCGCGCGCGGGTTCGCGGAAGAGGGCGGCTACGCCATCGTCGAGCCGGCCTTTCCGCTGCGGGATTTCACCGTCTCGCTGCACTGGAGCAAACGCTTCGAGGCGGATCCGGCGAACCGGTGGCTCAGGCAGGTGATCAGGGACCTGTTCGCGTAATGGCCGAGGCTGACTGAACTGCGCCAGCATGCACAAGCCGCCGTCAGGCGGCTTTTTTCATGGCGCGCCGGGCCTGCAAGGCTGTCCGCGACGCAAGGGTTTTCCCCAGCGTCGCATACCGGCCACCACATAGCCGATATGGGCACACCCGTATGCACGCACCCCCTTAAAGGACTAACTTCCAGTTGGCCCGATTTTTGATCGCCATAACGCATTTGCCCCACGAGCATGAGCATGACCCCGAGCACCCAACCCATCCGCTTCTTCCACCGCGGCCGGATCGTCGACGTCAGCGGCGTGCATCCGACCCGTTCGGTGCTCGACTGGCTGCGCGAGGACGCCCGCTGCACCGGCACCAAGGAGGGATGCAACGAGGGCGATTGCGGTGCATGCACCGTGGTGATCGGCGAACTGGCCGACAAAGGCGAGAAGGGTGCGGTCGGCGGGCTGCGGCTCTCGACGGTCAATGCCTGCATCCAGTTCCTGCCGACGCTGCACGGAAAGGCGCTGTTCACCGTCGAGGATCTCAAGGCCCAGTGCGGCCACGGCCATGACGCGCGGCAGCACGACAAGCACCCGGTGCAGCGGCTGCATCCGGTGCAGCAGGCGATGGTCGACTGTCACGGCTCGCAATGCGGCTTCTGCACGCCGGGCTTCGTGATGTCGCTGTGGTCCACCTACGAACACCACCAGGCAGGCGGCACCCGGCCCACGCGCCAGCAGCTGGCCGACGATCTCTCGGGCAACCTCTGCCGCTGCACCGGCTACCGGCCGATCCTCGACGCCGGCCAGCGCATGTTCGACCTGCCCGACGTCCGCCTCGAAACGCAGCCCGTGGTGGATGCGCTGGCCAGCCTGCGGCACGACCAGACCTTTGACTACGCCGCTCCCCTGGGGCAGCGGCTGGACCACTTCCATGCGCCGACCACGCTGGCCGAACTCGCCGCGCTGCGCGAAGCCAAGCCGACGGCGCAGTTGCTGGCCGGTTCGACCGACGTCGGCCTCTGGGTCAACAAGCAGTTCCGCGACCTCGGCGACATCATCTTCGTGGGCGACGTGACCGAGATGAAGACGATCGAGGAGCGCGGCGACGGGCTCTACATCGGCGCCGGCGCCTCGCTCGAGAACGCCTTCAGCGCGCTGACCCGGCGCGTGCCGAGCCTCACGGACGTGTGGCTGCGTTTCGCGTCGCCGCCGATCCGCAATGCCGGCACCATGGGCGGCAACGTCGCCAACGGCTCGCCGATCGGCGACTCGCCGCCCGTGCTGATGGCGCTGGACGCCGAGATCGAATTGCGCCGTGGCGACAAGATTCGCCGCATGCCGCTTCCCGATTTCTACGTCGACTACATGAAGAACCGCCTCGAGCCCGGCGAGTTCGTGCAGGGACTGTCGATCCCGCTGGCTGCGCTGAAGCGCCAGATCCGCTCCTACAAGATCAGCAAGCGCTTCGACTGCGACATCTCGGCGCTGTGCGCCGGCTTCGCGGTTTCGCTGGACGGCGAGGTGGTCAAGGAGATCCGCCTTGCCTTCGGCGGCATGGCCGCGACGGTGAAGCGTGCCGCGCAGGCCGAGGCCGCGCTGGTCGGCAAACCCTGGTCGCAGGCCAGCGTGAACGCCGCCAAGCTCGCGCTGGCACAGGACTTCAAGCCGCTGACCGACATGCGTGCGAGCGCGGACTACCGCCTGCAGGTGGCGCAGAACCTGCTGCAGCGCCTGTGGCTGGAGACGCGCACGACCGACCCGCTGCCGGTGGAAGCTACCAGCGTCTGGAGCGTGATGCCCCACGAGACGACTGTCGAAGGAGCCTGAACATGGAGCACACCCCCAGGCTCGCCCACTTCGTGTGGCCGCCCACCCCCTTGCAGGGGGCAACACCTGCGGCCCGGCAAAGCCGGTTCCGCGGTATTTCGCGGTCGGGCCTTCTTGACCCTCATGCAGCAATGGAGCAATAGACATGAACAAGCCACTAGACCCCAGCCTGTTCAAGTCGGCCGAGGCCTTTGCCGACTACCTGACCAACGCCGCGGCGCGCATCGACGAGCGTGCCGAGGCCAAGGCGCACGGTGATGGCGCGCGTGTCGGCATCAGCCGGCCGCACGAGTCGGCGCAGTTGCATGTGGCCGGCGAAGCGACCTACATCGACGACATTCCCGAACTCGCCGGCACGCTGCACTGCGCACTGGGCCTGTCGCCCGTGGCCAATGGCGTGCTGAAGGACATGAAGCTCGACGCCATTCGCGCCATGCCTGGCGTGGTGGCGGTGCTCACGGCGGCCGACATTCCGGGCAGCAACGATTGCGGATCGATCATTCACGACGACCCGATCCTGTGCAGCGGCGAGATCCGCTACCTGGGCCAGCCGGTCTTCGCGGTCGTTGCCGAAACGCGCGATGCCGCGCGCCGCGCCGCCGCCCGCGCCAAGGGCGCCCTCGACATCGAGGCCGCGCCGCCCGTGCTCACGCCGCAGGAGGCGCATGCAAAGGAACAGTACGTGGTGCCGCCGATGCACCTCGTGCGCGCCACGAACGAGGGCGGCGCCCAGGCCGCGATCGCGAAGGCGCCGCACCGGCTCAAGGCCGAGCTCGACGTCGGCGGCCAGGAGCAGTTCTACCTGGAAGGCCAGATCAGCTACGCCATCCCGAAAGAGGGCGGCACGATGCACGTGTACTGCTCGACGCAGCATCCGAGCGAGATGCAGCACCTGGTGGCGCACGCCCTGCACCTGCACGCGAACGAGGTGCACGTCGAATGCCGTCGCATGGGCGGCGGCTTCGGCGGCAAGGAATCGCAGTCCGCGCTCTTCGCCTGCGTGGCATCGGTGGCGGCCAACAAGCTCAAGCGCCCCGTCAAGCTGCGGCTGGATCGCGACGACGACTTCATGATCACCGGCCGGCGCCATTGCTTCTGGTACGAATACGAAGTCGGCTACGACGACGAAGGGCGCATCCTCGGCGCCGAGATCACGATGGTCTCGCGCGCCGGCCACTCGGCCGATCTGTCAGGCCCGGTGATGACGCGGGCGCTGTGCCACTTCGACAACGCCTACTGGCTGCCGGATGTGTCGATGCACGGCTTCTCGGGCAAGACCAACACGCAGAGCAATACGGCCTTCCGCGGCTTCGGCGGCCCGCAGGGCGCGATCGCGATCGAGAACATCCTCGACAGCGTGGCGCGCGAACTCGGGCGCGATCCGCTGGACGTGCGGCGCGTCAACTTCTACGGCAAGGGCGAGAACAACGTCACGCCCTACGGCCAGCTCGTGAGCGACAACATCATTCACGAGCTGGTGGCCGACCTCGAAGCGAGCAGCGACTACCGCGCGCGCCGCGAAGACATCGCCGCGTTCAACGCGAAAAGCCCGGTGCTCAAGCGCGGCATCGCGCTGGCGCCGCTGAAGTTCGGCATCTCCTTCAACGTCAAGCATTTCAACCAGGCCGGCGCGCTGGTCCACGTCTACACCGACGGCTCGATCCTCGTGAACCACGGCGGCACCGAGATGGGCCAAGGCCTCAACACCAAGGTGGCGCAGGTGGTCGCGCACGAACTGGGCGTGAGCTTCGAGAGCGTGAGGGTCACGGCGACCGACACGCAGAAAGTCGCCAACACCTCTGCCACCGCCGCGTCGACCGGCGCCGACCTGAACGGCAAGGCCGCGCAAGACGCGGCGCGCCAGATCCGCGAACGCCTCGCGGCCTGCGCCGCGGCGCGCCATGGCGGCGAAGCCTCGGCGGTGCGCTTTGCCAACGACAAGGTCGAGGTCAACGGCCGCACGCTCTCCTTCAGCAGCATCGTGGGTGAGGCCTATCTCGATCGCGTGCAGCTGTGGTCCGACGGCTTCTACGCCACCCCCGGCCTGAGCTGGGACAAGGACAAGATGTTCGGCCGCCCGTTCTTCTACTACGCGTACGGCGCGGCGGTCAGCGAGGTGATCGTCGACACGCTCACCGGCGAATGGAAGCTGCTGCGCGCGGACATCCTGCACGACGCCGGCAAGTCGCTGAACCCGGCGGTCGACATCGGCCAGGTCGAAGGCGCCTTCATCCAGGGCATGGGCTGGCTCACGACCGAAGAGCTCGTGTGGCATCCCAAGACCGGGCTGCTGACCACGCACGCGCCCAGCACCTACAAGATCCCGACGGCCAACGATTGCCCGCCGGTGTTCAACGTGCGGCTGTTCGAGGGCCAGAACTTCGAAGACTCGATCCATCGCAGCAAGGCCGTCGGCGAGCCACCGCTGTTGCTGCCCTTCTCGGTGTTCTTCGCGATCCGCGATGCGGTGTCGGCCGTGGGTGACCACAAGTCCGATCCGCCGCTGCGCGCACCGGCCACGAGCGAGTCGATTCTCCGCGCGATCACCGCGGTGCAGAACGCCGCCTGAGGGCACCTCCATGTGAATGCAGCGCTGTATAACTGCCCGCACATTTCAGACCACGGTGGGCAGCTATGAGAGACCAAGCGCTTCTAGACAAGATCGATCTTCATCTCATCAGGGTTCTTCACACCGTGTTGACCGACCGAAGCGTCTCGCGTGCCGCCATCCGATTGGGGATGTACCAGCCCGCCGTTTCCGCAGCCCTCAAGCGGCTGCGCGAGCTGTCGGGCGACCCGTTGCTGGTGCGCTCCGGCTCCGGCATGGTGCCGACCGATGCGGGCCTGCGGATGATCGAACCCGCGGCGGCCATCCTGCGCTCGGCCGAGGTGCTGTTCAGCGATGCGCGCGGCTTCGATCCGCAGACGGCGGCGACCACCTTCCGCATCGCCGCGAGCGACTACATGGACCCGATCTTCCTGCCGCAGTTGGTCGCGCAGATCAAGAGCCAGGCGCCGCTGTGCCACATCGAGATCCATCCGCTGACTTCCGATTCCGACTACCACGCGCATCTCTCGCTCGGGCAGGTCGACGTGGTCATCGGCAACTGGCTGAAGCCGCCGGAAGACCTGCACATGGCGCGACTCTTCGGCGACGAGATCGTCTCGCTGGTCAACAAGGACCATCCGGCCGTGCGCCGCGGCTGGGACCTGGAGAGCTGGCTGGCGGCCGAGCACATCGCGCCGACGCCGACCCATCCGGGCGCGCGCGGGATCATCGACCAGATGCTCGACGAGATGGGCCGCCAGCGGAACATCACGGCGCGCTGCGCGCACTTCGGCCTCATCCCCGACATGGTGGCGTCGAGCCTGCTGGTGCTGACCACCGGCCGCCAGTATTGCGAGCGCTTCCTCGACCGGCTGCCGGTCGCGATCCTCGAATGCCCGGTGCCGCTGCCGCGCCTCATGTACTACCAGCTCTGGCATGAACGCACCCATTCGTCGAGCTCGGCGCGCTGGCTGCGCGAGCGGGCGAAGGCAGTGGCGGCTTCGCTGCGGCCCCAGGCGGCGCAGGGCGGCCCCGAATAGATTGATCTCGCGCCGGCGTCGCGAGCCAAGACAGACAACGCCATCGATCCATAAAGACTCGGAGACAAGACGATGAACCGGACAGAACAAGTGCTCGACATCAAGGAGCACGGCGCGCCAGCGCAAGCCACGGCCTCGACGGGCTGGGCAGAACGGATGTTCAAGCTCAGGGAGCACAACACCACCATCCGCACCGAACTGGTGGCGGGCCTCACCACCTTCCTGACGATGGCCTACATCATCTTCGTCAACCCGTCGATCCTCGGCGACGCGGGCATGCCGAAGGACGCGGTCTTCGTCGCCACCTGCCTGATCGCCGCGCTGGGCACGGGCATCATGGCCCTCTACGCGAACTACCCGATCGCGCTGGCGCCGGGCATGGGACTCAACGCCTACTTCGCCTACGTGGTCGTGCTGCAGATGGGCTTCACCTGGCAGGCGGCGCTCGGGGCGGTGTTCGTCTCGGGTTGCCTGTTCCTGCTGGTCACGGTGTTCAAGCTGCGGGAGCTGATCATCCGCGGCATACCGCATTCGATCCGCATCGCGATCACGGTCGGCATCGGGCTCTTCCTCGCGATCATCGCGCTCAAGAGCGCGGGCATCGTCGCGCCGTCGAAGGCCACCTACGTCACGCTGGGCGACCTGCACACGCCGCAGGTCGTGCTGGCGACGCTGGGCTTCTTCCTGATCGTGGTGCTCGACCGGCTCAAGGTGCCTGGCGCGATCCTGATCGGCATCGTCGGGGTCACGGTGCTGTCCTTCTTCTTCGGCGGCAACACCTTCCACGGCATTTTCGCGGCACCGCCGTCGATCGCGCCGACCTTCCTGCAGCTCGACATCAAGGCCGCGCTGTCGGGCGGCATCCTGAACGTGATCCTGGTCTTCTTCCTGGTCGAACTGTTCGATGCCACCGGCACGCTGATGGGCGTGGCCCGTCGCGCCGGCCTGCTGGTGCCGGGCAAGATGGACCGGCTCAACAAGGCGCTGCTGGCCGACAGCGGTGCGATCTTCGCGGGTTCGCTGCTGGGCACCTCCAGCACGACCGCCTATGTGGAGAGCGCGGCGGGCGTGCAGGCCGGCGGACGCACGGGCCTCACGGCGCTGACGGTGGCGGTGCTGTTCCTCGCGGCGCTGGTCATTTCCCCCCTGGCCGGCGCGGTGCCGGCCTATGCCACCGCACCCGCCCTGTTCTTCGTGGCCTGTTTGATGCTTAGGGAATTGACCGAACTCGATTGGGACGAAACGACCGAGGTCATCCCGGCTGCCGTGACGGCGCTGACGATGCCTTTCACGTATTCCATCGCCAACGGCCTGGCGTTCGGCTTCATCACCTATGCGGTGCTGAAGCTGTTCACCGGCCAGGCCAAGCAGGTGCACTGGATGGTGTGGCTGATCGGCGGCGTGTTCCTCTTCAAGTTCATCTACATCGGCGGAGGATCATGAGTACACCCCCAGGCTTCGCGCACTTCGTGTCGCTGCGCCTACCCCCTCGCCGGGGGCAACACCGGCGGCCCGGCAAAGCCGGTTCCGCGGTGTTTCTGGATGTGAGCGGCCCTGATTCGGGGTTGTAATACGCGCATGAAACGGCAGGCACAGCCATGACAATCCACAGGTTACAACTCGCGCACATCACCAAGCGTTATCCAGCGGTCGTCGCCAACAGCGATGTCTCGCTGACGGTCGAACCCGGTGAGACCCACGCCGTCCTCGGCGAGAACGGGGCCGGCAAGTCCACGCTGATGAAGATCATCTACGGCTCGGTCAAGCCGGACGAGGGCAGCGTGATGTTCAACGGCCAGGCGGTCAATGTTCGCAATCCGCAGGAGGCGCGGGCGCTGGGCATCAGCATGGTGTTCCAGCACTTCAGCCTCTTCGATACGCTGACCGTGGCCGAGAACGTCTGGCTCGGCCTCGACAAGAGCCTGGCCTTGGCCGAAGTGGCGCGCCGGGTTCAGGCCAAGGCCGGCGAGTACGGGCTGGACATCGACCCCTCGCGGCCGGTCCATACGCTGTCGGTCGGCGAGATGCAGCGCGTCGAGATCATCCGCGCGCTGCTGACCGACCCGAAGCTGCTGATCCTCGACGAGCCGACCTCGGTGCTGACGCCGCAGGCGGTGCAGAAGCTCTTCGTCGTGCTCAAGAAGCTGGCCTCCGAGGGATGTAGCATCCTCTACATCAGCCACAAGCTGCACGAGATCCGCGAGCTGTGCACGGCGTGCACGGTGCTGCGCGGCGGCAAGGTGACGGGGGTGTGCAATCCGCAGAACGAATCGAACGAGTCGCTGTCGCGCCTGATGATCGGCGCCGAGCCGCCGCCGCTGACGCACCGGCCGATTCACGCGGGTGCCGTGGCGCTGCAGGTCAAGGGCCTGTCGCTGGCGCGCGAGGACCAGTTCGGCGTCGACCTCGACGGCATCTCGCTCGACGTGCGCGCGGGCGAGGTGGTGGGCATCGCGGGCGTGTCGGGCAACGGCCAGAAGGAATTGCTTTACGCGCTCTCGGGCGAGGACATCCGCGCCGAGGCGCCGATGATCCAGGTGTTCGGCCAGCCGGCCGCGCATTTCAGGCCGCGCAGGCGGCGGGCGCTGGGGCTGCATTTCGTTCCGGAAGAGCGGTTGGGCCGCGGCGCGGTGCCGACGCTCGGCCTGGCGCACAACCTGCTGCTCACGCGCAGCAACGCAGTCGGCAAGGGCGGCTGGATCCGCACCCGCGCGCTGCAGCAGCATGCGAGCGACATCATCCAGCGCTTCAACGTCAAGGCGGGTGGGCCCAACGCGGCGGCGCGCTCGCTGTCGGGCGGCAACCTGCAGAAGTTCATCGTCGGCCGCGAGATCGACGCGAACCCGAAGATCTTCATCGTCTCGCAGCCGACCTGGGGCGTGGACGTGGGTGCTGCGGCGCTCATCCGTGGCGAGATCCTCGCGCTGCGCGATGCGGGTTGCGCCGTGCTCGTGGTGAGCGAGGAGCTCGACGAACTCTTCGAGATCAGCGACCGTCTCTACGTGATCGCCAAGGGCAGGCTCTCGCCTTCGATCGATCGCGCCGCGGCCACCGTGCCGCAGATCGGCGAGTGGATGAGCGGCCTGTGGGACAAGTCGCATCACGCCGCCACGGCGTCTCCGGAGGTGGCCCATGCTTAAGCTCGAACCCCGCCCGCAGCTGTCGCGCTTCTGGAGCTACGGCTCGCCGATCCTGGCGCTGCTGGTCACGGTCGTGATCGGCATGGTGCTCTTCGCGCTGCTGGGGAAAGACCCGGTCAAGGGACTCGCGGTCTTCTTCTGGGAGCCGATCAAGAGCGGCTATGCACTGGGCGAACTGATGGTCAAGGCGACGCCGCTGCTGATCATCGCGCTCGGCCTGGCGGTGTGCTTCCGCGCCAACGTGTGGAACATCGGCGCCGAAGGCCAGTTCGTGTTCGGCGCCATCGCGGCCGGCGGTGTCGCCTTGCTGGCCGACAAGACCACCGGCGGCTGGATCGTGGCGGCCATCCTGGTCGCCGGCATCCTGGGCGGCATGGTGTGGGCCGGCATCGTCGCGTTCCTGCGCGACAAGTTCAATGCCAATGAGATCCTGGTCAGCCTGATGCTGGTGTACGTCGCGACGCTGCTGCTGGGCTACATGGTCTACGGCCCATGGAAGGACCCGCACGGCTACAACTTTCCGCAGACCAAGACCTTCGAGGCGGTGACGCAGATTCCGCGTCTGCTCAAGGGGTCGCGCGTAAGCATCGGGCTGCTGATCGCGCTGGTCGGTTCGGCGGCGCTGTGGGTATTTCTCTTCCGCACGCGTGCGGGTTTCGCGCAGCAGGTCGGCGGACTTGCGCCGGCGGCGGCACGCTACGCCGGCTTCTCGGCGCGGCGCGCGGTGTGGATCGCGCTGCTGACTTCGGGCGGCGCGGCGGGTCTGGCCGGTGCGCTTGAAGTGGCGGGCCCGATCGGCCAGCTCAATCCCTACGTGCCGGCCGGTTACGGCTTTGCCGCGATCATCGTGGCCTTCGTCGGGCGGCTGCATCCGGTAGGGATGGTCTTCTCGGCGATCCTGATGAGCATGTTCTACATCGGCGGCGAGTTGGCGCAGTCACGGCTCGGGTTGCCGAAATCGCTGACGGGCGTGTTCCAGGGGCTGCTGCTGTTCACGCTGCTGGCGTGCGACACGCTGATTGCGTACCGCATCCGGCGCAAGTCGGCGCCCAAAGTCGTCGCGGCCACACCGGGCACCTCTTCGCTGCAAGTCAGCACGCCTCTTACCGCACCCGTCGCCCGTCCCACAGAAGGAGCTGCTTGATGGAATCCTATGCACTCCTCTTAGGATCGACGCTCAGCGCCGGCACGGTGCTCGCCATCGCGGCGCTGGGCCTGCTGATCAACGAGAAGTCCGGCATCGTGAACCTCGGGGCCGAAGGCATCATGCTGTGCGCGGCCATCGCCGGTTTCGCGACGGTCGTGACCACGCGCAACCACTGGCTCGGCTTCGTGGCCGGCATGGCGGCCGGCGCTTTGCTGTCGGCCTTCTTCGGCGTGCTGGTGATCTGGCTCAACACCAACCAGTACGCGACCGGGCTGGCGCTGAGCCTCTTCGGCGTCGGCTTCTCGGCCTTCGTGGGCATCAACTTCGTGCAGGCCAAGCTGCCGGAGAGCGTGTCGTACGCGCTGCCGGTGCTCGGCGACATCCCGCTCGTGGGGCCGGCGCTGTTCAGGCATCACCCGATGGTGTATTTCGCGGTGCTGCTCACGTTCGGGCTGATCTGGTTCCTCTACCGCACGCGCGCCGGGCTGGTGCTGCGCTCGGTGGGCGAATCGCCGGAGTCATCGCACGCGCTGGGCTATCCGGTGCGGCGCATCCGCTTCATGGCGGTGGTCACGGGCGGGGCGCTGTGCGGGCTGGCGGGGGCGTACCTGTCGACCGTCTACACGCCGCTGTGGGTGGAAGGCATGGTGGCCGGCCGTGGCTGGATCGCGCTGGCGCTCACCACTTTCGCGACCTGGCGTCCGATTCGCGTGCTGCTCGGCGCGTACCTGTTCGGCGGTGTCTCGATGCTGGGCTTTCACCTGCAGAGCACCGGGGTCAACGTGCCCAGCCAGTTCCTGAGCATGCTGCAATACATCGCGCCGATCATCGTGCTGGCGCTGATCTCGCGCAACCCGGCCTTCATCCGCGTGAACATGCCGGCTTCCATCGGAAAACCGTTCTACCCCGGCTCATAATCGCGTTTGGTTTCGTTTTGTTTCTTCGCCAACCTGTCCTTTGAGGATTTCAAACAATGAATGATCTGAACAAGCGTTCCCTGCTCAAGCTGGCCGCCCTGACGGCGGTGGCTTCGGCCGCCCTCATCGGCTGCGGCAAGAAGGACGAAGCGCCGGCACCCGCACCCGCCGCGCCGGCCCCGGCGCCGGCTGCCGCGGCACCTGCGCCGGCAGCGCCGCTGAACATCGCCTTCGCCTACGTCGGCCCGGTGGGCGACGGCGGCTGGACCTTCGCGCACGACAACGGCCGCAAGGCCATCGAGAAGGAATTCGGCGACAAGATCAAGACCACCTTCGTCGAAAGCGTGCCCGAAGGCGCCGACGCCGAGCGCGTGTTCCGCGACATGGTTGGCCAGGGCAACAAGCTGATCTTCGGCACCACCTTCGGCTACATGGAGCCGATGCTCAAGGTCGCGGCGGACAACAAGGACGTGAAGTTCGAGCATGCCACCGGCTACAAGACCGCCGAGAACATGCGCACCTACGACAGCCGCACCTACGAAGGCGCCTACATGGCCGGCATCATTGCCGGCGCGATGACCAAGAGCAACACGCTGGGCGTGGTCGGCTCGGTGCCGATTCCCGAAGTGCTGCGCAACATCAACAGCTTCACGCTGGGCGCGCAGTCGGTCAACCCGAAGGTCACGACCAAGGTGGTGTGGGTCAACGAATGGTTCAGCCCGCCCAAGGAAACCGAAGCCGCCACCGCGCTGATCAATGGCGGCGCCGACGTGCTGTTCCAGAACACCGACTCGCCGGCCGTGCTTAAGACGGCGCAGGAAAAGGGCAAGCGCGCCTTCGGCTGGGACTCGGACATGACCGCCTACGGCCCGAAGGCCCACCTCGCCTCGGCGACCATCAACTGGGCGCCGTACTACATCAAGGCCACGCAGGACGCGCTGGACGGCAAGTGGACGACCGGGCAGAGCTGGTGGGGCGTGAAGGAAGGCGCGATCGACCTGGTGTCGATCGCCGAAGACGTGCCCGCCGAGGCCAAGGCCAAGGTCGACGAAGTCAAGAAGGGCCTGAAGGACGGCAGCTTCTCGATCTGGAAGGGCCCGATCGTCGACCAGGACGGCAAGGAACTGGTGGCAGCCGGTGCCGTGGCAGACGACAAGTTCCTGAGCGGCGTGAACTTCTACGTCAAGGGCGTGGAAGGCAAGGTTCCGGGCGACAAGAAGTAGGCAAGCGGTCAAGGCCGGCCTGCCGGCAAACAAAGGGGCTGCTCTCAGGAGCAGCCCTTTTTCATTGGGGCTTCCGTAGAGACCATCGCCGGTGGGCGCGAACAGAGGGTCGATCAGCCGTGTGCGTGGTGTCGCTTGCGCCGGTTTCGGCGCCGCCGTCCTGACGGTGAAGAACGTCGTAGTCGGCAATCGCATGCAGAGGCAGCAGTGTCGGCACAGCAAGCTTCACACCTTTGGAGAGTGCGCTGCCTACGGCCAGATGGAAGAGATTTATGAAAAATGGCAGTCTAATTGTTCTTCAAATTGAATCTCGCTGCGGTAAAAAACATTTCTGATAGTATTTTTTGCTTCAATTGATTTTGAATTTCAATTTCTACTGGTTTAGAGCGAAAGGTAAGGGCAATTTCGTCTTTAGATGCAATTCCAAAGAAACATCTTCCTCCGGCGAAATGAGTGCCGCGAAGTCTTCGATTGCGCAGAAGGTTTCCCCGTAGAGATATTTGGTTCGATTGATTTCATTTCGGTTTGCTAAAATCGGAATTCCGGGACCGCTAAGTAGAAAATTCCCCCCATTTTGGTAAAACATCCAGATTGAACTGCTGCGTCTTCCAAAGATGAGTTCTCAATGCATAGTTCTGCCTCCACATTCTTGCCGGGAAGGCGCATTTTTCGGCATCCGCCTTCGTCAGGAGCATCCAAGACGTAGGGAGCAGGAGCTTCAGGTTCCTTTCCTATTGCAATCGATCCGATAAAAATGGCAAAAATAGAAAAAAGGAAAGATCTGAACGTAAAAAGAAATTTCGAAACTGCTTTAAAGAGGCGCGATGCATGTTCCATTAGTAAGTGTCTGAACAATCTTCAACGGCACCTCTTTGCAAGAATGTTTTTCATCCGGCGATCTCCGAGGTTGCACATTTTCTCCAGTCTGAAAGAGCGCATTGCATTTTTTCTTGATTTCTTCCGTTCCCCCTCGCTTAAAAATCACGCGTGCACCTTCGTCGATTTTCCATACGCCAGGGAACGCGTCGATTGAGCAATCGGGGGCACCTCCTACTGAAACATATCTGCCGTCTCGGGAGATTACCGGAGGATCAGATTCGTTAAAAGAAAATGCATACTTCTGAAGGCGATACAGATCCTCATTAATCTTATAGACGCCAGGTAGGTTGACCAAGTTTTCATCTTTGTAGATCTTCGAGACAGTGGCCAAAAACGACAGCGGGCTCAATGCGACAACATCTAGCGACACGTAAATACCAGCCGATAAATTTATGTCCGCAAGAAGTCCCGCGCTAGGCGCTGCGCGCAGTAGCGTCAATGGTCGAGCACCGCATTTTTTTATTTCCGCCACGGCTAAATAATGCGAGTTATCGATCACTACGGCTGAGTGATCGAAGCTTAGTCTAGCGACTTTGCTCATTGAATCCGAACTGCCTGACACGGCGCCTTTCAATTTGCAATGATAGGTTTGTGAGTCGCTCGTTTTCAGACTGACAAAATTTCCGTCCTCGCTAATAGACACGGCTTGAAGTTCTGCGGCATGTGCGGCAAGTAATGCATATAAGCAGCAAAAAGTAATTAGTGGCTTAAGATTCAAAGGAGGATCCTTTTCGCATTTCTGGTATATGTGAGGCGCCGCTCCTCATCGATATACCCGCCGTTGATGGCAAATGTGACTGCGCGAGAAATCTGCTTTTCGCTTCCTAATTCCTCAGATGATTGGGCGGGCGTGAGAGCATCGCCATCAGAGCCGGAAAATTGATAACCTGCGGACCGGAGTTACCGCGCGATGCAGGAGGCGTTGAAGCAATGCGCTGATAAGCACTCGCTATCGCGGCACGCAAGTTTTTCGGTGTAACGCAATCGCGATAACACGAACGGTCCATGTAATTCTCCGGATTCGTCAACTGGAGAAAGGCTCGGCGCTGCCATGGTGCATACCAAAGCTTGGTTCCTCCGAATTCCGTGAGGCTACCTAGCCACATAGTCTCTTCAGAGTGCGTTAGCGAGTTGTCTGTTCATCAAACTTGATCGTTCCTAATATATTTAGTACCTGTAAGGCAAACGATCGATGTTGATTTCCCAATACGGCATTGCCAACAAGAGTACGTCTGTCATCGCCGAGGCAGAAACTCATAATACGTTCACGAGGAAATTTCGTTGCGGTCGATGTGCTCGCTATGGCTCGGCCATAGATTTTTTTGAATGGAGTTGTAGAAAACTACTTGCAGTTCTTTTTGATTCTCTGCATCGTTACTCGTCAACCCCAGCGGAAATGCAAAAGTATCTTTGGCACAATGCTTCTTGGCGGATGTGAGCTTGCATTGAAACGAAATTCCAAGGTCGAACTTTTTCTCAAACGTTTCGTGACTGTAATATCCCGAGGATTTATTTAGTGTTTGAGTGGTTGCGTATCCGCCTGACCTGCTCTCGAATGAGATTGGGCAGTTCTCCAAATTTAGATGATATTCTGTTTTGGATCGAAATTTGGCGATGTCAGCTTTTACTGTTAAGTATGCGGAAAAAGTTAGTACGGTAATGGTGCTCAAAAAAATTCTAGCAATTTTGTGCATCAAGCCCTCCGAGCAGAGAAATTTTCAGGCAAATAATCGTAGGTTCCTGTCGCATTCGGGAATTGTGGTCCGTCGAGCAAAACGACCGGGCATGAGAAAAATGAAAATCAAAAAGTTCAAAGTTGATTTCATGCGTCACCTCGCGTCTTGAGGGTTTGCTTGGACATTGTTTTTTCGGGGGATGGAGATCAAAAGTGTCGTGTCTGTCTTTTTCGCTTCGTCGGCTAAGTGCTTTAGAATAAAATGCGTATACGGTTGACGCTCCGTTTCCACCGCCGTTCACGAGTCGATTTGCTGGCCCAACGTTTTTTGGTAAATGCGGTTGATCACAAATTCGATTGATGCTGACGCCTGCTGAAAAGGATTTCGAAACCCAATATATTCCGCCTGAGTCACAAGACGTGTAGTTGTAGTCGGGCGGCAAGTCCGCAAAGGTCGTTGACTTGGGGTGGTCCGCGAAGCATTGCCAGTTCTGGTCGTCATCCAGGCCGTACCTGTTGCCCGGATCACGCAACCACTCGTGGCGCGCTTCCACGGTGCCTTGTTCCCACTCGCTGGGAAAGTTGCAGGTCGCGCGGCGCAGCTTCTTGCGAACTTGGAAGACCGGCATTCCAATCGGCTGGCAACTGACTGTCAATCGAATATTTGATCACAATGTATTTGTCTGCGACGCGTGTCGGAAGCACAAGGGCCATTTTTGAGAAGGTAGCATCGAAATGGTTTAAATGGCGTCGTTCGGGATTGCGCTCTCAGGTGGATGAGTTTGATGGGAAATCCGGCGCTCGGGGCAACGATCGCTTCTATGTTTAATAACGACCCATCTTTGAATGTGACATCGCTTGCCGCGGGCACAAATACACGCGCGCAGCTTTTTTTATCAATCTTTTCCAACAAATACCAGGTGTAGTTCTTGGACGGCGTTTGATCTATTACCCAGGTCCACCCGTTTTTTTGAGTGCTAACAATATTTGGGTCGCCCAAGGACGACTCTCCGAGGGCATAACGGATGAACGCGTTTGCGTTGTCGAAGCACATCCCAAGCGATGGAGAGTCAAACGGCGAGACATTTGCTGACCCTGAGGCGTTCGCAACTAGGGCGACAGTCATTCCAGCTGTCAAACTAACGAATTTGCTTCGCATGATTAATCTGAATAATTTTTGTGGCAGAGGTGTTGCCGTGAGGGAAGTTCGATATAAGTCGGGCATTTAGGGGCAGATACTTCCAGATTTCTTCGCCCGTCATCCACGACTCGTCGGCATTCGCCGGGTCTGGATCGCGTATCCAGCTTTTCAGGTTCACCGAATCGCAGCGCTGGTGGCTGTCGTCGTCGAAGCAGTTCCAGCCCCTGACAAGACCGGCCGCCGGCAACAAAGAGGGGGTGCTCTTAGGAGTAGCCCCCTTTTTCATTGGGAGCGAATTCGATTGACTTGCGACTCGAGGTGCGTAATGCGCTGCGCGCAGTGGCGTCAATGGACGCGCTCCGGGTATCCTACCTCCAAGAGCATTTTTTTTCCGCATAGGCCTCTGGGTCATCATAAAAATGAAACTTGCGTCCTGAATTCTTAATGTAAAATAAATCTCCGACTATGGCCCCTTGCGTGGTGAGGAGGTATCTACCGCTTATTTTGTCGCCCGCCCATTCGGTCCATTCACTTCGGATGACTGCTGGCGTTTTGGCATTTCCCGAAGTGACGATCTTTTCTTTCTTTATTTTTATAGACGCCGTCCAATTTCCCCTGTATCTGACCTTGCCTACTGAAAATCATCGTTGATATTTATTTGTAACTGGATGTCGTTTGACTTGAAGCAAAGAAAATTGGCGGCGTACGCGGGAATTGCCGTTGCCAACAGCGGGAAGAAGATTGCTCTAAAAGCGTTTTTGAGAATATGATTTAGAGTTATCTGAGCTAGGTGGCGCGAGGTCGACGGGAAGAAGATAACGTTGTGGAAGCTGGCGATGCTGAAGTGGGAGCAGAGAGCAGCGACGATTTCCATTTTATTAATCAATGAATTCGATGCTCCGAATGATCTTTGAAACGTAGGGTGTCAAGTCTCCTTTTTTCCCGTCGTTAAGAAGGCCAACTGATCCGTATCCGCACACTGCTTTCTCTAAATGAGTCAAGCAAAAGTAAAGCTTCTTTTGTCTGAATTCTTCTTCTCCCGTGAAATCTGAAACAGTCACCAACCTTCCTTTGCTTCATATTTCGCCCATCCAGAATTTACGACTTCATCATCGCTAGGCCGACACTCAAAATTGAATGCCAGCGGCTCGATGTAGTTTTTTGTTCTTAGCCGGTGTGGATTTTCAATGCGAAACCCATTTCCTAGGACGGCATTGACGGGAATTCGGGCTCTGATCGCGCAGTTGTTTGGCTCAATGATTGTCGATCGATTGACCCAGCGCTCATAGGCGCAGGCCGCGCTGGAAAATGCGATTGAGCCGAGTACTAATAGTGCTTGGTAAGTCAATCTAGAAAGAAGATTCTTTCTCATGAAATTCGTCGTCTAAAGAAGTGTGCTTCTGGAAACCAAAGTGTCTCTCGGCCAGTGTCATCTGGAAAATTTTTTTCACTCAACACAGCCAATGCGTAACCATAAGCCACGCAGCGGGCATCGAAGCCGTTGATGCCGATGTAATTGGTCCGGGCGACCGCGCCGGGTAAATTTACTCTGGCCGAGGCGCGCCAAAAAGTCTGACTACGATAGTAAATTTTTTTGCCTGCATTAGTTTTAATTGCGACTCTTTCGAGGAGGTGCGGTTGGTCTGCTTCTTCTGACTTGAGGTTTTTCACCCAGTAGAACCCGGCACTGTCCGATGGTGCAAAAAGGGCTTCCTTGGGATCCGCGAGTCGGTCGCCTTGGACTGCGGCACGCCAGGTTGTAATTTCCGAAATCAATGCCGGAAAGTTGATATCCTGCAGACCGGAGTTACTGCGTGATGCAGGAGGCGTTGAAGCAATGCGCTGATAAGCACTCACTATCGCGGCACGCAAGCTTTTCGCTATAACGCGACCGCGATAACTCCAATAGTCCACGTAATTCTCTGGATTAGTCAACTGGAGAAAGCCTCGACCATGCCACGGTGCGTACCAAAGCTTGGTTCCTCCGAATTCCGCGAGGCTACCTAGCCACATGGTCTCTTGTATTGAACTGCCGAAGAATGTGGCGGCTCGAAAGGGAGATGTCATGCCCCACTTTCGCATTGCTCGGTTTAGAGGTAGGCGGTGGTCACGGGCCACTGAATTGGTCCTGAAGTTGGCGTTGGCATCGGGCACCGCCTCCCATAAAGTCGTGCCCCGGGAGCTACGCATCGCGTGTTTAGGCAGCAGTTGCAGAAGCTCGTCTTCGCTCAGCCATCCGCACCGGCGCAAAACCGTAATGAACTCGGCCGGATGAAACCGCCACTTCGCAGCCACGTAGTCGGGCGGCAAGTCCGCAAAGGTCGTTGACTTGCAGTGGTCCGCGAAGCACTGCCAGTTCTGGTCGTCATCCAGGCCGTACTTGTTGCCCGGATCACGCAGCCACTCATGGCGCGCTTCCACAGTGCCTTGTTCCCACTCGCTGGGGAAGTTGCAGATCGCGCGGCGGAGCTTCTTGCGAACGCTGTCCTCTCCCAGCCGGCCGCCGAGCGCCTCGCGCGACATGCGGTCGGCATTGGCCGGGTCTGGATCGCGCACCCATCTTTTGAGGTTCACCGAATCGCAGCGCTGGTCGTTGGGACTGCTGTCGTCGTCGAAGCAGTTCCAGCCCCTGACACCGAGGAAGTCCGCATCGCTGAACTTGTGGCTGCCTTCCGCGTTCAGGTCGGCCCACACGTCGCCGGCGGGGGTGCGAATCTTGCGCCAGTGCGCCGCGTTGGCGGGCAGCGCATCAGGTCCCAGGTTGCGCCCGAAGCGCAGCAGTTCGTACCAGCCGCTGGGGCTGCTGCTGGCTTGGGTTGCCTTGTCCAGACTCTTGTGGCGCTTGTTGGCTTCGGTGTACAGCTTGTATTCGAAGTCCGGGTCCGAGCTTTCGATGCCGATGGGGGCTCCCAGGGTGTCGTAGCTGCTCAGGTAGGCCGTACCCTTGTCATAGCGAATGGCGACCCATTGCGCCGTTCCGAGTGCGGCACCGCCGGCGGCACGCAAGTGGCTGACAGGCTCGGCAGCGCTGATGGGCGTCGTCTTCGGCAGATAGACGAGGATGTCGCCGAAGACGCTGTCGGTGCGGCCATCGGCGGTAGGCGCAACCTCTGGGTCGACCTCGCTCCAGCGCGGCTTGCGTCCGATGATCGCCTCGGCGTTGGCTTCGTCGCAGCAGATCTCGAAGTGGATCTGCCCGGTGTGGCTGTAGACCTGACCGGGGCTGCCCAGTTCGTCCTTGCGGTAGATGCGGTCGCCGGCCTTCCACGCCGCCTTGGTCTGAGCGTTCCTGGCGATGCCGCTCAGATGCATGTACAGGCTGTAGTACTTGATCTTCGTGGGCTTGGCCGCGGCGTCGTTGCTGGCGCCGATCTCGGTTTCGTGCTCGATGATGACGATGCCGTTGTCGGTCCACTGCACGCCATGAGGGCTGTAGTTCTGCGGGTCGTCGGGCTTGTCGTTGCGCTTGGGGCCGGCCTTGGCGTAGATGACCTTGCCATCGGCGATCGCGCGCACGGGCAGATAGCCACCCTCGGGGGCACCGGGTGCCTGGATGTGGATGCCGTCGTGCCACATGAGGGCGGCACTCAGCGGGAAGGAGCCTTCGAGAGCCTTGGATTCGGCGGCTTTTTGAGCAGGCTGCGCCATGGCCTTGTCGACCCATTCGGCATCGGGCTTGTCGGTCTGTTCAGGCAGGAAAGGCGGGCTGATGATCATGGCTGGCGACTCGTGCAGCCACTGGTTGAGATCGGGCCGCCCGCGCCGCCAACGCCATGGATGAACCGCTTGGAGGCATCAAACCGAATCGCACTGATCTGACGGCGAAACGGGTCGCCGAGGTTCAGGGCAAGCGGGGTTTTGAGCAACGGCTCATATTCGAGGAGGCGGTTCACGCCTTCTCGGCCTGACAGGCGCACGGGCTCTAATGCGGGCTTGCCCGGAAAGACGGGCGCGGCCGCACCGCTGACGCTCAGCGTGTGGGACATTCTTGTTCTCTCCCTGAAAGTCTCTTGATCGATCGCCGTGACAGTGGCGAGGATTCGGAAGGCTTGTTGCCTCTTAAATCCGGGGCGGAGCATATACCATCGGATCCGATAAGCGCGCTTTGACAGACCTTCACTTGACGCGCAACGAAGCTCACGATGATCGAAAAACAACTCTGGCATCCGGTCGCCCTCGTCGAAGACATCGCGAATGCGCCAGTGGCCGTGCGGCTGCTCGGCGAGGACCTCGTGCTGTGGCGCGATGGCACGGGCGAAGTGCACGCGTGGGCGGATCGTTGCCCACACCGCGGCGCGAAGCTGTCGCTCGGGCGCGTAGTGCAATGCGCAGGCGCGCTGCAACTCGAATGCCCCTATCACGGCTGGCGATTCGAAGCCGGTGGCCGATGTGTGCATGTGCCGGCGCTGCCGTCGTTTGTGCCGCCGGCATCGAACCACGCCACAACCTATGGGGCGTGTGATGCAGGCGGGCTTGTATGGGTGCGCATCGATGCGCCGGCCGAGGCGGAATCACCGGTGCCCGTGTTCGCCGCCGAAGTTGATGCAAGCATGCGCAAGATCGACTGCGGCCCTTACGACGTCGACACCAGCGCGCCGCGCCTCATCGAGAACTTCCTCGACATGGCCCACTTCGGCTTCGTGCATGAAGACTGGCTCGGCGCACGCGACATGGCAATCATTGATGACTACCGCGTCGAAGCCACGCCCAACGGCCTTCTCGCCACCGGTTGCAAGGCGTGGCAGCCGCGATCGACGGTCAACTCCACCACTCCGGCGCAGGTCGAATACACCTACGAAGTCACTGGTCCGTACACCGCGGTGTTGATCAAAGTGCCCGATGCCGCGAGCGTCGGCATCGACGACTACCGTGAATCCATTGCGCTCTACATCTGTCCGGTTGAGCACGAGCGCTGCCGCGTATGGTTCCGCTTCGCGACCTCGGACTTCTCGCGTGACGAGGCCTCGGTGCGCGCATTCCAGGACACGATCTTTCTACAGGACAAACCGGTGCTCGAATCGCAAAGCCCGAAGCGTCTGCCACTCGACCTGCGCGCCGAGCTTCACACCTTGGCCGACAAGGCTTCGTCCCTCTATCGCCGCCATCTGAAGACGCGCGGCATCACCTTCGGAGTCCTCTGATGAACACTTTCTCGCGCACCGTCCCATCCATCGCCGCCGACCGCTTGCCCGACCTGCTGCGCGCCATGCCCAAGGCCGAGCTGCACATGCACATCGAGGGCTCCCTGGAGCCCGAGCTGATCTTCGCGCTCGCGCAGCGCAACGGCGTTTCGATTCCCTATGCGAGCGTCGAGGACCTGCGCCGCGCCTACGCCTTCACCAACCTGCAGAGCTTCCTGGACATCTACTACGCCGGGGCCAGTGTGCTGCTGAAGGAGCAGGACTTCTACGACATGGCCTGGGCCTACCTGGAGCGCGCGGCGGCGGACAACGTCATCCGCACCGAGATGTTCTTCGATCCGCAGACGCACACCGAGCGCGGCGTGGCGATGCAGACCGTGATCGACGGCCTGCACCGCGCCTGCGTCGACGCCAAGGAAAAGCTCGGTGTCGATGCGGCGCTGATCCTGTGCTTCCTGCGCCACCTGAGCGAGGAGGATGCCTTCGCCACGCTCGAACAGGCGCTGCCGTTCCGTGACCGCTTCATCGGCGTTGGACTCGATTCGAGCGAGCTCGGCCATCCGCCCGAGAAGTTCGCGCGCGTGTTCGCGCGCTGCCGCGAACTCGGCTTTCACCTGGTTGCGCATGCGGGCGAGGAGGGCCCGCCGGCCTTTGTGTGGAGCGCGCTCGACGTGCTCAAGGTCGAGCGCATCGACCATGGCGTGCAGAGCACCAAGGACGCCGCGCTGATGAAGCGCCTCGCGCAGGACCGCATTCCGCTGACCGTGTGCCCGCTGTCCAACCTCAAGCTCTGCGTGTTCCCGGACCTCGGGCAACACAACCTGCGCGAGCTGCTGGATGCGGGCCTGGTGGCGACGGTCAACTCGGACGATCCGGCCTACTTCGGCGGCTACATGAATCAGAACTTCATCGAGACCTTCGCCGCCACCGGCCTGACGGCGCAGCACGCGTGGCAGCTCGCGGCGAACAGTTTCGAAGGCAGCTTCGTCGACGCGGCGGCGAAGCGTGCCTACCTCGACCGGCTCGACGCGGCGTTCGACGCCTTCGTCTGAACGCCGTGCCGACGGGGGCTCAGGTGTCCAGCTTGCCGAAGGCGGGATCGCTCACCGAGTGCCTGCCGGTTTCCACGCGTCCGGCGAAGCGCCGGTAGAAGGTGGGGTCGGAGTCGCAGGTGACGGCGAAGTCGTACCACTGGCCGCTGGCGTCGAGGTCCCAGTGCTTCTCTTCGTCGCCGCCGCCCCTGACCCGGACGTCCCACGGGCCGTCGTTGCGATAGGCCTTGGCCTGGATCGTGAACCGGCATGCACGCTCACCGTCGTTGCGCAGCTTGAGATACAGGTCGCCGCGCCGCGCGTCATAGCCCACGCGCAATTCCGGATCGGGCGCACCGCCCGCGCGCAGCCGGTTCAGGTCGCCCTTGAAATGGCGGTGGAAGCCGTTGGGGCCGAGCACCCAGAGGTCGTACAGGCCCGCGTTGTCGGTCATCACGGACCAGGTGTCGTCGAGCTTCTCGTTGCGTTCCACCATGTAGCGGCGCGGCAGGCGA
Organism: Variovorax glacialis; assembly: GCF_051216375.1. NCBI lineage: Bacteria > Pseudomonadati > Pseudomonadota > Betaproteobacteria > Burkholderiales > Comamonadaceae > Variovorax > Variovorax glacialis. Next base: position 709,886 of record NZ_JBPJZT010000002.1, on the reverse strand, counting down.
TCGAGGTGGAGCTTGTCGTAGACGTGGAACACGGCGCCCGCGTCGCCGGTGTTGGCGAACACGAGCTTGACCGTGCCGCGACGCGCATCGGTATTGGCGCTGACGTGCAGTTCGTACGGCAACGCGCGCGACGGGCGCGTGCCTGTCGCCTGCTGCGGCAGCAGCGGATTGGCCGGTGGCGTGATCGGTGCGAGCTTCTCCTGGTCGGCGCGCAGCAGGTCGGCCTGGTCCCGCGTCTTGCGTCCGGCCAGCGTGGGCAGGACCTCGTCGTTCGGCCGGGCGAAGTTGAAGGCGCTCGTCAGGTCGCCGCAGACCGCGCGGCGGAAGCGGCCGATGTTCGGCTCCTTCACGCCGAAGCGCTTCTCCAGGAAGCGGATGACGGAGGTGTGGTCGAAGGCTTCCGAGTTGACCCAGCCGCCGCGGCTCCACGGCGAGATCACGTACATCGGCACGCGCACGCCGGGGCCGTACACGCGGCCGTCGGGCTGCGGCTGCCCGGTGGTGCCGGGCGGGTTCGGGTGCGTGAAGCGTTCGAAAGCGACGTCGCGCTCGGGCAAGGTCGTCTTGCCGGCAGGAGTTCCGTCCGCGTTGAGGGACGGCGCGGAGGGCGAGGGATAGTGATCGAAGTAACCGTCGTTCTCGTCGAAGTTGACCAGCAGCACGGTCTTGCTCCACACATCCGGCACGGCGGTGAGGGCATCGAGCGTTTCCTGGATGTACCAGGCGCCCTGCACGGGGCTGGACGGTCCGGGGTGCTCCGAGTAGGTCGCCGGCGCGATGATCCACGACACCTGGGGCAGTTTGCCGCTCTTGACGTCCTGGCGGAAGCGCTCGAAGTAGGTCTGCGGATTGTTGAAGTCGCCGGGCATGGTGTTGGCGATGCCCTTGTAGAGCGGGTTGCCGACGTCGTCGCTGGCCGGGTCGTAGGCGGGCGAGAGGGCGTCGTTGCTCACCGGCTTGCCGGAAAGTTCGTTCGCCTTGCGGTACTGCTTGAAGCCCGCCAGCGGGTTGTCGCCGAAGTTGTCGGGCATGTTCTGGTAGACGATCCAGCTCACCCTGGCTTCCTGCAGGCGCTCCGGATAGGTCTTCCATTCGTAGCCGAGCGCGGAGGAATCGATCGAATCCCATTCGTTGTTCAACGATGCCACGCCGGCGGCGGTCGGGCCGTTGGTGCCGGTCCACAGGAACATGCGGTTCGAGTTGGTGCCGGTATGCATCGAGCAGTGATAGCCGTCGCACAGCGTGAAGGCGTTGGCCAGCGCGTACTGGAAGGGCAGTTCGGCTTCCTTGAAGTAGCCCATGGATGCGACGGTCTTGTAGCGTGCCCACTGGTTGATGCGGCCGCCGTCCCATGCGTTCTGGCCGTCGTTCCAGCTGTGCGGCGTGCCGCTGAAGCGTTGCGCGTTGCCCTTGCTGCTGTCCAGGTAGAAGGGGAGCACTGGCTGTCCGTTGGCGTCGAGCTGCTGCCAGACGTTGCGGCCCTGCGGCAGCGGAATGGTGAAGCGGTCGCCGAAGCCGCGCACGCCGCGCAGCGTGCCGAAGTAGTGGTCGAAGGAGCGGTTCTCCTGCATCAGGATCACGACGTGCTTGACGTCGTGGATGGTGCCCGTTTCGTTGTGTGCGGGAATGGCGAGAGCGCGGCGGATGCTCGGCGGGAATGCGGCGAGCGTGGCGGCGGCGATGCCGGTGGTGGCGGTGCCCTGGATGAATTTGCGGCGGGAGTTCATGGTTCTGGTCCTCGTGCTGAATCGTTCAGGGGGCGTAGTGAACGGAGGGCTTGTCGTTGGCCTCGGCCGCCGCGGTCGACGTCGCGGCATCGGGCTTCTGGCTGCTCGCGGCAGCCGCGGGCGACGTGGGCGCCGCGAGGCTCGTCGGCGTCGCGCTGCCGCTGCCGCCACCACAGGCGGCGAGCGCCAGGGCCAGGGTCAATGCGCAAGTCGCGCGCACGGTCGGAACCACTTCATGCATGGGGAGACTCCTCCAGTTGTCGGAGGGCTGAGGCTAGGCAGCCAACGTGACATCGCCGTGAAGCGACGCCGGCGATTGCGCAACGAGAAGTGACATGCGAGGGCCTCTCCGGCGCCCGGGTAAAATGCCCGCCCGGCGCTGCTGCCCCGCAGCGCCGGTTTTCATTCCGGGGCCATGTAGAGGACTACCATGTATAAAAACCTCGCAGCCGCGCTCGCGGCCGCCTGTTTTTTCCTTCCAGCTTTTTCCCAGACCGCGCCGAAGGCCGATCCACTGAAGATCGGCTTCGTGTATGTCGCGCCCATCACCGATGCCGGCTGGGTGCGCCAGCACGAAGAGGGCCGCAAGGCCGTCGAGGCCGCGCTCGCCGGCAAGGTAAAGACCACCTATGTCGAAAACGTCTCCGAAGGCGCCGACGCGGAGCGCGTGATCCGCGACCTCGCGCAGCAGGGCAACAAGCTCATCTTCACGCCGAGCTTCGGCTACATGGAACCCACCATGAAGGTCGCACGGGACTTCCCGGACGTGAAGTTCGAATCGATCACCGGCTACAAGACCGCACCCAATGTCGCGACCGCGAATGCGCGCTACTACGAAGGGCGCTACCTCGCCGGCGTCGCAGCCGGACGCATGACCAAGACGAACGTCGCCGGCTATGTCGCGGGCTTCCCGATCCCCGAGGTGCTGCAGGGCATCAATGCGTTCACGCTGGGCATGCGCTCGGTCAATCCGAAGGCGCAGGTCAAGGTGGTGTGGCTCGACGTCTGGTTCGATCCACCGAAGGAACGCGATGCGGCGATGGCGCTGTTCAACCAGGACGTCGACGTGATCGCCTTCCACACCGGCTCGACCGCGGTGATGGCCGCGGCGCAGGAGCGCGGCAAGATGGCGGTGGCCTACCACTCGGACATGCGAAAGGTCGCGCCCGACGCGCAGATCGTCGCCGTCACCCACCAATGGGGCGGCTACTACACCGAGCGCGCCCGCGCGGTGCTTGACGGCACCTGGAAGAGCGGCAACGTCTGGGGCGGCGTCAAGGAAGGCATGATCCGCGTCGGCGATTTCGGCCCGAAGGTGCCGAAGGCCGTGCAGGCCGAGGTGCAGGCGCGGCAGCAGGACATCGCGGCCGGCAAGGTGAAGCCCTTTCAGGCCATCGCGGATGTGCGCGACAACGAAGGCCGCGTCGTCATTGCGAAGGGCCAGAGCCTTAGTGACGAGCAGATCCTCAACATGAACTGGCTAGTCGAAGGCGTGCAAGGAAAGGCGCACTAGCTGGTGCTCACCCCCAGGCTCGCGCACTTCGTGTCGCTCTCCACCCCCTTGCAGGGGGCGCTGCCTACGGCCCGGCGAAGCCGGTTCCGTGGCAGCCGTGGCTTCAATGGACGAAGCCGCGTTTGCGTTGGAAATACGCAGCTTCGGGGGCTACAGACTTGACCTTTACTGCTGGCTGGCCGGCGTATACCGCGCATTCCTCGGTGTGCGCCTTGTTCAGTACCGAGCCCGCGCCCAGCAACGAACGGTCCGGCAGCGCGGCGCCGCCGAGCACCGTGACGCGCGTCCCGACGAGGCAGTAGGCCCCGATGCGGATCGGCTTGCAGTCCTGGCGCCCCTCGACCACGTTGATTCCGTGCGTGATCAGTTGGGAGTGATAGCCCGCGATGGTGGTGAACGCGCCGATCTCGATCCTGTCCGTGCAGTCGATGATGTGCGACTTGGTGATGGCCGCATGTTCGCCGACGATAAGCACCGGCTCGCGCTGCGTGCGGTGCGTGAAATGCGCGCCCTTGGGCGGATGGCCCGTGATCCAGTTGGAGCGGTCGATCACCGAGTGGGCGCCGCAATCCAGCTTGCCGAGATGGATCGCGACATTGAAGTGGCCGATGTACGCGTCTTCGCCCATGACCAACTCACCCGGGAAGATGTAGGACAGGCCGATGCGCGCCCCGTCCGCGATCTGGTAGCCCCAGAAGCGCCGCAGTACCCATCGCTTCAGCGACCAGGGGAGGAACACGACGCCCAGCGCCAGAAGCTTCTTCATGAAGGGGCCGCCTGGCGCTCCCGGATCGCTCGATCGTAGACGGCCTTGTAGTTCACCGCCATCTGCGTCGAGGTGTAGTGCGATGCGTTCTCTATCCCTAGACGGCGCATCTCGGCCAGCCGGGGCGCGGCCTCTTCGATCGCGGCGGCCATGGCATCCGGGTCGCAGGGGTCGACGTACACAGCCGCCGCGCCGCCGATTTCGTTCATGGGCGGGAGGTCGGAGGTGAACACCGGGCAGCCGCAGGCCTGCGCCTCGATGATCGGCCAGCCGAAGCCTTCCTGGAGCGACGGGAAGAGCAATGCCGTCGCGCTGGAGTAGATCGCGCGCAGTTCATCGTGCGAGATCTTGTGCACCGTCCCGATCCTGTCGGCGAAGCCGCGCTCCTGGGCCAGCTTCATCGACTCGGGCGCGACGTCAGGTCCCACGAACAACAGCCGGTCCACCACCGGCGCCGTGCCGGCCGCCGCCGCGCGTTCCTGCAGTGCGATGAAGGCTTCGACCACGCCCCGGCGATTCTTGCGGTCGAGATCCCAGCCCACGTGGAGCAGGTACTTGTCCTTCACCGAAACCCCGAGTCGTTCCAGCAGGCGCTGCGCCTCCTCCGGCGCCACGGGCGCGAACTGGTCGTTCAGGCCGTTGAGCACGGTCGTGACCTTGTGCTCGTCCGCGAAACCCATGGTCAGCACTTCACGCTTCGTCATGTCCGACACGCAGGCGATGAGGTCGGCCCGGGCCATGCCCTTGACGATCAGCCGCTGGAACAGCCTGCCGGTCCATCCGACGTTCCAGCCGTCCACCAGGCCCTTGGCGGCCTGCACCGCGATCACGTCGTGGCAGGTGATGACATTGGGCTTGCCCGTCACCCGGGGGATGTACATGCCATTCGAGTGGTCGGCGACATGGACGACGTCCGCCCAGCGCACCTGGGCGGCGAGCGAGGGGATGAACAGGATGAACTTGTCGACGTAGCCCAGCCATTTCCACCAGCGGGAAGAAGTGGGCACCCGAAGCACGCGCTTCGGCGGGGAGATCACCCGCAACTCGCAGCCCGTCGCGGGAAGCTCGCGCTCCAGGACGCGCTTGAAGGCGAGCATGCTGGTTTGGCCGTCGGGCTCATAGTTCGCTATCAGAAGCACTTTCATCTGCACTCGGCGCTCTTCGCGGCGTCACGTGTAGTCATTGCTTTTCCTGTAGTAATTCGCCGGATTATCTTCGACCGCCGGGGCCGCCCGGAAGTACGATCTGCTGCGCCGGCAGCGCTGTCGCCATATAGCGTCCATACGAGCAAGCACATTGCATACCGGCATGGCTGCCTTACCCTCCGTGCCCATGAAAGCGTACCGCGCCTCCCTCTTGCGTTTCGACACCGCCGGCCAGCCGGTCTTCGATGAAGACGGCCTGCTGGTCGTCGGCCCCGATGCGACCGGGCGGCAGCGCGTCCAGGATGCCGGCGATTTCGCCAGCGTCGCGGCCCGCCATACGGATGTGGCGGTGACGCACTGTCCGGGTCGGATCCTGGCGCCGGGCTTCGTCGACATGCACATCCACTTCCCGCAGACCGACATCATCGGCGCGCCGGCGGACGGCCTGTTGCCCTGGCTCGAGAACTACACATTTCCGGCCGAGAGCCAGTTCGCCGATCCCGCGCATTCGGCGGAAGTGGCCGAGGTGTTCTTCGACGAACTGCTGCGCAACGGCGTCACGACCTCGCTCACCTTCGCGACCTCGCATCCGCAATCCGTGCAGGCCTTCTTCGAGGCGGCGCGCCGCCGGCAGCTGCGCATGATCACGGGCAAGGTGTTGCAGGATCGTCATTCGCCCGACGGTGTACGCGATCAAACTGAACAAAGCCTGATCGATACCGAATCGCTGATCCGCCAGTGGCACAACGTCGACCGCCTGGGCTATGCCATCACCCCGCGCTTTGCGCCGACGAGCACCGACGCGCAACTGCAAGGCGCGGGCGAACTGGCGGCGAAGTACCCCGACACGTGGATTCACTCGCACGTCGCCGAGAACAAGGACGAAGTGAAGTGGGCGCGCGAGCTGTTTCCGCAGGCGCGCTCGTACCTCGACGTCTATGCGGGCTTTGGCCTGATGCGCGAACGCGCGGTCTACGCGCACTGCATCCACTTCGACGACGACGACCGCCGGTTGATGCGCGAGACGAAGACCGCCACCGCCGTCAGCCCGACCAGCAACCTGTTCCTGGGCAGCGGCTTCTTCGACTTCGAGGGCGCGGACCGCATCGGCTACCGCTACGGACTGGCCAGCGACGTCGGCGGCGGCACGAGCTTCAGCCCCTTCGCGACCATGCTGGCCGCGTACTACGCGGGGCGGGAAGGGCAGACTAAGCCCGGCGTCAGCATCCCGCCGTCGCAGCTCTGGTGGCATCACACGGGCGGTGCGGCCCGGGCGCTGGGGCTCGAAGGGGTCATCGGCAACCTGCAACCGGGTTGCGAGGCGGACTTCGTGGTCATCGACCCGAAGGCGACGCCGCTGCTCGCCCGCAAGACCGCGCTGGCGAACAACCTCGAGGAACTGCTGTTCGCGATGATCGTGCTGGGTGACGACCGGCTGATCGAGCGCACGGTCATTTCGCAGGCCCTGGTCGGTTAAGCGGCCGAGGGCAGGGCGGCGGCTGCCTAGAATAGCGGCCCCGAGGAAGGACCTGACATGAGCATCAAGAGCGACAAGTGGATCCGGCGCATGGCCGAGAAGAGCGGGATGATCGAGCCCTTCGAGCCCGGGCAGATCCGTGAGCAGGACGGCCACCGCATCATCAGCTACGGCACCTCGAGCTACGGCTACGACATCCGCTGCGCGCCCGAGTTCAAGGTCTTCACCAACATCCACAGCACGGTGGTCGACCCGAAGAACTTCGACGAGAAGAGCTTCGTCGACTTCCATGGCGACAGCTGCATCATCCCGCCCAACAGCTTCGCGCTGGCCCGCACGGTCGAGTATTTCCGCATCCCGCGCAACGTGCTGACCATCTGCCTGGGCAAGAGCACCTATGCCCGCTGCGGGATCATCGTCAACGTCACGCCCTTCGAGCCCGAGTGGGAAGGCTACGTCACGCTGGAATTCAGCAACACGACGCCGCTGCCCGCCAAGATCTACGCCGGTGAGGGCTGCGCCCAGGTCCTGTTCTTCGAAAGCGATGAAGTCTGCGAGACGAGCTACAAGGACCGCGGCGGCAAGTACCAGGGACAGCGCGGCGTGACGCTCCCCAAGGCCTGAGCGTCTTCCCAAAACCTGCGGCTGGCCTCCGGCGCGGTCCTACAGCGTCTGGCGGCCATGGCGTCGGTTTCGACGTGCTGGCGATCGGCAGGATCTCGTTCCATCCCACGCAGGGAGCGTGGTTACAGGAGCGAGAACATGTCGATTTTTCAGAGCTTGCGCGAGATGCACCCCTACCGGCTGCTGCTGCTAGCGACGCTTGTCGGCGTCGTGCTGGTGCAGGTCGTGGCCATGGTCATCGTGACGCAGTCTCAGGTGCAGAAAGCCCAGGCCCACTATGCGCAGGAGCGGGCAACGCTCGCTGCGACGGCCGCCGAAAAGAGCGCCGCGGCGCCCCGGCCCCGAGCCAGCGACGGCGTGATGAACGTTGGATACGTGGTTTCCCGCTGAGCGCGTACCATCCTGCGAGCGCCGCCCGGAAGGCGGCAAGGAGAGCGTCATGAGATGGGAAGGCAACGATCAATCAGACAACGTCGAGGATCGCCGGGATGGTGGCGGTGGAGGCGGCGGCTTTCCGATCGGCGGGCGCAGCGTCGGCATCGGCACCGTGGCCGTGGCGCTGATCGCCGGCTGGATCTTCGGCATCAATCCGCTGACCGTCCTGGGCCTGCTGAGCGGCGGCGAGCCGGCCCCGCAAGTCCAGCAGGCACCTGCGCACAAACCACCGCCCAATGACAAGGATGCGGCCTTCGTCTCGACGGTCCTGAAGAACACCGAGGTCGTCTGGAGCGACATCTTCCGCCAGCACGGCGAGACCTACACGCCGCCGAAGCTGGTGCTCTTCCGGGGCGCGACGCCCACAGCCTGCGGCACCGGCCAGTCCGCCATGGGCCCGTTCTACTGCCCCGGCGACAAGAAGGTCTACATCGACCTCGCCTTCTACGACACCCTCAGGAACCAGCTCGGTGCGCCCGGCGTCTTCGCGCAGGCCTACGTCATCGCGCACGAGATAGGCCACCACGTGCAGGACGAACTCGGCATCACCGACAAGGTCGACCAGGCCCGCGGCCGTCTCAGCCAGACCCAGAACAATGCCCTGAGCGTCCGCGTCGAATTGCAGGCCGACTGCCTCGCAGGCGTCTGGGCCCACCATTCGCAGGAATCCAAGCAGTGGCTCGACCCCGGCGACATCGAAGCCGCCATGAACGCCGCCCAGAAGATCGGCGACGACGCCCTCCAACGCTCCGCCGGCCGCGCCGTCGTCCCCGACAGCTTCACTCACGGCTCCAGCGCCCAACGCCAACGCTGGTTCGGCACCGGCTACAAGTCCGGAAATCTCCAGGACTGCGACACCTTCGCCTCCAAGAGCCTATAGCGAGCAGGGTCAACAAGTGGAGATCGGAAACACCGCGGAACCGGCTTTGCCGGGCCGCCGGTGTTGCCCCCGGTAGGGGGGGGCGACGCGACACGTAGTGCGCAAAGCCTGGGGGCGAGCCCAAAATGCGACAATAGCCGGTTAATGACAAGCTCCTTCTCCAATCTTTCCCTGGCCGAACCGCTGGCGCGTGCCGTAGCCGAAATGGGCTACGAGACCATGACGCCCATCCAGGAACAGGCCATTCCCGTGGTCCTGGCGGGCCAGGACGTGATGGGTGCGGCGCAAACCGGCACCGGCAAGACGGCCGCTTTCTCCCTGCCGCTGCTGCAGCGCATGCTCAAGCACGAGAACAGTTCGACCTCGCCCGCACGCCATCCGGTGCGCGCCCTGGTCCTGCTGCCGACGCGGGAACTGGCCGACCAGGTCGCCCAGCAGGTGAAGCTCTACGCGAAGTACACCAGCCTGCGCAGCACGGTGGTCTTCGGCGGCATCGACATGAAGCCGCAGACGCTCGAGCTCAAGAAGGGCGTCGAGGTCCTGGTCGCGACGCCCGGGCGCCTGCTCGACCACATCGAGGCCAAGAACGCGGTGCTCAACCAGGTCGAGTACGTGGTGCTCGACGAGGCCGACCGCATGCTCGACATCGGCTTCTTGCCCGACCTGCAGCGCATCCTTTCCTACCTGCCCAAGCAGCGGACCACGCTGCTGTTCTCGGCGACCTTCTCCCCTGAAATCAAGCGACTGGCCGGCAGCTACCTGCAGAACCCGGTCACGATCGAAGTGGCCCGGCCGAACGAAACGGCTTCCACGGTCGAGCAGCGCTTCTACAGCGTGAGCGACGACGACAAGCGCCGTGCGCTCAAGCAGATCATTCGCCAGCGCGGCATCACGCAGGCCTTCGTTTTCGTCAACAGCAAGCTGGGTTGCGCGCGTCTTGCGCGTTCGCTCGAACGCGAAGGTCTCAAGACCACCGCGCTGCACGGCGACAAGAGCCAGGACGAGCGGCTCAAGGCGCTCGCCGCCTTCAAGGCCGGTGAAGTCGACCTGCTGGTCGCGACCGATGTCGCTGCGCGCGGGCTCGACATCAAGGACGTGCCGGCCGTCTTCAACTTCGACATCCCGTTCAACGCCGAGGACTACGTCCACCGGATCGGCCGCACCGGCCGTGCCGGCGCTTCGGGACTCGCGGTGAGCTTTGCCAGCGGCGGCAACGATGTGCGCCTGGTGGCCGACATCGAGAAGCTGATCAAGAACAAGATCGAGCTCGAAGCGATCGAGTTCGAGGAAGACCGCCCTCGTGGCCGCATCAACGATGGTCGCCGCCATTGGCGCGAAGAGGGCGAGGCGGGCGATGCACGCGATGTGCTCGACACGCTGGACCGTCCCCGCGAGCGCAGCGAGGCACGTCCGGTGCGGGGCGGTGGCCGTCCGCATCGCGCGCCCGCGGCGCCACGCGATCCCTTCTTCGAGCAGCCTTACGAAGCGCCGGAACGCGAGGCGGCGCCCGCCTGGGAGGCCGCGGCCAAGGCGGCGCCAGCACGTGGCATTTCGAGCAACATCAAGACGAAGCGCAAGGTGCCTGCGCTGTTTAAATCTAGCTGACCCCCAGGCTCGCGCACTTCGTGTCGCTCTCCACCCCCTTTCAGGGGGCAACACCGGCGGCCCGGCGGAGCCGGTTCCGCGGTATTTCTGGAAGGGCTTCGTTGGGGCGGTGCGATTAGCCTGGTTTTTGTGCCTGCGGGCATTTGACCTGGATTAACTCCCGCTCCTGCGGCGTCGCGCCCATCCTGACGGCGCTCAGGCAGCCGCCCCATACGCAACCTGTGTCGGTCGAGATCAGGTCGGGGCGTGAGACCCAGCCGAGCGTTGACCAGTGGCCGAAGGCGACCGCGGCAGATCTTGTCTTGCGGCCGGGTACGTCGAACCACGGCATGTGGCCTTTCGGTGCGGCGCCGGAGCCGTCCTTGGTTTCGAATTCCATCACGCCGTCCTTCGTGCAGAAGCGCAGCCGCGTCAACGCGTTCACGATGACGCGCAAGCGCGCGCTGCCGGTCAGCGCATCGTTCCATTGGGCGGGTTCGTTGCCGTACATCGTCTGCAGGAAAGCGGACAGCGACGGGCCGCGCAACACCGATTCGACTTCCGACGCGAACGACAGCGTGTCGCCAATGCTCCATTGCGGCAGCACGCCCGCGTGCACCATCAGGAGGTCACCCCCGCCCATCGTCTGGTGAAGGGCCATGTGCTGGTGGCGCAGCCAGTCGAGCATCGCCTCGCGGTCGGGCGCTTCGAGGATGCCGACGAGCGAGTCCTTGCGCCCTGCCTTGCGCGCGCCGTGCGCGATGCCGAGCAAATGCAGATCGTGGTTGCCGAGCAGGCTGCGTGCCGAGGCGCCCAGGCCTTGCATGCGGCGCAGGACGTCCGCCGACGCGGGGCCGCGATTGACCAGATCGCCGAGCACGACCAGCGTGTCGCGACTGGGCGAGAAGGCGATGTCGTCGAGAAGGCGCTGCAGGGGCGCGTCGCAGCCCTGCACGTCACCGATCAAGTAAAGTGCCATGATCCCCATTCTCTCCCGCGTTCATGGATGTTCTCCTCCTGGCTTTGCTGACGACGCTCAACGCGTTGTTCGCAATGTCCGAAATGGCCCTCTCCACCAGCCGTCGCGCGCGCCTCGCCGCGCTGGCCGAAACGGGGGATGCGGGCGCCGCGGCGGCGCTCAAGCTGATGGAGGATCCGACGCAGTTCCTCTCGAGCGTCCAGATCGGGATCACGTCCATCGGGATGCTGAGCGGCATCGTGGGCGAGGCGGCGTTCGCGGAGCCTTTGTCGGTCTGGATGCAATCCGTGGGCATGGGCGCGGGCACGGCCAGTGTCGCTTCCACCGCGGTGGTGGTGACCTGCATCACCTTCTTCACGATCATCTTCGGCGAGCTGGTGCCCAAGCGGATCGGCCAGCTCTACCCTGAACCGGTCGCGCGCTATGTCGCACGGCCCATGCGCGGCCTTGCCACCGCGGCCAAGCCCTTCGTGTTGCTGCTCGCGGGTGCGACGGCCATGGTCCTCAAGCTGCTGCGAATCGATTCGAACGCGGCGCGCGTGGTGACCGAGGAGGAAATCTCCGCCAGCCTGGAGGAGGGTGTCGATGCGGGCGTGATCGAGATGCACGAGCACCAGATGGTGCGCAACGTGTTCCACCTCGACGACCGTCGACTCACCTCGCTGATGGTGCCGCGCGCCGACATCGAGTGGCTCGAAGCCTCCGACAGCATTGCCCAGAGCCTGAAGAAGGTGTCGGAGGCGGGTGCGCTCAACCTCGTCCATTCCTGGTACCCCGTGTGCCGCAACTCGCTCGACGACGTGGTCGGCGTGGTGAGCGTCGCGCAACTGCTCAGGCTGGGGCCCGACCATGAGGGCACCGCCGAGCAGGCCGCGCAGCCCGCCGTGTTCGTCCCCGAGACGCTCACCGGCATGGAACTGCTCGAACAGTTCCGCTCCCGCGCCGGCCGGCTGGTGTTCGTGGTCGACGAATACGGCGTGGTGCAGGGGCTGATGACGCCGCGCGACCTGCTTGAGGCGATCACCGGCGAACTCCAGGTCGCCACGCATGCCGAGGCCTGGGCGCGCGAACGGCCCGACGGCGTGTGGGAACTGGATGGGCTGATGCCCGTTTCCGAACTGCGGGCCCGGCTCGGCATCCGCGAGCTTCCGGACGAGGATCGCGGCCGCTACAACACCGTGGCGGGCTTGCTGATGTTCGTGTCCGGCCAGTTGCCCGAGGCCGGGGAGCGCATCGACTGCGCGGGCTGGTGCTTCGAGGTTGTCGAACTGGATGGCAAGCGGATCGACCGGGTGCTGGCGTTTCCGGATGCCGGGGCGGCTGATCTGGCGCCCTGAGTGTTCCGGCCTACCTGTCCCTGAATCTTCTCAAAATAGATAGCGTTTTTACTTCATCTCCCTGTGAGAGAATGGGAAGTATCTTCTCATTAATCTTCTCATAAAAGAGATGCGAACCCGCAATCAAGCCGCGCGCGACCAACTGGGGGCGGTGCTCAACCGCCAGCCCAGGTCCAGTGCCGCCGAGCTTGCCGAAGCGGTCGGCGTCAGCGTGGCGACCGTGCATCGCCTGCTGGCGGAGCTCGATGACGATCTCGTCAGCAGCGGCAAGGCCCGCCGCGCTCGCTACGCACTGCGCCGCCCACTGCGAGGCAGCGCGGCGGACCTGCCGCTGTATGAAGTCGACGCTCAAGGTCGAGCCGAACTCGCCAGCCACCTCACGCCGGTGTCGCCGCAAGGCACCCTGATGCCCATCGCCGAGGCCGGCTGGCCGGTCGACGACGCGTCGCGAGATGGCTGGTGGGACGGATTGCCTTACCCGCTCTACGACATGCGGCCTCAAGGCTACATGGGCCGGCAGTTCGCGCGGGCGGAGCACCGGCAGCTCGCCGTGCCCGCCGATCCGGGCGAGTGGTCGGACGACGACATCCTGTTCGTGCTCAGCCGCAGCGGCTGGGATGTGAGCGGCAGCCTGATCCTCGGCGACCCTGCCTACGAGCGCTGGCTGCAAGCCAAGGTGACATCGCCCGAGCCGCTGCCCGGATCGAAGGTCGGGCCCGCGTATGCGGAACTGGCTGAACAGGCGATTGCCGCAGGCGTGCCGGGATCCAGTGCCGGCGGCGAGTTCCCCAAGTTCGCGGCGCTCCGGACCCTGGACGCGCAGGCGACGCCCCATGTGATCGTCAAGTTCTCGGGCGCGGACGGATCGCCAGCGGTCCGGCGCTGGGCCGACCTGCTGGTGGCCGAGCATCTGGCCCTGGAATGTGCGGCGACCTTGCCAGGCATCGAGAGCGCCAGAAGCCGCATCGTCACGCACGCTGGCCGGACCTTCCTGGAGGTGGAGCGTTTCGACCGTCACGGCCTCTTTGGCAGGAGCCGTCTCTGCAGTCTCGAAACCGCCAATGCCGCATTGATCGGCGACAGCTCGATGGACTGGACCCGGATCGCGGCCCGGCTCGTCCGTGCCGGGCTGCTGCCGGCGGACGACGAGGCCCGCATCCAGCGCCTCTGGTGGTTCGGCAGGTTGATCGCCAACACCGACATGCACCTGGGCAACCTCAGTTTCAGGCCGCAGCGCGAGTTGGCACTGGCGCCGATCTACGACATGGTGCCGATGCTCTACGCGCCGTTGCCGGGTGGCGAGGTTCCGCCACGCACCTTCGAGCCGCTGTTGCCCTTGCCGTCGCAGCGCGAGGTCTGGGCCGTGGCATGCGAAGCCGCCACGCTGTTCTGGCGTCGCGTCTCCGGCGACAAGCGCATCAGCGAAGCCTTCAGGGCATCCGCCGCGGCGAATGCGCTGCTGCTCCAGGAGCGCGCCGGGCAGGTCTGATCACCCACTCCTATACTGGCCGCCCCCAGCCCCGGAGACCCTCATGACCCTGCCCGCCACCACCCTCCAGATCCGCACCCTCATCAGAAGCAGCGGCGAACTCGAACTGTCGCTGCAGGAAGAGCCGATTCCCCAACCCGCCGCGAACCAAGTCGTCGTTCGTGTCGAAGCCGCGCCGATGAACCCCTCGGACCTCGGCCTGCTGTTCGGCGCAGCGGACGTCCGGACCGCCAAGGTCTCCGGCACGCCCGCCCGACCCGTCGTGACCGCGAGCGTCCCGGAACTGGGAATGAAGAGCATGGCCGCGCGCCTGGACCAGTCGATGCAGGTCGGCAACGAGGGCGCCGGCGTCGTGGTGGCGGCGGGGACATCGCCTGCGGCACAGGCGCTCGTCGGCAAGACCGTCGCGATGATCGGCGGCGCAATGTACACGCAGTACCGGTGCATCGACGCCGGCCAGTGCATGCCGCTGCCCGAAGGCACGACCCCGGCCGAAGGCGCGTCCGCCTTTGTCAATCCGCTCACGGCGCTCGGCATGGTCGAGACGATGCGGCGCGAGGGCCACAAGGCGCTGGTGCACACGGCGGCCGCGTCGAACCTCGGCCAGATGCTCAACCGCATCTGCATGAAGGACGGCATCGGCCTCGTCAACATCGTTCGCAAGAAGGAGCAGGAAGACATCCTGCGCGGGCTCGGCGCCAAATACGTGTGCAACGCCACATCGCCGACCTTCATGCAGGAGCTGACCGATGCGCTGGACGCCACCGGCGCCACGCTGGCCTTCGACGCGATCGGCGGCGGCAAGCTGGCCGGGCAGATCCTCAACGGCATGGAAGCGGCCATCAACCGGACCGCCACCGAGTACAGCCGCTATGGCTCGGCGGTCCACAAGCAGGTCTATATCTACGGCGGTCTCGATCGCAGCCCCACGGAATTCACGCGCGGTTTCGGCATGGCGTGGGGCATGGGGGGATGGCTGCTGTTCCCCTTCCTGCAAAAGATCGGCGCCGAGGGGATGCAAAAGCTCCAGGCACGCGTCGCGGCGGAGCTCAAGACCACCTTTGCGAGCCACTACACGCGGGAGGTGTCGCTCGTCGAGGCGCTGGGGCTGGACGCGATCGCGGTGTACGCGAAGGCCGCCACGGGCGAGAAGTACCTGCTCAATCCGAACAGGCAGGCGAAGTAGGTTCCAGGACGGGCCAACGGGCGCGTCCGGCGCCCGCCGGGGCGATCAGCCCATGGCGAGGCGGGTGCCGTTGCTGGTGGTCTTGCGGATCCCGTCCCGGCCGTAGAAGAGCTGGACGCTGGATTGCAGGAAGTGCAGCGCTTTCTGCGTGAAATCGAGGTGCGTATAGACGATCGACCCGTTGCGCAGGTTGTGCGCGCGGGCGCGTTCGGCCAGTTCGAGCAGCGAGGTCCAGGCCTGGCGCGTCGCTTCGCCGGCGGCAGCGGCTGCGGCATCCGCACCGGCCGGGCCGGGTTCGAAGCCGAGGGCGGCCTGCGCGGTTTCCCGCTGGCGGTCGAGTTCGGCGATGCGATCCAGCAGCTCGACCTTCTGTTCGGAGATCGACGCGAGTTCGCCGAAACGGCCGTTCGACATGGCCTGCTCTTCGGCTTCCAGGACAGCGAGGAATTCCTCGACGCAGGACTTCTCCGCGTGGAGGTAGAGCAGCATGGTGTTCATGGATTCTTCTTAGCGTCGAGCAGGTTGCGCACGCTGTCCAGCAGGCCGCTGGCAATGCGTTCGGGGTTGACCTGGTAGCGGCCGGCGCGGATGTCCTCGCGGATCGCCGCGACGCGGGCCGCATCGAAATCGCCGCCGCCGGGCGCGGCGGGCAGGGCATGGACTTGGCCGGACACTGTGGCCGCCTCCTTCGCGCGTTCCGCGGCTTCGGTGCCGGAAGCAGGGGCGGCGGTGCCCGCCTTGGGGGTGCGGGGGAGGGGCGTGGCCGAGGGGGCGGGTTGATCGATTTTCAAGATGGTTCCTCAAAGGGCTGACCCGTATATCGGCGGGGCAAGCAGGATCTTTAGGCTCTATATCTCACAAATTGCGGATTCCGGCTACTGGGCCAGCCGGATCTGCCCGTCTTCGCCGGCGATGCCGGTCAACAGCCGGCCGTCGCGGGTCTTCGCCTGCACCGCGGCGCCGACCTCGGCCCGCGTCATGGCCTTGCCTTCGGTACTCACGACGAAACCTTGTCCCTGCGCGACGAGTTGCACCAACTGGCCTTGCTGGATCACGACCACGCCGCGTATCAGTTCCTTGCGAATCGGCGCACCGGCGGCGATCCGGTTGGCGGTCACCACGCCGTTGAGCGCCGACGCATCGGTCACGACGGAGCGCGGCAGCCCGCTGAGGTCGCCCGTGCGCTCGGTGACGTCCGCGGCGCCCAGGGACTGCCCCGCCTCGATCGCGCGCGCGGCCACGTAATAGCGGCCTTCCACGGCGACGTGCGCCGGCACGAATCGCGTCCATGGCTTCTCGCCCCGGCACCGCAGGCCGATGGACACGCGGCCCCAGGGCGTGGCGCCGGTCGGCATGAAGGCCTCGAAGTCATCGCAGGGGGGAAGGGCGCCCGATCCGGAAGTCGTGACGCTGAAAGTCACCTTGCCCGGCAGGCCCGCGGTCTGGGCCTGCAGGAACCTGTCGATCGCGGAACGCGCCGCATCCGGCAGCGGCGCGCCGGCGGCGGCTGCAGTCGCGCCGATGCCCGCCATCAGCGTCGGCAGGACCATGCGCGCGAGGCGCCTCCAGTGTTTGCGGTGTTCCATCGCGGTCGATTCTAGGAAGGCATGCGTCCAAACGAAGGTGCGAAGTGCTGGAGAAAACCCCCTTTGTTCGACCCATTGCAAAAGCGACGCGTGCATAGACTCGCTTTCCATCAGTCGCCATGCCCCGTGCGGAAGCGATGCCACCAATGATGGAACACCATGATCGACAAGCTGGATGCAGCGCTTCGCTTCAACCGCGAAGCACTCAATCTCCGGGCCCAGCGCCAGGAAGTGCTGGCGGCCAACATCGCCCACGCCGACACGCCCAACTACAAGGCCCGCGACTTCGATTTCAGCAGCCGGCTGACCCAGGCCGTGGAGCAGGGACGGCAGTCGCAGTCCTTCGCGATGGCCACGACCTCGTCGCGCCACCTCGTGGGCGAATCGAAGTCGATGCCCGACCAGGACCTGCTCTATCGCGTGCCGAGCCAATCCAGCATTGACGGGAACACGGTCGAGATGGATGCCGAACGCATCAACTTCGCCGACAACGCCTTGCGCTACGAGTCGAACCTCACGGTCCTCGGCGCCAAGATCAAGACGCTGCTGTCGGCGGTCCAGCAGTAATCGCCAGGAGACGCGCATGCCCTTCCCCAGTTCCTCCATGAACATCTTCAGCGTGGCGGGTTCCGCCATGAGCGCGCAATCGCAGCGCATGAACGTGACCGCCAGCAACCTCGCGAACGCCGAGAGCGTCGCCGGTCCGGATGGCCAGCCCTACCGCGCCAAGCAGGTCGTCTTCGAAGTCGCGGCCTCGGGCCAGCAGGACATCGGCGGCGTCAAGGTCTCCAGCGTGACGGAAGACCAGTCGCCCGGCCGGATGGTCTTCGACCCCAAGAGCCCGCACGCCAATGCCGACGGCTATGTCGCGATGCCCAACGTCAACGTGGTCGAAGAGATGACCAACATGATTTCCGCCTCGCGCAGCTACCAGGCCAACGTCGAGGTGCTCAACACCGCCAAGACGCTGATGCTCAAGACGCTGACCGTCGGCCAGTAAACCTCCCACACGAAAGCCCTTCATGGCCATCGCAGATACCTCCTCCATCACCGGATCGAACGCTGCCAGCGCAGCGGCGAGCTCCGCCAGCGTCTCCAACTCCGACAGCGAACAGCGCTTTCTCAAGCTGCTGGTGACGCAGCTCAACAACCAGGACCCGCTCAATCCGATGGAGAACGCGGAACTCACCTCGCAGCTCGCGCAGATGAGCACGGTGAGCGGCATCGAGAAACTGAACGCCACGCTCTCGGGCCTGGTGAGCCAGACCGGCTCGAACCAGGTGCTGCAGGCGGCATCGCTCATTGGCTACAACGTGCTGTCGCCCGGCGAAACGCTCAACACGACCAAGCCGGAAGACGGCAAGGATCCCGCCGTGCAGGCCTTCGCGGTGCAGTTGCCGGGCTCGGCCGCCAACGTCGAGATCAAGATCGTCGACGCCACCGGCAAGACCGTGCGCACCATCGATGGCGGCGCGATGACCGAAGGCATCAACGCGGTGACCTGGGACGGCAAGGACGACGCCGGCAACGTGGTGCCGGCGGGTGCCTACCAGTTCAAGGTCGCCGCCGCCAACGGCAGCGCCGCGGTGGAAGCGACTTCGCTCACCTTCGCGCAAGTGGCCGCGGTCAAGCAGGGCGCGACCGGCGTCACGCTCGAACTGGCGAACGGCAAGAGCATCGGCCTCTCCGATGTCCGCATGTACATCTGACCTCCCGACGAGTTCTCCTCCGGCCCCGGCGCAGGCGTTGCGGGCCGTTCTTTCATCGCATTGAAGACAAGGATCCCATCATGAGTTTTTCCCAAGGCATCAGCGGGCTCGGCGTGGCCGCCGCGAACCTCGACGTCATCGGCAACAACATCGCCAACTCCGGCACCGTCGGCTTCAAGTCCGCCGCGGCGACCTTCCAGGACGTGTACGCCGGTTCGCGCGTCGGCCTCGGCGCGTCGGTGTCGGGCGTGGTGCAGAACTTCACGCAGGGCGTGACGCAGACCAGCAGCCGTCCGCTCGACGTCGCCATCCTCAACGGCGACGGCTTCTACCGCATGACCAGCGCCAGCGGCGAAGTCATGTACTCGCGCAATGGCCAGTTCACCAAGGACAAGGACGGCTACATCATCAACGCCTCGGGGCTGCGCCTCACGGGCTACGGTGTCAACGCCAGCGGCGGCATCAGCGGCGGCACGCCGACGGCGATCCAGATCCCGACCACGCCCATGACGCCGAAGGCCACCACCAGCGTCAAGTCCGAGTTCAACCTCGACTCGCGCAACGCGGCGCCGACCAAGACGCCCTTCAACGCGACCGACTCCGACACCTTCAACTACTCGAACGCCATCGGCCCGGTCTACGACTCGCTGGGCAACCCGCACGACCTCGCCGTGTACTTCGTGAAGTCGCCCACCGCCAACACGTGGGACGTCTACGGCACCATGGACGGCACCGTGATGAATGCCGGCGCCAAGCTCACGACGGCGACCTTCGACACCAACGGCAACCTGACGGCCCCCACGGGCGGCCTGCTGACCCTGCCGACGCAGACGTACACCACCGGCGCGGCCGCGGGCAACATGACCGTCGACCTCTCTGGCACGACGCAGTTCGGCAAGGCCAACGGCATGTCCAAGCTCGACCAGGACGGCTACACCTCCGGCGAGCTGACCTCCTATTCGATCAACGCCGACGGCACCATCACCGGCAAGTTCTCGAACGAACAGACCCAGCTCCTGGGCCAGATCGTGCTGTCGTCCTTCGCCAACCCCAACGGCTTGGAGCCCAAGGGCGAGAACATGTATGCCGAGACGCTGGCCTCCGGCCAGGCACTCACCGGCACGCCGGGCGAGGGCACCAAGCTCGGCTCGCTCGAGCAGGGCGCGCTGGAGTCGTCGAACGTCGACCTGACCTCCGAACTCGTCAACCTCATCGTCGCGCAGCGCAACTACCAGGCGAATGCGCAGACGGTGAAGACGCAGGACCAGGTCATGCAGACGCTGATGAACATCCGCTGACCGTCGCGACTGAACGCACGTCGTCCTCAATTTCCAGGAGCAACCAGTGGATCGAATGTTGTATGTCGCCATGAGCGGCGCCAAGCAGGCCATGGAGCAGCAGGCCTCGGTCGCCAACAACATGGCGAACGTCTCGACGCCGGGTTTCCGCGCGCAGATCAACAGCTTCCGCGCGGTGCCCGTGGTGGGCGACGCGTCGCCGACGCGCGCCTTCGTGGCCGCCACCACGCCCGGTGCCGATTTCAAGGCCGGGCCGCTGACGGAAACCGGCCGCGAACTCGACGTCGCGGTGCACGGTGACGGCTGGCTGGTGGTGCAGGTTCCTGGCGGCGGTGAAGCCTACACGCGCGTCGGCAACCTCCAGGTCGGTGCGGACGGACAGGTGATGACCATGGGCGCGCGGCCCGTCGTCGGCGACGCGGGCCCGCTCGTGATCCCGCCCGGGTCCACGGTCACGATCGCCTCCGACGGCACCATCGCGGCGCGCGGGCAGGGCGACCCTGCGACCGGCGTGTCCACGGTCGGGAAGCTCAAGCTCGTCAACCCCGACGCCGCCAATCTCGTGCGCGGCGACGACGGCCTCTTCCGCATGCGCGAAGGCCTTGCACCCCCAGAGGCCGATCCGGCCGTGACCGTCGCCGCCGGCGTGATCGAAGGCAGCAACGTCAATCCCGTCGAAGCCATGGTCGCCATGATCGCCAACGGCCGCAGCTTCGAGATGCAGATGAAGGCCATCACGACTGCCGACACGAACGCCCAGTCGGCCAACAAGCTGCTGGCCTACGGCTGAGCCGAGTCCAGTCCGCAACCCTCCGCAGGAGTAATTCAATGATTCGTTCCCTCTACGTCGCCAAGACGGGCCTCGAAGCCCAGCAGACGCAACTCGACGTGGTGTCCAACAACCTCGCCAACGTCGGCACCACCGGCTTCAAGAAGAGCCGTGCCGTCTTCGAGGACCTGATGTACCAGAACCTGCGCCAGGTCGGCGGCCAGACCTCGGACCAGACGCGCCTGCCGTCGGGCCTTCAGGTCGGCACCGGCGTGCGCGTGGTGGCCACCGAGCGCATGCACTCGCAGGGCAACATGACCAAGACCGACAACCCGAAGGACGTCGCCATCAATGGCGCCGGCTTCTTCCAGGTGCTGATGCCGGACGGCACGACCTCGTACACCCGCGACGGTTCGTTCCAGACCGACCGCGACGGCCAGCTCGTGACCGCGAGCGGCTTCACGATTCAGCCGGCGATCACGATTCCGCAGAACGCGACCAGCATGACAGTGGGCCGCGACGGCATCGTCTCGGTCACGCAGGCGGGCAGCACCGCGACCGTGCAGGTCGGCCAGTTGCAGCTCGCGACTTTCCTGAATCCGGCCGGCCTGCAGAGCCTGGGCGAGAACCTCTACAACGAGACGGATTCGTCGGGCGCACCGAACCTGGTGAACCCCGGTGTCGACGGCGCCGGCATCCTGAGCCAGGGCTACACCGAGGCATCGAACGTCAACGTGGTGGAAGAGCTGGTCAACATGATCGCGACGCAGCGTGCGTACGAGATCAACAGCAAGTCGATCCAGACCTCGGACCAGATGCTGCAACGCCTCACGCAATTGTGATCATGCACACCCCCAGTCTTCGCGCACTTCGTGTCGCTTCGCCTACCCCCTTGCAGGGGGCAACACCTGCGGCCCGGCAGAGCCGGTTCCGCGGTGTTTCCGGACTGGGGGGCGTGGTGTTGTCGGTCGTTGTCGTGCTTTCGTCCGGGTGCGCGCAGTTTCCGCGCGACCCGCTGGTGCACCAGCCGATGACGGCGCGGTCGGACTCGACGCTGCCGGTGCAGACGCGTGCGCCGACGGGCGCAATCTTCCAGGCGGCGGGGCGCGATGTCGCGTTGTTCGAGGACCGCAGGCCGCGCAACATTGGCGACATCCTGACCATCGTCATCAGCGAGAAGCTGAATGCCAGCAAGAACTCCGGTGCCAACGCCAGTCGCGACGGCGCGATGGGAGCCACTTTTGCCACGATCCCGAAGTTCCTGACCGGGCTGCTCGACGGCCAAAGCGCCAAGCTGTCCGGCACCAGCACGCTCAACGCGAAGGGCGGCGCCAACGCGGCCAACAACTTCAATAGCGTGATCACGGTCACGGTGACCGACGTGCTGGGCAACGGCAACCTGCTGGTCAGCGGCGAGAAGCAGATGGGCATCAACCAAGGCACAGAGTTCATCCGCTTCTCGGGCGTGGTGAATCCGCGCACCGTCACCGGCAACAACACCGTGCTGTCGACCCAGGTGGCCGATGCACGCATCGAATACACGGCCAAGGGCTACATCGACGAGGCCCAGAACATGGGCTGGATGCAGCGATTCTTCCTGAACGTCAGCCCATTCTGATACGACACACCCCGAGTGATATGACACACCCCCAGTCTTCGCGCACTTCGTGTCGCTACGCCAACCCCCTTGCAGGGGGCAATGCCTTCGGCCCGGCAGAGCCGGTTCCGCGGCATTTCTGGAAGGGGCTGCTCTTGGCGGTTGTCTGCTCCGTCGCGGCGCTCTCGCCGGCGCATGCGGAGCGGCTCAAGGAGCTCGCGAGCATTCAGGGGATGCGTGACAACCCGCTGATCGGCTACGGGCTGATGGTGGGGCTCGACGGCACTGGCGACCAGACGATGCAGACGCCGTTCACGACGCAGAGCCTGAACAACATGCTGCAGCAGCTCGGCATCACGATCCCGCAGGGCGTGAACATGCAGCTCAAGAACGTGGCGGCGGTGATGGTCACGGCCACGCTGCCTTCGTTCGCGCGGCCGGGGCAGAGCATCGACGTGACCGTGTCGTCCATGGGCAATGCGAAGAGCCTGCGCGGCGGCACGCTGCTGATGACGCCGCTCAAGGGCGTCGACGGCTCGGTGTACGCCATCGCGCAGGGCAACATGGTGGTCGGCGGTGCGGGTGCGTCGGCCAACGGCACCAAGGTCCAGATCAACCAGCTCAGCTCGGGCCGCATTCCGGCCGGCGCCATCGTCGAGCGCGGGGTCGACACCTCGGTCGGGGGCGACGGCATGTTCGCGCTGGAGCTCACGCGCTCCGACTTCGGCACGGCGCAGCGCGCAGTCGATGCGATCAACCGCCAATTCGGTCCCGGCTCCGCCGATGCGGTGGACGGCCGCGTGATCCGCGTGCGGGCGCCCGAGACGCCGCAGGAGCGCGTCAATTTCCTCGCGCGGCTCGAAAGCCTCGAAGTCACGCCGACGGTGGCTGGGGCCCGTGTGGTGATCAATGCCCGCACCGGCTCCGTCGTGATGAACCAGACCGTGCGGGTGACCGAATGCGCCGTCGCGCACGGCAACCTGACGGTCGTGATCAACTCCGAGCCGGTCATCAGCCAGCCGGGCCCGTTCGCCGGCGGCAGGACGGTCGTCGCGGAGACCTCGCAGGTCTCGGTCAACCAGGCCGGCGGCGCGCTGCAGATGGTGCGCGGAAGCGCTTCGCTCGCCGACGTGATCAAGGGCCTGAACGCACTCGGCGCCAACCCGCAGGACCTGGTGTCCATTCTGCAAGCCATGAAGACGGCCGGTGCCCTGCGCGCCGAGCTCGAGATCATCTGAGTCGGCCATGGCGATCTCAGCAGCCAATCAATGGACAGGCTCCGACGCGGCGAGCCGCACCGGTGCCCTGGACCAGCGCTTCGCGCTCGACGTGCAGGGTGTCGACGCGCTGCGACGCACCGTCCGCACCTCGCCCCAGGAAGGCCTGAAGCAGGTCTCGCGGCAGTTCGAGGCCATGTTCATGGGCATGGTGCTCAAGAGCATGCGCGAGGCCTCGCCGCAGAGTGGATTGCTCGACACCCAGAACGAGAAGATCTACACGTCGATGCTCGACCAGCAGCTCACCCAGAGCCTGTCGGGGCGCGGCGTGGGACTGGCCGAGGCGATGCTGGCGCAACTCCAGCGCAGCGTTGCCGCGGGCGTTTCCGATGACGGCGCCGAACCGGGCGCGATGTCGTTGCTGCCACGTGGTGGCCTGCCGCTGCATCCGCAGTCGGGCATTCCGCTGGGCTCCTCACCTTCGCAGCCCGCGCAACCTTCGCAGGCCTCACCCGCCACGCGTGCCGACCTGAGCCTTTATCAAGTCAACAACGACCGCGCGGGCAACGGATCGACCGCCGCCGCGAACCTGCAGAGCCATGTCGACCAGTTCGTCAACCGCATGGGCGCATCGGCGCAGGCCGCGAGCAGTGCAAGCGGCGTTCCCGCACCGCTGATCCTGGCGCAGGCCGCGCTGGAGTCCGGCTGGGGCAAGCGCGAGATCCGCGCGGACGATGGCACGCAGAGCTTCAACCTGTTCGGCATCAAGGCCGACCGCAGCTGGCAGGGGCCGGTGGTGGAAACCACCACCACCGAATACGTGGACGGCGAGCCGCAGCGCGTGCGCGCGAAGTTCCGCGCCTATGCCTCCTACGACGAGGCCTTCACCGACTACGCGCGCTTCATGACCCGCAACCCGCGCTACGCGAACGTGCTGGCCACGGACGACCCGACCGCGGCTGCGCACGGCCTGCAGCGCGCCGGCTACGCGACCGACCCGCAATACGGGCAGAAGCTCGTTCGCATCATGCAGAAGTTCGTCTGACGGACGACGTGCCGAGCGCCAACCTTTTCGAACCACACCGACAGCCGACCCAAAGGATTCCCATGGCAGAGATCACGAGCCTTCAACGACACGCGGGCGGCGCCGCCTCCGCGGCCCTCCCGAACGCGAACCGGCTGGAGGTGGTCACCTTCACGCTGGGCGAAGAGGAATACGGCATCGACATCCAGAAGGTGCAGGAGCTTCGCGGCTACGACGCGGTGACGCGCATCGCGAACGCACCGGACTACATCAAGGGCGTGGTGAACCTGCGCGGGATCATCGTCCCGATCATCGACATGCGCATCAAGTTCGCGCTGGGCAATCCGACCTACGACCAGTTCACGGTGGTGATCGTGCTGAACATCGGCGGCCGGGTGGTGGGGATGGTGGTGGACAGCGTGTCGGACGTGATCACGCTGGCGGCCGAGCAGATCAAGCCTGCGCCGGAGATGGGCTCGGTGCTGGACACGGACTACCTGATCGGACTGGGCACGCTGGACGAACGGATGCTGATCCTGGTGGATATCGACCGGCTGATGTCCAGCGAGGACATGGGCCTGATCGAGAAGATGGCCGCCTGAGCCGCCATCGACAACTGACAGAGACAAACGGTTTTAGGAGGAAGCGAATGAAGGACTGGAAGATCGGAACCCGGCTCGGCGGCGGCTTTGCGCTGGTGCTGGCTCTCGTGGCCGTCATTGCCGGTATCGGCGTGATGCGCCTGCAGGGCGTCGGCGAGGCCACCCAGGAGATGGCGCGCGGTTCGCTCGAGAAGGAGCGCCTGGCCGCGAGCTGGCTGCTCGCCACCAGTACCAACAGCGTGCGCACCTTCGCATTGCTCAAGAGCAATGACCCCGAAGTGCAGGAGTTCCTGCAGAAGAACATGAGCAAGACCAGCACGGTCGTCTCCGAGACGCAGAAGAAGCTCGAAGACCTGCTGATCTCGCCCGAGGAACTGGCGCTGAGCGCCGACATCAAGAAGAAGCGCGCCGAGTACGTCGAGCTGCGCAACACGATCCTCAAGCTCAAGTCCGATGGCAACCTGGACGAGGCCAGGCGGCTCAGCGGGGAGAAGCTGCTTGCCACGCTGGAAAGCTACGACGCGAGCATCCGCGCCATGCTGAGCCATCAGCAGGCGCAGATCGACAAAACGGCCACCTCCATCGACGAGCGCTACCGCGCGGGCCGTTCCAACCTGATCATCCTGGCCGTCCTGGCATTGGCGATCGGCTCGGTGCTGGCATGGACGCTGACGTGCAGCATCGTGCAGCCGATCGACGAGGCCTTGCTCATCGCCGAGACGGTCGCTTCGGGCGATCTCAGCCAGGAGTTCGAGACCCGGCGCGGCGGCGACTTCGGTCGACTGTTGCGCGGCATGGGTGAGATGGAAGACACACTCACGGACCTCGTGGGCAGGATCAGGACCGCGACCGATTCGATCGTGGTGGCCTCGAAGGAAATCGCGGCCGGCAACCAGGACCTGTCGTCACGTACCGAAGAGCAGGCCAGCTCGCTGGAGCAGACGGCTGCCTCGATGGAAGAGCTCACCAGCACCGTCAAGCAGAACGCGGACAACGCGCGCCAAGCGAATCAGCTCGCAGCGTCCGCTTCCGAAGTGGCGGTCAAGGGCGGAAGCGTGGTAAGCCAGGTGGTGGACACCATGGCCTCCATCAATGCCTCGTCGAAGAAGATCGTCGACATCATCGGCGTCATCGACGGCATCGCCTTCCAGACCAACATCCTCGCGCTGAACGCCGCAGTCGAAGCAGCCCGTGCCGGCGAGCAGGGCAGGGGCTTCGCGGTGGTGGCCGCAGAAGTGCGCAACCTCGCACAGCGCTCGGCTGCAGCGGCCAAGGAGATCAAGGGCCTCATCGACGACTCGGTGGGCAAGGTCGACGTGGGCAGCGCGCTGGTGGGCGAAGCGGGCAAGACGATGGACGAGATCGTGGGCAGCGTGAAGCGCGTGACGGACATCATGGGCGAGATCACGGCGGCAAGCCAGGAGCAGACCTCGGGCATCGAGCAAATCAACCAGGCGATCACGCAGATGGACCAGGTGACGCAGCAGAACGCGGCGCTGGTCGAGGAGGCCGCAGCAGCTGCCGCATCGCTGCAGGAGCAGGCCGGCGGCCTGTCGCAGATCGTCAGTACTTTCAAGCTCGATGACGACGACGGCGAGGCAGCCCCGGTGCACGTGCCCGCACGACCCGCACCCGTCGCCACAGCCTCGCCGAAGGCACGGCCCAAGGCGCCCGACACGACGGTCCGCCCAAAGGACGTGACAGCACCGAAGCCGGTGGCCGCCAGCGCCGGCAGTGGCGACTGGACCGAGTTCTGAGCTCCGCACCGCATTCAAGCCGACATCGACGCAAACCAACATGACTTCCATCTCCAACTTCAGGATCGGTACCCGGCTGGGTCTCGGTTTTGCCGCAGTGCTTCTGTTTCTGGCTCTCGTGATGGGCCTGGGACTGAGTTCCATGTCCAGTATCGAGGCCCGCCTCAACAGCATCGTGACGAGCAACAACGTCAAGGTCGCCACTGTCAACACGATGCTGGATTCCATTCGGGACATGGCGAACCTCGCCACCAATGTGGTCCTGCTGAGCGACGAGGCAGCGATGCGCGAGGAGATGAAGAAGATCGCGGCAGCGCGCGAGAGATACACCGAGGCCAGGACCTTGCTGGTCAAGCTGGTCGTGTCGCCCGAGGGCAAGGCGCTCCTCGCGAAGATTGAGGAAACCCTGGCCGTGGCAGCGCCCCTCAACGCCCAGCTGCTCGAACTCGGCCTGGCGAACAAGAACGAGGAAGCGACCGAACTGCTGATGAAGAAGTTCACGCCGGCCGTGCAGGCCTGCCTGGCGGCGCTGGACGAGATGGTGCGGCATGAGACGCGGCTTTCCGAAAGAGCCAATGACGCAGCGAGTGCCGAGTACGGCCGCGCGCGCGCCCTCATGATCGGGCTCGGTGCTTTCGCGCTCCTCATGGGCGCGGCCATCGCCTGGCTCACGACCCGCTCGATCACCCGTCCGATCGCCGAAGCGGTCAAGGTCGCAGAGACCGTGGCCGCGGGCGACATTTCCTCGCGCATCGAGGTTCACTCGAAGGACGAGACCGGGCAGTTGATGCATGCGCTCAAGGAGATGAACGACAGCCTGGTGAAGATCGTGGGCGAGGTGCGCACGGGCACCGACACCATCGCGACGGCGTCGAGCCAGATCGCCACGGGCAACCAGGACCTGTCGTCGCGCACCGAAGAGCAGGCGAGCTCGCTGGAGCAGACGGCTGCCTCGATGGAAGAACTCACCAGCACCGTCAAGCAGAACGCGGACAACGCGCGCCAGGCGAATCAACTCGCAGTGTCGGCTTCCGAAGTCGCGGTCAAGGGCGGCAGCGTGGTCTCGCAGGTGGTGGACACCATGGGCTCGATCAATGCGTCGTCGCGCAAGATCGTCGACATCATCGGTGTGATCGACGGCATTGCCTTCCAGACCAACATCCTTGCGCTGAATGCCGCTGTCGAAGCGGCTCGTGCCGGCGAACAAGGCCGCGGCTTCGCGGTCGTCGCCTCCGAAGTCCGCAACCTCGCGCAACGCTCCGCTGCGGCAGCGAAGGAAATCAAGACGCTGATCGGCGACTCGGTCGAGAAGGTCGAGGAGGGCAGCAAGCAGGTGGCCGAAGCGGGCAAGACGATGGAAGAGATCGTCGACAGCGTGAAGCGGGTGACGGACATCATGGGCGAGATCACCGCGGCAAGCCAGGAGCAGACCTCGGGCATCGAGCAGATCAACCAGGCGATCACGCAGATGGACCAGGTGACGCAGCAGAACGCGGCGCTGGTCGAAGAGGCCTCGGCAGCAGCGCAATCGCTGCAGGAGCAGGCCGGCGGCCTGTCCCAGGTAGTGAGCGTGTTCCGCCTCTAGAAATCGCAGGGGTGCGGGGCCTCAATTTCTTCCGGCCGCTGCCGATATAGAGAAGCGACCGTAGCCAGCACTGCGCTCCGGCCTTCACCCCAATTCAAGAAAGAGTGTGATGAGTTTCAAGGATCTGAAGATCGGCACGCGCCTGGGCATCGGCTTCGCCGCCATGCTGGTGCTCATGGGCCTTATTTCGGCGACCGGGATGAGCCGGTTGAGCAACGTCGGCGATGCCACGGACCAGATGGTCTCGGGCCCGCTGGTCAAGGAGCGGATGGTCGGCGAATGGGCCAAGCTGATGGGTGCGAACACCGTGCGCACCTTTGCCATGATCAAGTCGACCGACAGCGAGACCGAGGCCTTTTTCAAGAAGGAACTCGGCGCCGGCCAGGCCTTGATCAACCCGCTGCAGAAGAAGCTCGAGGAGCTGCTGACGTCCCCGGAAGAGAAAAAGCTCTACGGTGACGTCGCCGAGGCACGTCGGGTCGTGCTCGAGATTCTGGCGACGCTCAACAAACTCAAGGCGGCGGGCGACGCGGAGGCGGCCGGCAAGCTGGCCGACAGCCAGTTTCTCGCCGCACTGGGCAACTACGCGAAGGCCGTCGATAACCTCGGGGAGTACGAGCGCGCGCAGATCGACCTCACCGCCAAGGGCATCGCCAAGGACCATGACGCTGGCAGGCTGTCGCTGATCGTGCTGTCCGCCGTGGCGCTCCTGGTCGGCGCCCTGGCCGCCTGGCGCCTCGCCGTCGGCATCGCTCGTCCGCTGGCCCGGGCCGTCAAGGTTGCGGAAACCGTGGCCAGCGGCGACCTCGGCAGCCATATCGAGGTGGAGAGCCGCGACGAGACGGGTCAGCTCCTGCAGGCACTGAAGAACATGAACGACAGCCTGGCGAAGGTGGTCGGCGAAGTCCGCACGGGCACGGACACGATCGCGACGGCGTCGAGCCAGATCGCGACGGGCAACCAGGACCTGTCGTCGCGCACCGAAGAGCAGGCGAGTTCGCTGGAGCAGACGGCCGCATCGATGGAAGAACTCACCAGCACCGTCAAGCAGAACGCGGACAACGCGCGCCAGGCGAATCAACTCGCCGTCTCGGCTTCCGAAGTCGCGGTCAAGGGCGGCAGCGTGGTCTCGCAAGTGGTCGACACCATGGGCTCGATCAACGCGTCGTCCCGCAAGATCGTCGACATCATCGGCGTCATCGACGGCATCGCGTTCCAGACCAACATCCTCGCGCTGAACGCGGCAGTCGAAGCGGCTCGTGCCGGTGAACAAGGTCGCGGGTTCGCGGTCGTCGCCTCCGAAGTCCGCAACCTCGCGCAACGCTCCGCTGCGGCAGCGAAGGAAATCAAGACGCTGATCGGCGACTCGGTCGAGAAGGTCGAGGAAGGCAGCAAGCAGGTGGCCGAAGCGGGCAAGACGATGGAAGAGATCGTCGACAGCGTGAAGCGGGTGACGGACATCATGGGCGAGATCACCGCGGCGAGCCAGGAGCAGACCTCGGGCATCGAGCAGATCAACCAGGCGATCACGCAGATGGACCAGGTGACGCAGCAGAACGCCGCACTGGTCGAAGAGGCCGCTGCTGCCGCCGCATCGCTGCAGGAGCAGGCGGGCAGCCTCGTCGACGCGGTGCGCATTTTCAAGTCTTGATTCACGGAGATAGCAGCATGAGCACAGTTCAATCGAAGCACGCCGCCGAAGGCGTCGCGGGCACGGCGCGCGCGGACAAGCCGCTGGAGTTCCTCTCCTTCACCCTCGGCCACGAGGAATACGGCATCGACATCCAGAAGGTGCAGGAGCTTCGCGGCTACGACGCGGTGACGCGGATCGCGAACGCGCCGGACTACATCAAAGGGGTGGTGAACCTGCGCGGGATCATCGTTCCGATCATCGACATGCGCATCAAGTTCGCGCTGGGCAATCCGACCTACGACCAGTTCACGGTGGTGATCGTGCTGAACATCGGCGGCCGGGTGGTGGGGATGGTGGTGGACAGCGTGTCGGACGTGATCACGCTGGCGGCCGAGCAGATCAAGCCGGCGCCGGAGATGGGATCGGTGCTGGACACGGACTACCTGATCGGGCTGGGCACGCTGGACGAGCGGATGCTGATCCTCGTGGACATCGACCGGTTGATGTCCAGCGAGGAAATGGGCCTCGTCGAAGCCGCGGCCACGGCCTGAACCTCCGAGGCCCCGTTCGGCGCCTCACGCGATACCTCCTACTTCCACGTCCCACCATGACTTTTCTCTCCAACGTTCGCATCGGTACGCGCCTGGCCATCGGCTTCGGTATCGTCCTGGGCCTGACGATCATCTCGACCGCCTTCGCGCTGAACAGCGCACGGAACAACGCCGAAGCCACGCGGCACATGATGGAGAGCCCGCTCGCGAAAGAGCGGCTCATCTCGGACTGGTATGTGCTGACCTACTCGGCCATCGCCCGCACGTCGATGATCGCGAAGACCACCGACGAGACGCTGCCCGTCACCTTCGCCGACGTCATCTCCGACAGTGTCAAGAAGGGCACCGAGACCATGGCGAAGGTCGAGGCCTTGCTGGTGACCGACGAAGAGAAGGCGATGTTCAAGTCCATCGTCGACCTGCGGGTCAAGTACCAGGCCGGCAAGGACGTGGTCGGCAAGGCCAAGGCGAGCGGCAATGCGGCGGAAGCCGAGCGCGCCTTCAAGGAGGTCTTCCAGCCTGCGGCCAGGGCCTACGAATCCCGCGTGCTCGACCTGCTGTCGATGGAGCGCAAGGCGATCGACGACATGAGCCGCGCCATCGATGCGGCGAATACGCGCGGCTTCAACCTGCGCGCCTTCCTCACGATCATGACGGTGCTCCTTGGCGGCGCGGCGGCCTTCCTGATTTCGCGCAGCATCGTCAGGCCGCTCCATGAAGCGGTGAAGGTTGCGGAGACGGTGGCCAACGGCGACCTGAGCAGCCGCATAGAGGTGGAGAGCCGCGACGAGACGGGTCAGCTCCTGCAGGCACTGAAGAACATGAACGACAGCCTGGCGAAGGTGGTCGGCGAAGTCCGCACGGGCACGGACACGATCGCGACGGCGTCGAGCCAGATCGCCACGGGCAACCAGGACCTGTCCTCGCGTACCGAGGAGCAGGCCAGTTCGCTGGAGCAGACGGCCGCATCGATGGAAGAACTCACCAGCACCGTCAAGCAGAACGCGGACAACGCGCGCCAGGCGAATCAACTCGCCGTCTCGGCTTCCGAAGTCGCGGTCAAGGGCGGCAGCGTGGTCTCGCAGGTGGTCGACACCATGGGCTCGATCAATGCGTCGTCGCGCAAGATCGTCGACATCATCGGTGTGATCGACGGCATCGCCTTCCAGACCAACATCCTGGCGTTGAATGCCGCAGTCGAAGCGGCTCGTGCCGGTGAACAAGGTCGCGGCTTTGCAGTCGTCGCCTCCGAAGTCCGCAACCTCGCGCAACGCTCCGCCGCGGCAGCGAAGGAAATCAAGACGCTGATCGGCGACTCGGTCGAGAAGGTCGAGGAAGGCAGCAAGCAGGTGGCCGAAGCCGGCAAGACGATGGAAGAGATCGTCGACAGCGTGAAGCGGGTGACGGACATCATGGGCGAGATCACCGCGGCGAGCCAGGAGCAGACCTCGGGCATCGAGCAGATCAACCAGGCGATCACGCAGATGGATCAGGTGACGCAGCAGAACGCCGCGCTGGTCGAAGAGGCCGCTGCTGCCGCCGCATCGCTGCAGGAGCAGGCGGGCAGCCTCTCGCAGGTCGTGAGCGTGTTCAAGCTGGACCGGGGCGATCGGGCACCAACGCCGACGATCTCGCGCAGCACACCGGTCGCCGCTGCACCTGCCAAGCAGGCACCGAAAGTCCGTGCCAAGGCGGCGGCGGGCGCTCCGGTGAAGACCACCCGAACCGAACCCCAGCTGGCCGCCACCAGCGCAGCCGGGGGCGACTGGACCGAGTTCTAGATTCCTCCAACCCCGGCCTCCCTCCCGACGGCCGTCAAAAGAAAGAAGAAAAATGCAGTGGTTCCAAAAGCTACGAGTGACCGCAAGACTGGTCCTCAGTTTTCTCGTCGTCGCGGCGGTAGGCGCAGTGGTCAGCGCGCTGGGCATCTTTCACATGGGGCGCATCAGTGCCTCGACGGAGAGGCTCTACACGCATGAGCTTCGCGCCCTCCAGGCCGTCCAGGAAGCCAACATCCATCTGCTCTATGCGAGCCGGGCGCAGATGTCATTGCTGTCGGCTTCCACCCGCGGCGAGCGCAATGCGGGTTCGACCGAACTCAAGAATTCCATGGAGAGGCTCCAGGCGCGCACCGCGGAAGTGAAGCCCCTGTTCGAGGAAAGCGAAGCGGGCAAGAAGCTCTTCGAGCAATACGAGGCTCTCCTGCCGCCCCTGAACAAGCGCATGGCCGACTTCGTGACGCTCGTGTCGAAGCAATCGCTGGACAGCTCGCAATTCGACGGCCAGGTGGTCGAGGACAGCACGCGCCTGCTGAAGGACTCCCGTGCGGTCGAGGAAGTGCTGAAGAACATGGTGGCGCACAGCGACGAACTGGCCAAGGCCAGCGCGGAGCATGCGACCGAGACCTACCAGACCTCGCGGCTGATGATGCTGGTGATGGCGCTGGTCGGCATCGTCGTCAGCGTCGGGCTCGGGATCGTGGTCGCGCGGCTTCTGGCACGTCAACTGGGTGGCGAGCCGGCTTACGCGGCGGATGTCGTCGGCCGCATTGCGACCGGTGACCTGACGATGAATGTCGAAGCCGGTTCGGCGCGTGCCGGCAGTCTGCTGGATTCGATCCGGCAGATGCAGGACCAGCTGACTTCGGTGGTCGCCCGGATCAAGTCGTCGAGCGACACGATCGCCACCGCGTCGAGCCAGATCGCGGCGGGCAACCAGGACCTGTCGTCGCGCACCGAGGAACAGGCGAGTTCCCTCGAACAGACCGCTGCCTCGATGGAAGAGCTCACCAGCACCGTCAAGCAGAACGCGGACAACGCACGCCAGGCGAATCAGCTCGCGGCCTCGGCCTCGGAAGTGGCGGTCAAGGGCGGCAGCGTCGTGAGCCAGGTGGTGGACACCATGGCCTCCATCAATGCCTCGTCGAAGAAGATCGTCGACATCATCGGCGTCATCGACGGCATCGCCTTCCAGACCAACATCCTCGCGCTGAACGCCGCAGTCGAAGCAGCCCGTGCCGGCGAGCAGGGCAGGGGCTTCGCGGTGGTGGCCGCAGAAGTGCGCAACCTCGCGCAGCGCTCGGCTGCAGCGGCCAAGGAGATCAAGGGCCTCATCGACGACTCGGTGGGCAAGGTCGACGTGGGCAGCGCGCTGGTGGGCGAAGCGGGCAAGACGATGGACGAGATCGTGGGCAGCGTGAAGCGCGTGACGGACATCATGGGCGAGATCACCGCGGCAAGCCAGGAGCAGACCTCGGGGATCGAGCAGATCAACCAGGCGATCACGCAGATGGACCAGGTGACGCAGCAGAACGCGGCACTGGTCGAAGAAGCTGCTGCCGCCGCCGCATCGTTGCAGGAGCAGGCCGGCAGTCTCGTGGATGCCGTCAGCATCTTCAGGCTGGGCGGCGACGAACCGGCGCTGGCGCCGATCATCCCGTCGGCCGGCATCCGCAGCGAGGCGCAGAAGCCGCGAAGTGCAAACCCGACGGCCCAGCGCGGGAAGAAGACGCGCCCCGCACCACGGCTCGCGATGGCCCAGGGCGCCACGAACGACTAGTCGGAAGTCGCTCGAAGCCGGACGGCCACGGTGGGCACCTCAACTTTCGCCACCGTTTGCCGATATAGAACACAAGCAGGCATCCACACGATGCCGCACCCAACACCCCTCCCATACAGGTAAAGGCACATGTCAGGAAACTTGTTCTTCACCGGCCTGAGCGGTCTGAGCGTGGCGCGAACCGCGCTCGTGACCACCGCCCACAACACGGCCAACGTGTACACCACGGGCTACAGCCGCCAGGTGGCACAGGTCTCGGCCAACGCGGCGGTCAGCTCGGGTGCCGGCTACATCGGCAGCGGCGCCAGCGTCACCACGGTCACGCGCAGCTACGACCGCTACCTCACCGCGCAACTCGCCTCCGCCCAGTCGGCCTCGTCGGCGCTGGCCTCCTACAGCACCGAAATCAACCGCATCGATTCGCTCCTGGCCGACAAGACCGCCGGCTTGAGCCCGCTGATGCAGAGCTTTTTCACCGCCGTGCAGGGCGTCGCCAACACGCCGGCCGACTCCGCGGCACGCCAGCAGCTCATCAGCTCGGCGCAGTCGCTGTCGAGCAAGTTCCGCTCGACGGACCAGTACCTGTCCGACCTGAACTCGTCGGTCAACGAGCAGATCTCGGGCAACGTCGACCAGATCAACACCTACGCCAGCAAGATCGCGGGCCTCAACCAGCAGATCAGCATGATGACCGCCGTGGCCGGCGGCCAGCCGCCCAACGACCTGCTCGACCAGCGCGACCAGCTCGTGAGCGAACTGGGCGGGATCGTCGACGTCAAGGTGCTGCAGCAGGACAACGGCAAGTACAACGTCTTCATCGGCAGCGGCCAGTCGCTCGTCGTGGGCGACCAGGCCGCGAGCATGAAGGCGGTGCCTTCCGCCGCGGACCCGACGCGCACGGCAGTCGCGCTCGTGGGCCTCGCGGGCAACGTGGCGGAGGTGAAGGACAACGTCTTCAGCGGCGGCTCGCTCGGCGGGCTGATGACGTTCCGGGCGCAATCGCTCATCCCGGCGCAGAACGCGATCGGCCGCCTCTCGATCGGGCTGGCGAGCGCGTTCAACGACCAGCACAACCTGGGTGTGGACCTGAACGGTGCGCTCGGACAGGACTTCTTCAGCACGGCCACGCCCGGCATCTTCACGAACGCCAAGAACACCGGCAGCCTCGCGCTCACGGGCGCGATCTCCGATGCCGGCAAGCTCACGACCAGCGACTATTCGGTCGACGTAACGGCAGGGCCGAACTACGTCGTGACGCGGCTCTCGGACAAGCAGGTGGTCGGCTCGTACGTCGACACCGACTTTCCCATCACCTTCGACGGCGTGACCGTCTCCCAGGTGGCCAAGGTGCCGGCTGGCACCCCCAACGCCGGCGACAGCTTCCTGATCCAGCCCACGCGCACCGGCGCGCGCGACATGCAAGTGAAGGTCCTCGATCCGGCCAAGGTGGCTGCGGCGTCCCCGGTGATCACCGGCAACACGAAGGGCAATCAGGGCAGCGGCGCGCTCGGCACGGCGACCATCGATTCGGGTTACCTGGCTTCGCCACTGGCGGCGAACGTCACCCTGAGCTACGACGGCGCGACCAACATGCTGTCGGGCTTCCCCGCGACCTCCGCCGTCAGCGTGACGCTGGCCGACGGCACCGTCAGCAACTATGCGGCCGGTGCCCCGGTGCCCTACACGGCCGGCGCGAAGATCAGCTTCGACGGCATCAGCGTCAGCCTCACAGGTGCGCCGGCAACGGGCGACACCTTCACCATCGGCAAGAACAATGGCGGCGTGTCCGACGGCAGCAATGCGCTGCTGCTCGGTGCGCTGCAGCGCAAGGCGACGCTGGCCGGGGGCACCACCACCTTCAACGGCGCGTACTCACAGCTGGTGAGTGAGGTCGGCAACCGCGCCATGGAGATCAAGGTCGCGAGCAAGACGCAGGACAGCGTCACCAGCCAGATCAAGGCCAGCCAGCAGTCGATCTCCGGCGTCAACCAGGACGAGGAAACCGCCAACCTGCTCATGTTCCAGCAGATGTACCAGGCCAATGCCAAGGTGATCCAGACCGCCTCGACCATCTTCGACGCGATCCTCGGCATCAGCAGCTGACCCCCAACGCCAGATTCAAGGAGCCATGATGCGCATCAGCACCAGTTCGTTCTACGAGCAGAACATCAACGCGATGGGCCTGCAGCAGCAAAACCTGTTCCGGGTGCAGCAGCAGCTGGCCGCAGGATCGAAGTTCCTCACCGCCGGCGACGATCCGGTGGGCGCGGCGCGGGCGCTCGGCGTCAGCGAGACGCTCGCCGAGTCGTCCCAGTACGCCACCAGCCGCGAGCGCGCGATGCTGTCGCTGACGCGGGAGGAAACGTCGCTCAACGGCGTGACCTCGATCCTGCAGAACATCAAGACGCTGACCGTGCAGGCCGGCAACGGCACCTTGTCCGATGCCGACCGCGCCTCGCTCGCGACCACCATCCAGAGCAATCTCGACCAGCTCGTGGGCCTCGCCAACGCCGACGACGGCAACGGCCAGTTCCTGTTCGCCGGCTACAAGAGCGCCAGCGCACCCTTCGCGACGCAGGCCGGCGGCGGCATCCAGTACCTCGGCGACCAGGGGCAGCGCCTCATGCAGGTGGACGTCGCACGCCAGATCTCGACCTCCGACGACGGCCGTACGGTGTTCCAGTCGGTGCAGGGCGGGGCGGGCTACGTGACTTCAGGTGGCGCTGCCAACGCGGGTTCCGGCGTCTTCGGTTCGGTCGGCATCGTCGATGCGACGGACCCGAACTACGGCAAGGACTTCCAGATCACCTTCGATGGCGCCGGCAACTATTCGGTCATGACCAATGACACGCCGCCGGTGCAGGCGGCGACCGGGGCCTACACCGCCGGTCAGCCGATTTCCTTTGGCGGTCTCCAGATCAGCGTCACCGGCACGCCGGCGGCGAACGACACCTTCGATGTCAAGACCGCCAAGAACGCCGGCACCGATATCTTCGCGTCGATCAGCCAATTGGTCAGCGTGTTGCGCACGCCGCTGACCGGCGGCGGCGCCCAAGCCCAGGCCAAGCTCCTGAATTCGCTCAGCACGGCCAACGTGAAGGTGACCAACGCGCACGACAACGTGCTCACGGTGCTGTCGTCGGTGGGTTCGCGCATGAACGAACTCGACGCGCTCGACAGCAGCGGCGCCTCGCGCGACCTGCTGGACAAGAGCTACCTGTCGGCCATCCAGGACCTGGATCCGACCGCCGCGATCTCGGAGTTCTACCAGCGCCAGTCTTCGCTGCAGGCGACCCAGCTCACCTTCGCGAAGCTGAACTCGATCGCCTTGTTCAACTACCTGTAGGGCGCCGGGTGCATGGCCCGGCCATCCGCGACCCCGCGCGGGCTGGCTTCAGAATAGGGCATGCATTCGAATCAACTTCTGTCGTCGAACGTGGAGTTCGGCAACGCCGGCGACCTGGACACCCACGGGACCGGCTGGTTCGTCGGGTTCAGCGACTGGACTCGCGGATCGCCTGGCGGGCTTCGCCACGTGCCGGCCCATGAGGCCGCCGAGGGACTGTGCGTCAAGTGGTTCTCCCATCCCGCGGGAAATCCGGACGGCGAGCCAAGCCGCTGAGCACGGGACGAACCATGTCGATCCTGGTGAGCCCGTCCAGCGAATTCAGGATCGAGTTCTCGGCCACCGCCGACTTCGATGCCGCGGACACGCTGGCGCATACCCTGCGCCGGCATGGCGACTTCGTCATCTGGGGCCCCGGCATCTTTCATCGTGCTTTCGGCGTTGAGCCTGCATGCGTGCTCACGGTCAGATGGGCTTCGGCGTGATGGGTGCATTCGTTGCTCGCGCGGCGTTCGGTGTGGCGCTGCTTTGGGGATGCGTGGCGATGGCCGCCGCCGCGCCGCCGGATGCGGCTGGGCCGTCCTCCCCGAGCTGGGGGGCAATCGCGTCCAGGGCCGGATGGTTCGGCTATTCGTTCAATCACGCATCCCGCAGCGCGGCGGAGCGTGCGGCGCGCGCCCAGTGCGATCGGGCGGCCGGCCGCGCCGGGCCTTGCGAGGTGCGCGCGTATTTCGACCGCTCCTGCGGTGCATTGGCGACCGGCAACTACGGGGAATGGGGGGCGGGCATCGCCCCGACCGCGAACGCCGCGGGACAGGCCGCCGTCACGCAGTGCGACGGCCATCTGCCCACCGAGCCCTGCAAGGTCGTCGTCAGCGTCTGCTCGCCGGGGTGAGTGGTCCGTCGCTGGTGGCTGGCGCGGCTGGCCTGCGCGATACTTGCCATCCCCCGAGGATTGGAGCTTTCATGTTGCCCTCTACCCCTTTGCTTCTCGCATTCATCGGCGCCAGCCTGCTGCTTGCGCTGACGCCCGGCCCCGCCGTCGTCTACATCGTGGCCCGCACCTTGTCGCAGGGTCGCGCCTGCGGCCTCGCTTCCGTGGTGGGCGTGGCGCTGGGCAACTTCGCCAATGCCGTGGGCGCGGCACTCGGGCTCGCGGCCCTGTTCGCCATCTCGTCGGCTGCCTTCACCGTCGTGAAGTGGGCGGGCGCCGCCTATCTGATCTATCTCGGCATCCGCATGTGGCGCACCACGCCCGCCGTCGCGCAGGCGACGACCGCGCAGGCGCCGGTGCAGCCGCTGCGTCGCGTCTTCCGCGACGGCTTCGTGGTGGCGATGCTCAATCCCAAGACGACCCTGTTCTTCGCTTCGTTCCTGCCGCAGTTCATGGACGCGCATGCCAGTCCGCTGGTTCAGACAATGGCGCTCGGCGGTGTCTTCATCGCCATCGCCTGCTGCACGGACCTGATGTACGTGCTGACGGCCAGTCTCGTCGCCCCGCGCCTGGCCGGCGCCACGCGTCATGCCGTCTGGGGCAATCGGCTGGCGGGGACGTCGTTCATCGGCCTGGGCCTGCTCACGGCGATGGGGTCGCGGCCGGCGCGCTGAGGCGCTTCAGTCGATTGCTTCAGTCGACTGCGCCGACGAACTGCACGTCGGCAATCCAGTTGCGCTTCCGTCGGGACAGTCTCGATTCGATGCTCTCCCCGTCGAAGGAGACCGGCACCGCGCGAAGCAGCGACTGCGGAACGTTTTCGAAAGTATTCACATTGACGACGGCATAGAGGTGCTCGTCGACCGTGCTCGTGACCAGCGCCGGCACGCCGCAGCGGGCGCAAATGTGAAACTGCGCGGTGCCCGTGCCGAAGGAATACTTCGACAGCAGGGAAGGATCTTCGACCCGCACCCGCAGCGCGCCCGCCGGGTTGGATGTCCAGACGCCACCGTGCTTGCTGCAGAAGGAGCAGTCGCACGCCCGTGCCGGGATCTCCGAAGGCTCCGGCTCCCAAGTGAGCGCGAAGGAAATGTTGCCGCAGTGGCAAGCACCTCTGACGACCATGCTGACCTCCTGATCTGCGCCGTTGCGCTTTGGCATCGCCCGCCGCGTCGGCGGGACGAAATCGTACACGGGTAACAAAACGTGTGATCAAATCGCGGCCCAGTTGCGATCGACGAGGAGCGAACGATGAGCAGATTCGTGAGCGCTGCCTGCGTGGCCGCGCTTCTTTGCGGATGTGCCACCCCACCACCATCGACGGAACCCGGCAAGGGTTCGGGTGCCGGCTACGCTCCGCTGGTCGACATGGAAGGCGTTTCGCCGACCACCTATGCGCTGGACCTCGACGCGTGCCGGGAGGCGGCCGGAAAGATGCGGGTGATGCGCCCGTCCGGCAACAGCGAGTTCGTCGATGCCGTCGCCGTGGGCGTGGCGATCGTCCTTCCGATGGGGATCGTCGCCGCGGCGGCGATCGGCAGCATCGCCGCCGCAGTGAACGACAGCCCGAACGGCGTACCGGCGGAACCCAGGATGCAGCAGACCGCGCTGGTCAACTGCATGGTCCGCAGGGGCTACAAGAATCTCGACGCCAACGTGACGGTTACCTACGTCGCGCCGCCCAAGCCCGATCCGCTGTCCCTGCCGCGCAAGACGGGCCTCGACACCTACGTCGCGGAGAAGTTCGCGAAGGCCAGCAACTGCAGCGAGACCCCCCGGGCGGTGCTGGAGGACAAGGGGCCGGGCTTCGAGCGCTACCGTGTGGCGTGCGCCAACGGGCAATCGATGGCGCTGCGCTGCGAGTTCGGCAATTGCACCGAGCAGGTCGCGTCGGGCAACTGAAACGCGATCGTGCGCATGGCCATGGGAGGGATTCAGTACGGCGGCGCCTTGCGCGCACGCTGCTCGCGCGCCGCCTCGGTCCACCACGCCAGGTCGTCGGCGAAACGCCCGAAGGCGCGGTCCAGTGCGTCGCCCGCAGGGCCGGTGGGTTTGCCGCCGGCGTCCAGCGTCTGGGAAATCGGACCGACTGCGAGCGTGCTCGACACGACCACCATGCCCATCTCGGACAGGATCGAATGCCAGATCGTGCCCGAGCGAACGCCGGAGAAGCGCCCCGCCGAGTAGCTGGCAACGGCGGCCGGGCGCCAGAACCATTCCTCGAGGAAGTGGTCCGTCAGGTTCTTCAGGCCGGGTTGCGGGCCCCAGTTGTATTCGCCGGTCACGAAGACGAAGGCGTCCGCGCCCCGAATCTTTCCGGCGAGGGCTTCCATCGCGGGCGGCGCGGTGCCCTGGGGGTACTCCTTGTACATGCGGTCGAGCATGGGCAGGTCGACGTCCTTGGCGTCCACCAGCTCCGCCGCCGCGCCCCGCGCGTTGAGGCCGGCGACCACATAGTCCGCGAGGCGCACGCCCATGCGGTCGGAACGGTAGGAGCCGTAGAACACCAGAACCTTGTCAGCCATCGTCGTTCGTGCCTTTCGGGCGCCGATGATCGCTGCAATCGTCCGCGGACGCCAGCGTTGTCTAGCGCCTCAATGCCTGCGTGAACTGGATCATCGACTCGAATCCCGCCGCGAAGCGCGGTTCGAGGAACGTGCCAAGGTGCGGCATCAGCAGCTGCATCATCCAGATGCCCGCCATCAGCGTCAGCGGAAAGCCCACCGCGAAGATGCTGAACTGCGGCGACGCGCGGTTGAGGATGCCCATCGCGAGATTGAGCGTGAGCAGCGCCGTCACGAGCGGCAGCGAGAGCATCAGCCCGCTGGAGAAGATCTGCGCCGCGCCCGCCACGAGGAACATCCATCCCTGCCCGGAGAGCGGCGCGTCGGCGATGGGGAGCGTCTGGAAGCTTTCGGCCAGCGTCGCGATGAGCATCAGGTGACCGTCGACGGCCACGAAGATCAGCATGGCCAGCATGTTCAGCAGCCGCGCGACCACCATGGTGGCGCCGCCGTTCATCGGATCGAAGAAGGACGCGAACGAAAGGCCCATCTGCAGCCCGATGTATTCGCCCGCCGCCAGCACGGCCGTGAACACCATCCGCATCGCGAAGCCCATGCCGACGCCGATGAGCATCTGCTGCACGATGATCCACACGCCGCCCGCCGAGACCACCGGCACCGACGGCATCGGCCCCAGCGTCGGCGCGATGACCAGCGCCAGCATCGCCGCGATCGCCACCTTGATCCGCCGCGGCACCCACGATTCGCTGAACACCGGCGCGGTGCTCACCAGCGCCAGCATGCGTACGAAGGGCCACAGGAACATCACCATCCACGCAGTGAGCTGCGCCGAGGTGACGGAGAAGACCGGAGGCATCAGCGGGCAGGCATCAGCCCACGAGTTGGGGAATGCTCATGAACAGAGCGCGGATGTAGTCGAGCATCTGCCCGAGCATCCAGGGGCCCGCGATGACGAGCGTCGCGAACACCGCCAGCAGCTTCGGGATGAACGACAGCGTCGCCTCGTTGATCTGCGTCGCCGCCTGGAAGATGCTGATGATCAGGCCGACCACGAGCGCCACCAGCAGCAGCGGCGCGGCAAGCACCAGCGACACCTGGATCGCCTGGTTGCCCATCGACATGATGGTTTCGGGGGTCATGCGCATTGCCCTTTCGCGAAACACCGCGGAGCCGGCTCCGCCGAGCCGCAGGTGTTGCCCCCTGGAAGGGGGTTGGCGCAGTGACACGAAGTGCGCGAAGCCTGGGGGTGAATCATCGTCATGTGTAGAAGCTCTGCGCCAGGGCGCCGATGAGAAGTTGCCATCCATCGGCCAGCACGAACAGCATCAGCTTGAAGGGCAGGGCGATGCCGGCGGGCGGCACCATCATCATCCCCATCGACATCAGCACGCTCGCCACCACGAGGTCGATGATCAGGAACGGAATGAAGATGGTGAAGCCGATCTGGAACGCCGTCTTGAGTTCGCTGATCACAAAGGAGGGCAGCAGAATCCGCAGCGGCACGTCTTCCGGCCCCTGCATGTCGGGCACCTTGGCGAGCTTGGCGAACAGCGCGAGATCGTTCTCGCGCGTCTGGCGCAGCATGAAGGTCTTGAAGGGCTCGATCCCGCGCTCCAGCGCCTTGTCCGTGCTGATCTTGTTCTCGGAGAAGGGCTTGTAGGCGTCGTCGTAGACCTTGTCGAACACCGGCGACATCACGAAGAAAGTCAGGAAGAGCGACAGCCCCACGAGGATCTGGTTGGGCGGCGACGACTGCGTGCCGATGGCCGTGCGCAGCAGTCCCAGCACGATCAGGATCCGCGTGAAACTCGTCATGCACAGCAGCAGCGCCGGCAGGAAGGACATCGAGGTCAGCAGCACCAGCGTCTGCACGCTCAGTGACCACGTCTGGCTGCCCCCCGGCCCCGGCGTGCTGATCAGCCCCGGCAGCCCCTGCGTCCAGGCCGCCATCGGCAGCGCCGCCGCGAGCAGCACCACGCCGCCCCGAAGGCTTCGACGAACAACGCTGCGCATCATGGAGCCCGGCGTGGCTTGCCGGTGAGTGATTCACGCAGCTTCTGCGCGAACAGATCCATGGGCTTGAGCGCCGCCACTTCCGGCGCGGCCGGTGCGCTGCTCACAGCCTGGGCCGGCAGCGTATGCAAGGTGTTGATCTGGCTGGGCGTGACGCCCAGTACAAGCCATGTGGCGCCCACTTCGACCACCACGACGCGCTCGCGCTGGCCGATGCTGGAACTCGACACCACCTTCACGACATGTCCGCCACCGAGCCGCTGCAGACCGAAGCGGCGCGCCACCCATGCGCACAGGAGGATGAGCCCGACCACCACCACCATCCCGACCCCCGCCTGCAACAGCCCGCCCGCGCCGACCGCCGGTGCAACTTCGGCGCTGTGCGACGGCACCGTAGGCAGCACCGCATGCGCCGGCAGCGCCGCAAGCGCCACCCCCATCGCCAGAACCCGGGCGCAATAACCCAGAAATTCCGCAGAACCGGCTTTGCCGGGCTGCCGGAATTGCCCCCTGCAAGGGGGTAGGCGGCCACACGAAGTGGGCAAGCCTGGGGGTGAGCCCAGGAATTCCGCAGAACCGGCTTTGCCGGGCTGCCGGAATTGCCCCCTGAAAGGGGGTGTCAGAGCCACACGAAGTGGGCGAGGCTGGGGGTAAGCCATTTATCGGGCTAGTTTTTGCATCCGCTCCGAGGGCGTGATGATGTCCGTCAGCCGAATCCCGTACTTGTCATTCACCACCACCACCTCGCCCTGGGCGATCAGGTAGCCGTTGATCAGCACGTCGAGCGGCTGGCCGGCGAGCCCGTCGAGCTCCACCACCGACCCTTGCGAGAGCTGGAGCAGGTTCTTGATAGTGATGCGCGTGCGGCCGATCTCGGCGGTGAGTTGCACCGGCACGTCCATCACCCGCGCGATGTCGACGGCCGAAACATTGACGGCGCTCGATGCCGTTTCCTGGATCTGCTGGAAGACCTGCGCCGTTGCCGGCGCGGGTGCGGGCTCGGGTGC
Source organism: Variovorax glacialis (assembly GCF_051216375.1). NCBI lineage: Bacteria > Pseudomonadati > Pseudomonadota > Betaproteobacteria > Burkholderiales > Comamonadaceae > Variovorax > Variovorax glacialis. Next base: position 666,033 of record NZ_JBPJZT010000002.1, on the reverse strand, counting down.
CGCGGCGGGGGAGGCTGCGGTCTGCTCGGCCAGGGCGCTGGCCCAGTCGTCCGCGTCGCTCGCGGAAGAGGTGTTGTCAGTCATGGTCGTTCTTCGAGTCGCTGTCTTGGTGAGTGATCATGTGTTGCACGCGCAGGGCGTAGCGTTCGTTCGATGTGCCGTAGCCGCACTCCATCACCGGCACGCCGTCGACCCGCGCGGTGACGGTGGACGGCAGTTCGATGGGCAGCACGTCGCCGACCTGGAGCTTGAGGATGTCGCCGATGGTCGAGGACATCCGGACGAAGTCCGCGACGAGTTCGACGTCCGCCGACTGCATCTGCCGGGACATCTGCTTGACCCAGCGCTTGTCGATCTCGACCTCGTCCTGGATCGGGTTCGACAGCAGGTCGCGGATCGGCTCGATCATCGAGTAGGGAATGCACACGTGCAGGAAGCCGCCGATGGGGCCGAATTCGATCTGAAGGGTGGTGTTGATCACCACCTCGTTGGGCGCGACGATGTTGGCCAGCTTGCCGTGCATCTCGGCGCGCACGTAGTCGAAGTCCAGCGGATACACCGGCTGCCAGGCATCGCCATAGCACTGGAGCGAGATGTCCAGCAGCCGCTTGATGATGCGTTGCTCGGTGCGGGTGAAGTCGCGGCCCTCGACGCGCACGTGGTAGCGCCCGTCGCTGCCGAAGAGGTTGTCCACCACGAGGAACACCAGCTTCGGGTCGAACACGAAGAGCGCGGTGCCGCGCAGCGGCTTCATGTGCAGCATGTTGATGTTCGCGGGCACCGGCAGGTGCCGCACGAACTCGCCGTACTGCTGGATCTGCACCGACCCGACCGTGATGTCGGGGCTGCGGCGCATGAAGTTCAGCAGCGCGCCGCGCAGGCCGCGCGCGAAGCGGTCGTTGATGACCTCCAGCGTGTGCATGCGGCTGCGCACCACGCGGTCGGGCGCACCGAGGTCGTAGGCCGGGAGGCCGTCGGCCGGCGGCGCAGGCTTGCTGGTCTGGTCGACACTGCCGCCGGTGACGCCCTGCAGCAGCGCATCGACCTCGTCCTGCGAGAGGACCTGTTCATAGCCCATGGGTTGTCTGCCTGGACGCGGTCACTGCACCACGAAGGTGTTGAAGGAAACGCTGGCGATGCCCTGCGCAGGCAGGTTGTCGGTCAGGGGGCGGTTCAGCTCGGCGCGGATCTCCTCGGCCAGCTTGCTCTTGTCGTCGGTGGTCACCAGCGATTCGGGCAGGCGGTTCGACAGCATCAGCAGGGCGCGGCTGCGCAGCTCGGGCATGAATTCGATGATCTGCGCCTTGGCGGGCTCGTCGCGCACCTTCAGCGACATGCCGATGTGCAGGAACTTGCTGCGGCCCTCGCCCTGGAGATTGACGGTCAGCGGCTCCAGCGTCACGAAGATCGGCTTCTCCGGGACCACCGGCTTGGCCGCCTCCGTGGTCGAGGCCCGGGGGGCGATGACGAAGAAGTAGGCCGCGCCGAGGGCGGCCATCAGGCCGACGCCGATCAGGAGGCCGATCAGCAGCTTCGATGAGCGGGGGGGCGCGGCGGCGGCGGGTGCGACGGGAGGTGAGGAAGCCATGGTTTGGATCGGTTTCTGTTCGGTCTATTCTTTGCGAACTCCCCGGCAGGCGAACGGCTGATCAAGCGTGGAAAAGCGCTTCAGATCCGTTCATTGCCCAGGGGCGCGTCTCGGGTGAAGGTCAGGCGAAGGTGTCGAGGCCCGCGCCGGAGCGGGGCAGCGGTCGCGCCGACAGGGCGCCGGTCGAAGGCGCTGCGGCAGCCTCGGCCCGGGCCGAACCCGGGTATTCAGGCTGGTTCGGCGAACGCGAGGGGTTCTGCTGCGCGAAGGCGGCGTCCTGGCCAAAAGGCTGGCGCGTCTCGGCGCCGACCGAGGTCTGGCCGAGGCTGATGCCTTGTTCGGCAAGGGTCGTGCGCAGTTGCGGCAATGCGGCCTCCACCGCCTTGCGGACGCTTTCATGGGCCGACACGAACATGGCCTGCGCCTGGTTGTCGCCCATCGTCAGCGTGACCTTCAGCGGGCCGAGGCCGACCGGGTTCAGGTTGAGCTCGGCGACCTGGTGGCCGCTGGCGTTCATGCGGATCATCTGCTGGCCGATCGCCGGGCCCCACTCGTCGCTGCCCACGGGCGGAGCGACCGACAGGACGGGCGTGGAGGTCGATGGCGCGTTGGCGCGGTCGGTCGCCTGCGCTGCGACGGACTGGAACTGCGGCAGGGGCTGCGGGCTGGTGTCGGAGGCGGCGTCGAGCGGGCTGGTGCCTCCGGGCTCAGCCGTCGCAGCCACCTTAAGGCTGTCGGCCGCCGGGAGTTGCAGGGCGGGTTGGGCCTTGTCCGCGATCTCGGAAATCGCGGCCTTGTCGGCGGGTGCTCCCGGCTTCGAAGCGCTTGCGCTTGCAGGTGCGGGCATGGGCATGCCGACAGCAGGCTGCGTGGTCGCATCTGTCGCTGTGGTGTCGATGCCCTTGGCCGGGGCGGCTGACGCCAACGCATCCTTGAACTGCTGGTCGCCGGCCGTCGTGGGCTTGGCAGCCGTCTTCGCATCCTTGGCATCGTCCTGTGCCGCTGCCACCCCCTCCGCTGCCTGCGCCGTGTCGGCATCGGTTGAAGTCGCCGCGGCGGTCGCTGCGTCGTCCGCTGCCAGCGCCGCCGCCTTGCCGTCGGGCGTGATGCCATCCACGGCGTTGCCGACCGCCTTTGCACCTTTCGCCGCGTCCGCTGCGCCGCCCTTGCCATCGATGGCCTTCGGAGCCAGGTGCGCGGGCAGCGGGGCCAACAGCGCCATCACGTCGGCGGCGGTGAGTTCGCTCTTCTTCTCGCCGGGACGGGACAGCTTGCGTCCCGACGCGGAGATCGGCAGGTCGGTCTCGGCCACCTCCTGGGCGCCCGCGGCGTTGGCGCGCGAGCGGTCGAGCGCCGCGCCGAAGCTGCGGCCCTCGGCCTGTTCGGCGCCGCGGCCGCGCGGGCCGGAGGACGAGACCTGCGAACTCGGAACATTGAGGGAAGGCGAGATAAGGGTAGGCATGGGCGAATCCAGAGGCGTCAAAGGGTCGGGTTGGCGGCGCGGTCGAAGAACTTCCGGGCCGATCGTTCATCGCTGTCGCGCTGCTCGCGCTTGGCCTGCGCCAGCATCTCCTGGCGACGCACCCGCTCGGCGAGCGTGTCGAAGGAATTGAGGCGGCGCTTGTGGTGCTGCCAGTCGGCGCGGCCGTGGTCCACCCGCGTGGCGGCCTGGGCGACGATTGCGCGCTGCTGCTCGATGGCGCCATCGAGCGTGCCGAGGAAGGCCTGGTAGTTGCGCCACTTGGCGGTGGGCAGGCCGGTGTTCATCAGCGCGTGCAGCTGGTCGTAGTAGTCCTGTCGGTACTGCAGCAGCAGGTCCAGTTTCTGGCTCGAACTGAGCTGGGCGTTCTGCAGCGCGCCGAGGCGGCGCGCGGCATCGTCGGTCTGCGTGCGCGCGAGGTCGGTCAGCGTGTCGAGGGGGAGTCTCTGGGGCATGGTGTTCCTTGCTGCGGTGACGCGGTTGGCTGGGTTCAGTGGCCGTCGAAGAGCTTGCCGATTCGCGCGATCGACTCGGCGTAGCTGGTGCGCTCTTCCATCGCCTGCTGCAGGAAGGCCTCGATGCGCGGGTACATCGCGATCGCTTGGTCGAGCTGCAAGTCGTGGCCGGGCGCGTAGGCACCGACGCTGATCAGGTCGCGGTTGCGCTGGTAGCGCGACAGCATCTGCTTGAACTTGCGCACGGTGTCGAACTGCGTCGGCGTGATCAGCGCGGTCATCGCGCGGCTGATGGAGGCCTCGATGTCGATGGCCGGGTAGTGCCCCGCCTCCGCCAGCGTGCGCGACAGCACCACGTGACCGTCCAGGATGGCGCGCGCCGAGTCGGCGATCGGGTCCTGCTGGTCGTCGCCTTCGGAGAGCACGGTGTAGAAGGCCGTGATCGAGCCGCCGCGTCCCTCGGCATCGCGCGCGCCGTTGCCGGCACGCTCCACCAGCGCGGGCAGCTTCGCGAATACCGATGGCGGATAGCCCTTGGTGGCCGGCGGTTCGCCCACGGCCAGCGCGATCTCGCGCTGGGCCATCGCGTAACGGGTGAGCGAATCCATGATGAGCAGAACGTCCTTGCCCTGGTCGCGGAAGTATTCGGCGAGGCAGGTCGCATAGGCGGCGCCCTGCAGGCGCAGCAGCGGCGAGTTGTCGGCCGGTGCGGCGACGACGACCGAGCGCGCGAGGCCTTCCTCGCCCAGCGTGTTCTCGATGAAATCCTTCACTTCGCGGCCGCGCTCGCCGATCAGGCCGACCACGATCACTTCGGCGCTGGTGTAGCGCGCCATCATCCCCAGCAGCACGCTCTTGCCCACGCCGGAGCCTGCGAAGAGGCCCATGCGCTGGCCGCGGCCGACCGTGAGCATCGCGTTGATGGCGCGGACGCCGACGTCGAGCACCGAATCGATCGGTGCGCGCGTCAGCGGGTTCATCGGCGGCGTGGACAGCGGCACCTTGCGCGCGATGTCGAGCGGGCCGAGCCCGTCGAGCGGCCGACCTGCCGCATCGACGACGCGGCCGAGCATGCCTTCGCCGACCGGCAGGCGCTTGGTGTGGCCGTCGCCCGTCAGTCCCGAACCGGTCGTGCCCGGACGCGGGATGACGCGCGCACCGGGCAGCAGGCCGGCCACTTCGCTCTGCGGCATCAGGAACAGGCGGTCGCCGGCGAAGCCGACCACTTCGGCTTCGGCATGGCGTTGCGGGTGGCCGGGTGGCAGTTCGATCAGGCAGTCGCTGCCGACCGGCATCTGCAGGCCGACGGCTTCGAGCACGAGGCCGACGGCGCGGGTCAGCTTGCCCGACTGCATGGTCATCGTGGCGCGGCTCACATCGCTGCGTGCTTGCGCGAGCGTGGCAAGCCACGTCTGCACGTGGGGATTGGGCGCGGCGGCCTGCGTGTCGATGGCCATGGCTCAGACTCCCTGCGCGTCGGCGTCGCGATGCAGTGCGGCGGTCACGCTCTTCCAGCGTGTCTCCAGGCTCGCGTCCATCTCGCCGGTCGCGGACTGCACGCGGCAGCCACCGCGGGCAATCGTTTCGTCGGCGCGCACTTGCCAGCCCGCCGTCTGCAACTCGTTGCCGAGGCTGCTCTTCACCAGCGCGACATCGTCCGGATGCAGCAGCAGGCGGGGCTCGCCCTGCAGCGCAGGCTCGGTGTGCAGCAGGTCCTGCACCATCGGCAGCACCCACTCGGGCTCCGCGCGCAGGGTGCGATGGACCACCTGCCGCGCGACGTCGAGCGCCAGCGTGAGGATGGCGTCGGCCAGTTCGCTTTCGGCGCGGCGCAGGGCGGCAGGCAGGCTCGCGCACAGCGCCTTGAGCTGCTCGGCATGCGCGCTCGCGGCGGCCAGGCCGGCGGCGAGGCCTTCGGTGCGGCCCTCGGCCAGGCCTTCGGCATGGCCCTTGGCGCGGCCTTCGCTGCGGCCCTCGGCTTCGCCGGCGATGCGTGCTTCGCGCCGAAGCTGCACCAGCTCGGCGGCATGGATCAGGGCGGGCGACGGCGCCACCTCGACAGGCGCGACCGGGTGGCGCTGTGCCAAGGCCGAAGGCTCGTTCAGCGTGTCCATTTCCCAGCGCTGCCACGCCGACAGCTTCGGTCGCGCCAGCTCTGCCGTTGCCGCGACCGCGGCGGGCGGCGTGTAGGCCGAAGCCAGGCGGGAGCGCGCGCCGGAGGCGAAGGGGTGCTTAGACAAAGTCATCGGTACCCGGCGCGGCAATCACGATCTCGCCGGACTCGGCCAGGCGGCGTGCAACTTGCAGGATGGCCTTCTGCTCGGTCTCGACCTGCGACACGCGCACCGGGCCGCGCAGCTCCATGTCCTCGCGCAGCGTTTCGGCGGCGCGTTGAGACATGTTGTTGAGGAACTTGTCGCGCAACTCCTGCGGCGAGCCCTTGAGGGCGATGATGAGCGAATCGGACTCGATGTCCTTGAGCAGGCGCTGGATGCTCCGGTCTTCCAGTCCCAGCAGGTTCTCGAACACGAACATCTCGTCGACGATGCGCTGCGCGAGGGCCTCGTCGGCCTCCCGCACATGGGCGATGGCCTCTTCTTCCTGCGTGCTGCTCATGAGGTTGACGATTTCCGCCGCCGTCCTCACGCCGCCCAGGCGGCTGCGCTTCAGGCCCTGGCCCGAGAGCATTTCGGTGAGCACGTCGGTCAGTTCGTTGAGCGCCGAGGGCTGCACGCCGCCGAAGGTGGCGATCCGCATGATCACGTCGTGACGCAGGCGGGTCGGCAGCTTCTCGAGCACTTCCGACGCCTTCATGCGGTCCAGGTGGATGAGCACCGTCGCGAGGATCTGCGGATGCTCGTCGCGGATGAGTTCGGCCACCTCGCCGGCCTCGAGCTGGTTGAGGCGATCGATGCCGCTGTGCGGCTCGTCCGCCTGCAGGATGTCTTCGAGCAGGCTGCTGGCGCGGTCGTCGCCGAGCGCCTTCTTCAGCACCGCACGGATGTAGGTGCTGGAGCCGAGGTGCAGCGCGGAGAGCTGCTCGGTCTCCTGGCGGAACTCGGTGAGCACCGCCGCGAGTTCGTCCTTCGAGACCGAGGAGAGCTTGGCCATGGCGAGGCCGAGCGTCTGCACTTCGGCGGTGGGGAGAAGGTGCAGCGCGGCGGCCGCACGGTCCTCACCCAGTGCCATCAGCAGGATGGCGCTCTTGCGGGTTCCGATTTCACTGATCATTGGCGTTCATCCAGTGCTGAATCAACATGGCGACCAGCTTGGGATCCTGGTCTGCGATGTGGTGGGCGTAGTCCATGTCGGCCTTGTGGCGGAGTGCCTCGCGCTGGCGCAGGGCTTCTTCCGGCGAAATCCGGGGTTCTTCGTCGAGCGCGGGCTCTCCGGTGGCGGCCTCCTGCGGCGGGGCCGCGGACGCGGGTGGGGCCGGCGGCGCCAGGTGCTTGCGCAGCAGGGGCCGCAGCACCGCGAACCAGGCGAAGAGCGCGAGGAAGGCGAGCAGCAGGTACTGGCCGACCGTCTTGCCGAGCTCGATGTTCTCGTGGTCGCGCCAGAACGGCACCTCGGCTGCAGGCGCTTCGCGCTCGTCGGCGAAGGCGCTGTTGACGACGTTGAGCGAGTCGCCGCGGTCCTGGCTGAAGCCCATGGCTTCCTTGGCCAGGTTCCGGATCTGGTCGATCTCGACCGGCGTCAGCGCGCGGGTGGTGGTCTTGCCCGTGCCGTCGGCGGCATCCTTGTAGTTCACGACGACCGCCACGGACAGGCGCTTGACCGCGCCCGCACCCTGTTGCACGTGGCGGATCGACCGGTCGAGTTCGTAGTTGGTCGTCACGTCCTTGCGTGAGCTGCCGGGGCCGGTCGGGGCCGAGGAGCTGAGGGTCGTGCTTGCCGCGGTCGCGTTGGTCGCGCCCGCTGCGCCCGGCGCGCCTGGCGCGGGAGGCTTGGGCGTCGCGATCGGCGCGGTCGGGTTGACTGGCGGCTGGTTGGTCAGCGCGCCCGGCACGCCGCCCGGGGGCAGGCCGCCATGCTGGTTCGATTCGCTCGACTGCTGGCTGCGGATGGCCGTGTGGCGCGGATCCTGGTTGGGGCCGTACTTCTCGTCGGTGTGCTCGACCACCGAGAAGTCGATGTCTGCCGCGACCTGGGCCCGCACGTTGTTCGCGCCGAGGATCGGCTGCAGGATGGTCTCGATGCGGCGGATGTAGCCCTGCTCGATCTCCTGCACATACTTGAGCTGGCTCACGTCGAGCCCGCGCGCGCCGCTGTTGGCGGCCGAGAGCAGGTTGCCGCGCTGGTCGACCACCGTGACGCCCTTGGGGTCGAGTTCCGGCACGCTGCTGGAAATCATGTGGACGATCGCGCTGACCTGGCCTTCGTCGATGCTGCGGCCGCGTGCCAGCGTCAGCACCACCGAGGCGGAAGGCTTCTTCTGCTCGCGCACGAACAGCGAAGGCTTCGGCAGGGCCAGGTGGACCCGTGCCGATTCGACCGTGCCGATGGACTCGATCGAACGCGCGATCTCGCCTTCGAGCGCGCGCTGGTAGTTGACCTGCTCGGCGAACTGGCTGGTGCCGAACTTCTGGTTGTCCATCAGTTCGAAGCCGACGCCGCCGGACTTGGGCAGGCCCTGTGCCGCCAGCTTGAGGCGCACTTCAGGCACCTTGTCTGCGGCAATCAGGATCGCGCCGCCGCCATCGGCGAACTTGTACGGCACGTTCATCTGCTGGAGCGAGGCGATGATCGCGCCGCCGTCGCGGTCCGACACGTTGGTGTAGAGCACCTTGTAGTCGGGGCCGCGGTTGTACAGCGTGAAGGCCGCGACGGCGGCCACCAGCGCTGCCGCGCCGATGATCGCGGGCAGCTTCGGCTGCGCGCGCAGCCGTTCGAGAAGGGGAGGGAGCGAAGGCGCCGTAGGCGCGACGCTCGCGGGCGCCGCAGAACTCATGCGCGAGCCCTCGTCATGGCCGGGGTGCCGGAGCAGTGCGTGGTCATGGTGAAGGAGGAGATTTCTTGTTCAGGAGTCATGCCGGAGGCCGTTGAAGTCGTCAGCGGGCTTGTCGTTTCGCGGTTGATTGTCAGCAGCGGTTACGAATTCGATGGGTCGAACAACGGGGGGTTTTGCCGTCTGTTGGCGGCTTGAATCGGGGTCTTCCCTTGGTACGCTGAAAGGACGACGGAGCACCTGCGTGCTTCTGTAGCAACCCTTAAGTTCACAAGAGAAGAGAGTCCCTCATGTCGATTGCCGCCATCGAGTCCGTCCTGCAGCAGATGCGGGTCACCGCGCTCCAGACCGGTTTCGCTCCCACGCAGGCCGCGCCCTCCGAAAGCGGCGGATTCGCCGCCGAGCTCAAGCGCTCGCTGGACAACATCAGCACCGCGCAGACCAAGTCCTACGCCCAGGCGGAAGACTTCGAACTCGGCAAGCCCGGGATCGCGCTCAATGACGTGATGGTCGACCTGCAGAAGGCCAACGTGGCCTTCCAGACCGGGTTGCAAGTCCGCAACCGCCTCGTGTCCGCCTATCAGGAAGTCATGAACCTCCCCGCGTGAGCTTGGGCTCGCCCCCGGGCTTCGCGCACTTCGTGTCGCTTCGCCCGCCCCCGACCGGGGGCAACACCTGCGGCCCGGCGAAGCCGGTTCCGCGGTGTTCTTGGAGGGGTCAGGGTTTTTTGCCCTCCACCCTAAATGTTTGAAAAGGGTTGCCGATAACTAGTCCAACGATGGCTTGAGTCTCAAGTAGGAGCGGGTCCAGCGTTACGGCCTAAAGCCGGTTACCACAACCTTTGCAAACAGGAGTCGATCATGGCGTCAGTCATCAATACCAACAGTCTCTCTCTGCTCACGCAGAACAACCTGAACAAGTCGCAGTCGTCGCTGAACACCGCGATTCAACGGCTGTCTTCCGGCCTGCGCATCAACAGCGCAAAGGACGACGCCGCGGGTCAGGCCATCGCCAACCGCTTCACGGCCAACATCAAGGGCCTGACGGTTGCACAGCGCAATGCCAACGACGGCATCTCGCTGGCGCAAACGACGGAAGGCGCGTTGACCGAAGTCAACAACAACCTGCAACGCATCCGCGAACTCGCAGTGCAAGCAGCCAACGGCAGCAACTCGGACGCCGACAAGGCCTCGATCCAGGCTGAAATCTCGCAGCGCCTGTCGGAAATCGACCGTACGTCGTCGCAGACGGACTTCAACGGCGTGAAGGTCCTGGGCTCGAACCAGAAGCTGTCGGTGCAAGTCGGCGCGAACGACGGCGAAACGATCGACATCGACCTGAAGAAGATCGACTCGGCCAGCCTGAAGCTGAACAGCCTCACCGTGTCGAAGAACGAACTGAAGGTCGGCGAAGCGATCACGACCGTGGTCGACAACACCGCCACGACCGGCTCCGCAGCCGTCAACTTCGACCCGGCCAGCGTCACGGCGCTCAACACCGCCAACGGCACGAACTACACCGCTGCCGACCTGTCGCTGCACGAAGTGCAGGACACGGCTGGTGCCGGCACCGGCGTGTTCGTGGTCAAGGCTGGCAACGACTACTACGCTGCCACCGTGGACCGCACCAGCGGCAGCGGCAAGGTCACGCTCAACACCGCCAGCGTCGACTTCACCGACACGGACGCCGGCGTGACGACCGCCACCACCGTGACCGGCCAGCTGGTCAAGGTCGGTGCCGATGCGACGGGTGCTACCACCGGCTACGTGACGATCCAGGGCAAGAACTACGCTGCGGACCCCTCCACGATCGTCGACGCGGGCGACGGCACGGGCACGATCGATGCAACCGGCACGGTCCTCGAGCTGAGCGACACCGCTGGCGGCACGACCACCGCCGAGTTCACTGGCGCTGCAACGATCAACCCGCTCGCCAAGATCGACGCTGCCCTCAAGCAGATCGACGACCTGCGCGGCCAGCTCGGCGCGGTGCAAAACCGCTTCGACTCGGTGATCTCGAACCTCGGCACCACGGTGACCAACCTGTCTTCCTCGCGCTCGCGCATCGAAGACGCCGACTACGCAACGGAAGTGTCGAACATGACCCGCGCGCAGATCCTGCAACAAGCCGGTACCTCGGTGCTGGCCCAGGCCAACCAGACCACGCAAGGCGTGCTGTCCCTCCTGCGTTAATCGACGGAAAGGACCAACGGAAGTGGAAGCCAGGCCCATCCCCTGCGGGGGTGGGCCTGGCGAGTGCGGGCGAACGCGCCCGCGCTGTCCTCTGCGGCTTGCGCTTCGGCGGCAGGCCTCATAGGACAGCGAACAAAGCAGGAGTTGGAACATGACGATCCCCGTCGCCCCCGCGGCCGACCGCCAGTGGTGGATGCAGATGCTCGCCGGACGCCCGGCAGGCACAGGCGCCCCCGCAACCGGCGAGGCCAAGGCTTCCCCGGCCGCCGTGGAAGAGGCGACGCCGACGCAACTCGAGACCGCGGTGAAGGAAGTGAACGCGTCGCTGGAAAGCCGCTCGGTCGGGCTTCACTTCGAGGTGGACAAGGACCTGGACAAGGTGATCGTCAAGGTGGTCGACCGGGAAAGCGGCGAGGTCATCCGCCAGATCCCGACCGAAGAGGTCGTTCGCATCGCGAAGGTGCTCCAGGGCAAGGTGCCGGGACTCCTGATGAGCCACGACGCCTGAGGGCATCGTCTCCATTGAACAACTGAACCGAAGAAGAAAGAATCAAGATGGCATCGATCAGCAGCTTGGGCGTCGGCTCCAACCTCGACCTCAGCACACTGCTCACGCAGCTCCAGACGGCGGAAAGCCTGCCGCTGAAGGACATCCAGACGCGCGCCACCAGCTTCACGAGCAAGCTGACCGCCTATGGCCAGATCAGCAGCGCGCTCACCACGCTGCAGACCGCCGCCAACAAGCTGTCGTCTCCCGCGTTCTTCCAGAACGTGAAGACCACCGTCGCATCGACGGACGTGCTGTCCGCATCCACCGATACCACCGCCGCAGCCGGCACCTACGCCATCAACGTGACGCAGCTGGCGCAGTCGCAGTCGATGGTCGCCGCCGGCCAGGCCAGCGCGAAGACGGCGATCGGCAACGGCACGCTCACGATCGACCTCGGCACCATCACGGGCGGCACGCTCGACCCGGTCACCGGCAAGTACACGGGCGCCGGCTTCACCGCGGACGCCGCCCACGCGCCAGTGCAGATCAACATCGACTCGAGCAACAACACGCTCGAGGGCATCCGCGACGCGATCAACGGCGCCAAGGCCGGCGTGAAGGCGACCATCGTGAACGACGGCAGCGGCACGCCCAACCGTCTCGTGCTGGTGTCGTCGAGCACGGGCGAGGCGTCGAGCATGCGCATCGGCGTCACCGGCGACGCGGCCCTTCAGAACCTGCTGGGCAACGACCCCGCCGGCACCCAGAACCTGCAGCAGACCCAGGCCGGCCAGAACGCCAAGCTCACGGTGAACGGGATCGCCGTCACCAGCCCGTCCAACACCGTTAAGGAATCCATCCAGGGCACCACGCTGAGCCTGCTCAAGACGGGCACGACCAGCATGGTGGCGTCGGCCGACACGAGTTCGGTCGAGACGGCGGTCAACGATTTCGTCAAGGCCTACAACGCCCTCCAGAGCACGGCCTCCACGCTCACCGCGTACGACGCGGATGCGAAGACCGGTGCAGCCCTGAGCGGCGACTCGACGCTGCGCAACCTGATGACCCGCGTGCGCCAGGCGCTCACCGCGCCGCAGGGCACGGATGTGAACGCCAAGAAAGTGCTGACGGAGATCGGCGTCTCGTTCCAGAAGGACGGCACGCTGGCGGTCGACGCGACCAAGCTCCACACGGCGACGACCACCGACCTCGACGGCGTCGCGAAGCTGTTCTCGAGCGCGCCTGGCAGCACCGGCGGCTACGGCAAGCAGATCAGCAAGCTGGTCGACGACCTCACGTCCACCGGCGGCGCATTGAAGGTCGCGACCGACGGCGTGAACAAGACGCTGGATCAGCTGAGCGACCAGTACAACAAGATGCAGGACCACGTGACGGCAACGGTGGACCGCTACCGCGCGCAGTTCACGCAGCTCGACCTGCTGGTGAGCAACATGAACAACACGATGAAGTACCTCACGCAGCAGTTCGATGCGATGAGCAGCAGCAAGTAATCCCCACGAGCGGAGCAGGCGATGTACACACCTCACACCTTCAGGACCGGCGCCGGCGCGTATGCGCGCGTGGGCGTGGAAACGACCGCGATGAGCGCCTCGCCGCACCAGCTCATCTGCATGTTGTTCGACGGCGCCAGGACGGCGATCGGCATGGCGCGCCATCACATGGCGGCCGGCGAGATCGTGGCCAAGGGCAACGCGATCTCCAAGACGATCAGCATCGTCGACAGCGGCCTGAAGGCCAGTCTCGACGCGAACGCGGCGGGCCCGGCGGGCGAAGCACTGGTGGACAACCTGTCGGCGCTCTACGACTACATCATCCAGAGGCTTCTGGTCGCCAACCTGCGCAACGACGTGCAGGCGCTCGACGAAGCCGATGGCCTTCTCGACAACATCGCTTCAGCCTGGCGCGAGATCGACGCCGGCGCCGCGCGCGAGTGATTCGCACGCGATGAACACGAAAACCAAAAGGGACAACATGGCGGTCACGAGCGAAGTCGTTCACTGCTACGGTCAACTCGCCTCGCGCGTCGCGTTCATGGCGGAGCTGGCCCGTGCGAAGGAATGGGGTCGGCTCCCGGAGCTGGAAGCCCAGTGCGCGGAGATCGTCGACCGGCTGAAGGTGCTTCAGCCGCTGGAGACGCTGGACCCGGCGCAGTTCGAGGAAACGCGACGCCTCATCGAGGACATCCGCGCCGACCAGGAAGAGGTGTGCGGACTGGTGAAGCCGCAGATCGAGCAACTGATCGCACGCATGACGCTGCTGAGCCAGCAGCGCAGCCTCGGCCGCGCCTACGGGCCGCAGCACTGAAGCACGCGGAATCGCCATGACTGGACTGTCCGGATTGATCGATTCCCTGCTGACGGCGAAGATTTCGCCGCGGCTGGACGTGCTCGCTATCAAGGGCGAGACCGAGATCAATGCGCCCGGCCCGGTCTCGCAGGTGCAGAAGGTCGTCAACGACGTTCGCCTGCCGTCCAACGCGGCGCTCGACCGGCTGATTCCCGTCGGGCCGTCGGATGCCCCGGTGCCCGCTGGAGCGCGCCAGCCTTCGGAAGCCGACCTGTCGGTCGCGGCGCGTGTCATCAGCGCGGTTCTGGCCAATCTTCATGGCGATGCGGGGCCGGTGCGGGGCACTGCGCCCGCGTGGCCTTCAGCCCAGACCGCATCGACGGTGGTCCTGGCGGGCGCATTGGCGCAGACCGTGTCCGACAGTGGGCTCTTCTACGAGTCGCACCTGGTCGAGTTCGCCAGTGGCACGCGCAGCCTGGCACAGATGGCGCAGGAGCCGCAGGCGCGGTGGGCATCGCCCGCAGCGGCTCAGTCGAGTGCGGCTTTGGTCGCTTCCGTCGACGCGCCGGCACAAGTCGCCTCGAAGGACGCATCGCCTGCGATGGTCGCGCAAGGCGCGGCGGTCCTTGCGGCCGAAGGCCAGCCGGCCGACGTGCCGACTGCGACGACCCCGCCATTTCCTGTGCGCGGCACGCAATCCGCCCCGGACGCCGGCGTTCCCATGCCGGCGGCGAGCGTTGCGCATCCCGCCGAATCGGATCCAGCGCCCGATGCCGCACGCGTGCAAGCCGCATACCGCCGGGGCGAAGCGCCATCGACAGCCGCGCACCTTCTGGCCCACCGGGTCGAAGAAGTGACGGCCGTTCGCCACGCTGCCGCAGCCGCCGTCACGGCGGGAGTGACACCCGAGCAACCGACCGAAGTGATTCATCCGCAGGCGATGACGCTCGTGCACCAGCAGCTCGACCTGCTGGCGACGGCCGTCTTCCGCTGGAGCGGCCAGGCCTGGCCCGGCGTGCCGATGGACTGGGCGATCCACGAAGAGATCGAGGAGCGTGAAGCCCGCCCTTCGGAAGAAGAGAGCCCGCGGCGCTGGTCGACCACCGTGTCGCTCAGCCTGCCCCGGCTCGGCGCGGTCGATCTTCGCCTGACCCTCGCCGGCTCGGACGTGCAGGCGCGCCTTGAAGCCAGCGACGCGACCACCCTGACGCGCATGCGCGCGGACGGCGGCGTTTTGGCGCAGCGACTGGAAGCCGCCGGCTTTCGGCTGCAGGAACTGCAAGTCACAGCGATTGGCCGGCCATGAACAGCGAGATGGATGATCGTCAAAGCGCGGTCGCGCTGTCCTACGCGGACAAGACCAAGGCGCCGGTCGTGGTGGCCAAGGGCTACGGCGTGGTCGCCGAATCGATCATGCGGGAGGCGAGGGAGAACGGGCTCTACGTGCACCAGTCGCCGGACCTGATCAAGTTGCTGATGCAGGTCGATCTCGACCGTCAGATCCCGCCGCAGCTGTACCTGGCGGTGGCCGAGCTGATGGCCTGGATCCACGGGCTGGAAACCGGGGCCGCGTGACCGCCATGAACTATTTCACGGCCCTGTTTTTGAATTGATACTTTGTGTTTCAACTTCAATGAATACTCATTGTTTGTTGCAGTTTTATTAAATGACTACTTTGTGTTTCAGCCTTGAATTTGAATACTTTTTGAGCATCTGAACGGTACGCGAGCGGCTATTTTGTCCTGTATGAAATCTACTTACTTTCACTCGGAAAAATGCCGCACCTGTGGGGCGATTCTGACTCGCGTGTCAGATAAGTCTCACTTTCCGGAAGGCCCTCTGTGCAATTGTTAAAGATGTTAAAAATTGTGTTTAGACTACAGGCATGGAATTGAACGGAGTGCAGTGTGGAACTCGATGATATTGACGGCAATACGACGAATGGCGAAATCTCGAAAGAGATTGGCGACATTAATCTTGCCTATATGCTTTTGGCGCAAAAGCTCGCCAAACAGGATCGTGCGGCAGCCATGTACCGTCTGGGCGTTGGCCGCGAATTGGCCGATTTGCTGGCCAATATGTCGCTGACGCAAATCGTGAAGCTGGCGGCATCGAATTTCCTGCTGTGCAGCTTCCGGCTGGACGACCATCCGATGTTCGCGGTGTTCGGCGAAGGAAAGGACACGACGCTGCAGCAGGCGCACATGTCCATCCTGATGGCCGCACGCCAGATCCAGGCACGTGAAGCGGGCGCACTGGCATGAACAAGAAAAGCGTTCTCGGCGAGGTCCGTCAGGTCCAATTGGCCGTCGAGTTGATCGAACTCGGTTCGCGCCTGCAATTCCTCGAAGCGGAAGTCGGGCTGAGCCGCGAGCGCTTGATTCGGCTTTACAAGGAATTGAAGGGTGTTTCGCCGCCCAAGGGCCTTTTGCCTTTTTCGACCGACTGGTACATGACGTGGCTGGCGAACATCCATTCGTCGATGTTCTACAACCTGTACCGCTTCATGCTGCACGAAGCCAACGAAAGCGAGCTCCAGGCGCTGATCAAGAGCTACCGCCTGTATGTAGAACAAATTGAATCACATGGCGGCGAAATCGTGCTGGATTTCACGCGCGCCTACACGATGGTGCGATTTTTCGATAGCGACATGCTGCAACTCAGCGCATGCACGCGCTGCGGCGGCCATTTCGTCGCGCACGCCCACGACAACAAACACGGTTATGTCTGCGTCCTTTGCCGTCCGCCGTCGCGCGCCGGCAAGGCCCGCAGCCCCAAGCGCATCGGCGCCGACGTGAACGCAGTGGCATCCGAAGGTCCCGTCCTCGCGGCGGAACCGGCGGTCGGCGCAGGCGGAGGCCCCTGAGGCTTTCATTTCTTTTCTTGTTGACGCCTGAGGGCAAAGGGGACGCGCGTGCTCGTGCTGGTTGGATATCTCGTGGTTGTGGGTGCCGTGTTCGGGGGCTATGGCCTCATGGGCGGTCATTTCGGCGTCCTGTTCCAGCCGGTCGAGTTGCTGATGATCGGGGGCTCCGCGCTGGGCGCGTTCATCGCGGGGAACAACGGCAAGACCATCAAGGCGACGATCAAGGAACTGCCGCTCCTGCTGCGCTCGTCCAAGCACAACCGCCAGCTCTACATGGACCTGCTGGCGCTCCTCTACGAACTCCTGGCCAAGGCGCGCAAGGAGGGGATGATGAAGCTGGAGTCCGACGTCGAGAAGCCGGAGGACAGCGAGATCTTCGGCCGCTACCCGACCATCATGGCCGACGCCGGCGTGATGGAGTTTCTCTGCGACTACCTGCGCCTGGTCATCAGCGGCAACACCGACGCCTTCGAGATCGAGGCGCTGATGGACCACGAGATCGAGACGATCCGGCACGAGGCGGAAGTGCCTTCGCACAGCCTCGCGCGCGTCGCCGATGCGCTGCCCGCGCTGGGCATCGTGGCGGCGGTGATGGGCGTGGTGCACGCGCTCGGCTCGGCCAACCTGCCGCCCTCGGAAATGGGCGCCCTGATCGCGCACGCCATGGTCGGTACCTTCCTGGGCGTGCTGCTGGCTTATGGCTTCGTGACCCCGCTGTCGACCGTCATCGACCAGAAGGTGGAAGAGGGCATGAAGGTCTACCAGTGCGCCAAGGTCACGCTGCTCGCCAGCCTCAATGGCTACGCGCCGCAACTCGCGGTGGAGTTCGGCCGCAAGGTGCTCTTCTCGACCGAGCGTCCGTCCTTCACCGAACTGGATGACCACGTTCGGGAAGTCAAGGCCCGCTGAGCGCCCGGAAAAAAGCAATGAGCGCAGAGAAGCATCGCGTCATCGTCAAGCGTGTCGCCGGCGAAGGCGGCGGACACCATGGCGGCGGCTGGAAGATCGCCTATGCCGACTTCATGACGGCCATGATGGCGTTCTTCCTCGTGATGTGGCTGCTGTCCATCTCGACGCCGAAGCAGCGCGAAGGCATTGCCGAGCACTTCCGCATGCCGCTCAAGGTCGCCCTGCACGGCGGCGACAAGAGCAGCCTGAGTTCGAGCGTGATTCCCGGCGGCGGTCCCGACCCGGTCCAGGCCGAAGGCGAGGAGAAGCTGACCGACGCCGAGCGCGAGGAGATGGAGGACGCCGTTCGCCTCGCCGACATGAAGAAGCGCCTGGACGCGCTCATCGAGAACAGCCCGGTCTTCAAGCAGTTCCGCTCGCAGATCATGATCGACATCACGACCGAGGGCCTGCGCCTTCAGATCGTCGACAGTGACAAGCGCCCGATGTTCGACCTCGCCAGCGCGAAGGTCGTGCCGCACATGCGCGCGATCCTGCGCGAGCTCGGCCCGACGCTCAACGACCTGCCAAACAAGATCACGCTGTCGGGCCACACCGACGCCATCGTCTACACCAACGGCGACAAGGCGTACGGCAACTGGGAACTCTCCGCGGACCGCGCGAATGCATCGCGGCGCGAACTCATCGTGGGCGGCATGACGGAGACCAAGGTGCTGCGCGTCGTCGGCCTGGCCGACAGCATGCACCTGGACAACGCCGAACCGCGCAACCCGATCAACCGTCGCATCAGCATCATCCTGCTCAATCGCCAGACACAGGAGCGCATCGAGCGCGAGAACAGCGGCACGGCTGCCCTGCCCACCACGCGGGCCGGCACGTCGCTGTCCGGAATCCCCAGCGGCGGCAACGTGAAGTTGACGTCATTCAAGCAATCGACGCCGACGCAGTAACCGTGAGACCCAACGCCGGCTGTCACAGGCCGGCTTCGGAACAGAAAAAGATGGACCTCAGCCAGTTTTCCCAAGCATTCTTTGTCGAAGCGATCGAGCTTCTGGCGCAGATGGAGCAGCTGCTCCTCGAACTCGACGTGGCGTCGCCGGACAGCGAACAGCTCAACGCCATCTTTCGCGCGGCCCATTCGATCAAGGGTGGTGCGGCGACGTTCGGCTTCACCGCATTGACGGAAACCACCCACCTGCTGGAGACCCTTTTGGACCGGGCGCGCCATGGCCAGTTGAGCCTGAGCGCTCCGATGATCGATGCCTTTTTGGAAACGAAGGACGCCTTGCAAGAACAACTCACTGCCTACCAGGCGGGCAAAGAACCCGAGCCTGAGATGGTCGCGCACATCTGTGCCGTGCTTCAGAAACTCGCGCTCGAGAACGGCGACGGCGCAGCGGCTCCGACACCGGCGCCCGCACCCGCTCCGGTGGCGGCGGCGCCTGCGCCCGTGGCTGCGGCAGGCAACGCGCAGGGTGCATTGCGAATCCGCTTCTCGCGGCTGTCGGACAGCGAATGCGACCTGCTCGCGGGCGAGCTCGACAACCTCGGCAAGATCCTCTCGCGCACGCGCAGCAACGACCTGCTGACGATCATGCTGGAGACGACCTGCGATCCGAACGACATCATCGCGGTGTGCTGCTTCGTCATCGACGAGTCGCAGATCGAGATCACGCGCGAGTCGGCCGAGCCGGCACCCGCAGAACCCGTTGCAGCACCGGCAGCGGCCGCGCCAGCGCCGGCTTCCGTGGCGGCCGTCCCCGTGGAGGCGCCCGGCAAGTCGCAGTCGCCCGCCGCATCCCCTGCGGCCGCTGCGGCGGCCCCCGGCGCGAAGGAATCCAGTTCGATCCGCGTCGACGTCGAGAAGGTCGACCAGCTCATCAACCTGGTGGGCGAACTCGTCATCACGCAATCCATGCTGACGCAGGCGGCCACCATGCTCGACCCGGTGGTCTACGAGCGCTTCCTGAGCGGCCTCGGCCACCTGGAGCGCAACGCCCGCGACCTGCAGGAGTCGGTCATGTCGATCCGCATGATGCCGATGGACTATGTGTTCAGCCGCTTCCCGCGTGTGATCCGCGACGTCAGCGCCAAGCTCGGCAAGCAGGTCCGGCTGGACACCTTCGGCAAGGAAACCGAGCTCGACAAGGGCCTCATCGAACGCATCATCGATCCGCTCACCCACCTGGTGCGCAACAGCCTCGACCACGGCATTGAGACGCCGGACATCCGCCTCGCGAAGGGCAAGGAAGCGACAGGCCAGCTGCTGTTGTCCGCGCAGCATCACGGCGGCAACATCGTGATCGAGGTGAGCGACGACGGCGCCGGCCTCAACCGCGAGAAGATCCTCGCCAAGGCGATGCAGCAGGGCCTCAACGTGAGCGAGTCGATGCCCGACGACGAGGTGTGGCAACTCATCTTCGCGCCGGGCTTCTCGACCGCGGAACAGGTCACCGACATCTCCGGCCGCGGCGTCGGCATGGACGTCGTCAAGCGCAACATCCAGGAGATGGGCGGGCACGTGGAGATCCAGTCGCGCGGCGGCCATGGCACCACCACGCGCATCGTGCTGCCGCTGACGCTGGCGATCCTGAACGGCATGTCCGTCAAGGTCGGCAACGAGGCCTACATCCTGCCGCTGAGCTACGTCATCGAGTCGCTGCAGCCGCTTCCGGAGCACCTGCACTCCATCACCAGCGACGGCCATGTCATCAAGGTGCGCGGCGAGTACCTGCCACTCATCGAGCTGCACCGCGTGTTCGACGTGTCGGGCGCACAGGTCAACCCGACACAGGGCATCCTGGTGATCGTGCAGGCCGACGATGCGCGCTTCGCGCTGCTGGTCGACGAACTGCTCGGCCAGCACCAGGTCGTCGTGAAGAATCTGGAGACCAACTACCGAAAGGTCCCCGGCATCTCGGCGGCAACGATCCTCGGCGACGGCAGCGTGGCTTTCATCATCGACGTCGGCGCGATGCCGCGCATCCAGCGTGCGCAGGCGGCGAGCAGCGCGGCACTGGCCGGCGCGTCGCGGTCGGCGGCCATCGCAGCCTGAACCCCTCCCACCAAGCAATGCCCCGTACATCCTGCAGTGACGGGGCGATCGAAATCAGCTTCAGACGGAGAGATTTGAAATGCGGTTTGACTTTTTCAAGCGCCAGGGATCGGCCGGCGAAACGGCGGTGGCCGAGCGCGGCGCGCGCGTCGAGTTGCAGGACGAGACGCGCGAGCCGACGGACGAGCTGCTGGAGCCCCAGGGCGCCAACGGCTATGTGAGCTACGCCCTTCAACTCGATGCGCAGAAGCGCGTCAAGGGCTACAGGATGGCCTGGCGCGCTGCGGGCGGCCAGGATGCGCAGGACGCTTCGGCGCAATTCAAGGCGCTGCTGTCTAACATTTCCAAGCATCTCAACGCGCCCCGGTGGCGGCTCGGGCGGCTCGTGCTGTTCCTCGACGTCACGGTCGATGCCCTGTTCCAGAACGAACTCCAGGCGCTGCCGGCGGAGAACGTGGTGCTGTGCATGGGCATCGACGACCTCATGGATGCGGACACGCGCTCGATGCTGCTGTTCCTTCGCGAACAGGGCTTCGGCTTCATGCTGTGCAGGGCGCAGGCGATGCCGCTCGACCCGGCCTTGCTCGAGGTCATCACGCACTTCGACGTGGGCAGCGGCGACAGGGACCTGATCGCCAGCGTTCGCGAGAACAGGCGGCCGGAGCAGCCGCCCGTGCAGCTGATCGCAAGCCGCAAGGAGAGCTGGGACAACTTCGAAGCCTGCGCCGCGCGCTATGTCGACGTCTTCGTCGAAGGCAACCATTCGCCGCCGCCCGTGGAGGGCACGGACATCCTGCAGCCCGAGTCGATGCTGATCGTGCGGCTCATGCACATGCTTCAGCGCAACGAGGACGTGCGGACCATCGAGTCGGCGCTCAAGCGCGATGCCGCGCTGACCTACCGGCTGCTGCGCCACATCAACTCCCCGGCCATCGGCGCGGGCGTCGAGATCACCTCGCTGCGCCATGCGGTGGCCATGCTGGGTTACTCGCCGCTGTTCCGCTGGCTGTCGCTGCTGCTGGCCACGAGCAACAAGGCCAGCTCGCCCTTCATGATGAAGAAGGCCATCATGCGCGGCCGCTTCGTCGAGTTGATGGGGCACGGCATGCTGCCCTCCAGCGAGTCCGACAACCTCTTCGTGGTGGGCATGTTCTCGCTCATCGACCAGCTGCTGGGCATTTCGATGCAGGAGGTGCTCGCCAAGGTGCAGCTCGCCGAATCGGTGCAGCAGGCGATCCTGGAGCGGAAGGGCGTCTACGCACCGTTTCTCTCGCTGGTCGAAGCCTGCGAGACCGGCAATGGCGAGCCGGCGCGCCTGGCCGAGGCGCTGTTCGTCAGCGCCGATCAGGTGAACGCGGCACACCTTTCCGCGATGGTCTGGTCGCAGGAAGTCAGCGCGGTCGAGGCGGCCGACTGAAGCGGGCGCCGATTTGCACGGCTTTTGTCCCGTTGATCGAACCATTGGAAAAGAGGCTCCCTATGTACATTGAAAGCCAAGCACCGACCCTGGCCGTGAACTCCGAATTCCTCTTTACCGACAACGACTTCTCGAAGATCCGGACGCTCATCCATCGCCGTGCCGGCATCGCCTTGGGCGAGCAGAAGCGGCAGATGGTCTACAGCCGGCTGTCGCGCCGCCTGCGCGAATTGCGCCTGCCCGAGTTCTCGACCTACCTCGAACTGCTGGAGTCGCGGCAGGACGGCGACGAATGGCAGTCCTTCATCAATTCGCTGACGACCAACCTGACCTCGTTCTTCCGCGAGGCGCATCACTTCCCGGTGCTGGCCGAGCATGTGCGCAAGGCGACGCAGCCGGTCACCGTCTGGTGCGCGGCGGCCTCGACGGGCGAGGAGCCCTATTCGATCGCGATGACTTTGATCGAGGCGCTCGGTGAGCGCGCGAGCGCCGCGAAGATCATCGCGACGGACATCGACACGGCCGTGCTCGCGAAGGCGTCGGCCGGCGTGTTCACCTCGGAGCAGGTCGGCCGCCTCTCGCCCGACCGCCTGCGTCGCTTTTTCAACAAGGGCACGGGTTCGAACGCCGGCAAGGTGCGCATCCGGCCCGAGGTCGCGGCCATGGTGAAGTTCTCGCGGCTGAACCTGCTGGATCCCTCCTGGTCGGTGAAGGAGCCGGTCGACGCGATCTTCTGCCGCAACGTGATGATCTATTTCGACAAGCCGACGCAGAAGAAGGTGCTGGACCGTTTCGCGCCCCTGCTGAAGCCCAACGGATTGCTGTTCGCCGGACATTCCGAGAATGCCTCGCTCGTGAACCAGACCTTCAAGCCGCTGGGCCACACGGTCTACGAGCTCGCGCGCAGCAGTCCGGGCAAGGGTTCCACATGAACGCGGCAGTGCCGGGATCGGTCGCCAGCCACCACTACTTCGATCGCGATGTGGGCAGCATGGCCGTCAAGCTGCTGCCGTCGGAGTACTACGTCACGACCACCGACACCGTGCTGACGACGGTGCTCGGCTCGTGCGTGTCGGCCTGCATCGTCGACATCGACAACGGCATCGCGGGCATGAATCACTTCATGCTGCCCGAGGATGGCGAAGCCACGACGCGCGACCAGACCGAATCGATGCGCTACGGCGCGTATGCGATGGATGTGCTCGTCAAGGAAATGATCCGCTCCGGCGCCCGCCGCGAGCGGCTGCAGGCCAAGGTCTTCGGCGGTGCTGCGGTGCTGGCCAACATGACCACGCTCAACATCGGCGACCGCAACGCCGACTTCGTGCTGCGCTACCTGCGGGCCGAGCGCATCAGCGTCGCGGCGCAGGACCTGCGGGGCCAGCATGCGCGCCGCGTGTGCTTCATGCCGGCCAGCGGCAAGGCGGTGGTGCGCAAGCTGCGCGGCCAGACCGATGTGCAACTGATCCAGCGCGAGGAGGGCGAGCTGCTGCGCAAGCTCTCGACCCCCCGGCGCTCCACCCCCGGCGCCCTCGGGGCGCCAGGCGCTGTCGGCGAGGCCACGCCCGCGGCCCGAACCAAAGGAAGCTGGTGAGCGCGAACAAGATCAAGGTGCTGTGCGTCGACGATTCGGCGCTGATCCGCAGCGTGATGACCGAAATCATCAACAGCCAGCCCGACATGACGGTCGTCGGCACCGCGGCGGACCCGCTGGTGGCGCGCGACCTCATCAAGGTCACGAATCCGGACGTGCTCACGCTCGACGTCGAGATGCCGCGCATGGACGGGCTCGAATTCCTCGAGAAGCTCATGCGCCTGCGGCCGATGCCGGTGGTGATGGTGTCGTCGCTGACCGAGCGTGGCTCCGAGATCGCGCTGCGCGCCCTGGAGCTAGGCGCCATCGACTTCGTGACCAAGCCGCGCCTCGGCGTGCGGGACGGACTACTCAACTACACCGAGCTCATCGCGGGCAAGATCCGCACGGCGTTCAGCGCCCGGCTGTTGCCGTCGCGCAGCGTCGCGGCCGCCAGGGCCCCGGCGGATGCGCCGCCCGAAGCGCTGCTGCGCAGCCCGCTGCTGAGTACCGAGAAGCTGATCATCATCGGCGCCTCCACCGGCGGCACCGAAGCGATCCGCGAAGTGCTGCAGCCCTTGCCGCCGGACTGCCCGGCCGTGCTCATCGCCCAGCACATGCCCGCCGGGTTCACGAAATCCTTCGCCCAGCGCCTCGACGGCCTCTGCCGCATCACGGTCAAGGAAGCGGAGCAAGGCGAGCGCGTGCTACCTGGCTATGCCTACATCGCGCCCGGTGCCTACCACCTGTCGCTCGCCCGCAGCGGCGCCAACTATGTCGCGCAGCTGGACCAGGAGGCGCCGGTCAATCGCCATCGCCCGTCGATCGACGTGCTCTTCGATTCGGCCGCGCGGCATGCCGGCAAGAACGCCATCGGAATGATCCTCACCGGCATGGGCAAGGACGGGGCCGAAGGCCTGCTGCGAATGAAGAAGGCCGGCGCCTTCACGCTGGCGCAGGACGAAGCAAGCTGCGTGGTCTTCGGCATGCCGAAGGAGGCCATTGCGATCGGCGCTGCCGACGAGGTGGCGCCGCTGGGAGAGATGAGCCGGCGCGTGCTGGCGCATCTGCGCACCTTCGGTGCGCGTACGAATCGGGTTTAAACGAACTGTTGGAGTGAGAGATATCGTGATCGACAAGAGCATCAAGATTTTGGTTGTGGACGACTTCCCGACCATGCGCCGCATCGTGCGCAACCTTCTGAAGGAACTCGAGTTCCTCAACGTCGACGAGGCCGAGGACGGCGCCGCGGGCATCGAGAAGCTCCGAGGCGGCAACTTCGGTTTCGTCGTGTCCGACTGGAACATGCCCAACATGGACGGCCTTACGATGCTGCAGACCATCCGCGCCGACCCGGAGCTGTCGAAGCTGCCGGTGCTGATGGTGACGGCAGAGGCCAAGAAGGAAAACATCGTGGCGGCCGCGCAGGCCGGCGCCAACGGCTACGTGGTCAAGCCCTTCACCGCAGCAACGCTCGAGGAAAAGATCACCAAGATCTTCGAGAAGCTGAACAAGTAAGGGGGATGCCATGAACCAACATCCCGCCGACGCCGAAACCGGGAACACCGCCGAGCAGTTGCTGGGCCGCATCGGGCAACTGACGCGCCAATTGCGCGAAGGCATGCGCGAGCTGGGCCTCGACAAGCAGGTCGAGAAGGCTGCCCAGGCCATTCCGGGTGCGCGCGACCGCCTGAACTACGTGGCCGAGACCACCGAACGGGCGGCGCATCGCGCGCTCAACGCCATCGACGTGGCACAGCCGCTCCAGGAAGGGCTCGCCACCGATGCCAAGGGCCTGAGCAAGCGCTGGGACGAATGGTTCAGCAATCCGATCGAGCTGGACCACGCGCGCGAGCTGGTGATGGACACGCGCGGCTACCTGAAGGACGTGCCGGAGAAGGCCGGCGCCATCAACTCGCAGTTGATGGAGATCCTCATGGCGCAGGACTTCCAGGACCTGACCGGCCAGGTCATCAAGAAGATGATGGAAGTGGTCAACGAGGTCGAGACGCAATTGCTGCAGGTGCTCATCGACAACTCGCCGGCCGAGAAGCGCCAGGAAATCAGCAGCAACAACCTGATGAACGGTCCGCAGGTCACCCCGGGCAACCCGGAAGCCGTGACCGATCAATCGCAGGTCGACGACCTGCTCGCCAGCCTCGGGTTCTAGATCCGGCCACATGCTTTGATTGGGTGAGAAGGGGGGCGATACCGGTCTTGATCGATCGATTGTTCCGGCCCTCCGAATCCAATAATCAGTCATGAGCAGGCGTCCTTCGCCGATGCTCCTGGAGCATGAATGGCTGAGGAAAGCGATCTCGAAAAAACGGAACCCGCCTCTGAGCGACGCCTCGAAAAGGCGCGTGAGGAAGGCAATGTGGCCCGCTCCCGCGAGCTGACCACGCTTGTGATGCTGGGCACCGCCATCGGCGGCCTGTGGTTCACGGCCCAGTCCCTCGGCAGCACGATGAGTGCCGCCATGCGCCGTGGCCTGCACTTCGAACGCGCCGCGGTCTTCGATCCCTCGCAGATGATGGCCCAGACCGGGCTGATGGCGCTGCACGTCCTGATGGCGATGGCGCCGCTGTTCGCGATGATGGTGGTCGCCGCCGTGGTCGCGCCGCTGATGCTGGGCGGCTGGCTGTTCTCGGGCAAGGCCGTGGCGCCGAACTTCGGCAAGCTCGATCCCTTCGCGGGCATCGTGCGCATGTTCTCCACGCAGTCGCTGGCCGAGCTGGTCAAGGCGCTGGCCAAGTCCTTGCTGATCGGCGGCGTGGCGTACTGGGTCATCTCGAACAACCTCGAGAACGTGCTGCAGCTCATGTCGCTGCCCGTCAGCGCCGCGCTGCCGCAGACCATCATGCTCGTCGGACGCGATTGCGCGTCGATCGCGGCGGCGCTGCTGCTGGTGGCGCTGGTCGACGTGCCCTGGCAACTGTGGACCTACTACCGCAAGCTGCGCATGTCGCGCGAGGATCTTCGCCAGGAGCACAAGGA
This sequence comes from Variovorax glacialis, assembly GCF_051216375.1. NCBI lineage: Bacteria > Pseudomonadati > Pseudomonadota > Betaproteobacteria > Burkholderiales > Comamonadaceae > Variovorax > Variovorax glacialis. Next base: position 639,756 of record NZ_JBPJZT010000002.1, on the reverse strand, counting down.
AAGCGAAGGCGACCCGCACATCAAGGCGCAGATCCGCCGCCAGCAGCAGGCGATGGCCAAGCGCCGGATGATGGCCGAGGTCCCCAAGGCCGACATCGTCGTGACCAACCCGACCCACTTCGCGGTGGCGCTGAAGTACGTCGACAGCGACATGCGCGCGCCGCGCGTGGTCGCCAAGGGCACCGACCTGGTGGCGCAGCGCATCCGCGAAATCGCCGAGGCCAACAAGGTCGCCATCCTCGAAGCGCCGCCGCTCACGCGTGCGCTCTACAAGCACACCCGGCTCGGCGACGAGATCCCGTCGGGCCTCTACACCGCCGTGGCGGAAGTGCTCGCGTGGGTCTACCAGCTCAAGCGCTGGAAGGACGAAGGCGGCGATGAGCCGCGCACGCCCAAGGACCTGCCGATTCCCGAAGCGCTCGCCTACACCGTGAAGACCGCATGAATTCCCTCGCAAGCCTGATGCGTTCGCCGACGCAGCTGTTCTCCGGCACCCAGTTCAAGGGACTGGCGGGGCCGATCCTCATCATCATGATCCTGAGCATGATGGTGCTGCCGCTGCCGCCCTTCCTGCTGGACCTGCTGTTCACCTTCAATATCGCGATGTCGGTGATGGTGCTGCTGGTGAGCATGTACACCATGAAGGCGCTCGACTTCGCCGCCTTCCCCGCGGTGCTGCTGTTCTCGACCTTGCTGCGCCTGTCGCTCAACGTGGCCTCCACCCGCGTCGTGCTGATGCACGGCCACACCGGTCCGGACGCTGCAGGCAAGGTGATCGAGGCCTTCGGGCACTTCCTCGTCGGCGGCAACTTCGCGGTGGGCGTGATGGTGTTCATCATCCTCGTGCTGATCAACTTCATGGTGATCACCAAGGGCGCGGGGCGCATCGCCGAGGTAGGCGCGCGCTTCATGCTCGACGCGATGCCCGGCAAGCAGATGGCGATCGACGCCGACCTGAACGCCGGCCTGATCGGCGAGGACGTCGCGCGCAAGCGCCGTACCGAAGTCGCGCAGGAAGCGGACTTCTACGGCTCCATGGACGGTGCCAGCAAGTTCGTCCGCGGCGATGCGGTGGCCGGCCTGCTGATCATGGTGATCAACATCATCGGCGGCCTCGTGGTCGGCGTGGTGCAGCATGGCCTGGACTTCTCCACGGCGGGCAAGACATACACGCTGCTGGCGATCGGCGACGGCCTGGTCGCGCAGATCCCGGCGCTGGTGATCTCGACGGCGGCCGGTGTGATCGTCTCGCGTGTCACCACCGACGAGGACGTTGGCCGGCAGCTTACGGGCCAGCTCTTCTCGAACCCGCAGGTGCTGTTCCTGACGGCCGGCATCATCGGCCTGATGGGCATGATCCCGGGCATGCCGAACCTGGCCTTCCTGCTGATCGCGGGCGGCCTCGCATGGCTGGGCCGGGGCCTGCTCCGTCGCAAGCCGCAGCAGGCGGCCGCAGCCGCCCAGGCCGCCGCCGCGCAAGCCGCCGCGGTGCCCGTTGCGGACACGGCCGAAGCCACCTGGGACGACATCGCGCTGGTCGACCCGCTCGGCATGGAAGTCGGCTACCGCCTGATCCCGCTGGTGGACCAGTCGCAGCAGGGCGAACTGCTGGGCCGCATCAAGAGCATCCGCAAGAAGATCGCGCAGGACATCGGCTTCCTGGTGCCGGTGGTCCACATCCGCGACAACCTGGAGATCAAGCCGAACACCTACGTCATCAGCCTGAAGGGTGTCGAGATCGGTCGCGGCGAGGCTTTCCCCAACCAGTGGATGGCGATCAACCCGGGGCAGGTCTCAGGCACCTTGCCCGGCACCCCGACGCAGGATCCGGCCTTCGGCCTGCCGGCCGTGTGGATCGACGGCAGCCTGCGCCAGCAGGCGCAGATCTACGGCTACACGGTGGTCGATGCCTGCACGGTGATGGCCACGCACCTGAACCACCTGATCCAGACCCACGCCGCCGAACTGCTGGGCCGCCAGGAGGTCCAGCAGCTGCTCGACCAGATCGCCAAGAAGGCGCCGAAGCTGACCGAGGACCTGGTGCCGAAGATCGTGTCGCTGAGCACGCTGCACAAGGTGCTGCAGAACCTGCTCGACGAGGAAGTGTCGATCCGCGACATGCGCACCATCCTCGACGTGATGGCCGAGCACGCGCCGACCGTCAAGGACGCGACGGAACTCACCTCGTTGACGCGCCTCGCCCTGGGCCGCGCGATCACGCAGCAGTTCTTCCCGGGCGACACCGAACTCCAGGTCATCGGACTCGACGGCTCGCTCGACAGCGTGCTGCAGCAGGCCATGACCAACAGCAGCGGCATCGAGCCGGGCCTCGCCGACAGCCTGCTGCGCCAGACACAGGCCGCGATCGCGCGGCAGGAGCAGATGGGGCTCGCGCCGGTGCTGGTCGTCCAGCACGCGCTGCGCGTGCTGCTGTCGCGCTTCCTGCGACGCAGCCTCCCGCAATTGAAGGTGCTCTCCCACGCGGAGATCCCTGACTCTCGCAACATCAAGATCACCGCCACCATTGGAGGAAGAGTTTGAGCATTTCTACGACAGACGTGCGGACCACGGCCCGCAGATTCGTCGCGGCCACCAGCCGCGAAGCCCTTCGCCTCGTTCGCGAGGCCCTGGGCGCCGAGGCCATCGTGCTGACCAACCGCGTTCACGCCGATGGCGTGGAGATCGTGGCGATGGCCGAGGGCGACGTGACCCAGGTGACGCAGAGCGCGGCGCCGATGGCGCCCGTCGCACAGGCGGCGCCCGTGGCACCGGCGATGCCGGCTGCGCCGGTCGTGCCTGCCGCTGTGTCGGCGCCGGTTGCACCGGCCGTGGTGACGCCCGTTGCACCGGCCATGCCCACAGTCGCGGTTGCGCCCGTCACGGTCGTCGCTCCGGCGGCGCCCACCGCAACGGCAAAGGCCGTCGCGGTGCCAGCCGCGCTGGAACCGGCCGCAGGCAGCGATGTCGTCCTGAATGAACTGCATTCGATGCGCGGCATGATCGAGGAGCAGCTGGCGAGCGTCGTCTGGAACGACAAGCAGCGCCAGGACCCCGTGCGCGGTCGGCTGCTGCGCACCCTGCTCGGCGCCGGCTTCAGCGCACGGCTGTCGAAGGCCATGCTGGAGAAGCTGCCTACCGGCCAGACCTATGCGCAGGGCATGGCCTTCGCACGTTCGGAACTGATCCGCGCGGTGCCGGTGCATGAGGACGAGGACGCGCTCCTCGCGCAGGGCGGCGTCTACGCGTTGATGGGCCCGACCGGCGTCGGCAAGACCACCACGACCGCCAAGCTCGCCGCCCGCTGCGTGATGCGCTTCGGCGCCGACAAGCTCGCGCTGGTGACCACGGACAGCTACCGCATCGGCGCCTACGAGCAGCTGCGCATCTACGGCCAGATCCTCAACGTGCCGGTCTATGCGGTGAAGGACGCGGCCGACCTGCACCTGGTGCTGCAGGACCTGCGCGACAAGCACATGGTGCTCATCGACACGGTGGGCATGAGCCAGCGCGACCGCGCCGTCTCCGACCAGATCGCGATGCTGTGCAGCAGTCATCGCCCGGTCAAGCGCCTGCTGCTGCTGAACGCGACCAGCCACGGTGACACGCTCAACGAAGTGGTGCATGCCTATCGCCACGGCGGAGGCGGCAGCGAACTCGCAGGCTGCATCTTCACCAAGGTCGACGAGGCCACGCATCCGGGCGCGCTCATCGACACCGTGATTCGCCATCGCCTGCCGGTGCACTACATCTCCAGCGGCCAGAAGGTGCCGGAGAACCTGATGCAGGCCGATCGCGCGCAACTGGTGGACAGCGTCTTCCAGCCGCGCCGCCACAACCCGCTGTTCGTGCCGGCCGAGGTCGACATGCAGGACGAGCCCGCAGGCTCGGCACCATCGGCACAGGTCGTCCAGGCGCGGGCCGAGGCCGACCGGCTTCGCCTGCAGTACCAGAACCTGATCCGCGCCATGGCGCACGACGCGCAGGAACTGGCGACCGCCGCCGGCGCGCTCGCCGGCGCGCAGATCGGCTTCGAGAGCGCGCGCCGTCTCTGGCGCAACGCCGGCGACGAGGACATCGGCCACAAGGCCGTCCTGCAGGACCTGACGGTGCATGCGCGCAGCGAGATTGCCGCCGGTTGCGACCACCACGTGCTCGCGCTGTCCGGCCAGGTCGGCCTGCGCTCGAACGAAGGCGGCGACGCGTACGAATGCCAGAGCAGCCTGCTGCTGTCGGACCGCAGCGGCGCGCCGCTGTCGGCGCCGAACCAGTTCCTTTCCACGGCGGCGACACGCGGTGGCGCCGATGCGCGGCGCAAGCCCGGCATGCGGCAGGTGCATTGGCTGCGCCAGCAGGACTTCGGCAAGGCGGTGGTTCATGTGCTGCCGCGCCTGCCCGCGATCGAATTGATGACCGAGTGGCAGGCGCAAGGCCAGAAATGGCTGGCGCGCGCGCCGGGTTCGACCGGCGTCATCGATCCGCAGACCGGCGCGTCGAGCGCACTCGCGCGCAGGGATTACGCGTTCGGCGAGCCACGGCGCGTGATGTTCCGCGGCAAGCCGGCGCTGCAATGCGAGGCGCAGGCGGAAGTCATCCTGCGGGCCGGCGCCGACAACGCCGCGCTGCCCGTGCTGCGCTGCGTGGCAACGCGCGTGATGGATGAGCGGAGCCAGAAGATCATTGCCCAAGGCTATCTGCTGTCCAACGTCGACATGCAGGTCACGGCCTGCCAACTGGCGCAATGGCAGGCCTGGGCCGCCGACGCGGACCCCTGCTTCCGGCTGATCCGCCAGGGTGTGCAGCTCGTGGGCGGCATGGGCGAACTGGGCGACCCGAACATGATGAAGCGCCTGCTGATCGCCGGCCAGGTGACCACCACCGTGTGGCGTCTCCTGAACGCGAACGGCGAGTGGGCCGATCGCACGCGCATGCTGCTGAACCAGCTGACCGGGCGGCCCGTGCGCTCCAGCCGGCCCCTGACCGGCAACGCGCTGTATGTCGGCGTGAGCAAGCTCTTCCTGCTGCTGGAGGCGCTCGGTACGGAATCGACCGCGCCCACCCAGCAAGCCAGGGCCCTGGAGCAGCAGGATTGAGGAGCACCCCATGAGCAAGCTGGTTGCAGATCAGGCCGACGGATTGCGTCGTCTGCTGTCGCACACGCCGACGCGCATCGTGGCCGTCGCAGGCATCGGTGGTGGCGACGGCGGCACCACGACGGCGATGAACCTGGGTGCCGCCCTGGTCCTCCAGGGGAAGGATGTGTTGCTGCTGGATGAGCATGGGCGCGCGGCCAAGTCGGTCTGCGGTGTCTGGGGCCTCGATCCGCTGGGCAGCCTGGCCGACGTGGTCGACAGGCGGCTGAGCTGCGAAGGCGCAGCCGCGGTGGCGGCATGCGGCGTCGGCGTCCTGCCGGCGCCGCCCGAAGCGCGCGTGGCAGGTGCCGATCCGCGGCCGTGGTGCCACGGCGGCGTGATCCTGGTCGATGCGTTGCTCGACGGCGAAGGCTGCCTGTCGCCGCTGGCCCAACTCGCGGACGAACTGGTGCTCGTTCTCAAGCCGAATGCCGCGTCGATCACTTCCGCCTACGCGGGCATCAAGCGCCTGCACTACGCGCATGGCCTGAAGCAACTGCGCTTCCTCGTCAATGGCGTCTCGGGCGCCGATGAAGCGCAGAGGATCACGACCAACCTCGCCAACACCGGCAGCCGCTACCTCGCGGTGTCGCTGGAGCCGGCGGGCTGGGTGCGCGCCGACCCGCACATGGCAGACGCGCGGCGATTGGGCGCGACCGTGGTCGAGGCATTCCCTGCGAGCCTCGCGGCCATCGATTTCAGGCGCATCGCCGCCGACATGGGGCGCTGGCCCTGGCGCGCTGCCGCGCCGCGTCGCGCGGGAAGCGTGGAGACCCCGGAGCAGGCGCGCAGCGCGGCCATGGCCTTCATGCGATCCACACCGGTGACGAGCGTGGCGGACGCATGACCCGCAGAACCGAACAACGGAAAGGACTGAACGTGTACACCGCCCAGGGAACCATTGAAAAGTCCCATCTGCTGGAGCAGCACCAGCCGATGGTGCGCCGCATCGCGCTCCAGATGATCGCCAAGCTGCCGGCCAGCGTGGAACTCGACGACCTGATCCAGGCCGGGATGATCGGCCTGCTGGACGCATCGAGCCGCTACCAGGACAACAAGGGCGCGCAGTTCGAGACCTTCGTCAGCCAGCGCATCCGCGGCGCGATGCTCGACGAACTGCGGGCCAGCGACTGGGGCTCGCGCGGCCTGCGGCAGTCGGCGCGCGGGGTCGAGAAAGCGATCCAGGCGCTCGAACATCGCCTCGGCCGTCCGCCGAGCGAAGGGGAGATCGCCAAGGAACTCAAGATCGACCTGGAGGCCTACCAGTCGCTGCTGCAGGAGATCCAGGGCTGCCAGCTCCTGTATGTCGAGGACTTCGCGAAAGGCGAATCGGACAACCCCTTCATCGACATGCATGCGCAGGAAGCCCGCAAGGGCCAGCGCGGAAGCGACGATCCGCTGGAGCAGCTGCTGGAAAGCGGATTCCGGCATCAGCTGGTGGACGCCATCTCGGGGCTGCCGGAGCGCGATCAGCTGCTGCTGAACCTCTACTACGAGGAGGAACTGAACCTGCGCGAGATCGGCGCGATCCTCGAAGTGAGCCAGAGCCGCGTGTGCCAGTTGCACAGCCAGGCCATCAGCCGCTTGCGGGCCGCCTTGAAGGATCTGCTCTAGCAATCGGACGCTGACTTCCGAAGTCAGATTTGTAAATTTTGTAGTTCTTTCGTGTAACAATGATTGACATTGTTGGAAGCGCAACTGCCAGGCGATGGGCGCCCGGCCGTGCCGATACGGAAGGACGCGATGATTTCAGCGTATGTGGTCTTGGGGATCCCCGGCAACGCCACGCCGGAGGATGTTGAAGCGGCCTACCAGCGCGCACGTTCGACGTATACGCGGGAGCGGATGGCGGAGGACGCCCGGGTCGCGGAGCAGTTGAACGAAGTCATTGACGCGCACAAGGTACTGAGCGATCCGGAATCGCGTGCCGCCCACGACCGGAAGCTCGCAAGGCAAGTCTCGGCCCCATCCATTCGACGGCACTCGGACTTTCAACCGGTCGTCGAGCAGGAGTCCGGCACACCGAGGGCCCTGGTGATCATTGGCCTGCTCGTGGCCGCGCTGTTTGCGGGCGGTTACTTCGTCCAGCATCGCCGGCAGGTGGCCCAGGAGGAACTGGCGGCCAAGGCGCTCGAAACGGCGCGGCAGCAGGCGATCGCGGAATCCGAGAGCCGGCGGGCCGCCGAAGTGGCGGCCGGCGAGCGCGCCCGGGCGGACGAGGCCGCGCAGGCCAAGGAGCGCGCTTTCCGGCGCGAGAGCGAGATGGCCCTGTCCCGTGCGCAAAGTGCCGATGCCATGAAGCGCACCCTCGACGCGCAAAGATTTGCCGCGGAGCAACGCGAGGAACAGCGCAAGGAAGCCGAGCGCGCCGCGGACGAGCGCCGCCGGATCAGCGAAGGTCAGCGAAGGGTCGCGATCGACAAGCAGAGGATTCGCGAACTCTGCTACATCAACTACCGTCGCTACGACTGCTGAGCGGCGGCGATGCCCTTGCTGCGCACCGCGCGCGCCCAGCCTCGCGGCATGTCGTGCAGGACGGCCTTGGCATCGAGCGACCGGATCGCCACCGAGGTGTCCCCCGGTATCCGGCCCTGCGCCACCATCGCCTCGTAGCGGAGCGCACTCACGCGCAGGAAGGACGCGAAATTGCCGACCTCGCCACGCGCCGCGACCAGTTCGTCGTAGAGCTTCTCGATCAGTTGCACCACGCCCATGTCGTCACGCGCGGCGATCTCCTCCAGCACCTGCCAGAAGAGATTCTCGAGCCGGATGCTGGTGACGACGCCGTGCAGCCGGACCGAACGTGTCCGGCTGTCGTAGCTCTGGGGGTCGGCGCTGATGAAAACTTCGCACATGGTCTTCTCCCGGGAAAGGGCTGGGCGCGGGTCGCGAATCGCGAATCGCGACTGTAGCGCTACCCGCCCTGGCCGCTCGGAATCAGGTCTCGATGCGCGTGCCGAGCACCTTGAGGAATTGCCCGATCCAGGCCGGATGCGCCGGCCAGGCCGGTGCGGTGACGAGGTTGCGGTCGGTCACGGCCTGGTCGACGGGGATGCCCATGTATTCGGCGCCGGCCAGTTCGACCTCGACCTGGCAGGCCGGATAAGCGGAAACCTTGCGGCCCTTGAGCAGCCCCGTCGCCGCCAGGAGTTGCGCGCCATGGCAGACCGCCGCGACCGGCTTGTCGGCGGCAAGGAAGTGGCGCGCGATCTCGACCACCCGCGTGTTCATCCGCAGATACTCGGGCGCGCGTCCGCCGGGGATCACCAGCGCGTCATAGGCCTCGGGGCGCACGTCGGCAAAGTTGGCATTGAGCGTGAAGCGATGGCCCGGCTTCTCGCTGTAGGTCTGCGCGCCCTCGAAATCGTGGATGGCGGTGTGGACCCAGTCGCCGGCCTTCTTGTCCGGCGCCACGGCGTGGACCGTGTGGCCCACGGCCAGCAGCGCCTGGAACGGCACCATGGTTTCGTAGTCCTCCGCGTAGTCGCCGCAGAGCATGAGGATCTTGCGTGTCATCGATGTCTCCTTCAAAACGTCCATTGTTCGGAAGGAGAGGCCATCGGTGGTAGCAGTCGGTTGTGACGTGGCTACCACCCGCAACACGCGTCAGCCGTTCAGGAAGCGCTCGGCCAGCAGCACCCAATAGGCCGAACCGACCGCGACGTTGGCGTCGTTGAAGTCGTAGCCGGGGTTGTGGACCATGCACGCGCCGTGGCCGTCTCCCTCGCCGGCGCCGTTGCCGATCAGCAGGTAGCTGCCTGGCACCTTTTCGAGCATGAAGGCGAAGTCCTCACTGCCGGACAGGGGCGGGCCCTGCAGCGTAACGCGATCCGCGCCCACCAGTTCGAGCGCCACTTCGCGCGCGAAGGCCGTCTCCTCGGGTGTGTTGACCAGCACCGCATAGCCAGGACGCCAGTCGATCGCCGCCGTGACGCCGAAGCTCTCGGCCTGCGCGGTGATCAGCGCCTTCAGCCGTTGCTCCAGCCGCGTGCGGACCTCGCGGTCGAGCGCGCGCACGCTGATCTCCAGCGTCGCGCCCTGAGGGATCACGTTGTTGGCCTTGCCAGCGTGCAGGGCGCCCACCGTGACCACCGCCATCTGGAGCGGATCGATGTTGCGCGACACGATGGTCTGCAGCGCCATCACGATGCTTGCCGCCGCCACGACCGGATCCGCGGTGCGGTGCGGCAGCGCGCCGTGGCCGCCGATGCCGGTGAGCGTGACGGTGGCGTAGTCGGACGAGGCCATGGCCGCGCCTTCGCGCAACAGCAGCCGGCCCTGCGGGATGCCGGGCATGTTGTGCATCGCGAAGATCGCATCGCAGGGGTACTTGTCGAACAGGCCGTCCTGCATCATCCGCAGCGCGCCGCCGCCGCCTTCCTCCGCCGGCTGGAAGATGAGGTTGAGTGTGCCGGCGAAACGGCCCCGGTGCGCGAGGTGGTGCGCCGCCGCGAGCAGCATGGCCGTGTGGCCGTCGTGGCCGCAGGCATGCATCACGCCCTGGTGGCTGCTGGCATAGGCCAGGCCGGTGGCTTCGTCGATCGGCAGCGCGTCCATGTCGGCACGCAGGCCGAGTTGACGCTTGCCGTCGCCGCGCCGCAGGCGCCCCACGACGCCGGTGCCGCCGAGACCGCGCTCGACTTCGTAGCCCCATTCCCTGAGCTTCGTGGCCACCAGCTCCGAAGTGCGGTGTTCGTCGAAGGCCAGTTCGGGGTGGTGGTGGATGTCGCGGCGCAGGCCGATGAATTCATCCGCCTGTTCGTGCAGCGCGTCGAGCAGGGTCGAGGTGGTCATGGCGGTCCTTACTGCGGTTGCAGGTTGATGGTCTTGGCAATGGCGCGGTAGCGCGCGATCTCCGCGTCGTAGAACTTCGCCGATTCGGCCAGCGTCATCGGCGAGGATGCCAGTTGCGTCTGGGCGGCCAGTTGCGAGCGTACGTTCGGATCTTGCAGGGTGGCGCCGATGGCCTTGTGGAGTCGCTGCACTACATCCTCCGGTGTGTTCTTCGGCACCATGAACCCGCTCCAGATCTTGAAGGAGAAGTCTTTCAGCTCCTTGCCTTCGCTGACAGTCGGCACGTTCTTGAGCAGTTCCGAGCGCTGCGCGCCGAGCTGGCCGATCACCTTGAGCCGGCCCTGGTCCGCCATGGCGCCCATCCCCGCGCTGTACACGAGCACGGCAAAGTCCACCTGCCCGCCGCCGATGTCCGTCAGCAGCGGTGCGTTGCCCTTGTACGGCGCGTGAATCAACTGGGTGCCGGTGCGGTGCTGCACGTCCTCCAGGATCAGGTGGTAGAGCGAGCCGACGCCGACGCTGCCATAGGTCAGCGGCTTGTCCTTCGACTTGCGGGCCAGCGCGATGAGTTCGTCGACGTTGTTCGCGGGCAGGTCCTTGCGCGCGACGAAGACCATGACCGCATCGGTCACCGGGTGGACGAGACGGAAGTCCTCCGCCTTGAGCTTGACGGCGGCGTTGGCCAGCGGCGCCAGGATCACCTCGTTGGGCGAACCCTGGAAGACGTAGTAGCCGTCGGCGGGCGCGGCGAGCACCTTCTGCGCCGCAAGTGCGCCGGCCACGCCGCCGAGGTTCTCCACGATCACTTGCTGGCCCAGTTCCTTGCCGAGCGGCGTGGTGAAGATGCGCGCCGCCGCGTCGGACGGTCCGCCGGCGGGGTAGGGAACCATCAGGCTGACAGGCTTGTTCGGGTAGCCCTGGGCGAGGGCGGTGCCTGCGGCCAGCAGCAACAGGCCTGCGGCAATCGAACGCTGGATGAACGGCTTCATGGGGCTCCTCTAGGCGCTTGCATGTGCGCCTCTTCAATGACTGGCTCGGCGACGGCGCCCCGGTGACGTGGGGTGCAGGCGCATCGTAGGAGGGCTTCAGGAGAACATCCAATGCATTGTTGTTGGGTTTAGCATTACTTGAACTCATGGAATTTCCGGGACTGTCATGACGCTGGTTCAACTCAGGCACCTGATCTCACTGGCGGAGAGCGGCTCGTTCAGCAAGTCCGCGCAGACGCTGTACATCACGCAACCGGCCCTCAGCCGAAGCATCCGCGCGCTCGAGGACGAGCTGCGCATGCCACTGTTCGACCGCGTCGGGCGGCGCAGCGAACTCACATCCTTTGGCCACGAGGTGGTCGAGCGTGCGCGCCAATTGTTGTTCGAGGCCGGCGAGCTGCGCGACAGCGGCCGGCAGATGCGCGAGGGGGAGGGCGGCGTTCTTCGCATCGGCATGGGTTCGGGCCCCGGCGCGATGCTGATGACGCCGCTTCTGATGCGCATGGCGACGAGGCATCCGAAGGTACGCGTGGTGGTCGCGCGTGGCGGCACCGACCTGCTGACGCAGGCCTTGCGTGCGCGCACGCTCGATGCGCTGGTGCTCGACGCCCGTTCGCTGGTGCCCGCGGTCGACTTGCAGGTCACCGACCTTCGCGAAATGAGGGGCGTCTTCATGTGCCGCCGCGGCCATCCGTTGACGCGCATTCGCAAGGGCGTCGCCTTCGACGCCGTGAGACGCTATCCCATCGCCTCCACGCCGCTCAGCGACGAGGTGGCCCGCAGCCTGATCGAGACCTACGGCCCCGACGCGCATCCGGAGCATTGCGTCACCCTTCAATGCGAGGAGGTCGCGAGCCTGGTCGACGTGGCCAGGCAAAGCGATGCCGTCCTGCTGGCCATTCGCGCGGCGGCGCCCGACCTGGTCGAGCTGCGGATGACGCCGCCGATCGAAAGAGTCGCGCGCTTCGGACTGGTGACGCTGCGCCGGCGCACCGAGGCGCCGGGCCTGTCGATCGTGCGCGAGCTCATTCAGGAGCTGATGCACGACTGATGCCGGCGTGGGCCGCTGCACGCGCATTTGACCGCCGGGCGGCATTCATGGATAACTCGCTTCGGAGACAACGCTCGACGCAGGGCACCAACGAAGGATCGACATGAGCCAATTCCGCATCGAACACGATCTGCTCGGCGACCGGGAAGTGCCCGCCGAGGTGTATTACGGCGTGCACACGCTGCGCGCGCAGGAGAACTTCCAGATCTCGGGCACGACCATCTCGGCCTATCCCGAACTGATCGTGGCGTTGGCGTCGGTGAAGCAGGCGGCCGCCGAGGCGAATGCCGAACTCGGCCTGCTGCCGGAGGCGAAGCTCAACGCCATCGTCGCGGCCTGCGAGGAGATCCGCAAGGGCGCGCTGCGCGACCAGTTCGTCGTCGACATGATCCAGGGCGGCGCGGGCACGTCGACCAACATGAATGCGAACGAGGTGATCTGCAACCGGGCGCTGGAGATCCTCGGCCACCAGCGGGGCGAGTACCAGTACCTGCATCCGAACGAAGACGTCAACATGGCGCAGAGCACCAACGACGTCTATCCGACCTCGCTGCGCATCGCGACCTGCTTCGCTATCGATCGCCTGCTGGTCGCCATGGACCGGCTGCGCGGCGATTTCGCCGAGAAGGCGATCGAGTTCGCGCCACTGCTGAAGATCGGCCGCACCCAGTTGCAGGACGCGGTGCCGATGACACTCGGGCAGGAGTTCTCGACCTATGCGGTCATGTTGGAAGAAGACCTGGCGCGCCTGCGCGAAGCCTCCCTGCTGATCCGCGAGATCAACCTGGGCGCCACGGCGATCGGGACCGGCATTACCGCGCATCCCGAATATGCGGGGAAGGCGCTGAAGTCGCTGGTGCGGATCACCGGCATCGAGCTCAGCACGGCGCCGAACCTGATCGAGGCAACGCAGGACTGCGGAGCCTTCGTGCAGCTCTCGGGCGTGCTCAAGCGCATCGCCGTGAAGCTGTCGAAGACCTGCAACGACTTGCGGCTGCTGTCGAGCGGGCCGCGCTCGGGGCTGGGGGAGATCAATCTGCCGCCCATGCAGGCGGGCTCGTCGATCATGCCGGGGAAGGTCAATCCGGTGATCCCGGAAGTCGTCAACCAGGTCGCGTTCGAAGTCTTCGGCAATGACCTCACGGTGACGTTTGCCGCGGAGGCCGGGCAACTGCAGCTCAATGCCTTCGAGCCGATCATTGCGACCGCGCTGTTCCGCAGCTTCAAGCACCTGACGAATGCCTGCAACACGCTGGGCGAAAGATGCGTGCGCGGCATCACGGCGAACCCTGCTCGGCTGAAGGAAAGCATCGAGCGCTCCATCGCGCTCGTGACCGCGCTCAATCCGATCATCGGCTACAAGGAAGCGACCGAGGTCGCGGCCGAGGCCTACGCCAACGGGACCAACGTGCGGGAGGTCGTGCTGCGGCGGAAGTTGATGACGGAGGCGGAGCTTGAGCAGGCGCTGCGGCATGAGGTGTTGACGCAGCCGCGTATCTACGAAAAGGCCCAGGGCAAGAGTTGAGTATCTCAGCGCCACGAGGGGCAGTGCAACTCACAGTTCACTGCCGGCGAGACGCGCAGAACTCGGCTTGGCGACCAGCACCCGGCGAGACTTTCGCTATCGCAATGAGACCGGGACGACGATTAGGTGGTACGTGACGTTGTTGTCGAAGAAACCGTCGGGGCTTTTCGCGGTGAATTGCAAAACGTGTGCGCCGGCTTTCAGTCCCTCGATCTTGACATAGTAGCCGTCGTCTGCGGCCGGCGAAAAGACGCCCGATCGCTGGCCCGCTGGCTTTTGATTCGCGCAAGGAGCCACAAAGAGGTTATCCACTGGCAACGCAACAGCGAACGGCACGGAACGGACTCTGGCAATGCCCCGAACCGCAATTCCATCTACCGTTACCGTCCTGACATTGATCTTGTCGACAATTGGTGCGAGGCCTGCTCTTATGTCGGCGACAGACAATGGATCTGTTTGTCCGCAATCGCCTGGTGTATTCACTTGAACAAGGTTTGCGACGGGGAAAAAGAGAGTCGTGCCCTGCGGAATCTTGCAATTCCGAGTGATCGTGCCGGGAGCCAGCAACCCAGCGAGAAACCAAATTGGCCCGCGCTGCCCAACCATGCACTTGTCGCCTGTCAAGTCCATGAGTGGGTTGTCAGTTGTTGGAATGGAAAGCGCCCATTGCCACCACTGCGCACTCAGCTGTTGAAATGGCGGGTCGTCATCACGCCTGCCGTCTCCCCTGTCATCACCCCTGCCATCACCCCTGCCATCACCCCTGCCATCACCCCTGCCATCACCCCTGCCATCACCCCTGCCGTCGGCCATGCCGACGGCAGGCACAATCAACGCCGATGCGACGACAAGCGCCTGACATACATCTCTCAGCACGTTCTTCATGGTGTACTCCTGTGAGGTTCAGTTGAACGAGGCGACGGCGAAACCGCAATTCAGCAAGAGAAGTTCGCTTTTGGTGGACCGGCGTTGCAAGTCAAGAGGCGGCGAGGCTAGGCCGATGAGTGATCGATGTCAATTCGACAATTAACTCTACGGCCGGGAGTAGTGTCTTCTTAGAAAGAGAAAGTGGCACGAAAGAATATTTATTCCGTCACTCAAGAGTGACACTGCGCTGAAATGGCACCAAAAGAGAATGCAATTTCGTAACTATTGAGTGACACGGGCGCTGGCGCCAACGCAGTGTTTGACGTAATGTCAAAGTCACCGACAAATAGTCGAATCGAAAGAGAGGCAGCATGTGGCGTGAAGCTCAGATCTCGATCGTATTGGTGGTACTTGCCGTAACCGTTCCATCGGCCGGATGTGCCACCATTCGCCCGCAGCAGGAAGCGGCCGCAGCGAGTGCCCGCAGCACGGCGGTGTCGGCGAGCGAGCGCTCCAACGACTCCGCGGCGGCAACGCAAGTCCAGGAGGATGGAAACCTTGGAAGGGCTGCATACACCCCGTTTCCCGAGACCCCTGCAAAGCCAGCGCGCCGAGATGCTCATGCGAGCGCGGATCAGGAAGCGAAGGAGCCCGATTTGACTATAAGCGCGCTCACCGTGCTCGCTGCAGTCGGCGCGCTGATCTATCTGGTGCGCCGGGCCTGGGCGGGCTGACGGCAGAAACAGAAAGGCCCGCTATCTTTTCGATAGCGGGCCTTGGCTTTCTGCGTTTGGTGCCGGAGAGATGAATCGAACACCCGACCTTCTCATTACGAATGAGCTGCTCTACCGACTGAGCTACACCGGCTAAGCCTACGATTATAGCGGGTCGTGATAGCCTGTCAGCCGCTCGACTTCATTTTTTGACCCCAACACAACAGCCACGCGTTCGTGGAGTTTCGATGGCTCCAGGTCGAGGATGCGTTGCCGGCCGTTGGTTGACGCGCCGCCGGCCTGTTCGACCAGCCAGCTCATGGGATTGGCCTCATACATGAGGCGCAGCTTGCCGGCCTTCTCGGGCTCGCGCTTGTCCCATGGGTACATGAAGACGCCGCCGCGCATCAGGATGCGGTGCACGTCGGCCACCATGCTGGCGATCCAGCGCATGTTGAAGTCCTTGCCGCGCGGGCCTTCCTTGCCGGCAAGGCATTCGTCGATGTAGCGCTTCACCGGGGCATCCCAGTGGCGCATGTTGCTCATGTTGACCGCGAATTCCTTGGTGTCGGCCGGAATCTGGATGTCTTCCTGCGTCAGCATGAAGGAACCCTGTTCGCGATCGAGCGTGAACATCGCGACGCCGCTGCCGACGGTCAGCACCAGCGTCGTCTGCGGCCCGTAGATGCAATAGCCGGCGGCCACCTGCCTGGTGCCGGCCTGCAGGAAGTCGGCTTCCTGCACGCCCGGTGTGTCGTCAGGCTTCTTGAGCACGCTGAAGATCGTCCCGATGCTCACGTTCACATCGATGTTGCTGGAGCCGTCAAGCGGATCGAAGAGCAGCAGGTATTCGCCTTGCGGATAGCGGTTGGGCACGACGTAGATGCTGTCCATCTCCTCGCTGGCCATCGCGGCGAGGTGGCCGCCCCATTCGTTGGCTTCGATGAGCACTTCGTTGGCGATGATGTCCAGCTTCTTCTGGATCTCGCCTTGCACGTTCTCGCTCTCGGCTGTGCCGAGCACGCCACCGAGCGCGCCCTTGTTGACGGCCTGGCTGATGCTCTTGCAGGCACGCGCGACCACCTCGAGGAGCAACCGCAACTGCCCAGGGATGAGACCGTCCTGGCGTTGCTGTTCGACGAGGTAGCGGGTCAGTGAAATCTTGTGTTGAGCCATCTTTTCCTATTTGGTTGAGGGTCACTTCAGGAGATACCGCGGAACCGGCTTTGCCGGGCCGCTGGTATCGCCCCCTGAAAGGGGGTTGGCGAAGCGACACGCAGTGCGCGAAGAGTGGGGGTTATTCAGTGAGCGCTCGGGTTACGACTTCGTGCGTGTCCTTGCTCAGATCCGGCCGCGCAGCGACGCGGGCGATGGCTTCGCGCGCAGCGCTGCGATACGGTTCGGCCAGCTTGCTCCAGCGATCGAGCGCACGCGCGAGGCGGGCGGCGACCTGGGGATTGATCGCGTCGAGTTCGATCACGCGGTCACTCCAGAACACATAGCCCGCCGCATCCGGTCGGTGCAGTGCGCCCGGATTGGCGCTGCAGTAGCTGAAGATCACGCTGCGCGCACGGTTCGGATTCTTGATCGAAAAATCCGGGTGCTTCATGAGCTGCTTCACCAGCGGCAGGATGTCGCCGCCGCGGTCCGGGGCACCGGCCTGCAGCGAGAACCACTTGTCGATGACGAGCGCTTCGTTCTTGAAGATCTCGTGGAAGCGTGCGAGCGCCTGCGCCGCCAGTGCGTGGCCGGAGGCGACCAGCGCGCTGAGGGCGTTGAAGCGGTCGGTCATGTTGCCCGCGTCCTTGAACCGCTGCAGCGTCTTGCCCGGCCACACCGTGTCGCCCGAGGCCCGCGCGGCAAGGCACAGGTGGGTCAGCGCCATGCCGGCCAGCGCGCGACGGCCCGAGGAGACGGGGTCCGGCGAGTACGCGCCGGTGTCGCGGTTCTGTTCGTAGGCCAGCTCCCATTCGGCGAAGAGCGCGGTGGCGAGTTGCGCGCGCATCGCTTCGCGCACGGCGTGCACGCGCTGCGGGTCGACGACCTCGAGCTGCTCGGCGATGTACGTCTCGGACGGCAGCGTGAGCACGAGTTCCTTGAAGGCGGCGTCGAGCGTCGGGTGGCCCAGCACGCCACGCATGGCGTCGATGAAGGCATCGTTCAGGGGCTGTTCGTTCGGGCTCGCCGGCGTGGCGATCGCGCGGGTCGCGGCACGCAGGGCGAGGCGCTGGCCGGCTTCCCAGCGGTTGAACGGATCGGGGTCGTTCGCCAGCAGCGTGAGCAACTGGGCGTCGCTGTATTCGTAGTCCAGGATCACCGGCGCGCTGAAACCGCGGAGGATCGAAGGCACCGGTTCGGCGTCGAGGCCGACGAAAGTGACCTGCTCGCCGGCGCGCGTCAGCACGAGGGTGCGCGTGCCGTGCATGGCGTTCGATTCGCCTTCGAGCTGCAACGGCAGTTCGCGCCCGTCGGCGCCCAGCAGGCCGATGTTCACGGGGATGACGAAGGGATCCTTCACCGGCTGGCCCGGCGTGGGCGGGCAGCTCTGCACGAAGCTCAGGGTGTAGGTGCGCGCAGTCGAGTCGTAGACGCCGTGCGCTGCGAGGCGCGGCGTGCCGGCCTGGCCGTACCAGCGCTTGAACTGCGGCAGCAGGCGCGCGAGGTCGGACTCGGGATTCGCATCGGCAATGGCCTGCGCAAAGTCGTCGCAGGTCACGGCCTGGCCGTCGTGGCGCTCGAAGTAGAGGGTGATGCCGCGCTCGAAGCCCTTGCGGCCGACCAGCGTCTGCATCATGCGAACAACCTCGGCACCCTTCTCGTAGATGGTGACGGTGTAGAAGTTGCTGATCTCGATGTAGCTGTCGGGCCGCACCGGGTGGGCCATGGGGCCGGCATCTTCGGGGAACTGCGCAGTGCGCAGCACGCGCACGTCCTCGATGCGCTTGACGGCGCGCGCCGAGGCGTCGGCGCAGAGGTCCTGGCTGAACTCCTGGTCGCGAAAGACCGTCAGGCCTTCCTTGAGCGAGAGCTGGAACCAGTCGCGACAGGTCACGCGGTCGCCGCTCCAGTTATGGAAGTACTCGTGGCCGACCACGCTCTCGATGTTGCTGTAGTCGGCGTCGGTGGCGGTGGCCTGGTTGGCGAGAACGTACTTCGTGTTGAAGATGTTCAGGCCCTTGTTCTCCATCGCGCCCATGTTGAAGTCGCTGGTCGCGACGATCATGAAGCGGTCGAGGTCCAGCGGCAGGCCGAAGCGGGCTTCGTCCCACATCACCGAGTTGATCAGCGAGTTCATCGCATGCTCGGTCTTGTCGAGGTCGCCGGCGCGCACGTAGACCTGCAGCAGATGCTCCTTGCCGTTACGCGCCTTGATGCGCTGTTCGCGCGCGACCAGCTTGCCGGCCACCAATGCGAAGAGATAGCTCGGCTTGCGGAAGGGGTCGACCCACTTCGCGAAGTGGCGCCCTTCGGGCAACTCGCCCTGTTCGACCAGGTTGCCGTTGGAGAGCAGCACCGGGTACGCGGCCTTGGCGGCACGCAATGTGACCGTGTAGCTCGCCATCACGTCCGGACGGTCGAGGAAGTAGGTGATGCGGCGGAAGCCCTCGGCCTCGCACTGGGTGAAGAAGGTGTCCTCGCTCACGAACAGGCCCATGAGCTTGGTGTTCTTCACCGGGCAGCAGGTGGTGAAGATCTCGAGTTCGAAGGCGTCGGGCAGGTTGTCGATCACGAGCTGGTCGACATCCATGCGGAAGGACGCGCCCTGTCCGTCGACCAGCACGCGGGCCAGGTTCAACTCGTCGCCGTCGAGGCGAAGGGGCTCGGGCGCCACGTCGGGATTGCGGCGAAGGCGCATGCGGTTGAGCACGCGGGTCTTGGCGGGGTCGAGGTCGAAGGTGAGGTCGACCGTGTCGATCCAGTAGGCAGGCGCGCTGTAGTCCTCGCGACGGATCGCGATGGGCTGGCCTTGGGCATCACGCAACAGCATCGAGTGTCTCCAGAAAGTTTGAGTTGGCTAGTTCGTTGTAGTCACGCACGGCCGCAATCACGTGCGGCCCCGCGAGTTCGGAGGCGCTGTGGGTGGTGCAGACGGCCACGGCGAGCATGCCGCCACGGCGCGCGGCCTCGATGCCGAAGGGCGCGTCCTCGAAGACGACGCAACGCGCAGGCGGCACACCGATACGGCGCGCGGCTTCGAGAAAGATCGCGGGTTGCGGCTTGCCGGGAAGGCCTTCGTCGCCGCCGACGATGGCAAGCGGCGCGGGCGTCATGCGCAGGTTCGACATCGTGAAGGCGATGTTGTGCTTGTCGCCCGCCGTGCCCACCGCGATCTTGAGACCGCGCGCCACCGCGGCCCGGTTGAAGGCGCTGAAGCCGGGCACCTCGCGGAACTGGGCACCGAAGAGTTCGCGGTAGATCGATTCCTTCTGGTGCGTGATGTCGGCGCTCTCGGTGTCGGTGACCTCGCGGCCCATCAGCTCGCAGGCGCATTCGAAGGCCGTGCGGCCGGTGGTGCGGCGCATGAAATGCGGCACGTCGATGTCGAGGCCGCGGCGGCGCCCGTACTCGACCCATGCCTTGGCATGCCAGGGCATTGAGTCGACCATGGTGCCGTCCATGTCGAAGATCAGAGCTTCCACCTTATGCGTCGGGCCGTTCATCAAACTCCTTGTTTCAACGAGGCTTCGATGAAGGCGTCGAGGTCGCCGTCAAGGACCTTCTGCGTGGCCGAGATCTCGACGTTGGTGCGCAGGTCCTTGATGCGGCTGTTGTCCAGCACGTAGCTGCGGATCTGGTGGCCCCAGCCCACGTCCGTCTTGCTGTCCTCCAGCTTCTGCTGCTCTTCCTGGCGCTTGCGCATCTCGTGGTCATAGAGGCGCGAGCGCAGGCGCTTCCAGGCAACGTCGCGGTTGCTGTGCTGGCTGCGGCCGTCCTGGCACTGCACCACGATGCCGGTCGGGATGTGCGTGAGCCGCACGGCCGAGTCGGTCTTGTTGATGTGCTGGCCGCCGGCGCCGCTGGCGCGGAAGGTGTCGGTGCGCACGTCGGCCGGGTTGATCTCGATCTCGATCGAATCGTCGATTTCCGGGTAGACGAAGATGCTGGCGAAGCTGGTGTGGCGGCCGCCCGAGGAGTCGAAGGGCGACTTGCGCACGAGGCGGTGCACGCCGGTCTCGGTACGCAGCAGGCCGAAGGCGTAGTCGCCTTCGACCTTGATGGTCGCGCCCTTGATACCGGCGGTGTCGCCCGGCGTCTCGTCCTCGATCTGCGTCTTGAAGCCCTTGCGCTCGGCGTACTTCAGGTACTGGCGCAGCAGCATGCTGGCCCAGTCGCAGGCCTCGGTGCCGCCGGCGCCGGCCTGGATGTCGACGAAGGCATTCAGCGGATCGGCCGGGTTGTTGAACATCCGGCGGAATTCGAGCTGCTTGATGTCGGCTTCGAGCTTGGCGGCGTCGTCGGCGATGGACTGGAGGCCGTCCATGTCGCCTTCTTCCTTCGACATCTCGAACAGCTCGGTGTTGTCCGAGAGCCCGCTGGTCAGCCGGTCGAGCGTGACGACGACGTCATCCAGCGACTTCTTTTCGCGGCCCAGTTCCTGGGCCTTCTTCGGGTCGTTCCAGACGTTGGGATCTTCGAGCGATGCGTTGACCGTCCTCAGACGTTCGGCTTTGGCATCGTAGTCAAAGATACCTCCGTAAATCGACCGTCCGGGCGCTCAGGTCCGCGAGGGTTGCGCCGATTTGGTTGATTTGCTCTGCATCCATGGGGTGTCCTGACGGTTTCGGGGAAAACCGTGCATTTTCTCATGGTCGACCGACCTGAGGCCGGAAGGGCGATCGGGCCGCCGCCGGACCGCGCCGGGGGCCTCTGGAATGGGCTCGGGAGGGCTCGGGGCACCTATCCGTCCAGGAAACCCTCGATCAGAGCCGCCACGCGGTCGGGCTGGTCGTGGTGCAGCATGTGGCCGGCGTCCTCGACGCAGGCGATGCGCACATCGGGCACGTTCTTCAGGCGTTCGTGGTATTCGGCGAGGGTGTAGCGGCCCTTCCACCATTGGCTGAGGCTGTCGTCCGAGGCTTCCACCGCGAGCACGGGCGCCGTGATGGCGGCGTACAGCGCGAGCATCTCGTCGCAGCGGAAGATGTGGGCGTTGATGATCTTGTGGGCCGGATCGCCCAGGATCTCCCACCGGTCGCCGCCATCCGGATGGGGCCGCGGTGCGGACCAGTGGGCGGCGAGCCAGTCGGCCTTGTCCCGTGAGAGGCGCGGGTTGGTCTTCATGAGACGACGCGCGACACCGTCGACCGCCGAATAGCTCGCGAGTGCCTTCTCGCCGCGATGCAGACTCTTCTGCTCGTCGATCCACTTCGCATAGCGCCCCGGCGCCTGGTCGGGCTCGAAGGCGGGCATGCCGAAGCCCTCGAGGTTGACCAGCCGGCGAATCCGCTGCGGCCGGACGCCCGAATATTGCATCGCGACATTGCCGCCCATGCTGTGGCCGACGAGGTCGACGGGGGCGTCGCCCGCATAGTGGTCGAGCAACCAGTCGAGGTCGGCCAGATAGTCGGGCATCCAGTAGTTGTCGACATGGCCGCCGTCCGTGAGGCCGAAGCCTCGCCAGTCGGGCGCCAGCACCCAGCGTGCGTCGGCCAGCGCATCGACCACGAACTGCCAGGAGGCAGCGACGTCCATCCAGCCGTGGAGGAGCACCAGCGGCGGGCGGGCTTGTGTCGGCTCTCCCCAGGCGCGCACGTGGTAGGTCAGGTTGCGGACGGGGACGAATTCGCTGCGGGAGGCGCGGAGGGCTTGGTACATCGGGGACGAATGATACGAACATGCCGGCGACCACGCAGTCCGGTTGACGACATGGGGCCCGGCCGATCAGCAGACGTCCGTGAGGCCTGTCCAACGATTTCCTTCGTGACATTTCCCCCAACGATGCCCTCGTAGGCGTTGTCGTGGGAATTTTCGTATGGGCTTGCGGGGCCTTGATTGATTCAATCCATTTGTGGCGGTCGATGAGTCTTGATCGTCTCGCTGCATTTCCTCGCCGAGCCTCGGCTTCCTTCTCCCTAATTCCTCGCGACTTGCCGCACACCGGCGTCGGGGGGAATTGCCAACCCTCAAATCCACACTTCGATGCGTCCATTCAACGATCCAACTTCCCGCTGTCGGCCACAGGTGGCCGGGACGCTGGCGTTGTCGTTGTCGTTGTTTGCAAGTTTCAGCGCACTGGCCGCCAGCGGGCTCGTGCAAAAGAAGGACGTGGGTCGCACTGCAGATGGCCATATCGACGCGAAGAACTGGGACGATGGTGTGACCGCCGCGCGGCTGCAATACGATGCCAACGCCTACAGGGCGAAGAGCGGCGAGCAATCGTCGATGCACGGCTATGTGGGGCTGAATGGCGGCGTCAATCTCGGCGCCTGGCGGTTCCGTCACAGCGGCAGCTTGAGCGGCAGCGACTCATCCGGATATTCCTATCAGAGCGTTCTGACCAACGTGCAACGCGGCATCAATTCGATGAAGAGCCAGTTGGTGCTGGGCGACGCCAATACCGACGGGACGATCTTCGACAGCGTGGGCGTCCGCGGCGCGCAACTGTTCAGCGACGACCGAATGTTCCCCAAGTCGCGCCGCGGCTACGCTCCCGTTGTGCGCGGCATCGCAAGCAGCAATGCCCGCGTGCAGATCCGCCAGAACGGCAAGCTCCTTCGCGAGACCACCGTGGCGGCTGGCGCGTTCGAGATCAACGATCTCCATCCGACAGACCATGGCGGCGACCTGGAAGTCGTCGTCAACGAGGCCGACGGTCGTGTACGCGTTTCGAGAGTGCCTTATGCAGCCGCCGTGAATTCGCTGCGTCCGGGCTCGACCCGCCACGCCTTCACCCTGGGGCAGTTTCGCGATGCCGACGTGGAGAGCACGCCGATGATGGCGCAAGGCACCCTGCAGCACGGCTTCAACAACCTGGTGACGGGCTACGGCGGCCTGACGGCGATGCAAGGCTATTCAGCCGGCGTGGCCGGCGTCGCCCTGAATTCCGCATTGGGCGGGTTCGGCGCGGATGTCACTTTTGCCAGGACGCAGTTCCAGGATCTGCCCGACCGCAATGGAAAAAGCGTTCGGTTGAGCTATAGCAAACTGCTCCAACCGACGAATACAAAGCTGACGATTGCGGCTTATCGCTATTCGAGCCGCGGCTACTTCTCCCTGTTGGACGCCGTCGCGATGCGCGACCTGGAACGCCGACGCTCGAAGTCTGCTACGCGTCCCATTTCGCAAGGCAAGTTGCAACTGACCTTGGACCAGAGCTTTCCCGAGGGCTATGGCTCGTTCTACGCATCCGGCTCTGCCCAGACCTACTGGAGTCGAAACGGCGTCGAGACGCAGTTCCAGATGGGCTACAGCAACACCTACAAGCGGCTGGACTATGGCGTTTCTGCGGTGAGGGAATACAACCCGCTGGCAGGCAAGTGGGATAGCCGCGTGATGGTGAACCTCAGCATTCCGCTGGGCAAGGGAAGCACCGCGGCGAAGTCGACGACCACCGCGCAGCGCGACCGAAGCGGGAATACGAGCATCCAGCAATCGCTGACGCGGGCCGCGAGCAGGGACAGTGCTTTCGCCTACGACCTGAGTGCGGGTCGCAGCAGCGGCTCGGAACGTACGACCGACGTCGCAGCGAATGTTGCCTACTCCGGTTCGATGGCTACGGTCACGGCAAACGCCAGCAAGAGCAACGCGCATTCGCAAGTTGGAGCGGGTGTATCGGGCACGGTCGTGGCCTACCCCGGAGGCGCTGCGTTCACGCGGGAAGCGGGTGACACGATTGCGATCGTCGAAGCCAAGGATGCAACTGCCGCGCGCGCTGCCAATGGCAACCGCTCCCGAGTCGGCCCGCGGGGCCGCGCGATCGTCTCGGATCTAACGCCGTACGCGACAAATCAGATCGACATCCAGCCTGGCGGTCTGACTCCGGACGCGCGCTCGAAGACCACGAAAAAGCCCGTCGCCCCGACATCGGGCGCCGTGGTGGTTCTCAACGTCGAATCGGAAAAGGCCGGCTGATCGGCTCCCGCCGCGCGGACGCTCGGGACGCGAGTGCGCCCTCGGGAATCATCGATCCAAGGGGATCCGGCACAGCATTCGAAATGGCACGCCGTAGCAGGTAGCATTTCGCCCATGCAAAAAATCCAACTCGGTCAGAGCGACCTCCACGTCACGCCGATCTGTCTCGGCACCATGACCTTCGGTGAGCAGGTCAATGAACCCACCGCCCATGCCATCCTGGATCGCGCACTCGAACGGGGCGTCGATTTCATCGACACGGCCGAGATGTACGCAGTGCCGGCCCGCAAGGAAACCTTCGGCGCGACCGAGACCATCATCGGCAACTGGTTCGCGAAGAACCCAAGCCTGCGCCAGAAGATCGTGCTGGCGACCAAGGTGGCCGGCCCGTCGCGCGGCATGCCATGGGTGCGCGAGGGCGGCGGCATGACGCCTGA
Organism: Variovorax glacialis; assembly: GCF_051216375.1. Classification (NCBI taxonomy): domain Bacteria; kingdom Pseudomonadati; phylum Pseudomonadota; class Betaproteobacteria; order Burkholderiales; family Comamonadaceae; genus Variovorax; species Variovorax glacialis. The sequence goes on along the minus strand of NZ_JBPJZT010000002.1, from coordinate 615,179 downwards.
AGACATTGCTGCCTCGTGCGAGGCCAGCCTGAAGCGGCTGAAGACCGATGTGATCGACCTCTACCAGATCCACTGGCCGGAGCGAAACACGCCGGCCTTCGGCGCGATGTACTACGACCCGACCAAGGAAAGGTCGACCACCTCGATCCATGAGCAGCTCGAGACGCTGGGCAAGCTGGTCAAGGCCGGCAAGGTGCGCGCGATCGGGCTGTCGAACGAAACGCCGTACGGCGTGCATGAATTCGTGCGGCTCGCCGAGCAGCATGGCCTGCCGCGAGTGGCGACGGTCCAGAACGTCTATTGCCTGGTCAGCCGGGCGCTCGAGAACGGGCTGGACGAAACGATGCACCGCCTGGGCGTCTCGCTGCTGGCCTACTCCCCGCTGGCATTCGGCCTGCTGACCGGCAAGTACGACCAGAGCGGGGTGGAAGGACCCGATGCGCCGAAGGGCGCACGCATTTCCAGCTACGAATCGGTGCGCAAGCAGCGGTGGGGCCGTCCCGATGCGCTCGCGGCCGCGCGTCGCTACAACGCCCTGGCAAAGGAACATGGCCTCACGCCGGCCCGGCTGGCGCTGGCCTTCTGCTACACCAAGTGGCAGGTGGCGAGCACCATCATCGGCGTGACCTCCGTGGCACAACTCGAGGAGGACCTGGACGCATGGGGCACGAAGCTGTCGCCCGAAATCCTGGCGGAAATCGACAAGATCCGTTGGGAAATGCGCGACCCGGCCGCCTGACCGTCCCGTCGTGAGCAAGAAGACGCACGTCTCGGAAACACCCGCAACCCAGTTGCTGCGGGCGAACGACGTCGCGTTCACCGAGCATCCCTACGAGTACATCGAGCACGGCGGTGCGCAGCACAGCGCCGAGGTGCTCGGCCTGGACCCTTTCACGGTGGTCAAGACGCTCGTGATGCAGGACCAGGACGCCAGGCCGCTGATCGTCCTGATGCACGGCAACCGCACGGTCTCGACCAAGAATCTGGCGAGGCAGATCGGCGCAAAGTCGGTCGAGCCTTGCAAGCCCGACGTCGCGAACCGGCACAGCGGCTATCTCGTCGGCGGGACTTCGCCCTTCGGGACGCGAAAGGCCATGCCGGTGTACATCGAGTCGACCATCCTCGAACTGCCGAAGATCGCGATCAACGGCGGCCGGCGCGGCTACCTCGTCGGCATCGACCCGCAAGTATGCGTCAGGCTGCTCGGTGCCAAGCCGGTGCAGTGCGCGCTGGCAGAATAGTCGGCTGCCTCGATGGGAGGCGAGCCGCCGGGTTTGCCGGCCCGGAGACCCTGTGAGTTCTTATCTTCCTTCGCTGATCGCGATCGTCCTGTCCTACCTGCTGGGTTCGCTGTCCTTCGCGGTGATCGTCAGCAAAGCGCTCGGCATGGCCGACCCGCGCAGCTACGGCAGCAAGAATCCCGGCGCCACCAATGTGCTTCGCTCGGGCAACAAGGGGGCGGCGCTCGCCACGCTCTTGCTCGATGCCCTCAAGGGCTGGCTGCCGGTGTTCCTGATCCAGCATTACGGGCAAGGCTTCGGCATGGGGCAGGGCACCGCGGCGGTGGCGGGCCTGGCCGCGTTCCTGGGGCACCTCTACCCGGTGTTCTTCGGCTTCCAGGGCGGCAAGGGCGTCGCGACGGCCGCAGGCGCGCTGGTCGGCATCGACTGGCTGCTGGGCCTCGCGACCGGCGGCACCTGGCTCATCATTGCCGCCTTCTTCCGCTATTCGTCACTAGCCTCCATCGTGGCCGCCTTTTTTGCGCCAGCCTACTATCTCATCGGAGGCCAGATCGCCTGGCCGCTCGACCTGACGGTGCTGCTGTCACTGGTGTCGATCAGCCTCCTGCTGATCTGGCGGCACCGCGAAAACATCCGCCGGCTTGCGGCCGGCACCGAGTCGAGGCTCGGCTCGAAAAAATAGGAACGAACCATGGCATCCATCCAACGCTTCCACGTCGGTCCGCGCCTTAGCGAAACAGCGGTGCACAACGGCACGATCTACCTGGCCGGGCAGGTGCCCGACGACACGACCCAGGACATCCGCGGCCAGACCGCGCAGGTCCTCGCGATGGTCGATCGCCTGCTGGCAGAGGTGGGCAGTGACAAGTCGCGCATCCTGATGACGCAGATCTTCCTGGCCAACATCAGCGAGATCGTGGCGATGAACGAGGTGTGGGATGCGTGGATTCCGGCCGGCAACACGCCGCCGCGCGCCACGGTGCAGGCGGCGATGGCCAACCCTGCCTACAAGATCGAGATCGTGGTGACGGCCGCGGCCGCCTGAGCCGTCAGAAGCGCTTTTCCAGGATCATCTGGTCCGCGTCGCGCCGCATCGAGAACCGGTTGATGAAGCTGTTGCCTAGCAGGATGTAGGGCATCGCCTGCTGCGTGACGATGGCTTCGACGTCATAGACCTCCACGTCGCCTACCCGCACGGAATTCAGGTTCAGGCGATAGCCTTGCGCGACGCCGTTCGCGGTATTCATCCGCACCGGCTGACCTTTGGAAAAGTCGAGCCCGATCCGCTCCGCATCGGCTGCCGACATTGCCACGGTCGTGGCGCCGGTGTCGAGCATGAAGCTGACCGACCGCCCGTTGATCGCGCCCTGGGCCATGAAATGCCCCCCGCTCGATACCGGCAGCACGATCCGGTTCCCGCCCCCGCCCGGCCCGCCAGTACCGCCGATGCTCACGGGCGTGTCCATCCGCAACCCGACCCGCTTCCCGCCCGCTTCCACGGTCGCCTGTTCCCCCTGCAGCGACACAAGCTTGACGCCCTGAAAGGTCTCCCCGACCGCCACCGTCTTCGGCGCACCGCCATTCACGATCAGGATCGCGCGGCTGCCGATGGTGCCCGTCAACGTAACTGACTGCGCCTGAGCGAACGTACAGGCTCCCGCAACCAACGCAGCCCCAAGCACACGAACGGACCGCCAGGAATCCCACGGAACCGGCTTGGCCGGGCCGCGGGGATTGCCCCCTGCAAGGGGGGAGGCGGCCACACGAAGTGGGCAAGCCTGGGGGTGTGCCATGTCCCCCCCTGCAAGGGGGTGGGCGGCCACACGAAGCGGGCAAGCCTGGGGGTGTGCCATCAATCCCTGAAGTTGTTGAACGACAAAGGCATATCCGGCACGTCCTTCTTGATCAGTGCCATCGCCGCCTGGAGATCGTCCCTTTTGGCCCCCGTCACCCGCACCGCATCGCCCTGGATCGCTGCCTGCACCTTGAGCTTGCTGTCCTTGATCAGGCGCTGGATCTTCTTGGCCGTCTCCGATTCGATGCCGTTCTTGACCTTGATGACCTGCTTGACCTTGTCGCCCCCGATTTTCTGGACGTCGCCCTTGTCGAGGAAGCGCACGTCGACGCTGCGCTTGGTGAGCTTGGCGCGGAGGATGTCCTCGACCTGCACGAGCTGGAATTCAGCGTCGCCGATCAGCGTGATTTCTTTGTCCTTGAGCTCGACGGCGGCTGCGGTGCCCTTGAAGTCGAAGCGCGTGGCGATTTCCTTGGCGGTGTTCTCCACTGCGTTCTTGACCTCGGGCAGGTTGGGTTCACAAACGGTGTCGAAAGACGGCATGAAGGCTCCGGCAGCAACTGGATTGATTAGGCCGCGCGCAGTGCCGCGCGGCTCGCGAATGCGACAATTCTCCCATGATCGTCGAGCACAACGTACCGCTGCAGCCGCACAACAGCTTCGGCATCGTCGCGCGCGCGCAGCACCTGGCGCGCATTGCCGGCGAGGCCGATGTCGGTGCGCTGTTGGACGACGCGAGATGGCGGGATTCGCCGAAATTCGTGCTGGGCGGCGGCAGCAACATCGTGCTCACGGGAGACGTCAAGCCGCTCGTCCTGAAGGTCGAGATCAAGGGGCTGCGGCTCGTCGAAGAGACGCCGCGCGCTTGGATCGTGGAGGCCGGCGCTGGCGAGGTGTGGCACGACACGGTGCTGTGGGCGCTCGAGCAGGGCTATCCCGGCCTCGAAAACCTGGCGCTGATTCCCGGAACGGTCGGCGGCTCGCCGGTGCAGAACATCGGCGCCTACGGTGTCGAACTGCAGGATCGCTTCGACTCCCTCGACGCGATCGACCTGGAGACGAATCGCACTTTCTCGCTGGATGCCGGGCAATGCGCTTTCGGCTACCGCGATTCGGTGTTCAAGCACGTGGCCAGTGGCGACAACGATTTCGGGCTGGCGGGGCGTGCACTGATCACGCGCGTGCGCTTTCGCCTGCCGAAGCCATGGAAGCCGGTGCTCGGCTACCTCGACCTGGAACGCAAGATGGCCGAAACCGGCAACTTCCAGCCGAGCGCAATGGAGATCTTCGACTGGGTCTGCGCGATCCGCCGGGCCAAACTGCCCGACTGGCGGGTGCTCGGCAACGCCGGCAGCTTCTTCAAGAATCCGACAGTCACGCCGGAGCAATGCGCCGACATCATCGCCCGCGACCCGAAGATCGTTCACTACCCGATGGCGGACGGCAGCATCAAGCTGGCCGCCGGGTGGCTGATCGATGCCTGTGGCTGGAAGGGCAAGTCGGTGGGTAACGCCGGCGTCTATGAGCGTCAGGCGCTCGTGCTGGTCAATCGCGGCGGCAAGACCAATCCGGTGACGGGCGGGGAGGTGATGACGCTTGCCAAGGCGATCCAGACCAGCGTCTACGAGCGCTTCGGCATCCGGCTCGAACCCGAACCGGTCGTCGTCTGAGCGGATGGATCTCGATTTCCTGCACCTGAACTTCCGACGCCGCATTGCCGCCCTGGTCTGGACAAGGCGGATCGTGGTCGTCGCGGCGATCGCCGCGGCCGTCTTCCTGACGCGCCGCTGGTGGGGTGCGGGCTTGCTCCTGATGGGCGGGTTTGCATTCGCAGCCACCCTGAACTGGCTCGAAGCCAGCCTGCGCCGACAGTTCGTGCGCGAGGCCCGGCTGCCCAGCTTCCTGGCGGGCAAGCTGCGCGAGGCCCATCCGCAACTGAGCCAGCGCGATACCGACCTGGTGCTGCGTGGGCTGCGCCAGTTCTTCATGGCGCACCTGCGCAGCGGGCGCAAGTTCGTGGCGATGCCTTGCAGGGTCGTCGATACGGCATGGCACGAGTTCATCCTGCATACGCAGGCCTATCAGCGCTGGTGCGAGGCAGCCTTCGGCGGCATGCTTCACCACAGCCCGGCGGAGGTGCTGGGCCGCGATGCGCGCCGCAACGACGGCCTGCGCCGCAGCTGGTTCTGGGCCTGCAAGGAAGAAAGCATCGATCCCAGGAAGCCGTTGCGGCTGCCGCTGCTGTTTGCGCTCGACGCCAAATTCGGGATCGAAAACGGCTTTCACTATGTGCCCGACTGCCGCGCGATCGACCGTCAGGGCGCCTCCGATGCCTATTGCGGCACGAGTTTCGGCGAATCTTCTTCGGACGGAGGCAGCACGGGCGACGCGGGCGGATTCGGCGGCAGCGAATCGAGCGGGGATGGCGGCGGCAGTGATTCCGCCGGCGACGGAGGGGGCTGCGGCGGTGGCTGCGGAGGCGGAGGGGGAGACTGACCTTCGCGATGCGGGCAACAAAAATGCAGGCCGGGGCCTGCTTTTCTGGCGGGATCGCAAAGGCTTACTGACCGCTGTCGTCGTCGTTCGACAGCTTGGGCAACGATGCGCCTTGGCCCGACACCAGCAGCCCTGCCTGCGTATAGATTGCGAGCTTGTCGCGCGTGTCGATGATGTCGAGGTTGCGCATGGTGAGCTGGCCGATGCGATCGGCCGGCGAGAAGCTCGATTCGCCCTTTTCCATTGTGAGCCGCTCGGGCTTGTACGTGAGGTTGGCCGAGACGGTGTTCAGCAGCGAATAGTCGTTGCCGCGGCGCAGTTCGACCGTGACTTCGCCAGTAATCGCGCGTGCCACCCAGCGCTGGGCCGTCTCGCGCAGCATGATGGCCTGCGGGTCGAACCAGCGGCCCTGGTAGAGCAGGCGGCCGAGGCGGCGGCCGTTGTCTCGGTATTGCTCGATCGTGTCTTCGTTGTGGATCCCGGTCACGAGGCGCTCGTAGGCGATGAACAGCAGCGCGAGGCCGGGTGCCTCGTAGATGCCGCGGCTCTTGGCCTCGATGATGCGGTTCTCGATCTGGTCGCTCATGCCCAGGCCGTGACGGCCGCCGATGCGGTTGGCTTCGAGGATCAGGTCCACCAGGCTCGTGTATTCGACGCCGTTGATCGCGACCGGTCGGCCTTCGACGAAGCGGACGGTGACTTCTTCGCGCTTGACTTCTACCTCGTCCTTCCAGAAGGCGACGCCCATGATCGGCTGCACGATCTTCATGCCGCTGTCCAGGTGCTCGAGGTCCTTGGCCTCGTGCGTCGCGCCGAGCATGTTGGAGTCGGTGGAATAGGCCTTCTCGGCCGACATCTTGTAGGCGAAGCCGGCCTTCTGCATGAATTCCGACATCTCGGCGCGGCCGCCCAGTTCGTCGATGAAGGTCTGGTCGAGCCAGGGCTTGTAGATCTTCAGCGCCGGATTGGTGAGCAGGCCGTAGCGGTAGAAGCGCTCGATGTCGTTGCCCTTGTAGGTGCTGCCGTCGCCCCAGATGTGGACGTCGTCTTCCTTCATCGCCGAGACCAGCATGGTGCCGGTCACTGCGCGCCCCAGCGGGGTGGTGTTGAAGTAGGTCACGCCGGCGGTCGTGACGTGGAAGGCGCCGGCCTGGAGGGCGGCAATGCCTTCGGCGGCGAGTTGCGTGCGGCAGTCGATCAGGCGCGCCTTCTCGGCGCCGTAGAGCATGGCCTTGCGCGGGATTTCGTCGTAGTCGGGCTCGTCGGGCTGGCCGAGGTTGGCGGTGTAGGCGTAGGGGATCGCGCCCTTGTTGCGCATCCAGTGCAAGGCGGCGCTGGTGTCGAGGCCGCCTGAAAAGGCGATGCCGACCTTCTGGCCGGCGGGTACGTTCTGGAGGATGGTGGACATGCTCGAAATCCCGGTTCAGCCGAAGTGGCAGATGTAGCTGTAGGGCTCGCCGCTCACGCGGATCTGGAAAGTGGAATTCCCGGGCACGCTGAACTTCTCGCCCACGCCCGAAGCTACCCATTCGTCGCTGCCGGAGAGCTTGTATTCGCAGCTGCCGGACGTGCCTTCCATAATTTCCGGTGCGCCGGTATTGAAGGTGAGGGCGGACGGCAGGATCACGCCGACCGACTTCTCGGTGCCGTCAGCGAGCGTGAGGCTGTGGCTCACGCATCTGCCGTCGAAATACACATTCGCCTTGGTCGATACCGCGGCGTTCTGGAGGAATTCGGTTGTGCTCATGGGATAGAGGGCCTGGCGCTGGCTGCCGTCGACAATCAGCAGCGCGCCGTTGCAAGACGCGCCCGTGCAATGGTTGGAAAAGCCCGTGATTTTAGGCTTTGCCGGCCGGCCCCCCGGCCCGATTGGCGATCAGCGCCAGCGGCCGCCCCAACCGCGCGAATAGCCGAAGCCCAGCGAGATGCCGATCGGCGGGTAGACATAGGGCTGCGGATAGGCGTAGGCCGGTGCCGGGTAATAGGCTGGGGCCGGGTAATACACGGGCGCCGGCTGCACATAGACAGGTGCGGGTTGGGCATACACCGGCGCGGGCGCTCCGCCGCCCGACACCACCAGGCCTTGCTCGGGGACCACGTTGCTCCAGTCCGGCTGGCCGCTGCCGACGGGCCCCGGCGCGTTCTGTGCGAATTGCGATTGCGGCGCCACGGGCGAGGTGGTTGCAACGCCGTAGGAACCGACATCGATCGAGATGCTGGCGCCGGGTGGCGTGGCGGTGCGGGTGGTGTACTGGCGACCGGCGTATTCGTAGGTCACGTTGTAGCTCGTGCCGCCGCTGGAATCGGCCACCGGCTGGGACGAAATCACCCGGGCCAGCACCTGCTCGGCCTGGGCCAGCGTGGCGCCTCCTGCCAATGCGGCCAGCACCGAAACAGCTGCGATTCTGCGAACGATCCTTGTATTCATATCAACTCCTTTGGAAGGGGACACCAGAGCCCCGCACAACCTCTGTTGGAGGCGCCTGTTCGGTCGAGGTTCAACCGTTTACACAACGTGGCCTTTCCAGAGGGCGGCGTCGAACCCCGTTGTAACGCCGGCTTCGGCGCCCCAGTTGACCACCGGCCGCTTGATCAGGCTTGGATTGGCGAGCAGCACCGACCGGGCCGATGCGGCGTCGACAACCGCAGCGCGGGTCTCGTCGTCCAGGCGGCGCCACGTGGTGCCACGGCGGTTCACCAGCGCTTCCCAGCCTGGGGCCTGCAGCCATTTGTCCAACTCGGCTTCGGGCACGCCTTCCTTCTTGAAGTCGTGGAATCGGTAGGTGACGCCGTGCTCGTCGAGCCAGGCGCGGGCGCGTTTGACGGTGTCGCAGTTCGGGATGCCATAGAGAGTAGTCATTCGGCGATGATGCCCGCGGCGCAGGTCGGCGACAATTCCGGCCTCCATGAAAACCCTCGCAGACTGGCTCTCGCATGCCGAGCGCCTGCACCCCAAGAACATCGAACTCGGCCTCGACCGGGTCCGCGCGGTTGCCCAGCGGCTGAACCTTTCCTTCGACTGCCCGGTGGTCACGGTCGCGGGCACCAATGGCAAGGGTTCGACCTGCGCCATGCTCGAGTCGATCCTCACGCACGCCGGCTATCGCGCGGCCGTGTTCACCTCGCCGCACCTGGTGCGCTTCGAAGAGCGCCTGCGCCTGTCCGGCGAGGCGGTCGACGGCGATGAACTGGCCAAGCATTTCGAGACGGTTGAACAGGGGCGGGGCGACGTCGCACTGACCTATTTCGAGTTCACCACGCTCGCCATCCTGCTCTGCATCGCCGCGAACAAGCCGGATGTCGCCATCCTCGAGGTCGGCCTGGGTGGACGGCTGGACGCGGTCAACATCGTCGATGCCGACTGTGCGGTCATCACCAGCATCGACCTGGATCATATGGATTACCTCGGTCCCGATCGCGAGAGCATCGGCTTCGAGAAGGCCGGGGTCATGCGGGCGGGCCGGCCGGCGATCGTCAGCGACCCGGTGCCTCCGCAAAGCGTGATCGACCATGCCAACGCGATCGGCGCCGATCTCTGGCTGGTCGGGCGCGACTTCAATGTGTCGGGCGACAAGCAGCAGTGGGGTTGGAGCGGCCGTGGCCGCCGCTACAGCGGACTGGCCTATCCGGCCTTGCGGGGCGCCAATCAGCTGGTGAATGCGGCCGGCGTGCTGGCGGCGCTCGAATCGCTCCGGCAGCGCCTGCCGATCACCGCGCAGGCGGTGCGCAACGGTCTCGCCATGGTCGAACTGCCCGGGCGCTTCCAGATCATCCCCGGTGAACCGGCGCTGGTTCTCGACGTGGCGCACAACCCGCATGCGGTCGCCGCGCTTGCGGAGAACCTCGATGCGATGGGTTTCTATCCGACCACCCACGCCGTTTTCGGCGTCATGGCCGACAAGGACGTGGCGCCCATGTTCGCCCGTATCGGACCGATGATCGACCGCTGGTACTTCACCGATCTGCCGACCGAGCGCGCGGCGAAGGCCTCCGACCTGCTCGCCCGATGGCAGGCGCAGAACACACGCAAGGACGCCTCGGGCAGCGTGCACGGCGCACCCATGGAGGCGCTGCAGGCAGCGATCGATGGCGCCGACCCCACTGATAGAATCGTCGTCTTCGGATCGTTCTTCACCGTGGGTGGTGTGCTCGAGCACGGAACACCCCGTCTGCGAGCCAGGCACTTGTCTCCCGGCTCCTGATAAAGCCCTGATTTCCGGCGCCTCTCCACCTCACGCTGCACTCCATCAGGAAAACGAATTTCATGGCGTTCTTCAAGTTCCGCGCACGCGGTCCTCAGGGCAACGAAGGGCGAAACAGCACGGTCGCCGCGGCACCGGCGGAGAGCATCGAAGCGATGCGCCGTCGCGCGCGCCACCGGCTGGTCGGCGCCGCGGTGCTTGTGCTGGTCGGTGTGATCGGCTTCCCCCTGCTGTTCGATACCCAGCCTCGTCCCATTTCCGTCGACATCCCGATCGAAATCCCGGACCGCAACAAGACCAAGCCCCTGACGCTGCCGGCGACGCCTGCCCCGACGACCTCAAGCAGCGCCGGCGCCAACTCGGCGCCCGCATCCGGCGGCGGCGGCATCATCACCGAGGCAGCCGATGGCACAGAGATCCCGGCCGGAAAAGTGCCGCCGTCCTCTCCGGCCGCGGAAGCCAAATCGGAGCCGGCGCCCGAGGTGAAGTCGTCGGCCAAGGCCGAGGTCAAGCCTGATCCCAAGCCCGAACCGAAGCCGAAGCCCGAAGCCAGGGCGGAAACCAAGCCCGAGCCGAAGCCGGAACCCAAGCCTGCCGCGCCCAAGTCCGCCGACGACGGTGACCGTGCCCGCGCATTGCTCGAAGGCAAGGCCGCTGCGGCTGCCGCCGCCAAGCCGACCGCTACGGCCGACGAGAGCGGCCGCTTCGTGGTCCAGGTCGGCGCGTTCGCCGATGCCGACAAGGCCAAGGAAGTGCGCCAGAAACTCGAAAAGGCCGGACTCAAGACCTACATGCACGTCGCGAAGACGGCCGATGGCGAGCGCACGCGTGTGCGTGTTGGTCCGTTCGCCTCGCGCGCCGAGGCCGACCGCGCTGCGAGCAAGGTCAAGGGCTTGTCATTGCCGGCAGCCGTCCTCAGCTTGTAGCCAACGCTGACCGACGTGGCCCTGCTCGACTGGATCGCTGTCGCGCTGCTGGTGGTTTCGATGCTGCTGGGGCTGTTTCGGGGGCTGGTGTTCGAGGTGATGTTGCTGGCGGGCTGGGTGGTGGCCTTCCTTTGCGCGCAATGGCTGGCGGACGACGTGGGCCGGTGCTTGCCCTTCGGCGATCCGGCGGCGACGTGGCGCTATGCGGCGGGTTTCGTGCTCGTGTTCGTGGCCGTGGCCTTCGCCGTGGGGATGGTGGCGTCGCTCACGCGCAAGCTGATCGCGGCGATCGGATTGCGGCCGGTGGACCGCGTTCTCGGCGGTGCCTTCGGCGTGGTGCGTGGCGCGGTCGCGCTTCTCGCCACGGCGGTTGTTGTTCATTTGCTGGCGTTGAGCGACAGTGCCTGGTGGCACGAATCGCGAAGCGCCATTGTTCTCGATGCGGCATTGCAGGGCCTGAAACCCGCATTGCCTGAAAAGTTGGCAAGCTACCTGCCCTGAGAGGATCGCTTCATGTGTGGAATCGTCGGCGTTGTCAGCAACGCTCCCGTCAATCAACTGCTCTACGACGCCCTGTTGCTGCTGCAGCATCGCGGCCAGGACGCGGCGGGCATCGTCACGCTGCTGGAACGCAAGTTCTTCATGCACAAGGCCAAGGGCATGGTGCGCGACGTGTTCCGCACGCGCAACATGCGCGCCTTGCCCGGTGACGTGGGGCTGGGCCAGGTTCGCTATCCGACCGCGGGCAACGCCTACAGCGAGGAAGAAGCGCAGCCCTTCTACGTGAATGCGCCTTTCGGCATCGTGCTGGTGCACAACGGCAATCTCACCAACGCGCACGCGCTGCGGGCCGAGCTGTTCTCGACCGATCACCGTCACACCAACACCGAGAGCGACTCCGAAGTGCTGCTCAACGTGCTCGCGCACGAAATCGATCGCGCCACACGCGGCGGTGCGCTCAATTCCACGACCCTGTTCGAGGCGGTGCGCAATGTGCACCGACGCCTGCGCGGCTCCTACGCGGTCGTGGCGCTGATCGCCGGGCACGGTCTGCTGGCTTTCCGCGACCCGTACGGCATTCGCCCGCTTGCGATGGGCCGCGGCGCAGACGGCACCGTCATGGTGGCCAGCGAATCGGTCGCGCTCGAGGGCTCCGGCCACGTGTTCGAGCGCAACATCGCCGCGGGCGAAGCCGTGTTTGTCGACCTGCAAGGCCAGGTGCATGCCGAGCAGTGCGCCGATTCGCCCACGCTCAACCCCTGCATCTTCGAATTCGTCTACCTGGCGCGACCCGATTCCGTGCTCGACGGCATCTCGGTCTACCAGGCGCGCCTGAACCTGGGCGAGACGCTCGCCAAGCGCGTGGTGTCGACAGTGCCGCCGAGCGAGATCGACGTCATCATCCCGATTCCCGAATCGAGCCGGCCGAGCGCGACGCAACTGGCGCATCTGCTGGGCGTTCCGTATCGTGAGGGCTTCGTGAAGAACCGCTACGTCGGGCGCACCTTCATCATGCCGGGGCAGGGCGTCCGCAAGAAGTCGGTTCGTCAGAAGCTCAATGTGATCGGCAGCGAGTTCAAGGGGCGCAACGTGCTGCTGGTCGACGACTCGATCGTCCGGGGCACGACGAGCCGCGAGATCGTCCAGATGGCCCGTGATGCGGGCGCGCGCAAGGTATACCTCGCCAGCGCCGCGCCGCCGGTGCGCTACCCCAACGTCTACGGCATCGACATGCCGACCAAGGACGAACTCGTGGCGCACGACCGCACGGTCGAGGAGATCCGCCAGTTGATCGGCTGCGATGCCCTGATCTACCAGGACGTCGATGCGATGAAGCGTGCCATCGGATCGCTGAATTCGAAGCTCGACGGATTCGATGCATCCTGCTTCGACGGCGTCTACGTCACGGGCGACATCGACACCGACGCCATCACGCGCATGAACGGCAACCGCCCGCGCATCGAGGAAACCGAGGAAGACTCGTCGCGCCTCGCATTGCCCAATCTGAGCTGAAAGACAACGTGACCGAACGATCCCTCCCGCCCGGCTTGCACCGCGATACGCTCGCGGTGCGTACCGCGCTCGACCGCAGCCAGTACGGCGAGAACTCCGAGGCGCTGTTCCTGACGAGCAGCTTCGTGCAGCCCGACGCGGAGACTTCCGCGCGCCGGTTTGCAGGCACCGAGGAAGGCTTCACCTACACGCGCACGTCGAACCCGACGGTGGCGAGCTTCGAACGGCGCCTCGCTGCGCTCGAAGGCACGGAGGCCGCCATCGGCGCTTCGAGCGGCATGGGCGCGATCCTCATGATGTGCATGGGGTTGCTGAAGGCAGGCGACCACGTGGTTTGCTCGCGCTCGGTGTTCGGCTCGACGCTCAATCTCATCGGCCGCGAGTTCGGCAAGTTCGGCGTCGAGACCACCTTCGTCTCGCAGACCGATGTGGCGGAGTGGAAGGCTGCGATCCGTCCGACCACGAAGCTGCTCTTTGCAGAAACGCCGACCAATCCGTTGACCGATGTCTGCGACATCCGCGCACTGGCCGATCTCGCGCACGACGCGGGCGCGCTGCTGGTGGTCGACAACTGCTTCTGCTCGCCGGCGCTGCAGCGGCCGACCGAGTGGGGCGCCGACCTCGTCATCCATTCGGGCACCAAATACCTCGAAGGGCAGGGCCGCGTGCTCGCAGGTGCGATCTGTGGATCGTCCAAGCTGATCAACGAGGTCTTCGGCCCCGTGGTGCGCACCGCCGGCATGGCGTTGTCGCCATTCAACGCATGGGTTGTGCTCAAGGGACTCGAGACACTGGGCATTCGGATGCAGGCGCATTGCGCCGGGGCGTTGGCGCTGGCCGAGTGGCTCGAAACGCAGCCGGGCGTCGCGCGTGTCTACTACCCGGGGCTTGCCTCGCATCCGCAGCACGAACTGGCGATGCGCCAGCAGTCGGGGCTGGGTGGCGCCGTCGTGTCCTTCGACGTGATCGGCGACAGGCCGGAAATGGCCCGTGCCAATGCCTTCCAGGTGATCGACAGCACTCGCGTCCTCAGCATCACCGCCAATCTCGGCGACACCAAGACCACCATCACGCATCCGGCCACCACCTCGCATGGGCGCCTCACCGAAGTGCAGCGCCAGGCGGCCGGCATCGGCCAGGGCCTGATCCGCGTCGCGGTCGGCCTCGACCACATCGAAGACATCAAGGCCGACCTCCTGCGAGGTCTCGCCGGCCTGAGCACGCCCGCATGACACAAAAGACCCGCACTCGTTTCGCTCCCTCGCCGACCGGCTTCATCCACCTCGGCAACATCCGCTCGGCGCTCTACCCGTGGGCATTCGCGCGCTCGACCGGCGGCGACTTCATCCTGCGCATCGAAGACACCGACGTCGAGCGTTCGACGCAAGCAGCAGTCGACGTGATCCTCGAAGGCATGCAGTGGCTGGGCCTCGACCATGACGAGGGTCCGTACTACCAGATGCAGCGAATGGACCGCTACAAGGCGGTGCTCGCCGAATTGCAGGCCGCAGGCCAGGTCTATCCCTGCTACATGAGCGTGGCCGAGCTCGATGCATTGCGCGAAAAGCAGATGGCCGCCAAGGAGAAGCCGCGCTACGACGGCACCTGGCGTCCGGAGCCCGGCAAGACCTTGCCGCCGGTGCCTGAAGGCGTGCAGCCCGTCCTGCGCTTCCGCAATCCGCAGGGCGGCGTGGTCGCATGGGACGACAAAGTCAAGGGCCGGATCGAGATCGGCAACGACGAACTCGACGATCTCGTGATCGCGCGGCCCGACGGTACGCCCACCTACAACTTCTGCGTCGTGGTCGACGACATCGACATGGCCATCACGCACGTCATTCGAGGCGACGACCACGTCAACAACACGCCGCGCCAGATCAACATCTTCCGTGCGCTCGGCAAGGAGCCGCCGGTGTATGCGCACCTGCCCACCGTGCTGAACGAGCAGGGCGAGAAGATGAGCAAGCGCAGCGGCGCGAAGCCAGTCACTCAGTTCCGCGACGAAGGCTTCCTGCCCGACGCGATGGTCAACTACCTCGCGCGACTCGGATGGAGCCATGGCGACGACGAGATCTTCTCGCGCGCGCAGTTCATCGAGTGGTTCAACCTGGATCACCTCGGTCGCAGTGCCGCACAGTTCGATGAAGCCAAGCTTCGCTGGGTCAACGCGCAACACCTGAAGGCGATGGCCGACGATGCACTCGCGCCGCTGGTCGCTGCGCAGTTGCAGAAGAAGGGCATCGTTGCCGATGAGCGGTTGCCTGCCATCTGCGGTCTCTTCAAGGATCGCTGCGACACCACCGTGGCGCTCGCGAACTGGGCTGCAGCCTTCTATGCGGACGTGTCAGCAATCGAAGCCGATCGCACGCAGCACATCACCGATGCAGTGCGCCCGGCGATCGCGACGCTAGCCGACAAGCTCGCAACCGTCGCATGGGACAAGGCTGCGATCGCATCCGCCATCAAGGAAGTTCTCGCCGCGCATGGCCTTAAAATGCCGGCACTCGCGATGCCGGTG
The DNA here is from genome assembly GCF_051216375.1 of Variovorax glacialis. NCBI lineage: Bacteria > Pseudomonadati > Pseudomonadota > Betaproteobacteria > Burkholderiales > Comamonadaceae > Variovorax > Variovorax glacialis. The sequence goes on along the minus strand of NZ_JBPJZT010000002.1, from coordinate 599,988 downwards.
CGCGTGCTCGTGATGGGAACATCACAGACGCCATCGCTCGATGCAGTGCTCTCGCTTTTTTGTCGCGAAACTATTTTGAAGAGATTGAAGGAGGCCTGAAAGTCAGGCTATAATTTGAGGCTCGACACCCACGGGGGTATAGCTCAGCTGGGAGAGCGCTTGCATGGCATGCAAGAGGTCAGCGGTTCGATCCCGCTTACCTCCACCAAAGGCGTCGAGAAGAAGAAACAAGCGCTGATCGCAGCGCGGTTCCGAAGGTTTTGACCCTATCGTCTAGAGGCCTAGGACACCACCCTTTCACGGTGGCTACCGGGGTTCGAATCCCCGTAGGGTCGCCAGTTTTCACCGCTTGGTGAAGCGGGCACAAGTCGCAGCACTTGGCTCCATTTGGAGCGAACGTTGTCTACCAGGAGTGGTAGTTCAGTTGGTTAGAATACCGGCCTGTCACGCCGGGGGTCGCGGGTTCGAGTCCCGTCCACTCCGCCAAACGCGAAAAGCCGTTGCAAGTCACCAGACCTGCAACGGCTTTTTCCATTTGCACTCCACTCCCCAAGTGGGATGAGCCGACGGATTGCCTGCCCGCAGCGACGCCGGCATCATGAGACCGCTGATGGTCAGGGCCGCCATCCAGCCGGACCGCAAAGCGGTCCTCCGTGAGGGCCCCTCGACCAGGAGGATCTCATGACCACCGAAGAAAGAAACGTCGAGGCCCTGCGCGAGGGCTATCGGCTCTGGAACGACTCGAAGGCAGACAGTGCGCAGCACTGGATGAACATGATGACCGACGACATTCGCTGGCGTTCGCTCGGTGCTGGCGCAGCGGGCTCGGAATCCACCCGGGAGTGTTGTTCGAAGCAGGACGTGCAACGCTACTTCCAGCAGCTCGGGGAGCAATGGGAACTGGTCAGCTACACGGCGGACGAGTTCATCGCCCAGGGTGACCGCGTCGTCATGCTGGGAAGCTGCGCGTGGCGACACCGCACCACGCAGAAGGTGGCCCGGACTCCCAAGGTGGACGTGTTCCGCTTCCGGGGCGGCAAGGTGGCCGACTTCTCCGAGTACTACGACACCGCTGCCGTGCTCGCCGCGGCCACGTAGGCAAGCGCCGGGTCCTGTGCACGGAACCCGTTCGACCTCACGATCCGCATTCAGTCTCTCCGACTGAAGTTTTTGCCTGCATCGGCCGATATCCGCATGCGACCCGAATTTCCTATCGCCGATTCATCCGGCGTTCTTCGGGCCTGCGCGACGCGCGACCGGCCTCCGAATTCACGTGTCGCTGAACACGTGGAATCAGGAGCTAGAGATGCGCGGCAATTCGCGATTCGATTCGGTATGGGTAAGGTCGGCCGCACTGGCGGTGGCGGTGGCGGTGGCGGTGGCGGTGGCGCTGTCGCTTTCGGCGTGCGGAGGCGGGGGTGGTGGTGGCGGTGGTGCGATACCCATCGCGCCGACCGCATCCGCCCCGCCCGATGTGAAGGGTGCGGGCGACAACGCCGTCAAGGCGTCGTGCACGTCCTGCGGTGCACTCGACGACCACACCTACGCGGGCACCGGCACCGGCATCTGGCAGGGCGCCAACGCTTCGCAGGTCCCGGTCGACATTCCGTTGTCCATCTCGGGTCTCAAGGGCCAGACGGTCACGCTCGTGCTGACGAACGAAAGTGATTCGGAGGTGCCGCTGCCCGGACTCGTGCTGCGCTCGACGAGCGAGCAGAGCATCGTCGCAAACAAGTCGAAGGTCTCCGCGAGCGACGATGTCGGCACGATCCAGGACGCCATCAGCGAGTTCAATCGCACGGGCTTCGCCAAGCTCCTGGCGTCTTCCTCGAAGTCCTCCCTCGTCGCCAAGTCGACCGTGCCGCAGGCCTCGTACCTGCCCAGCGACCAGCGCGACATCTACCTCTACGATTATTCGAAGCGCACCGTCAAGCTCGTGACCCAGCGGACCACCAGCGACGGCGTGACGGTGAACCTATGGGTGGAATCCGGCGAGCTCGGCGCGTCGCGCGTCACAACCGACCTTGCCGGCCGCATGGCGGACAAGTTCGCCGGCGCCGGCGGCGTCTACGACATGCTGGTCCGTACCGGCGGTCCGCTCTGGGGCCCGCACAACGTGAGCGGCCTGCTGTCGGGCAGCGGCCAACCCGTCGACATCTTCTTCGTGAACTTCGACGGCGACAGCAAGCCCTACGGCCTCGTGGGCTACTTTTGGGCACTGAACAACTTCAGCAAGGGCAGCGACGACCTGGCGTACAGCAACGAGTCGCTCGGCCTCTACATGGACTCGGAGACGCTCTACCTCGACGGCGAGGCAGGCGTTAAGCAGATGGCCACGGCGATGGTGCACGAGGGCATGCACATGCAGAACTTCTATCGCCGCGGCGTGAAGCTGGGCGCGGCGTACAGCTTCGAGGCCTGGCTGGAGGAAATGTCCGCGATGATGATGGAAGACTGGGCGAGCCTGTCGATCGACCCCAGCCACAACGCGATTCGCGACTCGCGCTATCCCACCTACCTGCGCGACGCGGACAGCTACTCCTGCACCCTGACCGCATGGAAGCCCTGCGAGAGCTACGCATTGACCGGCTCGTTCGGCGGCTTCCTGAACCGTCAACTGGGCCTGGCTTTCTACAAGGCGCTGTTGACCAGCACCGGCATCCAGGATTCGGCGGACATCCTCGACAGCGCCATCAAGTCGCAGCGGCCGGACTCCGGCATCGGGCAGGAACTGCGCCGCTTCACGGCGGCGTCCGCAGGCGTCATCCCGCTGAACGCTGGCATCGCCGAATACAGCATGCCGGCCCGCGGCGAAGGCGGCTTCACCCTGCCGGCGATCGACCCGCTGAGCCTCGGCCGCAGCAAGCGGGCGCTGCCTCAAGCCGTGCCCTCCAAGCTGGAGAAGCTTGCGAGCTTCCCGGCGGTCCGGTCCAACGTGGCGGGCACCTACAGCGAGACCGTTCGCGTGCCGCCCGGAACCACACTCTCGGTCGTCATCAACTAGCCCCGCGCGATCCGCACTCACCAAAGTGCACTTGCGCGGCCTTGGCGGATGTGCATCATCGGGCGTTTCACGAAAGCAACACGTGGGCGTTCCTCGACTTGCCGAAGCCTGGGGGCGGTTCCTTCTCCTGTGGACCGTCGCGGTCGTGCTGATGCTGATCGGCGGCGCCGCGCATGCCGAAGACGAAGTACCGGGTGCCCCCCTGAGCGTCTCGAATCGCCAGGTCTTCGTGTTTCGCGCGCCGGCGTTCGGCCTGACGCCGCAGCAACGGGCCGCCCGTGCAGGCGAGCGCATCGGCGACGTGCCGGCGTCCCGCCTCGGGTCGCCCGTGGACATCACGAGCTTCGTCCACGAAGGGACCCAGGGCTACGCGGTGATGCTCGAGGGCGAGACCCTCTTCTCGCTGTTTCCCGGCGACCTGGAACCTGGCGACCCCCCGCTCGAACAAGTCGCGGCGAATTCGGCCCGGCGGCTGCACGAGGCCCTTCTGGTGCGCCGGGACCAGGGGAGTGCGCGCCAGTTCGGCATTTCCGTGGCCTGGACGGCGCTCGCGACAGTGATCCTCGTGGCCGTCGTCTGGACGCTGCAGCGCTTCGCCGGCATCGTGGCGGCCCGCACCCTGGCACTGCGCGAGCGCGCGTCGAGCCGTCCCTTGCTCGACTGGCGGCGAATCCTCGTGTCCGTCATGGCCAACGTGGTCCACTGGATCAAGATCGCGCTGGTGCTCCTGGTGTTCTACGTCTGGCTGGCATTCGCGCTCACGCGGTTTCCCTACACGCAGCCCTGGGGCGAGACGCTGGGCGATTCGATGGTCCGGCTCGTTGGCCGGGTGATGGCGGCGGTGCTGCATGCGCTGCCCGACCTCGCGACCGTGGGCGTGATCTTCCTGGTCGCCCGCCTGAGCGTGCGGGGCCTGCACGCGATGTTCGAAGCGGCGAGGGCCCGTGGCGTCACGACGCCCGCGCTCCAGGCCGACACCATCGGCGCGACGCGGCGGCTGACGGAGGCGCTCGTCTGGGTCTTCGCGCTGGTGGTGGCCTATCCGTACATTCCGGGATCGCACACGGATGCGTTCAAGGGCATCAGCGTCTTCTTCGGCGTCCTGGTGACGTTGGGCTCCTCCGGCCTGGTGTCGCAAGTCATGGCGGGCTTCGTGCTGATCTATTCACGCGCACTTCGCACCGGCGACTGGGTGCAGATCGGTGAGTCGGAGGGCTACGTCGTCGACCTGGGCGCGCTTTCGACCAAGCTCCGGACCCGCCTGGACCAGGAGATCACACTGCCGAATTCGGTGGTGATCGCCACGCGCATCGTCAACCAGAGCTTCACGCGCAAGGCGCCGGGCGTCTCGCTGTCGACCTCCGTGACGATCGGCTACGACTCGCCATGGCGGCAGGTCCACGCCATGCTCGAGATGGCCGCGAAGCGCACGCCGGACTTGCTCGAAACGCCCCCGCCGACGGTGCGGCAGATTCAGCTGCAGGACTTCTACGTGGCGTACGAGCTCAACGTCTTCATGCGCATCGGCGCATTCAAGTTCGACGTGCTCTCGGCGCTGCATGCCAACATCCAGGACGTCTTCAACGAATACGGCGTGCAGATCATGTCGCCCAACTTCGTGCTGCAACCGGCGGATCCGGTCCTCGTGCCGAAGGACCGGTGGCACACGCCACCGGCGCAGTGAGGCTCAGGGCGTCACGACGTTGAAGAACGGTTCGAAGGTCTCGACGTTCGCGAACACGGCGGCAAGCACCTTCGGATCGCCATCGACCTTGACCATGCCGGCCTGGACCAGGTCCGGCAGCTTCTTGCCCTGGAGCAGCATCGCCAGGAAGGCCGGGCGTGTCAGCGTGAGCTTGACGTCCGGGTTCTTCAGCACGCGGCCCTTCGTGTTGTTGAGCACCGAGTTCGAGAGTTCGAGCGCCCAGGTTTCCTTCAGGTCGGTGAACTCCATGCTGATGTTCGCCTTCATGCCGTCCGTCTTCTCGTGGTTCAGGCGTAGCGCGATGTAGTCGAACAGCAGTTCCTGGTCCATGCCGCGCACCACGTCCGGCCCCTGGGTCGAGGTCGACGGCTTGAGGTTGCCGTCGCGCAGTTCCTTCGCGGCCACCAGGTAGGCATTGCGCCAGGTGCCGGCTTCCGCCTGGTAGCCGAGCTGCTCGAGCGTGTCGGCCTGCAGCAGGCGCGCGGCGGCGTTGTCCGGGTTGGCGAAGACGACGTGGTTCACGAGTTCGGCCACCCAGCGGTAGTCACCGGCCTCGAAGGCCTTGCGCGCCGTCGCCAGCACGGCCGCCTCGCCGCCCATCGCGGCCACGTAGCGCTTCGCTGTCTCGGTCCGTGGCAGCTTGTTCAGGCTGGCGGGATTGGCGTCGTAGTAGCCCAGATAGAAGTTGTAGACCGCGCGCAGGTTGTGGCTGAGCGTGCCGTAGTAGCCGCGCGAACTCGCATCCGTCGCAAGCCCCTTCGGGAAGAAGTCGGCATTGCCGATCTCGTCCATCGTCCGGCCCTTGTTGGCGAGGTTCATCGCCTGGTCGTGGATGAACCGGTAGGTGTCGCGCTGGTTCGCCATGTACTGGCGGATGTTGTCGCCGCCCCAGGTCGGCCAGTGGTGGCTCGCGAAGGCGACCTCGACGTCGGGGTAGAGGTCGATGGTCTGGTTCGCGTACTTGCTCCACGACAGGGCGTCGCGCGTCTTCGCGCCGCGGATCGTATAGACGTTGTGCATGTGCTTGGTCAGCACTTCGGAGAGGCAGAGCGCCTTCTTGTCCGGGAAATAGAACATCATCTCCGACGGCGCCTCGGAGTCCTGCGCCATCTGGAACACGATGCGCACGCCGTCCACCGTCATTTCCTGGCCGGTCTTCGTGATGAGGTCGGTCGGCGGGATCAGTCCGATGGTGCCGCTGCTGAGCGCCTTGCCGAGGCCGCTGCCCACGCCCTGGCGTTCGTTGGCATCGAGGCCGGCGCCGAACTGGAAGGTGGCCCGGCGGCTCATGGCGTTGCCGGCCAGCACGTTCTCGGCCACGGCGTTGTCTATGAAGCCCTGCGGCGCGATGACCTTGACCTTGCCGGCCTGCACGTCGGCCTCGTTGATCACGCCGCGCACGCCGCCGTAGTGGTCGGCGTGGCTATGGGTGTAGATCACCGCGACCACCGGCTTGTTGCTGCCGAGTTTCTCCATCGCGAAGGCCATCGTGGCGCGGGCGATCTCCGCCGTGAGCATCGTGTCGATGACGATCCAGCCCGTCTTGCCTTCCACCAGCGTGATGTTGGCGATGTCGTAGCCGCGGATCTGGTAGATGCCGTCGGTGACCTTGAAGAGGCCGCGTGCGTTGTTGAGCTTCTCCTGGCGCCACAGGCTGGGGTTGACGGTGGAAGGCGCGTCGCCCTTGATGAAGTCGTAGCGGTTGGCGTCCCAGACGAGCTTGCCGTCGGCCGTCTTGACCAGGGCATCGGGCATGGTCGCGATCAGGCCACGTGTCGCGTCCTCGAAGTCCCGCTTGTCGTTGAAGGCCATGCTGCGAGCGACCGCCTGGTTGGCGCGCTCGGTGGCCGGGGTCGCCGGCTTCGGCAGGGAGGCAGGGCCATCGGCCGCTTGCGCGAAGGCGCCGGATGCGAGGGCGGATGCGATGAGGGCGGCGAGGAGGCCGCGGGTGCTGCTCTTCATTGGAAGTCGTCTCTGTGGTTTCTAAGGGGGATGGGGCGACCGCGGCGCGATCAGGCCCGCGCGTCGGCGCGAATCATGTCGGCACCCTTTTCGCCGATCATGATGGTCGGCGCGTTGGTGTTGCCGCCGCACAGCGTCGGCATGATGGACGCGTCGACCACGCGCAGGCCGTCGACGCCGTGCACGCGAAGCCGATCGTCGACCACGGCCATCGGGTCGCTCGCCACACCCATCTTGCAGGTGCCCACGGGGTGGTACTGGGTGTCGGCGCGGTTGCGGATGTCCTCTGCAATGGCGGCCGTGTCGTTGCGGTCGACCGGATAGAGCATCTTCCCGCGATAGGAATCGAAGGGGTTCGCTTGCAGGATGTCCATCTGGAGCTGCACGCCCTTCACCAGCAGATCGAGGTCGCGCTCGTCGTCCAGGAACTTCGGATCGATGAGCGGCGCGGCGCGCGGGTCGCGGCTGGCCAGCTGCACGTGCCCGCGGCTGTGCGGGCGAAGCACCTCGATGTGGCACGAGTAGCCGTGGCCCAGATGCATCTTGCGGCTGTGGTCGTCGACCAGCGCGACCACGAAGACCATTTGCAGGTCGGGCACCGCCACGTCCGGCGACGAGCGCAAGAAGGCACCCGATTCCGCGTAGTTGGTGGTGATGAGGCCGGTCCGTTGCTTCTTCCACTCCGGAATCGCCCGCGCGACCGTCATTGCGCCACGCAGTGACAGCCCGACCGTCGGCGAGTCGCTGCGTGTGCGATAGCTCTGCACGTGGTCGATGTGGTCCTGGAGGTTCTCGCCGACGCCCTGCAGGTCGCCGATCACCGGGATGCCCATCTGCTGCAGGGTCTCGCCGGGGCCGATGCCGGACAACATCAGGAGCTGGGGCGAGCCGAATGCGCCGGAGGACACGATCACTTCGCGACGCGCGCGAACCTGCTTCTCGGCCCCGTCCGCCGTGTAGGTGACGCCGCGTGCACGCCGGCCTTCGAAATCGATGCGCGAGCTCAACGCGTCGGTCTTCACGCTCAGGTTCGGGCGCGCCAGGTTGGGCGTGATGTAGCCCTTGGCCGCGCTACAACGCTCGCCGTTCTTCTGCGTCACCTGGTACATGAAGGAGCCGAACTGTTCGGCGCCGTTGTAGTCCGCCGCGTTGGGGACGCCCCGCATCGCGGCCGCCTTCAGGAAGGCCTTGTTCAGTGCGCTGGGGCTGCGTAGCTCCGCGACGTTGAGCGGCCCGCCGGTGCCGTGATAGCTGCAAGCCCCATGGGTCTCGTTGTGCTCGGCGCGCTTGAAGAAGGGCAGCACATCCTCGTACGACCAGCCCTGGTTGCCGAGCGAAGACCAGTGGTCGTAGTCCCAGCGATTGCCACGCACATAGAGCATCGCGTTGGTCGAACTCGATCCGCCCAGCACCTTGCCGCGCGGCTGGTAGCCCCGGCGGCCGTTCAGGCCCTTCTGCGGCACGGTCTTGAAAGCCCAGTTCTTGTACGGAATCGGCAGCATGGCCACGACACCCGCGGGCGCGTGGATGAAGATGCTGCGGTCGGTGGTGCCGGCTTCCAGCAGGCAGACCGTCACCCCGGGATCCTCGCTCAGTCGCGATGCGACGACGCAGCCGGCCGAGCCGCCACCGACGACGACGTAATCGAATTCTTCAATGCTCATGCTGTCTCTTTGCCGGATGTCGGGGTCGCGTGCTTTCCTGCCAGCTTGGGGTCCGCATGGCCGAGGAAGAACTTCAGGGTCAATCGCTGGATGAACGATCCGTAGGGCGGATAGAACAGGTCGATCGGGAAGAAGCGCTGGCGCTGGAACACGGTCTTCGCATGCGAGAGCTCGCGGAAGCCTTCCTCGCCGTGGTAGGTGCCCATGCCCGAATTGCCGATGCCGCCGAAGGGCGCGTCGTGGTTCACCACATGCCAGCCCCAGTCGTTGACGGCTACGCCGCCCGAATGCGTGCGCTGCAGCAAGCGGTCGCGCTCCGCGTGGTCATGGCTGAAGCAGTAGAGGGCCAGCGGGCGAGGGCGTTCGTTGATGAAGGCAACGGCCTCGTCCATGGTGTCGTAGGGCACGATGGGCAGGATGGGCCCGAAGAGTTCTTCGTGCATCACGCGCATGTCGGGCGTGAGGTTGGTCACGATGTGCAGTGGCATCTGCCGACCGTCGCCGGCAGGCGCCGGGGCACAGGCTTCGACGCGCGCGCCCTTGGCGCGCGCATCGTCCAGCAGCGCCTGCACGCGCTGGTATTGCCGGTCGTTCACCACCGACGTGTAGTTCTCGTTGCCGTCGGTCCGCCCGTCGTAGAAGCGGCCAAAGGTGCGCCGCACGCCGGCGATGAAGTCGTCGACGCGCTCGCGCGGCACCAGCGCGTAGTCGGGCGACACGCAGATCTGTCCGCAGTTGGTCGACTTGCCATGTGTGATGCGCGTGGCCGCGTCGTCGACGGGGTAGTTGCGCGTGACCAGCGCCGGCGACTTGCCGCCGAGTTCCAGCGTGACCGGCGTCAGGTTGTCCGCCGCGGTGCGCATCACGATGCGGCCCACGGCCGGCGAGCCGGTGAACACGATGTGATTGAAAGGCAGCGAGGTGAAGACGTTGGGGTCCGCGAGTTCCTCGCCCACCACCGCCACCAGGTCCTCGGGGAAGACCTCCGCCAGCAGCGCCTTGAGCACCTTGTTCGTTGCCGGCGTGACCTCCGGCATCTTGATCATCACGCGGTTGCCGGCGGTCAGCGCCGCGATCAGCGGACCCACCGCGAGGTAGATCGGGAAATTCCAGGGAACGATCACGCCCACCACGCCCTTGGGCTGGTAGCGCACCTCGACGCGGTTGCTGAGAAACAGGAGTTCCGTCGAGCGCCGGCTGCGTTTCATCCAGCGCCGCACGTGCGAGATGGCGTGGTTGACCTCGAGCATCGAGCCGAGCATGTCGAGCATCTTCGACTCGGCCTCGGAGCGGTAGCCGAAGTCGCTGCTCATCGCCTCGGCCAGTGCGTCCTGGTAGCGCTGGACCTGGCGCTTCAGGGCCCGGAGTCGCGTGCGTCGCTCGTCGACGCTGGGGTAGGGCTGATCGCCGAAGGCCGCCTGTTGTGCGGCGAAGAGCCGCAGCACGCGATCGCTGGCTGCGGCGGCGGCCACATGCCGCATGTCCGTGGTGTCGTTCAAAGGTGTCTCCTTTTTTCTGCGGTCGCTCGGGAAGGCGCCGCACGGCAGCCTTCGAATTTAGGGCCTACCCGGGAGAAAGCCTAGGTTCGGTTTCGACACATTAAGGTGAAAATCGGCCACACCCTCCGCGTCGACCTCGCCTCACCACCGTGCCCAAAGCAGCCCTGGCCAGCAAGCCGCCACGCATCGTGGCCCGCTACGGCAATGACCTCGGCGCGCCGGCGCACAGCATGCTGGGGCTCGCCGCCCTGGTGGACTCGATGGCGGATCTGGGCGTCGGCGCCGAAGCGCTTTTCGAGGGAACGGGCATCGCCCCGGGTGCCATCTCCGATCCCGAGGCGCGCATCTCCCACCTGCAGAAGATCGCGCTGTTCGGCAATGTGATGCGGCTCAGCCCGGAGCCGGCGATCGGCCTCATCGCCGGGCAGCGGCAGCGCATCTCGGATTTCGGCGTCTTCGGCTATGGCGTGCTGTCCAGTGCCACCATGGCCGATGCGATCGCCTTCGGCATCAAGCACGTACGCCTGGCGGGACCAGTGCTGGAGAAAAGCTTCCGTGTCGACGGGGACGTGGCCTTCTTCGAAGGGCACGACGTCCTTGCACTCGGGCCATTGCTGCCCCTGGCGACGGAGTTCTGGTTCAGCTCCATCCACGCGTTGATCAGCCGCGTGACCGAGCGCCCTTACCGCAGCCGCAGGATGCTGTTGCCCTATCCGGCGCCGCCCTACGCCCAACGCTACGAAGAGGTGCTGCTCTGCCCCGTGGAGTTCGACGCCGGCGTCATGCAATGGGAGTTCGATGCCGCCTGGCTGAGCCTGCCGCTGCCCAACGCCAATCCCATCACCGCCGAGGTGTGCGCGAGCTTCTGCAGCCGCATGCTGGAAGACATCGGGCAGGAGCACGCGCTGGTCAAGACCATCCGAGAGGCATGCCTCAACCGGATGGACGACCTGCCGCGGGCCGAGCAGATGGCCGAGCAACTGAACCTGTCGACGCGCACGCTGCACCGTCGCCTGGTCGAGGCCGGCACCACCTACCAGGCGCTCATCGATGGCATCCGGGAGCGGCTGGCCATCGAGTTCCTCGAACGCACGGACCTGTCGGTCGACGAGATTGCCGAGCGCAGCGGGTTCTCCGACGTGTCGAACTTCCGCAAGGCCTTCAAGAAATGGACCGGCCAGACGCCGGGCTACTTCCGCGATCGCGCGCGCTGACTAGCGCAGGTAGACGGCGTCGAAGGTCGCCAGTGTCCTGCCGTCCGCGCCGACGAGGATCAGGCGCTCGCCTTCGATGCGGTAGGCCGTGGTGACGCCGAGTGCGTACTGCACGTTGCGCTCGAGTGCCATCAGCTCGGGCTCGCAGGCCATCATCGTGCCGGCCGGGTGGAAGCGCAGGCTCCGGTCGTCCGCCTCGTAGCTGCCGGCCAGCTGGTTGCATCCACTGAATCCCATGAGTCGAGAACCGTCGCTCGCCAGGGTGATCCGGACTTCGCGCTGCTGGGTTGGCGTTGTCTTCACCGGCGTGCCGCCGATGTCCACCAGGTTCCAGTAGGTGTCCCTCAGGGAAGCCCTCGGCTTCGGCTTGCCGGTCGAAACCATTTCGCAGGTGTTCCCGGGCTCCACCGATGAGAGCCTGTCGACGACCATGTGTTCGCGCGCAGGGCCTTCCATCGGCTCCATGATCTCGAGCCGGCCGATGAAGTTCACGAGTAGGGGAGCGCCCGGTGCGCTTCGCCAGTGCATGTAGGCGCGCTCGAGTGCGAGATAGTCGTCGTGGATGGCCACGGGCCGTGGCTTGCCGCTGGCGCAATCGGTGAAGATCGCGGAATCGGCGAAGTAGACGAACTCGCCGCGCCATTGCACCGGCTCCGCGTGCAGGCTCATGGCGAGACCGGCGAGCAGCGCGCCGGCCCATTTCACGGTCGAGGCGCGTCTGCGCATTCGTGTCCTTCGTTCATGCCTCATGGAGCGCGACTGGCGCGCGACGCCCGACGTGTCTCGAGGGCATCCAGCATCATAGGTGCGGCTGCCTGGGTGTCAATTGCCCCGGTTGCGAGCGAGCGCCCTGCCGCGTGATGGCCTGCATGCCGGGCTGAGTCAGAATTCGGTCCTTGGAGCCGCCGGCTCCCGGAGAAACATCATGCAGGTACGCGATGCGGAAGCGGGCGACGTCGAAGGAATCGTCGCCATCTACAACGACGCGGTGCTTCACACCACCGCGATCTGGAACGAAAAAGTCGTCGACGCGGCGAACCGCACGGCGTGGCTCGCCGATCGGCACAGGGCAGGCTATCCCGTGCTCGTGGCCATCGACGACGGCGGTGCCGTCGCCGGCTATGCGTCGTTCGGCGACTGGCGCGCCTTCGACGGCTACCGCCACACGGTGGAACACTCGGTGTACGTGCGCAAGGATTGCCGCGGCGCGGGCATCGGCAAGACCTTGATGGTGGCGCTGATCGAGCGCGCACGGCGCATTGGCAAGCATGTGCTGGTCGCGGGCATCGACGCGAAGAACGTCGGCTCGATCGAGATGCACAGGAAGCTCGGATTCGAGCAGGTCGGCCTCCTCACTGAAGTCGGCACCAAGTTCGGCGGCTGGCTCGACCTGGCCTTCCTTCAACTCAAGATCGACTCGCGCGCCGATCCGGATGCGCTGCCGGGGCGCTGACAGCCCTCGCGGGCTGGCGGGCTACCTCGCGTTGGCCTGTACCCAGCGGACGATGTCGGCCGTGCCCATCGCGCCGGCCTGGCGAGCGACTTCGCGCCCGCCCTTGAACAGCGCGAGCGTCGGAATGCTGCGGATGTTGAAGCGCGCCCCGAGCGCCGGGACCGCTTCGGTGTCGACCTTGGCGAGTCGCACGTTGGGTTCGAGCTGAGCCGCCGCCTGCTCGTAGCCCGGCGCCATCTGGCGGCACGGACCGCACCAGGGCGCCCAGAAGTCGACCAGCACGGGGAGCTCGTTTCGCGCCACGTGGCGGTCGAAGGCGGCCTCGTCCAGTGCGGTCGAATGGCCGGTGAACAGCGCTTGATGGCAGTTCCCGCAGTCCGGGGCGCTGCCGAGCTGGTCGCGACGCACGCGGTTGGTGGTGTGGCAGTGCGGGCACACGATGTGCAGGGTATCGCTCATGGCTTTGCCTTTTGCGAGGGCTTTGACTTGGACTTGGACCCGTTGAGGGCGATCGCCTCATGGACGAGCGCCTTGAAGGCGGACGCATCGACTTCCTCCCCTTCGAGGATGTCGATCGCGCGGCGCGTGTTGCCGTCGAGACTCGAATTGAAAAGCCGGGACGGATCCTTCAGCGACGCGCCCTTGGCGAAGGTGAGCTTCACCTTGTCCTTGTAGGTCTCTCCGGTGCAGATGATGCCGTCGTGCGACCAGACCGGCGTTCCCATCCACTTCCATTCCTCGATGACCTCCTGATCCGCGGCCTTGACCAGCTTGCGCATGCGGGCAAGGGTCTCTCCGCGCCAGTCGCCGAGTCCGGCAATCTTTTCCGAGATGAGTTCCGATGCCGACCGGCCTTCGGGTGCGTCCGACTTTTTCATGATTCCATCCTAAGGGTTCCCGGCATCCTTCGTCTGGAAGGCACCCCGGCCTCCCTTCGCATGGGGATGGCGGAACGCGCAGGGGCGTGAGACGATGAGGCGCCGCTGGGCATTGGCCAAGGTCCGGGGCGGCGGTGAAGGAGACATCATCCATGAGCGACGCCCTCAAAGCCAGAATCCTGTCGGACAGCCCCAAGAAGGTCCTCGCCTGCGACGGCGGCGGCATTCGCGGGCTGATGAGCGTCGAGATCCTCCTTGCGATCGAGTCGGCGCTGCGAACGAAGCTCGGCAAGGACGGCGATTTCGTGCTCGCCGATTACTTCGACTTCGTATGCGGCACGAGCACGGGAGCCGTCATTGCCGCATGCATCGCGAAGGGCATGTCGATGCGCAAGGTGCGCGAGTTCTATCTCGCCAGCGGAACGCAGATGTTCGACAAGGCTTCGCTGCTGAAACGCCTGCACTACAAGTACAACGACGAGCCCCTCGCGGTCAAGCTGCGCCAGGAACTCGGCGAGGATGCGACGCTCGGAAGCCCGGACTTGCGAAGCGTGCTGATGATGGTGATGCGCAATGCGACCACCGACTCGCCCTGGCCGGTGACGAACAACCCATTCGCGAAGTACAACGACACGGCGTGCAAGGACTGCAACCTGAACCTGCCGCTCTGGCAACTGGTGCGCGCCAGCACGGCGGCACCGACCTATTTCCCGCCGGAGGTCGTCAGGCTGGGCGAAGGCACCCCGGGCGCGTACAGCTTCATCTTCGTGGATGGCGGCGTGACGGCGTACAACAACCCCGCCTTCCTCGCTTTCCAGATGGTGACTGCACGGCCCTATGCGCTCAACTGGAAGACGGGGAAGGAACAACTCCTGATCGTGTCCGTCGGCACCGGAGGCTCGACCCTGGCCGACGCGCAACTCTCGTCGGGCGACCTCAACCTGCTCTACAACGCCACCTCCATTCCGTCGGCGCTGATGAATGCGGCGTCGGCCGGCTGGGACATGGCCTGCCGAACCGTTGGCGAATGCCTCCACGGCGCACCGATCGACCGGGAATTCGAAAGCATGGTCGGCATGTCGAAGGACGGGACGTCCAACTCGACGGCGCCCAAGCTCTTCACGTACATGCGCTACAACCCCGAGCTGTCCGTGCCGGGGCTGCAGGGCCTCGGCCTCGGCGACATCGATCCGGACGATGTCCGCAAGCTCGACTCGATCGAGCACATCCCGCAGATCCAGCGCGTCGGGGCTGCGTATGCCGACCAGCAGGTCCGCATCGGGCATTTCGAATCCTTCACCTGACCTGCCTGACTTCTCAGCCCGCCGCCACCACCACGCGCCACGCCGGCACCTTGCGCTGAAAGCCCTTCAGCTCCAGTTCGCCCGCCTCCTGGATCGACCACTCGGCGTTCGGCGTACCGTCCTGCAAGGCGCCGAGGACGCGCTGCGAGATCAGGATCTCCCCGCCCGCCGCCTCGCCGCACAGTCGCGCGGCGAGGTTGGTGACCGTGCCGATGGCGCCGTAGTCGATGCGCGCGTCGAAGCCGATGCCGCCGAGCGTCGCAAAGCCCTGCGCGATGCCGACGCCCATGTGGAGGTCGTAGCCGCGTCGGCGCCACTGTCCGCTCAGCGCCGCCATCTCCGCCTGCATCTGCACGGCCATGCGCAGCGCGCGCGCCGGCGCATCGGGGATGGGCTGCGGATCGTTGAAGAAGATCATCATGCCGTCGCCCGAGAAGCGCTCCAGCGTGCCCTCGTGGGCGAGCACCAGGCGGCCCATCGCGGCGTGGTACTGGGCGAGCACCGCCATCACCTCCTCGGGCTCCGCGGTCTCGGTGAACGCGGTGAAGCCGCGCAGGTCGAGGAAGACCACGGTGATCTCGCGTCGGTGGCTTCGCAGCGGGTCGTCGGTGCCGCCGGCCAGGATCGCCTCGGCCAGTTGCGGTGAGAAGAAGCGCTTGAGCTGGCCCACGCGTTCGAGTTGCTGCACGGCCTCCTGCACGCGCTGCTCCAGCGTGGCGTTCCACGCCTGCAGTTCCGCGCGCTGCCGCTGGACTTCGTCGTACAGCGTCTTCACCCGCAGCAGCGACCGCACGCGCGCCATCAGCTCGGCCTGGTTGATGGGCTTGCTCAGGAAATCGTCCGCGCCGGCGTTCAGGCCCTTCACGCGCTCCTGTTCCGGATCGAGCGCGGTCACCAGCACCACCGGCAGCACCGCGCAGGCCGGATCGGCGCGGATCGCGCGGCAGACGTCGTAGCCGTTCATGCCCGGCATCATCACGTCGAGCAGCACCAGGTCGGGCGGGTCGGCCGCGATGCTGGCCAGCGCGTCTTCGCCGGTGGCGGCCGTGCTCGTGCGGTAGCCGCGCGCGCTGAGCAGGTCCGACAGCAGTCGGAGGTTTTGCGCCACATCGTCGACGACCAGGATGTGCGCGCTCATTTCGCCCGCCCTTCGCTCAGCAGGCGATCCACCACCTCCAGAAAGGGCTTGAGCGAAACAGGCTTGGTCAGGAAGGCAT
The DNA here is from genome assembly GCF_051216375.1 of Variovorax glacialis. Classification (NCBI taxonomy): domain Bacteria; kingdom Pseudomonadati; phylum Pseudomonadota; class Betaproteobacteria; order Burkholderiales; family Comamonadaceae; genus Variovorax; species Variovorax glacialis. The sequence goes on along the minus strand of NZ_JBPJZT010000002.1, from coordinate 584,088 downwards.
CGAAGCCCGAACTGACGATGTTGTGCTGGGCGTCCGGCATGACCGAAGCCGAGATCGCGATGACAGGCGTGGCGTCGAGGGCCGACTGCTCGCGGATCTGGTTCAGGGCGGCGATGCCGTCCATGCCGGGCAGCAGGATGTCCATCAGGATCAGGTCCGGCTGGTGCAGGATCGCGAGCCGCACGCCCTGTTCGCCGGTCTTCGCCTCCAGCGTGACGTGGCCCTTGTGCTGGAGGATGTCTCGCGCCAGCTTCATGTTCTTCTCGTTGTCCTCGACGATCAGGATAGTGCTCATCCAATGGCCTCCAGAGTCAGCAGCGGCAGCGTAAAGGTGAAGGTCGCGCCTTCGCCGAGGCGGCTGTCGACGCCCAGGGTTCCACCATGCAGTTCGACGAAGCGCTTGGCCAGCGACAGGCCCAGCCCGGTGCCTTCGGCCTTGCGCAGGTAGTCGCCGCCGGCCTGGCGGAATTCGTCGAAGACCAGCGCCTGGTCCTCGGGCGCGATGCCCACGCCGGTGTCCGCGACGCTCACTTGGGCGACGGGCTGGCCGTCCTGCCCGATGCGACGGGCAGCGAGCCGCACGCTGCCGCCCGACGGCGTGAACTTCACGGCGTTGGACAGCAGGTTCACCACCACCTGCTTCACCTTGCGGGCGTCCGCCACCCATTCGTTCAGGCCTTCGCCGACTTCCAGCGACATCGACAGACCATTGCGCTGCGCGCGCTCGCGCACCAGGGTGAGGGCGTTGTCCAGCAGCAGGCCGAGGTCGAAGCAGCTCAGGTCCAGTTCCATCCGGCCGGCCTCGATCTTCGAGAGGTCGAGCACGTCGTTGATCAGCGTCAGCAGATGCTGGCCGGAAGAGTGGATGTCCTGCAGGTATTCCATCTGCTTGTCGTTGACCTCGCCGAACATGCGCTCGGTCAGCACCTCGGAGAAGCCGATGATGGCGTTCAGGGGTGTGCGCAGTTCGTGCGACATGTTCGCCAGGAATTCCGACTTGTGCTGGTTCGCGATCTCGAGCTGCCGGCTCTTGTCCTCGATCTCCTGGAACAGCCGGGCGTTCTGGATCGCGATCACCGCCTGGTCGGCAAAGGTCTCGACGAGGCGGACTTCGGCATTCGAGAAGGGCTGCACCTCCTTGCGGAGCACGGTGATGATCCCGACCGAGGCGCCTTCGCGCACCAGGGGCACCGCCAGCACCGTGCGAAAGCCGAGCCGCGACTGCGCCGCACGCGAGTCGGGATAGTTCGAATCCAGCAGCTTCGCGATGTCCTCGACGTGCACGGTGCGGCGTTCGACAAAGGCGCGGCCGACCACCGACGCATTGCTCAGCGGCAGCTCCTCGTCGTGGCCCAACTGGGTGCCGACCTCGACCTGGTAGCCCGTCATGGCGCGCAGGTGGTCGCCTTCCGGAAGCCAGACGCGGCTTCCGTGCGCGCGGCACAGACGCACCGAACGCTCCGCCACCGCCTGCAGCACCGGCCGCAGGTCCGTCGGCGAACGGCTGAGCACGCGGAGGATTTCGGCCGTCGCCGTCTGGAATTCGAGCGCCGCGGTCAGCTCGGCGGTGCGCTGCTCCACCTTGCGCTCCAGTCCGCCGTACAACTCGCGAAGCTGTCCGGACATGCGGTTGAACTGGTCGGCCAGGCCTTCGAGCTCGTCGTCGGTGTTGACGACGATCTGCTGGTTGAGATTGCCCTCGCCGATGCGCCGCGCCCCGCGCGCCAGGGTGCGGATCGGCTGGACCATGCTGCGCGCGAGCACCGAGGCCGCCAGTGCGGAGATCAGCAGGCCCGCCAGCAGCAGCACCGCGGCGCGCAGGAGCGAGGCGTTGAGCTTGGCGTAGACCTCGGCGATCGGCTGTTCGGCGAACACCTTCCAGCCCAGCGACTTGATCGGCGCCATCGAGGTCAGCACGGTGGCGCCGCCGATGTCCCGCGACACCATCGCCTGCTCTTCGATGGCACCGTCCGCCGCTGCCGCCTGCACATGGGGCAGTGACGCCACGCTCGTCTTGCGCAGGACCAGTCCGATGTCCGGGTCGGCCACCAGCAGGCCGTTGCTGTCGACCACGTAGGCCTTGCCCTTCTGCCCGATCTGGATGCGCGACACCACGTCCCAGATGAATTTGAGATTCAGCTCGGCGACCGTGACTGGCCCCTTCGCGCCGCCAGTGCGGATCGCCACGACCATGTAGGGCTCGGTGTCCCGGTTGAAGTAGACCGGGCCGTACCACGGCGCGTCGGGCATCGCCTCACGGAAAGGCGCCTCGGCCGACCGGTCCTTGCCGGAGCCCATCACGTCCATGCCCAGTCGCGAGACGGCGATCTGTTCGCGGCCCGCGCGGTCGAGTTGCGCGATGTCGGTCACCTCGGGCGCCTGGCGCAGCAGTCGCCAGAACTCGGTGCGCCGGGATTCGAGGTCTGACGCGTCAAGCTGGGCCAGGGATGCATAGGCCAGTTGCTGGGAAACCTGCTGGACGTACTGCTCGATGCGCAAGGCCGCGCCGACCGCCTTCTCGTGCTGGAAGCTGGTCAAAGCCGCCTTGTTCTCCTGGTAGGAGAAGTAGAGGCCGATCGCGCTGGACGCGAGCAGCACCATCGTCACCAGCGAGAGGATCAGCAGCAGGTACTTGCGGAACAGGCGCCCGCGATGAACATCCCGCGCCGCCTGCGACAACATCGCGAAGCGCCGGGCACGGGCCGGCGGCGCGAGATCGCCCGGGAGCGAGGCGGGGGACGAATCCGGGGGGGTCATGTGCTGCCAATTGGACAACGCCATCCGCCCGATGGGAAGAGAACCCGCCTTAGGCCTATTGGCCGACCTGATACAGCGGATGCACGCGGACGCCGGGCCGCAGGCGGCGCAAAATTGCGCCTTGGGGCTGCCGGCAACACGGAGGACATCGATGCGCAGCAAGATCCTGGGGCTTCTCCTGAGCGCGGCGCTCGCGGCCGGCTCCCTCGCGCATGCCCAGCAGCAGCCGAAGAAGATGCCGCACCTCGGCTACCTGGCGGCCGTCTCGGCCAGCGCCGACGCGCCGCGTCTGGAGGCCTTCCGGAAGGGGCTACGGGATCTGGGCTATGTCGAAGGGCAGAACATCCGGATCGACTACCGCCACGAAAGCCAGGACCTCCAGCGCCTGCCCATGCTGGCCGACGAACTGGTCAAGATGGACGTCGACATCATCGTCACGGTGACGTCGAATGCCGCGCAGGCCGCCAAGAAGACGACCTTGACGGTGCCCATCGTCTTCATGGGGGTCACCGATCCCATCGCCACCGGACTGGCCGAGAGCCTGGCACGGCCCGGCGGGAACAGCACCGGCGTGACCAACGTGGCGGCCATCCTCACCGGGAAACGGCTGGAGCTCCTGAAGGAAACGGATCCGAAGGCGGTCCGGGTGGCGGTCCTGTGGGATCCCAATGCGCCCGGCTCCATCCCGCAGTGGGAAGCCAGCCAGGTGCCGGCCGAGAAACTGGGCATCCAGCTCTACTCGATGGAGGCCACCAGCGCCGACAAGTATCCGCAGGCGTTCAAGGATGCCGTCAAGGCGCGCGCCACGGCGGTGTGGGTCACGCTGAATCCGGTGGCCAACTCCAACCAGAAGCTGATCGCGGAACTGGCCATCGAGAACGGATTGCCGACGATCTGCGCCCGGGGCGACTACGCCGAGAACGGCTGTCTGATGGCCTACGGGCCCGGCTACGTCAACGAGGGCAAGGACGGCGCCCGCTACGTCGATCGCATCCTCAAGGGCGCCAAGCCGGCCGACCTGCCCATCGAGCAGCCGACGAAGTTCGAACTGCTGATCAACCAGAACACGGCCAAGCGGCTCGGCTTCACGGTGCCGCGGTCGGTGATGAACCGGGCGGACAGGGTCATCCAGTGAGCGGGCCGGGTCGCAGGGCCCAACCCGTAGAATCCCGCCGATGTCCCGCGTGCGCATGTTCCTGATGTGGCTGATGATGCTGGCCGTACCCTTCCAGGGGTATGCGGCCGCGTCGATGGCCCTCTGTGGTGCGCAGCAGCCGGGAGCCGCGGTCGCGATGGCGGACCACCCCGGAGCGCATTCGGCGCATGCCGGCATGAGTGACCACACCGCGCACCATCACGACGCCGCGCCGCAAGCCGAGCCCGACACGGGCACGAACACCGCCCATCCGCACGGCGATGGCGTCGCCAAGTGCTCGACCTGTGTTGCATGCCATGCCGTCGCCCTGACGGACAGCATTCAGGTCGCGCTGCTCCACGCATTGCCGCAGGCCGACCTGGCCGAGCCGGCGAGCGCGATGGCGAAGCGCGCGACCGGCGTTCCCGACAAACCACCTCGCGCCTGATCGCGTCACGCCGCCGGCCGCCCTGCGCAGCCGGTGCGGGTCGACGCGCCTTCCATGCCTGTCGTTCGTTGTCGAACCCATTGCGGGGTTCGCCGACGCGCTCCGTTCATGATCATCGCGAGGACGCCATGTCTCCTTCATCGCCGGCCCGCTGGCCGGCCCTTCTCCATTCCAAATTCGCCATGCCGGCACGTGAGGCGCAGCCGTGAGCCGCGCCGCATCCCTGGCCGCGCTTGCCTGCGTGGCGCTCCTGCTTGCCGGTTGCGCTTCGGTCGGCTTCGACGAAGTGCTCGTCGACACCAACGCCCGCACATCGCAGTTCACCGACGGCAAACTGGAACTCAGCCGCACCGATGAACAGCGCAAGGCGCGCATGGCGCTTACCGACGAGTTGCTGTCACGGCCGCTCTCGGAGAACGACGCGGTGCAGGTCGCACTCGCCAACAGTCCGGCCGTGCAGGCGCTGCTGGCGCAGGGCTGGGCCGACATCGCCGCGGCCGACCAGAGCGGCCGGCTTCCCAACCCGGTCTTCAAGTTCGAGCGCCTTCGGCTCGTCGATGAACTGGAACTGGGGCGCCTGCTGTCCGTGGGCCTGGTGGACCTGATCCTGCTGCCGCAGCGCATGGCCTTGTCGAAGAGCCAGGCCGACCAGGTACGGGTGCAACTCGCTGCGACCATCGTCGACCAGGTCACGCAGGTGCGTCAGGCCTGGGTGCGCGCGGTGGCGACGCAGGAATCGCTCCAGTACGCTGTGCAGGTCGACGGGGCCGCGCAGGCCAGCGCTGAACTGGCCCGCCGCATGCAGCAGGTGGGCAATTTCAGCAAGCTCCAGCGTGCGCGCCAACAGGTGTTTCACGCCGACGCGACGACGCAACTGGCATCGGCGCAGCGGACGACCGGCGCCGCGCGCGAGGCCCTGGTTCGCCTGCTCGGGCTGGACGTTGCGCAGGCGGCAAGGCTCCAGTTGCCAGTGCGCCTGCCCGATCTGCCCAAGGCGCCGCGCGATGCGAGCGAGGTGGCTGGAGCGGCAAGCGCACAGCGACTCGATGTCCAACTCGCGCGGGCGCAACTCGACGTGGCGGGAAAGTCGCAGGGACTGAACCTGCTCTCGACCTTCGTCGATGTCGAAGCCGGCGCCCGCCACGACACCTTCTTCGTCAACGGCGCGAGGGCGAACCGCGACGGCTACGAACTCGACATCCGCTTGCCGCTCTTCGACTGGGGCGGCGCGCAGCGCGATGCATTGAATGCGCGGGCGCTCGCCGCGGCCCATCGCTACGACGCGACGGCGCGCGGCGCGGCCTCGCAATTGCGCGAGGACTATGCCGCCTACCGCACCGCCTACGACATCGCGCGGCACTACCGCGACGAGATCGTGCCGCTGCGCAAGACCATCGCCGAGGAAAACATGCTTCGCTACAACGGCATGCTGATCGGCGTCTTCGAACTTCTCGCCGACACGCGCGAGCAGATCATGAGCGTGATGGCCGCCATCGACGCTCGGCAACAGTTCTGGCTCGCCGATGCCGCGCTCGCCGCGTCGCTCATCGGCAAGCCCATCTCTTCGGGTTCCCATTGATGAATACGACGCACAGACGCAATTTCCTGGGTGCCGCCGGCGCCATCACCGGCGCGATCGCGGCCGCCTCGGTCCACAAGGCGGCGATGGCCGCCTTGCCGGAGCCCGTGCTGCAGGGCCGGCCGGACACCATGCCGCCGCTGTCGCCTTCGACCGGCCGGCCGTACAACCCTGTCGTCACGCTCAACGGCTGGACGCTGCCCTGGCGCATGAACCGGGGCGTCAAGGAATTCCACCTCGTCGCCGAACCGGTGGTGCGCGAGATGGCGCCCGGCTTCAAGGCGCACCTGTGGGGCTACAACGGCCAGTCGCCGGGGCCGACCATCGAGGTCGTCGAAGGCGACCGCGTGCGCATCTTCGTGACCAACAGGCTGCCGGAGCGCACCAGCATCCACTGGCACGGGCAGCGCCTGCCCAACGGCATGGACGGCGTCTCGGGCCTCACGCAGCCTGCGATCGCGCCGGGCAAGACCTTCGTCTACGAGTTCGTCGCGCGCCGCCCGGGCACTTTCATGTACCACCCGCATGCGGACGAGATGACGCAGATGGCGATGGGGATGATGGGCTTCTGGGTCACGCATCCGAAGGCGCCACATCCGCTCATCGAGGAGGTCGATCGGGACTTCGTGTTCCTGCTGAATGCCTACGACATCGAGCCCGGCAGCGCGACGCCGAAGATCATGACCATGCTCAACTTCAATCTCTGGTCGTGGAACAGCCGCATCTTCCCGGGCATCGATTCGCTCAACGTGCGTCACAACGACAAGGTCCGCATCCGCTTCGGCAACCTCACGATGACGAACCACCCGATGCACCTGCACGGCCACGAGTTCGTCGTCACGGGCACCGATGGCGGACCGAAGCCGATAGGCGCGCGCTGGCCCGAGGTCACGACCGACGTGGGCGTCGGCCAGATGCGGCAGATCGAGTTCGTCGCGGACGAGGAGGGCGACTGGGCCTTCCATTGCCACAAGAGCCACCACACGATGAACGCGATGGGGCACGACGTGCCGACGATGATCGGCGTGGACCAGCGCGACGTGGTCGGCAAGATCACGAAGCTCATCCCCGACTACATGGTGATGGGCGACCGCGGCATGGGCGACATGAGCGACATGGCGATGCCGTTGCCCGACAACACGGTGCCGATGATGGGCGGCGAGGGGCACTTCGGATCGGTCGAGATGGGCGGCATGTTCAGTGTCGTCAAGGTGCGCAAGGGGCAGAAGGCGGGCGATTATTCGAACCCCGGCTGGTTCAGGCATCCGCCGGGCACCGTCGCGCACGAACTCGCGGAACCCGCGGCCAAGGCCCCGCGAGCGCGCGGCGCGGGGCCGTCGGCCATGCCCCCGCACGAGACGCCGGCCGCCGACGTCGAAGTGCAGGTCCGCAAGCCGCGCGGGCATGCAAATCATTGATCATCTGCACAAAGCAAAGGAAATACGGATGTTCGGTTTTCGAAAGACACTTCTTGCCAGCCTGGTCGTCATGTCCGGCCTCGCGCACGCCCAACCCGCCGCCGGCGACCTCAGCGAGGGCGAGGTGCGCAAGGTCGACAAGGAAAGCGCCACGGTCACGCTCAAGCATGGCCCGTTGACCAATCTCGACATGCCAGGCATGACGATGATCTTCAAGGTCGGCGACAACCGCATGCTCGATGCGGTGCAGACGGGCGACAAGGTCCGGTTCAGGGCCGAGATGGTGGAAGGAAGGCTGGTGGTGACGCGGATCGAGACGGTGCGCTGAGCGCTCGGAAGGCCATCACCGGAAGCTTTCCCGTTCGCTGCCGAGCATTCGAGCGAAGTCGGGGACCTTTCGCGTAGACGCGTCCTTCTTCGTTTTCTACAGTGCTCGGGACGCCAGTTTGTCCTGGCGCTCCGGGTACAGTGGGCGATCCACACCCGCCATCGAGGCCGTCCGCATGCGCCGTGTCGCGTTCCTGATCACTGTCGTTGTCGTGTTGATCGCCGCCTGCACCACGATCGCCACCCAGCGGTTCGACGACCTGTTCGGCCCGGCCGACCCCCGGCGTTTCGACCACCCCGCGGCACCGCCGGCGGGGCAGTCCTATGCGCAGACGATCCAGCCCATCCTCGACCGCCGCTGCGTGGCCTGCCACGCCTGCTACGACGGGCCCTGCCAGCTCAAGACGACGGCCTGGGAAGGACTGGCGCGCGGTGCGAGCAAGACGCTCGTGTACGACGCGAGCCGACTGCTGGCCGCGACGCCGTCGCGCCTGTTCGTCGATGCCGACAAGTCGTCGGAATGGCGGGAGCGCGGTTTCTTCCCGGTTCTCAACGAGCACGCGCCCACGCCGGAGGCGAACAGCACCGCGGGGTTGATGCATCGGTTGCTGGCGCTCAAGCAGCGGCATCCGCTTCCGACCGAAGGCGTCGTGGGCAGCGGACTCGATTTCTCGATCAGCCGTTCGGCGATATGCCCGGCCGGCGTCGAGATCGATCAGTACGAGCGCGTGATGCCCCAGGGCGGGATGCCGTTCGGATTTCCCGGCCTGAGCGCCGCCGAACACAACACCCTGACCCGATGGCTCGAGCAGGGCGCGCCCTACGAAGGCCCGCCCACGCCGACGCCGCTGGCGATGCAGCGCGTGGCGCAGTGGGAGCGCTTCTTCAACGGCGATTCGCTGAAGCAAAGACTCTTCACCCGCTACGCCTACGAGCACCTCTTCCTCGCGCATCTCTACTTCGACGACGACCCGCAGCGCCAGTACTTCAAGCTGGTGCGATCGGCCACGCCGCCCGGCCAGCCGGTTCGACTGATCGCGAGCCGGCGTCCGGTCGACGATCCCGGCGTGGATCGCGTGTACTACCGGCTCGTGCCCGAGCGCGAGACCATCGTGGCGAAGACGCACATGCCTTACGCGCTGGGCGCGCAGCGCATGGCGCGCTGGCAGGCGCTGTTCATCGATGCGCCATATACGGTGGACCGCCTGCCGGGCTACGGCTCCGACACGGCCGCCAACCCCTTCTCCACTTTCGCCGCCTTGCCGGTCGGCGCGCGCTACCGCTTCATGCTCGACGAGGCCGAGTTCACGATCATGGGCTTCATCAAGGGGCCTGTCTGTCGCGGCCAGATGGCGCTCGACGTCATCGACGACCATTTCTGGGTCATCTTCCAGGCGCCATCCGAAACCTTCGACGCCGCGCAGGCAAACCTGCTGGCGCGCGACGCCAACCTCCTGCGCCTGCCGACCGGCAGCAGCAACACCGAAGTCCTGATCCCGTGGCTGCACTACGCGGACCTCGAGAACGAGTACCTGAAGGCCAAGTCCGGATTTCTTGCCCAATCGCTGCGAGGGCCGGCCACGCTCGACCTGAAAATGATCTGGGACGGCGACGGCCGCAACGACAACGCGGCGCTCACCGTGTTCCGGCACTTCGACAGCGCAAGCGTCGTCAAGGGCATGGTGGGCGAGTCGCCGAAGACCGCGTGGGTCATCGGCTATCCGTTGCTGGAGCGCATCCATTACCTGCTCGTCGCCGACTACGACGTCTACGGCAATGTCGGCCACCAGCTCAATTCGCGGCTCTACATGGACTTCCTGCGCATGGAAGGCGAGTTCAACTTCATCGCGCTGCTGCCCAAGGCGCAACGCAGGGCGACGCGCGATGCGTGGTACCGCGGCGACGACCTCGCCACGCGAGAGCAGGTCTATGGCGGCCCGGCGACGACGCTGGATGTGGAAAGCGACATCCCGTACAAGACAGCCGATCCAAAGCGCGAACTGCTCGCGTTGATGAAGACCCGGCTCGCGCCGGTGATGAACACGCGTTTCGACATCGACCCGCACGTCGCGCCGGCACTGAGGTCGCCGCTGCACGAACTTGAGGGCGTGCACGGCGCCGCGCTGCAATGGCTGCCCGAAAGCTCGCTGCTGGTGGTCGAAACGCCAGAGGGCGACCTGCGCACCTTCAGCCTGATCCGCAACACCGCGCATGCGAGCGTGTCGCACCTGCTTGGCGAGCGCCGCGAACTGCGCCCCGACGAAGACACCCTGACCGTCGTCCCCGGCGTGATCGGTGCGTACCCGAACGCCTTCTACAGCGCGAAAGCCGCCGAACTGCCGGCGATGACCGCCGCCATCGGCCAACTCCGCTCCGAAGCGGACTACGCCGCCTTCGCCAGGCGCTGGGCCGTCCGGCGCACCAACCCGGACTTCTGGGCCTTCAGCGATGCGGTGATCGATCGCTACCAGAAGGACCAATCGCTGGAGGCCGGCATCCTCGACTACAACCGCTTCGAAGACCGATAGGCGCGAAGCGAGCCACGATCGGCGCTGGAGACCATTGCGCCGCACCCGCAGCCCCTGTGCTGCATGACAACCCACGGGAGATAAGAAAATGTCGTCGCCAACCCCTGCCCTGGATGTGCAGACCTTCCTCAACGAGAAGCGGTTCTCCCGCTTCCAGTGGCTGATCTTCACCTTGTGCTTCATCATCGTCCTGCTGGACGGCTTCGATACCGCCGCGATCGGCTTCATCGCGCCGTCGCTGCTCAACGAATGGCAGGTCGGCAAACCGGCGCTCGGCCCGGTGCTCAGCGCCGCGCTGTTCGGTCTCGCCTTCGGTGCGCTCGCCGCGGGGCCCTTGTCCGATCGGCTCGGCCGGCGGCGACTGCTCATTCTTTCGGTCATGGTGTTCGGCGTGGCCTGCCTGTGGTCCGGCTTCGCGACCAGCCTGGACGAACTCGCGGTGCTGCGCTTCGTCACCGGCGTCGGACTCGGCGCCGCGATGCCGAACGCCGTCACGCTGATGAGCGAGTACTGTCCCGACAGCCGCCGCGCCACGATGACGAACCTCATGTTCTGCGGCTTCCCGCTGGGTGCCGCTTTCGGCGGATTCCTCGCCTCCTGGATGATTCCCCATTTCGGCTGGCGCAGCGTGCTGGTGCTCGGTGGCGTGGTGCCGCTCGTGCTCCTCGTGGCGCTGCTGCTCTGGCTGCCGGAATCGGTGCGCTACATGGTGGCCAAGCGTCAGGCGGCGGAGAAGATTCGTGCCGTACTCATGAAGATCTCCGCTACCGCATCCAGCGCCGCCGCTTTCACCATGACAGAGAAGGCCGCGCCGGCGAGCAGCGGCAAGACCGGGCTCGGGCTCGTGCTGTCGGGCTCGTACGTGGTCGGCACGTTGATGCTGTGGCTGGCCTATTTCATGGGCCTGGTGATCTTCTATGCGCTCATCAACTGGATGCCGATCCTGTTCAAGGAGGCCGGCCTCGATACGCAGACCGCCGGCCTGATCGCCGCGCTCTTCCCTCTGGGCGGCGTCGGTGCGGTGCTGTTCGGGTTCCTGATGGACCGCTTCAACCCGAACCGCATCATCGCCGTCGGCTTTGCGCTGACCGCGGTTGCGATCTGGGCCATCGGGCAGTCGAGCGGCAGTGTCGCCGCGCTGGTGGTCGTGGTGTTCGTCGCCGGGGTGTTGATGAACACCGCGCAGTCATCGCTGCCGGCGCTCGCCGCGGCCTTCTATCCGACCTCGGGCCGCGCGACGGGCGTCTCCTGGATGCTGGGCATGGGTCGCTTCGGCGGCATCGCCGGCTCGCTGCTCGTGGCGGAACTCACGCGGCGTCAGTTCAGCTTTGCCCAGGTCTTCACCGTGATCGCGGCGGCCGGCCTGGTGTCCGCGATTGCCCTGCTGGTCAAGCAGGCCGTGACGCCGCATGTGGCCGCCGCAGTGCCCCGTGGTGAAGTGCTGGGGCACTGAGCCGCGCGAAGGCCGGCCCTATCTTTCGAGCTCGTCGAGGATGGGGCAGTCGGGACGGTGATCGCCGTGGCAACAGTGTGCGAGCTGCTCCAGCGTGCGCTTCATCGCGGTCATCTCCTCGATGCGTCGATGCAGGTCCTCGGCATGGGCAAGGGCGATGCGCTTGACGTCCGCGCTCGCACGTCGCTTGTTCTGCCAGAGCTTCAGAAGCTCCGCGATCTCGGCCATGCTGAAGCCCAGGTCGCGCGCGCGACGGATGAAGCGCAGCGTGTGCACGTTGTTCTCGGTGTACTGGCGGTAGCCCGCATCGGTGCGGCCGATGTCAGGCATCAGGCCGAGGGATTCGTAGTGCCGCACCATCTTGGCCGAAACGCCGGACCTTGCCGCGGCCTCGCCGATGTTGAAGGGTTCCATTTCTGCCTTTCCTTCGCTCATTGCGCCTGGCCCTTCCAGCGCCGCAGCAGCAGCGCATTGCTCACCACGCTCACACTGCTGAAGGCCATCGCCGCGCCCGCGATCACCGGGCTCAGCATGCCGAAGGCCGCGAGCGGGATCCCGACCACGTTGTAGGCAAAGGCCCAGAACAGGTTCTGCCGGATCTTGGCGTAGGTGCGGCGCGAAATGTCGATGGCGTCGCTCACGAGGGCCGGGTCGCCGCGCATGAGCGTGATGCCGGCTGCGTGCATGGCGACATCGGTGCCGGTGGACATCGCGATGCCGACATCGGCCGCGGCCAGGGCCGGCGCGTCGTTGATGCCGTCGCCGACCATCGCGACGCGCACGCCGTCCGCCTTCAGTTGCGTGATGATCGTCGCCTTGTCTTCCGGCAGCACCTCCGCGCGAACGGTGTCGATCCTCAGCGCGCGCGCGACCGCTTCGGCGCTGCCACGGTTGTCGCCGGAGATCAGCGCGGTGCGAATCCCTTGTGCATGTAAACGGCGGATGGCTTCTGCCGCGCTCGCCTTGGGCGTGTCGCCGAAGGCCAGCAGGCCGATCAGCGTGGGGCGCGCGGTGACATCCGCCAGCCATGAAACCGTTCGGCCTTCCGACTGCAGCAGCGTCGCGCGCGCATCGAGCCTGCCGAGCGGCACCGAGAGTTCGCGCATGTAGCGTGTGCTGCCCAGGCGCAGTTCGCGGCCTTCGACGATCGCCGACATGCCGCGCCCCGCCACGGCGCGCACCGCGCTCGCGCGTGGGATATCGACAGCCGCATTCTTCGCCGCGGTGAGCACGGCGCGCGCCAGGGGGTGCTCGCTGCCCGCCTGGATCGCGGCGCCGGCGCGGAGCAGCGCGCCGGTATCGCCGTCCACGGCTTCGAACGCGACGAGTTCCGGGCGGCCTTCGGTCAAGGTGCCCGTCTTGTCGAATGCGACAACGCCGATGCTGTGCGCGACTTCGAGCGCTTCCGCGTCCTTGATCAGCACGCCGTGGCGCGCAGCCACACCCGTGCCGGCCATGATCGCCGTCGGCGTCGCAAGGCCCAGCGCGCAGGGGCAGGCAATCACGAGGACGGCGACGGCGTTGAGGATGGCCGTTTCCCAGTTGCCCGTGGCGAGGCCCCAGCCCAGGAGGGTCAGCAAGGCGATGCCGATGACCACCGGCACGAACACATGGCTGACCCGGTCCACCAGGCGCTGGATGGGTGCCTTCTTGGCCTGTGCGGATTCCACGAGCCGCACGATGCGCGCGAGCGTCGATTCGGCGCCCACGGCGCTGGTGCGGACCACGAGCAGGCCCTGGCCGTTGACGGAGCCGCCGGTGACGGCGTCGCCCACCTGCTTGGCGACGGGCAGGCTTTCGCCGGTGATCAGCGATTCGTCCAACTCGCTCGCGCCTTCAGTGACCAGCGCATCCACCGGCACCCGTTCGCCGGGCCGGACGACGACGAGGTCGCCGATCCTGACCTGCGCCAGCGGAAGGTCCTGGTCGACGCCATCGCGGCGCACCCGGGCGCGATCGGGCCGGAGTGCGTTCAATGCGCGGATGGCTTCGGTGGTCTGTCGCTTGGCCCGCGTCTCGAGCCACTTGCCCAGCAGCACCAGCGTGATGACCACCGCCGAGGCTTCGAAGTACAGGTGCGCCGTGCCGCCGTGGCCGGCGTGCGCGAAGAGCAGGTAGACACTCAGTCCGTAAGCTGCCGTCGTGCCGAGGGCGACGAGCAGGTCCATGTTGCCGGCGCCAGCCTTCAGAGCCTTCCAGCCGGCGCGGTAGAAGCGCGCACCCAGCCAGAACTGCACCGGCGTGGCCAGCGCAAGTTGCAGCCAGCCGTCGAGCATCCATTCCTCGCCGAAGAGCAGTCCGAGCATCGGCAACGCCAGGGGAGCGGAGAGGATGGCGGCGGCGATGACCGGCCAGGCGTCGTTGCGCTTGCGCGGCTTTGCGACCGGCACGCCGGACGTTCCTGCGGTTTCGGCCGCCGGTGCTGCTTCGCCGACGGCATAGCCGGCCTTCTCGACTGCGGCGCGCAAGGTGCCAAGCGACACCGACCCGTCGGTGTGCACGCTGGCTGCTTCGGTCGCGAGGTTGACGCTCGCCTCCGTCACGCCCGGAACGCCGTTCAGCGACCGTTCCACCCGTGCCACGCACGACGCGCAGGTCATGCCTTCGATCGGAAGCGACCATTCCTTCAGGCCGCTCGCACCGGGCGACAACGCCAGGCTGCTGTTCATTCGGGATCTCCTGTCTTTCAAGCCGCAGATGCGGCGTATGAAAGGAGTATCAACCTTCACATCATGGGAGGGTCAAGGCGCCGACTTGCACTCTGTCTTTCGCTCTATGGCGATGGAAACTGGTAATTTGGTGTTACATCCGGTATGCTTTTTCCAGATTTGCTGGAGAAACCATGGGCGCTAGCGACATCGAGAAGATGGCAGCCTTGACGTCGGATTGCCGCCTCTGGGTCGATGACCCGGCGGGTTTCACGACGCACAAGGTGGGAAGGCTCCATCACAACTACCACGAGCATCCCCTGTTCCAGTTGCCGGAGCTCGAAGCGCTGGCGAAGGAACTCGCGCCGATGAAGCAGTGCCGCTTCGTCCGGCCTGGCCTCACGCAGGCCTCGGGCTTCGCGCACGACAGCCAGCACCCGGACGGGCGCAGCATCGAGGAAGTCTTCCGGCGCATCGAGGAGCCCGGTTCGTGGATCGCGCTCTACAACGTGGAAGCCATCCCGCGCTACCAGGCGCTACTCAACAACATCCTGGACAACGTGCGCGAAACCATCGAGCGCGAGCAGCCCGACATCTTCATGGTGACCGGCTTCATCTTCATTTCGGCGCCGCCGTCGGTCACTCCGTTCCACATAGACCGCGAGAACAACTTCTGGCTCCAGTTGCGCGGGCGCAAGGTCATGAACGTCTGGGACCACACCGACCGGGTCGTCGTGCCCGCCGATGCGGTGGAGGACTTCATCGTCGCGCACTCGCTTCGCAGGGTCCGCCTGAAGGAAGAATTCAAGGCACGCAGCCATGAGTTCGAGACGCGCCCGGGCGATGGCGTGTATTTTCCGAGTACGTCGCCGCACATGACGCGCTCCGATCGCGACTGGACCTCGCCCGGGGATGGGGTCGCGATCTCGATCGGCGTGAACTTCTATACCTCGGTCACGCGCAGGGTCGCGCGTGTGCATCAGCTCAACCGCGTGTTGCGCAGGTGCGGCCTGTCGCCCGTGGCTCCGGGCGAGTCGCTTTCGGCGGATACCTTCAAGGCGCCCATCGGCGAATTCGTCGGTGCCGCACGTTCGACGCTGGCGCGCATGCTGGCGCCCATCCGGCGCGTTCAGCGCGCCGCCAAGGCGCCGCCGGGTTCGTTCTGAGGGCTGCGCTCAGCGGCGCAGCATGTCGCGCGGCATGACCGGCGGCGCATCGTTGCCCCACGAGCCGCGCACGTAGGTCAGCACGGCCGCGACATCGGTGTCGTCGAGCACGTAGCGGAAAGGTGGCATGCCGTAAGGGCGCGGATTGCCGCCCGTCGAAGGCAGGAAGCCGCCATGCCGCACGATCTGGATCAGGTTGACGGCGGAGTCCATCAGCACCGCGCGGTTGCCCGCGAGCGGCGGGTAGGCCCCTTCGGCGCCTTGCCCCTGGTCGCCGTGGCAATAGGCGCAGCGCTGGTCGAAGATCCGCTCGCCGCGCTCCATCACGCGCGGATCGCGGCGGGATGTCGGTGAAGTCGAAGCCGGCGCTGCGGACGCGGTGTTCGGCAAGGTCTTCAGGTACACGCCCATCGCGCGCAGGTCGGCGTCGTCCAGATGCTGCGTGCTGCCGAACACCACGTCCGCCATCGGGCCCATCACCGAGCCCCGCGACGAGCGGCCGTTCTTGAGGAGTTCGGCCACGTCCTTCGGGTCCCAGTCGGCAACGCCCGCCTCGCGCTTCGAAGTGAGCGAGGGCGCATACCAGTTCTCGACCGCGATGAGGCCGCCCGACAGGCCGAGCTTCTCCTGCGTGGCGCCGAGCGCGTTGCGCGTGCCGTGGCAGGCGATGCAATGCCCGAGGCCATCGACGAGGTAGGCGCCGCGGTTCCACTCGGCCGGCTGCGCCGGATCGGGCACGAAGGTACCGGGCGTGAAGGAAAGCGCCCGCCACACGGCGAGCGCCGGTTGCGTGTCGTAGGGAAAGCGAAGGTCGTGCGGGTGGTTCGGCGTAGGGGAGGGCGGAATGCTCTGCAGGTACGCGAAGATCGCGTCCGAATCCTCGCGCGTCACGCGGGTGAAGTTCGGATATGGGAAGGCCGGGTAGAGCAGCCGTCCGTCCTTCGACCGCCCGTTGTGCAATGCGCGCCAGAAGTGCGCGGAGGTCCAGCCGCCGATCCCGGCATTGGGGTCCGGCGTGAGGTTGCTGGCGAAGATCGTGCCGAATGGCGTCTCGATGCCGAGGCCGCCCGCGTAGGGCGCGCCGCCACGCGCCGTGTGGCAGCCGGCGCAGTTGCCGGCGAGCGCGAGGTAGCGGCCGCGTTCGATCTGGTCCGGCGTCGGGTTGAAGGCGACGGGAGGGTTGGGCAGCTTGTCTTCGCCGCGCAGGTTGAGCGCGACGATGGCCAGTCCCGCCAGCACGGCAAGCGTGGCGAGAAAAGTCAGCAGGTAGAGGAGGCGGCGCATGGCGGGGTCAACGGAAATTCAGCGCGCTGCACGCCATGGGCACAGGGCTTGGCGGGTTGGCCGCGGGCTTCGGGCTCGGCGGCACGGGTTGCATGACCAGCCAGCTCGTCACGGCGTTGATGTCGGCCGTCGTGAGCTTGCGGCCCACCTCCGCCATGCAGTCGGGCTCGAGCGCGTGGCGGTCGTTGGTGACCCAGGCACCGAGTTGCGACGACAGGTAGAGGCGCGGCAGGCCGACCAGCCCGGGAATGCCCGGCAGAACGCCGGTCAGCGCCTGGCCATGGCATTGCGCGCAGGCGGGAATGCCGCGCGCCGCATCGCCCTCGAAGACCAGCGCCCTGCCGTGCGCGAGCATCTGCGGCGTCGCGTCGGTGGTGGTCGGCACGGGCGGATAGGGCAGGTCGATGCCGGCGAAGTAGTTCGCGATCTCGCGCAGGTAGGCGTCCGACAGGTGCTGGACCATGTGCGTCATGTCGGAGTTGAAACGGCGGCCGTCCCGATAGCTCTGCAACTGGTTGAAGAGATAGGCCGCCGGTTTGCCCGACAGCCGGGGGAAGTAGGCCGCCTCGGTGCTCGAGCCTTCCCGGCCGTGGCAGGCGATGCAGGCCGCCGCGCGCTGCTCGATGGTGTCGGGGACGTGCCCGGGCGCGGGCGCTGCGGCGTGGGCCGGCCACAGGCTTGCGGCGACGAGCGCGACCGCGCCTGCGACGCATCGCGGCAAGGCCGGCAGACGGCGTGGGATCTTCATGCGTGGATCATCGGTTTTCGTGACTGTCGCCCATTGCCCGGCAAAAGAACAGTCTCAGTGTCGCGCCAATCGACCGGATCAGTTGGATGCGTTGCAAGAGGCAGAGAGGCTACAGTGGCCGCATGCGCCAGCAAATCGTCATGATGTCCGGGGGGCAGCGGCTCCTGTGTGCCGCCGCCGTCGGCCTGCTCGTCAGCCTTGCCCTGAGACTCACGCCGCTCGCCGCGGGGGCGTGCGTGCTCGCGGGATGGTGCACCTGCGCGGCGGTCTACCTGCTGCCCGCCTTCTGGCTGGCCGAGACCTCGGACGCCGACCGCACGCGTTCGCGTGCGCAGTCGATGGACCCGCCCAAGGTCTGGCTTCTTGCCATCATGCTGGTCGCCGCCAGCGTGAGCGTGGGGGTGATCCTGACGCTGCTCCGGCAGGTGCCGCACCTGCAAGGCGTGGAGCGCATCGGCCTCATCACGCTCGGCCTGATCGCGCTCGCAAGCTCCTGGCTGATGATCCACACGATCTACGCCTTTCACTATGCGCATCGCTACTACCAGGCGGAGCTCGATCCGGAGGAGGAGACCCCGGGCCTGGACTTCCCAGGCAAGCTGGATCCGGACTACTTCGACTTCCTCTACTACTCCTTCGTGGTCGGCATGACCTCGCAGGTGTCGGACGTCCAGGTCACCTCGCGCGACATGCGGCGCATCACGCTCGTGCACGGCGTGGTCTCGTTCACCTTCAACATGCTGGTGCTGGCGCTCTCGATCAACGTGGTGGCCACGTTGATCCAGAACGCCTAGGCCATGGCGCTCAGGCAGTGCGGCGGCCCAGCTTGACGAGCCCCGTCGACAGCGCAACGCCGCACACGATCACCACCGCGCAGATCAGCATCCACTGCGTGATCTGCTCGCCGAGGAACACGGCCCCGTAGAACAGCGCGAACACCGGCACCAGGAAGGTCACCGTCAGCGCCCGTGCCGGTCCTGCGGCCTCGATCAGCCGGAAGAAGAGGATGTAGGCCAGCCCGGTGCAGGCGGTGCCGACGGCGATAAGCGCCAGCCATGCCCGCAGGCTCGGCATCTGCGCGGGCCAGAGCCAGATGGCGGGCAGTGCGAGCGCCAGCGTGGCGCCGATCTGGCTGCCCGTCGCGGTCGCGAGGGCCGGAACGCCGACCAGGTGCTTGCGTGTGAGGCTCGCCGAGAACGCATAGCAGATGCATGCGGCGAGGCAGGACGCGATGGCCCAGCGCACCGCGCTCTCGTCCGCGCCCGAGTGGACGCCGGCGCTGCGGCCGGCCAGCATCGCGACGCCCGCGAAGCCGATCACCAGCCCCAGCATGCGCGAGCGGTCCGGACGGTCGCCGAACCAGCCCCATGCCACCAGCGCGCCGAACATCGGCACGGTCGCATTGATGACCGCGGCGAGGCCGCTGTTGATGGTCAGCAAGCCGAACGCGAAGAACGCGAAGGGCAGGCCCGAGTTGAGCACCCCGATGCCGAGCGCCGGCTTCCAGTGCTGCCTGAAACTGGACCACTGCCCCCGCATGAAAAGCAGGGGAAACAGGAACACCATCGCGATGCAGACGCGCACCGCCGCGGTCGGCAGCGCGCCGAACTCCGCGGCGCCGATGCGCATGAACAGGAAGGACGCGCCCCACAGCATGCCCAGCAGCACGAGATCCACCAGCCACCGGCGGCTGGCCGCGGGTGCGGCCTTGGCCTTCGGTATCGCGGCGGAGGGCTTGGCGGCGGCGATTTCAGCGGTGCATTCGCCTTCGCTCACAGTGCGCCTTCCAGTTCGAGGAGCGCGGCCTTGCGTTCGAGTCCGCCCGCATAGCCGGTGAGCGAGCCACCGGAACCCAGCACGCGGTGGCACGGCACGATCACGCTGATCGGATTGCGGCCCACGGCCGCGCCGACGGCGCGCACGGCGGCCGGGTTGCCGACACCGGCGCTGAGCGCGCCGTAGCTGATCGTCTTGCCCGCCGGGATGGCGAGCAGTGCCTGCCACACCGATTGCTGGAAGGCCGTGCCATGCGAGAGGTCCAGCGGCAGGTCGAAGCGATCCCGGCGACCGGCGAAGTAGTCGCCCAGTTGCGCAGCGGCCTCGCGCAGCACCGGATGGTCGTCACGGACCTGCCAGCCCGTCATGTCGGGCCAGTGGCGTTGCTGGTCGAACCAGACGCCGGCGAGGCCCTTGTCCGTCGCGGCCAGGGTGATGCCGCCGAGCGTGCTGTCGATGTGGGTGGTGAAGATGATGGCGTTCCTGAATTTCATGGCGTTCAACCTGCGACGCTGGAAGATGGGGATGAGACGGCCGACGCATCGGCCGCGGGAGAAGGCGTGGGGCTGTGCCAGGCGCGCAGCACCGCGTAGCCGCGCCACGGCCGCCATGCGAGCGAGGCCTCCGCCGCGGCGCGCGCCGTCGTCACGCCGAGCGCCTTCTGCAGCGCGACGTCGCCTGCCGGGAAGGCATCGGGCCAGCGCAGCGCGCGCATCGCGATGTACTGCGCCGTCCAGTCGCCGATGCCCGGCAAGGCCTGCAGGGCGGCGAGGGTGGCAGGCACGTCCGCCCCGGCATGCAGCGCGAGGCGGCCGTCCAGGACTTCGCGTGCCACGGCGAGCAGGGCGGCCTGCCGCTGGCGCACGATGCCAAGTTGGCCGAGCGCGTCGCCGCTGGCGCCGGCAATGGCGGCGGGCGTGGGGAACAGGCGGTCGAGTCCTTCGATCGGCGTGACGATCGGCTCGCCGAAGGCCTGCACCAGCCGCGTCCCCAGCGTGCGCGCGGCGGCCACGGTGATCTGCTGGCCGAGCACGGCGCGCACCGCAAGCTCGAAGCCGTCGACCGTGCCCGGCACGCGCAATCCGTCGCCGAAGGGGAAGCTCGCATGCAGGGCGCTGTTGATGGCCATCGGGTCCGCATCGAGATCGAGCATCGCGCGCACGCGGCTGATCACGGTGGGCAGCACCGCGGCGAGCGATTCGCCGACCCGCAGCAGGACCTGCTCGCGCTGCTTATCGAAGCGAAGCTGCAGCCATCCTTCGAGCGTGCGTCCGCCCTGCGTCACGCGCAGCGTGCGCGCGAACTGTCGTGTCCCGCCTGCGTCGCCCAGCACCTCGACGCCGCGCAAGGCACGTCGGGCGAAGAAGTCAAGCATGGCATCGCCGTCATAGGGCGGGCGGTAGCCCAGGCGCACGTTCACCGCCGCATCCTCGCGATCGCCTGCCGATGCACCAGCACGGCGCAGCGCACTGGGGTTGAGGCCATAGTGCGTCAGGAAGGCGGCATTGAAGCGCCGGACGCTCGCGAAGCCGCTCGCCATCGCCACCTGCGTCATCGGCAGGCGCGTATCGGCGATGAGCTGTTTCGCGGCCAGCAGGCGGCGGGTCTGCAGGTACTGGAGGGGCGATACGCCGAATTGCGTCTCGAAGATGCGGCGCAGGTGCCGGTCGCTGACGCCGAGCCGCGCGGCGATGCGGGCCGCGCCGGGTCCGTCCTCGGACCAGGCATCGGGTTCGTCGATCAGGCGCGCAGCTTGCAAGGCCAGGATGCGCGATGCGTCTTCGGTCGACCAGCTCGCGGCTCGCGGCGCCAGTTCGGGCCGGCAGCGCAGGCAGGGGCGGAATCCCGCCGCCTCGGCCTGCGCCGCATGGCGGAAGAAGCAGCAGTTCTCGCGCCGCGGCAGCTTGACGCGGCAGACCGGACGGCAATAGACGCCGGTGGAGGTCACGCCGGTGAAGAACGAGCCGTCGAAGCGCGCATCGTGCGCCTTCATGGCCAGGTAGCAGGCGTCGCTCTCGAGTCCGGCGGTGGAGGCTGGGGCGGGGGACATGGAAGGATGATACGGCGGCGTACGCGCAGGATTGGCCATTTCCGGACATCTGGCCGCGGGAGGCCATGCCTACAATGGTCTTCATTTCTTGAACTTCTCAGGGGAAGCCTTCATGCAACTCAGCGCATCGATCTTCAAGGCCTACGACATCCGCGGCGTGGTTCCCACCACGCTCGACGCGGAAGTCGCCGAGGCACTCGGCAGGGCCTTCGGCAGCGCGGCGCGTGCGGCCGGGGAGAAGTCGGTGGCGGTGGGGCGCGATGGGCGGCTCTCGGGCCCCGCACTGGTGGAAGCGCTGATCAATGGCCTGGTGGCCACCGGCATCGAGGTGATCGACGTCGGTGCAGTGACCACGCCCATGCTCTACTTTGCGGCCCACACGCTGGCCAGCAGCGGCATCCAGGTCACCGGCAGCCACAATCCGAAGGACTACAACGGGTTCAAGATGGTGCTGGCCGGCCGCGCCATCTACGGCGACGAGATCCAGGGCCTGCGCAAGGTGATGGAAGCCGACAGCGCGAAGCTCGCTCCCGGCGGCAGCGTGCGCAAGGTCGACGTGACCGAGGCCTACACGCAGCGCATCGTGGGCGACATCAAGCTGGCGCGTCCCCTCAAGATCGTGGTCGATTCCGGCAACGGCATCGCGGGCGCCTCGGCCCCGGCGATCCTGCGCGCCATCGGCTGCGAAGTCACCGAACTCTTCAGCGAGGTCGACGGCAACTTTCCCAACCACCATCCCGATCCGAGCAAGCCGGAGAACCTCAAGGATCTCATCGCGGCGTTGCAGTCGGGCGATGCCGAACTGGGCCTGGCCTTCGACGGAGACGGCGACCGCCTGGGCATCGTGACGAAGAACGGCAACAACATCTACCCGGACCGCCAGATGATGCTGTTCGCACAGGATGTGCTGTCGCGCGCACCGGGCGGCACCATCGTCTACGACGTGAAGTGCTCGCAGCGCCTGGGCCCGGCCATCGAGGCCGCCGGCGGCAAGCCGCTGATCTTCAAGACCGGCCATTCGCTGATCAAGGCGAAGATGAAGGAGATCGATTCGCCGCTGGGCGGCGAGATGAGCGGTCACATCTTCTTCAAGGAACGCTGGTTCGGCTTCGACGACGGCACCTATGCCGGTTGCCGCCTGCTGGAGATCCTGAGCAAGAGCCCGAATGCCAGCGACGTGCTCAACGCGCTGCCGACCAGTTTCTCGACGCCCGAACTCAACGTCAAATGCGCGGAGGGCGAGCCGCACACGGTCGTCGACCAGCTCGTCAAGACCGCGAAGTTCGCCGCGCCGGCCCAGGTGTCGACCATCGACGGCGTGCGGGTCGACTGGCCCGACGGTTTCGGCCTGATCCGCGCGTCGAACACCACGCCGGTGCTGGTGCTGCGCTTCGAGGGCCAGACCGAGGCCGCGCTCCATCGCATCGAGGGCGAGATGCTCGCGCTGCTCAAGAGCGCCAAGCCGGACGCCACCCTGGCCGAAGCCGCCCACTGATCCATCGAGCGTGCGTTCGTTGCTGCTGCGCCTCTATGGCGCTTTCACCACCCTGGCCCAACCGTTGGTCCGCCGCAAGCTCCGGCGGCGCGCCGAGGCGGAGCCCGGCTATGCGCTTGCCGTGGAGGAACGCTTCGGCCACTACGACGAAGCGGCCAACGGCACCGGCTGGTGCTGGATCCATGCGGTGTCGCTCGGCGAGGCGCGCGCGGCCGGCATCCTCATCGAGGAGTTGCGCCGGCAGTTTCCGGGCATTCCGATCCTGCTGACCAACGGCACGGCGACGGGCCGCGAGGAGGGCGCCAAACTGCTCGAATCCGGAGACCTCCAGGTGTGGCAGCCCTGGGATGCGCCCGAGCCGGTGGCGCGCTTTCTCGACCGCTTCCGTCCGCGCATCGGCGTGCTGATGGAAACCGAGGTCTGGCCCGAGATGACCGCCGCCTGCGCCGAACGCGGAATTCCGCTGGTGCTTGCCAATGCGCGCCTGAACGAGAAGTCGCTCGCCGGCGCGGAGCGCCTCGCGTGGCTCGCGCGCCCCGCCTATTCATCCCTTGCGGCCGTGTGGGCCCAGACCGAGGCCGATTCGCACCGGCTGGTCTCGCTCGGCGCCAAGGTGGCCGGCGTGTTCGGCAACCTCAAGTTCGATGCCACCCCCGACGCCCGCCAACTGGCGACGGCGACCCGACTGCGTGGCCAACTGCCGCGCCCCATCGTCGTCTTCGCCAGCTCGCGCGACGGCGAGGAGCAGCAACTGCTCGACGTCCTCAAGCGCTTCGGCGCCCTCGCACCCGTCCCGCCCGAGCAGGATGCGATCCAGTCCATCGCAAAGCGCGTGCACGACGTGCAATGGATGATCGTGCCCCGCCATCCCCAGCGCTTCGACGAAGTGGCGGCCCTGGTCGAATCCAACGGCTTCGCGATCGCCCGTCGCAGCGCCGCCGGTGCCCCCAAGGAAGCCGAGATCTGGCTCGGCGATTCGCTCGGCGAGATGGCCCTCTACTACGGCCTGGCCGACGTGGCGCTCCTCGGCGGCAGCTTCGAGCCCCTCGGCGGCCAGAACCTCATTGAGGCCGCAGCGTGTGGCTGCCCGGTCATCATGGGCCCCTCCACCTTCAACTTCGCCGAAGCCGCCGAACTCTCCTTGTCCGCCGGTGCCTCCCTGCGCGTCGCCGACATGGAGCACGCCGTCACCGCCGCCCTGAAGCTCGTCGAAAAACAGGAACGCCGCGAAGCCATGTCCGAAGCCGCCCTCGCTTTCGCATCCGCCAACCGCGGCGCCGCCCAACGCACCGCCGCCGCCCTGCTCGCCATAGCCGAACAAGCCACCCCGATCTCCGAAGACCGCCCCGAACCCCACCTGGAATAGCGGGGCCGCCGGCGACACGAAGTGAGCGCGCCTAGGCGCGAGTCCAGAAACACCGCAGAACCGGCTTCGCCGGGCTGCCGGTGTTGCCCCCGGTAGGGGGTGGAGAGCGACACGAAGTGCGCGAGCCTGGGGGCGAGCAACAGCTACCACGCGTATTTCATGCCTCCGCGAACCGTCCACGCTTGGTACGACTGATTGCCCCACTGCCATCCCACGTCGCCCCAGCCAGCCCAGCCTTGCTTGAGATCGACATTGACGCCAGCCTTCAGCTCATACCGGCTGCTCGGGTACAGGTCGCGCACCGAGAACTGGTTGACCGTGAGCTCCTCGCCCGTGTTGTCGTACCACCAGTTGAACGCCGCATAGGGGCGGACACCCCAGCCCCAATCGGGACTGGAGGTGCTGCGCAGCCGCAGCCCCAGCCTCGACGTGTACGCGCTGCGATGGGCGCCCTTGACCGCGAGGCCATTCGGTTCCAGCGCGATATGCGAATGGTTGTGCAGGTAGATGATCTGGCCCTGCGGTTCGAGCACCCACTTGCCGGACTCTCCGAGCGGCATGGCATAGCCGGCCTCGGCCGAGAACATGCTGATGTGCGAGTCGTAGCCCGTGCGATCGAAGAGGAGGCCGGTATCGACCGTGTTGTTGAACCGGGCGTACTGGCCCCACACGTCCGTGTACCAGCCGAGCTGGGTCCGGTCGTTCTGGTACCAGGTGCCGTATGCGCCAACCCCACCGCCGGAGAATTCGCCGCGCGCCTGGATCGGATTGCCGAGCGCGGTGGAGTCCGTGCTCCCGCTGGTGTAGCCGGCCATCGCGCCGAGGTGCAGACGGTCCGCGCCGCCGAACAGCGACCATTTCGCCACGTCCCCGCCGCCTTGAAGCACCCAGCCTCTGCTGTCGGTGTTGAAGCGGCCATCGGCGCTGGTCGAACTCGGCCCCTGGCCGCCGGCGCGGAGCCAGGCATTGCCAGGGCTGACCTGCAGCGGGTCGCCCCAACGATCTTGCAGGCTTTGCACGAAGGCGAAGCTCGTCATGCGCTGAATGCCCATGTAGGCGCCGGTTTGCGGCCGCGCGAGGGCGGCGACGCTGGCTTGGGGATTGCAGAGGCCCGTGGCGCCAGCGGGGGTGGGGCTGCACTGCGCGAAGGCGCCGCAACTGCCCATGCAGAGTGCGGCAGCGGCGGCCACTCGTGTGCTGGCCCGGGCAACGTGCGCTCCCAGCCCGCCGGCGGACCGCCGGGCTGAAGTGCCTGTGCCAGGCACTCGCGGAGATGCACATCGCATGGCCGAACCCTCCTTCGGACAAGCCCGGCAATCTGGGGTGCCGGACGGCTCGAACCATTGTGCGCGGGTCCATCGGAGTCGTCACTTACCGGCAGGCGGAATGTGGCGTTCCGTCAACGAGTTCACGGTTCGTCGATATTGAACGTGGGTTCGAATTCGTCCAGCATCGAGAGCGATTCGTGCGCGAGCGGGAGTCAGTCCAGCCTCGCCCCGGAAACTTTCACCAGTCTTTCCCAGACGGGCCAGTCGGCGTCGTAGTTCAGGCGAAATTGTTCGGCCGTGGTGGCCATCGGCACCATGCCCAGCAATTCGAAGCGCTTGGCGAGCTCCGTCGAGGTGATGGCCTGCTGCGCCGCCTGTTGCAGACGCGCGACCACCGGCTTCGGCGTGCCTCGCGGAACCGCCAGTGCGAGCCAGCCGGAGATCCTGTATTCCGGATCCTTGAAGCCGGCTTCGGCGAAAGTCGGCACGTTGGGCAGGATCGGCATGCGCTGCTCCCCGGTGATGGCGATGGCGCGCAGCTTGCCGCCATCGAGGTAGGCCTTCGCGGAGACGACGCTGCCGAAGGTGAAGCTCAATTGCCCGCCCACGAGGTCCTGCAGCATCGGCGCCTCGCCCTTGTAGGCGACGTGGGTGATGTCGGCCTTCCACGATTGCGCCATGTGGGCGCATGCCAGGTGCGGATAGGAGCCCGCGCCCCACGAGCCGCAGTTGCCGCCGGTGGCCGACGCGCGCATGGCGCGCCGCAGGTCGGCCACGTTCTGGATGTTCGATGCGGCGGGCACGAGCAGCATCAGCGGCGCGGTCGCGATCTGCGTGACCAGGGCCAGTTCCTTGCGCGGGTCATAGGGCAACCTGTCGTAGAGGAACTGGTTGGTCAGCAGTGACTGGGTGAGGCCGACCAGCACCGTGTAGCCGTCCGGCGCGGCCTTGGCGACCGCATTGGTGCCAAGGATGCCGCCGGCCCCGGGCTTGTTGTCGATGATCACCGGCTGGCCGAGCTGCCGCGTCATCTGCTCGGCCAGCGAGCGCGCGACCACGTCGGTGCCGCCGCCTGCCGCATAGGGCACGACCACGGTGACGGCCTTGCGCGGGAAGTCGTCGGCCCGGGCAGCTCCTTGCAACGCAAGCCCTGCCAGCAGGACGCCGGCCACCTGCCACTTCATCGCCGTCTTCATCGGCTGTCTCCTTCTTGGTCGAATCCCCGATTCTGGGCAATAGCCAAACTGATAGCCAATGCAAAATAGAAGGTTGATTTTTAACTGGAGTGCAAAATTCAACTTCGCCAGCTTCGCCATCTGATCGCGCTGTCGGAGCAAGGCAGCTTCGGGCGGGCCGCCGAGGCGGTGCATCTGTCGCAACCAGCGCTGTCCCGCAGCATCGAGAACCTGGAGGAAGACCTCAAGGCCCGTCTCGTCGACCGGGCCTACGGTCAGGTGCGCTTCACCGCCGCGGGTGAGCTGGTGCTGGCCCGGGCGCGCGAACTGATCGCCGATGCCGAACAGGTGCAACGGGACGTGCTGCTGCTCCAGGGCCTTTCCACCGGCAGTCTCCAGGTGGGACTCGGCCCTTTCGCCGCGGGCATGCTGGGCCGGCCGGCCCTGTCGCTGATGACGCAGCGCTATCCGCAGCTTGCCGTGCGCATCGAGGTAGCGGACCCCAATACGCTGAGCGAGCGGCTGCATCGACGGCAACTCGATCTCTTCGTGGCCGATACGCGCGACCTCAAGAAGCAGCCGGGCCTGCAGTTCAAGCGCCTGCCCAACGTGTCGGTGTCATTCTTCGTGTGCGCGGATCACCCGCTGCTGCAATTGGAGGAGGTGACGCTGGAGCAGGCGATGGACTACCCGGTGGCCAGCCCCAACCTCCCGCTGGGCGTAGCCGCGCATTTCGAAAAGCAGGTCAAGCGCACGGACCGCCCTGTCTTCAACATCGTCTGCGACGACCTGGGAACCCTGAGGCACCTGGCACTCACGGCACGCGCGGTCATCCTCGCGACCGACACCGCGGGTCTGGACCATGGCACCGAATCGCTGCTGCGCCTGCCGATCAGGCGGCTGACCCGCATGCAGACGCACTACAGCATCGTGATGCTGGCCAACCGCACGCTGTCGCCGGCTGCCCTGGCCTTTTCAGGCCTGGTGCACGAGATGATGGATGCGTCGGCTAGCGCGAAGGCGGCACGACGATCACCGGCGGCGGGGGCGGCACCGGCATCGTCGGCGGTTGCGGGTTGAAGGGTGGCGTCGTCACCTGCGGAACCACGAAGACCGGATTCGCGGGCACCGGGATGGGGCTCACCGTGGCGGCGGACGGCTGGTACGGCGAAGCCTCGCTGCCGACGGTCGCGCGGCCATTGGTGGCCAGCGTGTCGTTGACGGTGGTGAGATCGCCCGGCGTCAGGGTGCCGTTGGCCTGGCGCAGCTTCAGGTTGCCCACCAGCACGTTGTAGCGCGCCACCGCGAGGTCGCGCTTGGTCTGGAAGAGCTGGCTCTGCGAGTTGAGCACGTCGATGTTGATGCGCACGCCGACCTGGTAGCCCAGCCGGTTGGCATCGAGTGCGCTCTGGCTGGACGATTCGGCGGCTTCGAGTGCCTTGACCTGCCCCGCGCCCGAGATCAGTCCGAGGTAGGCCGTGCGCGTGGCCTGGGACACGCTGCGACGGGTCGATTCGAGGATCTGGCGCTGCTGCTCCTCGAGGGCCAGCGTTTCCTTGATGCGGTTTTCGGTAGCGAAACCTGCGAACAGGGGCAGGTTGAACACCACGCCGATGCTCGCGGCCCGCACGTTCACACGGCCGGTGCTGGTGCTGGTGCTCGTGCCGTTGGGGTTGTTCGTGGCGTTGTAGCCAAGCTGCGCGTCGAGCGTGGGCTTGTGGCCGGCCTGGGCCTTGTCCACTTCGAGCTTGGCCACTTCGAGGCCGAGCTTCGCCTGCGTGATGGCGGGGTGCACGTCCTCGGCCTGCTGCACCCAGGTGTTCATGTCCGCCGGCACCGTCGGCAGCACCACGGGCGCGGCGAGAGGCGTCGGGTTCGCGCCCGGGCGGCCGACCAGTTGGTCGAGCGCGATCTTGCGCACCTGCAGGTCGTTCTCGGCCGTGATCTCCTGGGCGATCACGAGGTCGTAGCGGGCCTGCGCCTCGCGCGTATCGGTGATGGTCGACGTGCCGACCTCGAAGTTCCGCTTGGCCGATGCGAGCTGTTCGGCCACCGCGATCTTCTGCGCGCGCACGAGCGCAAGGCTGTCCTGCGCGGAGAGCACGTCGAAGTAGGCCTGGCTCACGCGCACGACCAGATCCTGCTCGGCAATGGTCAGCGTGGCCTCGGCGATGTCGACCTGGCGCTTGCTCTGCTCGTAGACCGCCCAGTTCGCGGGCCGGTACAGCGGCTGCGTCGCATTGATGCCTGCGGACTGGTTCGGGAAGCCGCGAGTCACCGAGAGGTTGTCGGTCGACAGTTCCTGATGCGTGGCCGACGCATTGGCCGACAGCCCCACCGCCGGCAGGATGCCCGCCTTGGCCTGCGCCGCCCGCGCCAGGCTCGCGTCGTATTGCGCACGCGCCGCCTGGTAGGTCGCGTCGTAGCCCCGCGCCGAGTCATAAAGTTCGATCAGGCTCTGGCCATGAGCCGGCAGTGCCATCGCCGCTGCGAACACCGTCGCGAGCGCTGCCGAAAGAGGAAGAGGCCTGGGAACGGGCATGAAACGTCCTTGAAGAAATCAATAGCAGTAGCAGGTTGCAATGCATCGCCGCCGTCACGCGACAGAAGCCAGGAACACCGCGGATCCGGCTTCGCCGGGCCGCTGGTGTTGCCCCCGGTCGGGGGTGGGCGAAGCGACACGAAGTGCGCAAAGCCTGGGGGCGAGTCCAGGAACACCGCGGATCCGGCTTCGCCGGGCCGCTGGTGTTGCCCCCGGTAGGGGGTGGGCGAAGCGACACGAAGTGGGCAAGCCTGGGGGCGAGCATCGGTACCGAGCATCAGTACCTTGGGATGGAGGGATCGTGTTGCGCCGACCACGCATCGATGCCACCGGCAATGTTCGCCACCTCCGCAAACCCGCTCTGGGCCAGGAAGGCGGCGACGCGCTGGCTGCGCGCGCCGTGATGGCACAGGCAGGCGATGCGCTGCCCGGCATCGAGTTCGGCGACGCGGGCCGGGATCTCGTTCATCGGGATCGTCGCCAGGGTGAAGCCCTGGGGCACCACGCTGGCGGTGTGCAACTCCCAGGGCTCGCGGACGTCCAGGACCACCGGCGTGGCGCTCGGATTGCGGGCGAACCAGTCGGCAAGCTCGGCCGGACGAATTTGGTCGATCATGAAATCGTGCGGATCAGAAGTTGAAGCGCGAAGGCGCCGGGAAGTTGAGCAAGCGCGGTGCCACCGTGTCCCACGGCTGGATGGTTTCCCACTTGCCTTCGCTGGTGCGGGTGACGAAGTGGGCGCGCATCATCGGTTCGTCGCCGACGACAGCCGCCAGTCGGCCGCCTTGCTTGAGCGAACCGAGCAATCCCTGGGGAATGCGTGCGACCGAGCCGCTCAGCACGATCACGTCGAAGGTCGGGCCGCTGGGCAGCGGCTGGGCGCCGTCGGCATGGCGCACTTCCACGTTCATCACGCCATTGCGACGCAGTTTCTCGGCGGCGGCGGCGGCAAGCCCGGGGTCGATCTCCAGCGTCAGCACCTGGGCCGCGCGGTGGGCGAGCAGGGCGGCCATGAAGCCGGAGCCGGTGCCGATCTCGAGCACCGATTCGTGCTTTTGGATGTGCAGGTCCTGGAGCACGCGCGCTTCGACCTTGGGCGACAGCATGCATTGGCCGGCCTCCTTGGCCGTGGCGCCTTCCAGCGGGATTTCCATGTCGAAGAAGGCCAGCGCGCGGTGCGCTTGCGGCACGTAGTCCTCGCGCCGGATGTTGTTGAGCAGGTCCAGGATGTCGAGGTCGAGCACATCCCAGGGGCGGATCTGCTGTTCGATCATGTTGAAGCGCAGGCGCTCCAGGGTCGGTGTGGGATTCATGTGATTCTTCCTAGTGGCGGGGACTCAGGACAAACCCTCAATTTTAGGCATGGGCTTCGCGGGCTCCGCCGCAGGCTTGCGGTTCCAGCGCCGGCGGGCCCAGTTCGCGAGGTCGTCCATGTAGCAATAGACGACCGGCACGACCACCAGCGTCAGCAGCGACGAGGTGATCACGCCTCCGATCACGGCCTGGCCCATGGGCGCGCGCTGCTCCGAACCTTCGGTGATCGCGAAGGCCAGCGGCACCATGCCGAAGATCATCGCCAGCGTCGTCATCAGGATGGGCCGCAGCCGCACCCGTGCGGCGAGCAGCAGCGCTTCGGCGCGCGGAAGGCCGGGCACCGTGCTGCCGTCGTCCGCCACGCCGGGCTCGCGCGCGCGGATGGCGAAGTCCACCAGCAGGATCGCGTTCTTCGTGACCAGGCCCATCAGCATCACCACGCCGATGATCGAGAACATCGACAGCGTCGAGCCGAACAGCAGCAGCGCCAGCACGACGCCGATCAGCGTGAGCGGCAGCGCCGTCATCAGCGCCAGCGGCTGCAGGAAGCTCTTGAACTGGCTCGCCAGGATCATGTAGATGAAGATGATCGCGAGCGCCAGCGCGGACACGGCATAGCCGAAGGATTCCTGCATGTTCTTGGTCGAGCCGCTGAACTGCCAGCCATAGCCCGGCGGGAACGCGATGCCGGCCAGTGCCGTGCGGATCTCGGCCGAGACTTCGCCCGCCGAGCGGCCGTCGACGTTGGCATTGATGCTGACTTCGCGTGCGAGCGCGCGGCGATTGATCTGGTTGGGGCCGGTCGATTCGCGCACCTCGGCCACCTGCGACAGGCGCACGATGCGGCTCGATCCGTCGGCGTTCGCGCCCACGGCCGTGCTGACGAAGGGCAGGCGGGCCAGGTCCTGCGGCGAATTGCGCACCTCGGGCGCAAGCCGCACGTTGACGTCGTAGGTCTGGTCGTCGGGTGCGCGCCAGTTGCCCACGGTGGTGCCGGCGACCAGCGTGCGCAGGGCAGTGGCGATGGGCGTCACGCCGAGGCCGAGGTCCGAAGCGGCATCGCGCCGGATGACGACGCTGACCGTCGGCTTGTTCGGCTTCTGGCTCGAATCGAGATCGACCAGCCCCGGGATCGGGCGGATCGCCTCCATCACCTTCGCGGTCAGCCGTTCGAGTTCCTTCAGGTCGGGGCCTTGCAGCGAGAACTCGATGGGCTTGTTGCCGCCCACGGAGTCGCGCAGGCCCACGTGCGTGACCGTGATGCCGGGCACCGAGCGCAGGCGCTCGCGCAGCACCGTCGACATCTGGTCGACGCTGCGGTTGCGCGCCTTGCGGTCGACCAGCCGCACGTAGATGCTCGCGTACATCTTGCCCTGCGCATCGCCGGTGTTGATGGTGGTGAGCGTGTAGCGCACCTCCGGCATGTCGCGCAGCACGGCCTCGACCTGGCGCGCCTTGGCTTCGGTCACTTCGAGCGAGGAGCCGACCGGCGTGTAGAAGTTGATGGCCGTCTCGGAGTAGTCGGCCTTGGGCACGAACTCCGTGCCGAGCAGCGGCACCATGAAGATGCTCGCGATGAAGATGCCCAGCGCCGCGCCCAGCGTCGCCAGCTTGTGCACCAGCGCCCAGCGCAGGATGGACTGGTAGCCCTCGGCCAGTCGCTCCGTCGCGCGGTCGAACCAGCCGGTCACGCGGCCGATGGTCTTGTCGTAGAAGGTGACGGGCGCGTCGCGCTTGCCATGCTTGTCGATCGCAGGGTCGTGCCAGACGCTGGAGAGCATCGGATCGAGCGTGAAGCTCACGAACATCGAGATCATCACCGCCGCGACGATCGTGATGCCGAACTCGTGGAAGAACTTGCCGATGATGCCTTCCATGAAGCCGATCGGCAGGAACACCGCGACGATCGACAGCGTGGTCGCCAGCACCGCGAGCCCGATCTCCTGCGTACCGTCGAGCGAGGCCTGGAAGGGGCCCTTGCCCATCTGCACATGGCGCACGATGTTCTCGCGCACCACGATCGCGTCGTCGATCAGCAGGCCCACGCACAGCGACAGCGCCATCAGCGTGATCATGTTGATCGTGAAGCCGAACATCGCCATGAACCAGAAGGTGCCGATCAGCGCGATCGGCAGGGTCAGGCCGGTGATGACGGTGGAGCGCCACGAGTTCAGGAAGAGGAACACGATCAGCACCGTGAGCACGGCGCCCTCGATCAGCGTGCGCCGCACGTTCTCGACCGCGACGCGGATCGGCCGCGAGGCATCGGCGATGGGTTCGAGCCGCACGCCCGGCGGCAATTGCGGCTTGATCTCGGCGATGGCCTTCTGCAGTCCGTCGACCACCTGGATGGTGTTCTCGTCCTGCGCCTTCTGAACCGACAGCAGCAGCGTGCGCTGGCCGTTGTAGAGCGCGAGGCTGTCGAGCTCCTGCGCGCCGTCGCTCACGGTCGCGATCTGGTCGACGCGGATCGGTGCGCCGCCCTTGCGCGTGACGATGATGCGGCCAAAGTCCTCGGGGCGCTCCATGCGTGCGTCGATCTGCACCACGCGGTCCTGTTCGAGCGAGCGCACCGAGCCGACCGGCAGTGCCTGGTTCTCGCTGCGCACTGCATCGACCACCTGGCTCGCGCTCACGCCGAAGGCCTCCATGGCCTGCGGATTCAGGTAGATGTTGATCTCGCGCTTGGTGCCGCCGACCAGCGTGACGGAGCCGACGCCGCGCACGTTCTCCAGGCGCTTCTTCAATACCTGGTCGGCCCAGTTGGTCAGTTCGACCGCGCTCGGCTGCTCGTCCTTGTCGCCCTCGGGCAGCACGGCGACCGACCACACGGCGCGCGAGGCCGGGTCGAAGCGCAGCACGCGCGGCTCCTTCACCTCGTCGCGGAACAGCGGCCGTACCGCTGCGACTTTCTCGCGCACGTCGTCGGCGGCCTTGCGGCCATCCACGTAGAGCTGGAATTCGATGATGACGACCGACTGGCCCTCGTAGCTGCGCGAGGTAAGGGCGTTGATGCCGGCGATCGAGTTGACGCCTTCCTCGATCTTCTTGGTGACCTCGCTCTCGACGATTTCTGGCGAGGCGCCGGGGTATTCGGTGATGACCACGACCACCGGGAAATCGATGTTCGGAAACTGGTCGACTTGCAGACGCTGGTACGAGAACATGCCCAGCACCACCAGTGCGAGCATGAGCATCGTCGCGAAGACGGGATTCTTGAGACTGACGCGGGTAAACCACATGGCGCTGCGTCGCTCAGGGCGCGGTGCGGGGGGTGGTCGCCGCAATCGGCGCCAGGCGCACGGCCGTGCCGTCGCGCAGCGGGCCGACGCTGCCGGCCACGGCGATCGATCCATCGTCGATGCCGCTCACCGCGATCATCGTCTGGCCGTTCGCGAGGCCCCGCAGGCCGGTCTCGACCTGGCGGTGCACGATGCGTCCGTCGATCACGAGCTGGACGTAGGGCGCGGGCTTGTCGGTGCGCACCGCGGACAGCGGCAACGCAAGCGTCTCGGTGCGGCCCACATCGATCGTGCCCTGTGCGAACAGGCCCTGGCGGAAGCCGGTACTTCGATCCAGCCGCAGGTAGACCAGCACGCTGCGGCTGCCCGCCTGCGCGCTCGGGTTGACGCGCACGACGCTGGCGCCGACGCTGCGTTCGCCGCTCTTGGGATCGACCACGCTGCTGCCCTCGATCTGCAGCGTCGCGCGCTGACCCACGCGCACCGCCACCGAATCGGCCGCCGCGACCGTGGCCTCGACCTCGATGCGGCTCAGGTCGACCACTTCGATCACCTTCGTGTCGATGCCCACGCGCTCGCCCGATTGCGCGAGCCGCTGGGAGACCTGGCCTGTGATGGGGCTCTTGAGGACCGTGTCGTCGAGCGACTTGCGCGCCATTTCCACGGCAGCGAGCGCCGCGCGATGGGTGGACAACGCGGAATTGAGGTTCGACTGTGACGTCTCCAGCGCGGTCCGGGAGATGAAGCCCTGGTCGACCAGCGCCTTGTTGTTGTCGAAGGTGCGCTGCGCCACCTCGGCCTGCGCGCGGGCCGAATCGGCCTGCTCCTGCGCTTGGCGCACGCGCGACTGGTATTCGATCGGATCGATGCGTGCGATGACTTGTCCGGCGGTGACGTTGTCGCCTTCGCGCACCGTGAGGCCGATCAGTTCGCCGGCTACGCGGGCTTTGACCTGGGCCGAGTCGACCGCCTTCAGGGTGCCCGACACCGACAGCACTTCCGCCACTTCGCGGCGCTTGACCTTGACCACGTCGGCGGCCGAAAGCTCGACGACGGTTTCCTTGGCGGTGTCGCCCGCGGCGATGGCGGCCTGGTGCGCCTTGCGCGCACCGACGGCACGCAGGACACCGCCGACGACGAGGATGAGGACCAGGGCCGCAATGACCCACTTCAGACTTCTTTTCATGCAGGCGCTCTCGGCGACACGCAAAGCCCGTGCAGCACGGTCTCGGCCTGGATCGCCAGGTATTTCTCGGGGTCTATCTGGGTTTCGCCATCGACGCAGATGGCAGCCGCATGCTTGGTGAGCATGAGGAAGATCATCGGCGCGATGACGGTGTAGATGGCGTGGTCGACGTCGACCGGGGCGAATTCGCCGCTGTCGACGCCGCGTCGCAGGATGCGTCGCAGCAGGTCATGGCCGGGCCGCACCACTTCGCGCCGATAGAACTCGGCCAGTTCGGGGAAGTTCCGTCCCTCGCTCATCATGAGCTTGGTCAGGCCCGAGGCCTTGGTCGAACCGACGCGCTCCCACCAGACGCGCATGCAGTAGCGCAGCATGTCGGCCGTGGTGCCTTCGTATTCGTCGAATTCCTTGTTCCACTCGGTGAAGCGTCCGGCGAGGTTCTCGATGACCACGGCCTTGAACAGCTCTTCCTTGCTCGGAAAATAGAGGAACAGGGTGCCCTTCGATACGCCGGCGCGGGCGGCGACTTCTTCCGATCGGGTGGCGGCGAAACCCTTGTCGACGAAGAGGTCCAGGGCCGCTTCGAGCAGCTCGCCGGGACGGGCGTCCTTGCGACGCTCGCGCTTGGTACGCACGGCGCAAAGCTTGTCGCTGAGGAATCGGGGGGCGGGCATGGGGGAGAGTTAATGACTGGCGGGTTAGTAATGTAGTGAGGCGCCTTGATTGCGTCAAGCCGTGCCCATGCCGGGTTCACCTCGGCAACCGGAGGGTGGACGGGTCGCGTCTCTGTGCGCAGGCGCGACTCTTGCGTCTCGCGTGGCGTGCCCTCGCGTAGGTCGAAAGGCTCCAGAGGGAAACTACCGTTTTCCGGGCGAATGCAAGGGCGCAACCATCGGGCCGTTGGCACTGCAACTCGATGCCGGAAGCGGAAGGAATGTGGAACTCGCGGAGTCGGCCCATGCGCCCTGAAGACCATGACAGTTCGGTGGAAAGCCGATTGGCCCGCGTGCGCGGCATCGTGCAGGGCGTCGGCTTCCGGGAGACCTGCGTGCATCACGCGCGCGCGCTGGGCATCACGGGCTGGGTCCGCAACCGTTCCGACGGTTCGGTGGAAATCATGGTGCAGGGGACGCCGGAGCAGCTTGCCGAGATGTGCGGCTGGCTGCGCAACGGCGTGCCGTCGGCAGTCGTCGACAGCCTCGAAGTCAACTCGCTGCGGTCACCCGTCGATCGGCTCGACCAGTTCGAGCGACTGCCCACCGTCTAGGCTCGCCCCTCGAAGCGTGCGGCGGCGCGAAGGTGCGCGCCATGTATCCTCGCCGCGGTGAATTCATCCGTACTTTCCTCGCTCCTGCCCGTCGTCCTGCTCATCGCCGCGGGCTACCTGGCAGGGCGGCGCGGATGGGTCGGCGGCAAGGCGGTGCGGGACCTGTCGAACCTGATCTTCCTGCTGCTCGCGCCCGCGCTCCTGTTCCGGTCGATGAGCACGGTGCATGTGGAGCAACTGAGCCTGCGGCCGGTTGCCGCGTACTTCATCGCTGCGGGGCTGATCTTCGCGGCCACGATGCTGTGGCGCGGCTTCAACCGGACAGCCGCCGTGCTTGCGCTCGCCAACACCTACAGCAACACCGTGATGATCGGCATCGCGCTCATCGGCCTCGCTTACGGCCCCGACGGGACGATCGTGCTGCTCACGCTGATCTCGCTGCATTCGCTGGTGCTGCTGACGAGCGCGACCGTGGTGCTCGAACTCGCGGTGGCCCACGAGCATGCATCGACGAGCGGTGAGGAGCGCCGCTCGATGATGCACACCGTGGGCCGGGCGCTCTACAACGCGATCATCCATCCGGTGCCGTTGCCGATCATCGCGGGCCTGCTGTTCGCGCAGACCGGCCTCCGCATGCCCCAGGCCATCGACACGCCGATCGCCTTGCTCGGCGGCGCCTTCAGTCCGGTCGCGCTGGTCATGGTCGGCATCACGCTCGCGCTGACGCCGGTCGGCGCGCACTGGCGCGGCGCGCTGGTTCAGGCCGTGGTCAAGAACGTCGTGCATCCGCTGCTGACCATGGGCATCGGCCTCGCGCTGGGACTGCGCGGGTTGCCGCTGATCGTGATGGTCGTGGCGGCGGCGCTGCCGATCGGCGCGAATGTGTTCTTGTTCTCGCAGCGCTACCGCACGGCGGAAGAACTGGTGACGGCGAGCGTGGTGGTGTCCACCGGGCTGGCGCTGGTCACGCTCTCGGCGGTGATGGCGCTCGCCAATCGATTCCTGTAGATGCGCGGCCTCAGGGCGCAAGGCGCTCGCGGACCCATTCGCCGTCTTCCTGGCGATAGCGAAGGCGGTCGTGCAGGCGGCTCTTGCGCCCCTGCCAGAACTCCCACTGATCGGGCACCAGCCGCAAGCCGCCCCAGTGCGGCGGGCGCGGTGGCGAGAGCAAGTGCCTGGCCGCCTGGATGGCGGCGTTCTTCACCAGCACGTCGCGTCCGCTGATCACCTCGCTCTGCGGACTGGCCCAGGCGCCGATGCGCGAATCGAGCGGGCGGCTCGCGAAGTAGGCGTCGCTTTCGGCATCGCCGACCTTTTCGACGCGGCCCTCGATGCGCACGACGCGCTCCAGCTCGACCCAGTGGAACTGGAGCGCGGCCCACGGATTGCCCGCGAGGTCCCGGCCCTTGCGGCTGTTGTAGTTGGTGTACCAGACGATGCCGCGCGCGTCGTAGCCCTTGATCAGCACGATGCGGGTGGAGGGCCGCAGGTCGCCGCCGACGGTGGCCAGGGTCATCGCATTGGGCTCGGGCAGCTTCGCGTCGATGGCTTCGGCCAGCCAGCGCTCGAACTGCTGCAGCGGGTCGCCGGCGCTGCTGGTCTCGTCGAGCTCGGCGCGCTCGTAGCTCTTGCGCAGCGCGGCCAGCGCTTCGTTGGGGGAACTCATCATGTCGCCATTGTTGCGCATGCGAAGCGGAGATACTGCGGGCCATGAACAGTGCGTCCGGGTCCTTGTCTCCCATCGTCATCGTGCTCGCCTCGGGCAGGGGGGAGCGCTTCCGGGCCGCGGGCGGCATCGGGCACAAGCTGCAGGCCGATCTCGCCGGCGCGACGGTGCTGGCGCACACGCTGGCCGCCGTGCGCGCCAGCGGCCTGCCTTGGCATCTGGAGGACGTGGGGCATCCGGGCATGGGCGATTCCATCGCCGCCGCCGTGCGCGCCACGGCCGATGCCGGGGGCTGGCTTATTCTTCCGGCCGATCTGCCTCTGGTGCAGCCGGCCACCTTGCAGGCCGTGGCGCGTGCGCTGGTCGATCCGGCACTCGCGGCCCAGCCGCACTACCGCGGCGGGAGAGGGCACCCGGTCGGTTTCGCCGCGCGCTGCGGGCCACAGCTCGCCGCGCTGTCCGGCAATCTGGGCGCGGCGCCGATCCTGCGGGCGCTGAGAGACGCGAAACAGGTAGTCGAAGTGGAGGTCGACGACATCGGCATCGTGACCGACATCGACACGCCCGAGGAACTCGCTCTTGCCGAGACCTTGATGCGGGAGCGCCTCAGCCGCGCGTGATCACGGCGCAGGCGATGCGCGGGCCGGAATTGCCGGCGGGTTGCGTCGTGAAGTCGTCGCGGTCGCGGTGCACCACCAGCGCGCGGCCGACCACGTTGTTGGCGGCGCCTTCGGTCAGCGAGATCGTGTGGACGTCGACGCTGAAGCGCGCCACGCCGCTCGAATCGGCCACCAGGCTGGGCAGTTCGCCCGCATGGCTGCCGGGCGCGGCGAACTTCCCGTGCGTGCCGCCGGAAGGATTGAAATGACCGCCGGAGGCATTGCCGTTGTCGCCGCAATCGCCCTTTTCGTGGATGTGGAAGCCGTGCTCGGTGCCCGGCGGCAGGCCGCGAACTTCACCCTCCACGCGCACGCCATGTTCAAGCGCCTTGAAGTTCACCTTGCCCATGGTCAGATTCGGCGAGATCGCACCCGTGGGCGCCAGGTTGGCCGTGACGCTCGCCCCGGACCCCATGGTGCCGCAGGCGGCGAGGACACTGGCCGCGAAGAGGGCTGCCGCGGGGGCGATGAAGCGACGGGACATGGTTACTCCTTGGATGTTGGTTCGGATTCGGATGAGGGAGGGTATACCGGAGCATGCGGCGCCCCGCTGTCGGCCTGTGCCGACATTCGGGACTCCGCAAGCTTGCAGAGCCGCGCGAGCGCCGCGTCATGGATGGCGTGGCGCTTGAGTTCCAGCAAGGTCTGCTGCGCGTAGTCCAGCGAACTGCCGTAGCGGCCGACGGCGCTCTCGAAAATCTGGCGGTAGCGCTCGTCGCTCAGTCCGCCGGTGAAATTGGGGCTTCGTCGCGACAGCGTAAAGGCCAGCGCGCGCACGGTGGAATGCGGCGTGACGCATTCAAGCCACCTGGGGTCGTAGACGCCGGTGGGCATCTCGCGCAACCACAGGCGGCCGAGCGTTTCGAGGCCGTCCGCCGCGGGCACGCGGAAGACCATGCCGCGGCAACTGCCGCCCGACAGCAGGCCGAACACCAGCCCGGGGTTCTCGATCGTGCCGCGATTGACCCGGCTCCACATCTTGAGCGCGCGGTGCCAGCCGTGAACCCGCGCGGGATGCCTTTCGACGAAGCCGAAATCGGGCCGCCAGATCAGCGAGCCGTAGCCGAAGAGCCAGAGGTCCTCGTGTCCGCCCCATTCGGCGATCACGCGGTCGAGCATGGGCTTGGGGTCGCGCAGGGGTTTCGGCATGGGGTCCAGGCCGGGCGGCCCGGGGTCGCCCGCAGCCGGAGGGGCGACGCCTACAATTTGGCGGTCATGGTTCACCGCACCATTATTTACCGACCCCTCAACTACGGAGATCCTCCCATGTCCGCCACAGTCGACGACGAGAGCCAGCAGAACTTCATTCTCGCTTTCGTCATGGGTCTGATCGCCCTGGTGATCTTCTTCGTGATCGGGATCGTGCTGTATCACAAGAGCCATGTGGCCGGCGCGCCGGCACAGCCCGTGGTTGCGGCCGCGGCCCCGAGGACCACCATCGCTGTCGTGACGGAAACCGTGACGGTCGTTGTCCCCGATGGCGCGAGCATCCGCGTCGTGGGCGGTATCGTCAATTTCTACTTCGCGACCGCCAGCGCCGACCTGGCGCCAGGTGCCGCCGAGGCGCTGGCCGCCGTGATCAAGGGCGTCGAGAGCGGCCACAAGGCGGTCGTCTCGGGCTTCCACGACACGACCGGCGACCCCGCCATCAACGAACAACTCGCCAAGAAGCGCGCCGAGATGGTGCGCGATGTGTTGACCGGCCTCGGCGTTCCGGCCAACAAGGTCGAAATGAAGAAGCCGGAAGTCAGCGCCGGTTCAGGCAACAACGCCGAAGCCCGCCGCGTCGAAGTCAAGTTGGTGGACTGATCAAGCTCGCCCCCAGGCTGCGCGCACTTCGTGTCGCTCCGCCCACCCCCTGCCGGGGGCAATACCGGCCGCCCGGCGAAGCCGGTTCCGCGGTATTTCCGGAAGGAGAGGGATGCAAGCCCGAGGGAAACACGAAAAGCCCTCGGGCTTTTTCATTTCGACTTGATACCATGCACTTCCGAGCCGCCGACACATGGCGGCTTTCCGGCAGAGCGATCCACCCCATGACTACACACCCCACAGTCCGCGATGTCACCGAGCGCATCCGCGAGCGCAGCCGTACGCTCCGCAGCGCCTACCTCCAACGCCTGACCGAGACCCGCAACCGCGACCGCGGCTCCGACCGCATGGGCTGCGCGAACGTGGCGCACGCCGTGGCGGGCATTCCGGCCAACGACAAGTTCAGGGTGGTGAGCGAGCGAGCGCCGAACATCGGCATCGTCACCGCCTACAACGACATGCTCTCGGCCCATGCGCCGTACCAGGGCTACCCCGACATCGTCAAGCACGAAGCGCGACGACTCGGCGCGACCGCGCAAGTAGCCGGCGGCGTGCCGGCCATGTGCGACGGCGTCACGCAGGGCACGCCCGGCATGGAGCTCAGCCTGTTCAGCCGCGACGTCATCGCGATGAGCACGGCGGTCTCGCTCACGCACGACATGTTCGACGCGGCCTTGCTGCTCGGCGTGTGCGACAAGATCGTGCCGGGCCTGCTCATCGGTGCGCTGCACTTCGGGCATCTGCCGACGGTCTTCGTGCCGGCCGGGCCCATGCCCTCGGGCCTTTCCAACAGCGCCAAGTCCAAGGTGCGCGAGCAAGCCGCGCAGGGGCTGGTCGGTCGGCAGGGCCTGCTCGATGCTGAAATGCAGGCCTACCACGGGCAGGGCACCTGTACCTTCTACGGCACGGCGAACAGCAACCAGATGTTGCTCGAAGCCATGGGCCTGCATGTGCCGGGCACGGCCTTCATCCAGCCCGGCGATTCGATGCGCGAGGCGCTCACGCGCGAGGCGGTTCGCACCGTGCTGGGGCGCGCCGCGGATGCGGCGTATGCCGTGCCGCCGATCGGCGAGATGGTCGATGAGCGCGTCATCGTCAATGCCATGGCGGCGCTGCTCGCGACCGGTGGCTCGACGAACCACCTGATTCATTGGGTTGCGGTGGCACGCGCCGCGGGCATCCTCATCGACTGGAATGATTTTTCCGAGTTGTCGGAAGTGGTGCCGCTGCTGACGCGCGTGTATCCGAACGGCAGCGCCGACGTCAACGAATTCCAGGCATCGGGCGGGCCGGGCTTCGTGATCGGCGAGTTGCTCGATGCCGGACTGATGCATGAAGACGTGCTCAGTGTGCGAGCCGGCGGCATCCGCGAGTTCGCGAACATCCCGACCCTGACGGGCGCGCCGTCGGACGAACACGTGCTCCAGTGGCATGCCGCCGCGCCCTCGAAGAACGATGCGGTTGCCCGTCCGGTATCGACGCCGTTCAGTGCCACCGGCGGATTGAAACTGCTGAGCGGCAACCTCGGCCGCAGCGTGATCAAGGTGTCGTCGGTGCCGGACGACCGGCATGTGGTCGAGGCGCCCGCCCGCGTGTTCGAGTCGCAGGCTGCACTGCAGCAGGCATTCACCGCCGGCGAACTCGAACGCGACGTGGTTTGCGTGGTGCGCTGGCAAGGACCGCAGGCCAACGGCATGCCCGAACTGCACAAGCTCACGCCGCCGCTGTCGGTGCTGCAGGGCAAGGGCTTCCGCGTGGCACTGGTCACCGACGGCCGCATGAGCGGCGCTTCGGGCAAGGTCCCCGCTGCCATCCACGTCTCGCCCGAAGCCGCGGCCGGCGGGCCGCTGGCCAAGGTGCGCGACGGCGACCTGATCCGCCTCGACGCAATCGCCGGCACGCTCACCGTGCTGCTGCCCGAAGACGAATGGGCCGCGCGCGAGACCGCGACCCTGCCCGACGAACTGCGCACCGCCAACAGTCAGGGCCTGGGCCGCGACCTGTTTGCCGGCATGCGCCGCAACGCATTGACTGCCGAAGAAGGAGCCTGCACATGGCTGTAAAAGATTCGATCTCCGCGCTCGACGTGATGCGCGACGCCCCGGTGATTCCGGTCATCGTGCTGCACGACGTCAAGGACGCCGTACCCCTCGCCCGCGCGCTGGTCGCGGGCGGCATCCGCATGCTCGAGGTCACGCTGCGCACGCGCGAAGCACTCGAATGCATTGAGGCCATCGCCAAGGAAGTGCCGGAGGCCGTGGCCGGCGCCGGCACGATCCGCAGCGCGGCCGATGCACAGGCCTCGGCGCTCGCCGGCGCAAAGTTCGGTGTCAGCCCCGGCTACACGCGCGCCGTCGGCAAGGCCTGCCACGACCTCGGCTTGCCGCTGTTGCCCGGCGTGGCGACAGGCAGCGAGATCATGATGGCGCAGGAAGACGGGCTGACCGAGCT
Source organism: Variovorax glacialis (assembly GCF_051216375.1). NCBI lineage: Bacteria > Pseudomonadati > Pseudomonadota > Betaproteobacteria > Burkholderiales > Comamonadaceae > Variovorax > Variovorax glacialis. The sequence goes on along the minus strand of NZ_JBPJZT010000002.1, from coordinate 541,331 downwards.
CAAGTTCTTCCCGGCGGTTCAGGCGGGCGGCCTCGCGATGCTCAAGGCCTGGCAAGGCCCCTTCGGCGACGTGAAGTTCTGTCCGACCGGGGGCATCCACGCGGGCAATGCGCATGAGTTCCTGGCGCTGTCCAACGTCGCCTGCGTGGGCGGCTCGTGGATCGTGCCGACTGACGCCATCGCCGCCGGCGACTGGGCCCGCATCGAAGCGCTCGCACGCGAGGCGAGCCAGCTCGCAAGATGAGCGAGATGAGCGAGATGGCGGACGGCAGTGACCTGAAGGTCATCGCCTTCGACGTCTTCGGCACGGTCGTCGACTGGTACTCCGGCATCGCCGCCGAGGCCGAGCGCGTCTTGCCGGGCATCGACGGCGGCGCCTTCGCGCTGGCATGGCGCGCGGGCTACCAGCCTGCGATGAAGGGCGTGATGGAGCGCCTGGCGGCGGGCGAGGGCGGCTTCACGCTGCTCGACGAACTGCACATGGGAACCCTCGAGGGCGTGCTGCGCGACTTCGGCGTGAGCGAGCTGGATTCGGCGCGCAAGCGCCAGCTCAACAAGGCGTGGCACCGTCTGCCGGCGTGGCCGGATTCCGTCTCGGGATTGGCGCGACTGAAGCGCAAGTACATCATCTGCACGCTGTCGAACGGCAACATCGGCCTGCTGACCGAGATGGCGAAGGGCGCCGGCCTGCCGTGGGATTGCGTGCTCTCGGCGGAGGTGTTCAAGGCGTACAAGCCCGACCCGCGCACCTACCTGGGCGTCGCTGCGGTGTTCGACGTGACGCCGAACCAGGTGATGCTCGCGGCGGCGCATCACGACGACCTTGCCGCCGCTCGGGGCTGCGGCCTGCGCACCGGCTACATCGAGCGTCCGAATGAGTTCGGGCCTGCGCGTCCGAAGGATGTCTCGCCGCATCCCGACAACACGCTGCATGCGCGTGACATCGGGGCGCTGGCGGATCTGCTGGGCTGCTGAGCGCGCGCCTCAGCGCAGGCCGCCGCCGGACGCGCCTTCGGCGCGTTGAATCAATTCGATCTTGTAGCCATCGGGATCCGTGACGAAGGCAATCACGGTCGTGCCGCCCTTGACCGGCCCCGCCTCGCGCGTGACATTGCCGCCGGCCGCCTTGATCTTGTCGCAGGCCGCATACGCATCGGGCACGCCCAGCGCGATGTGGCCGTAGGCCGTGCCCATCTCGTAGCTTTCGGTGCCCCAGTTGTAGGTCAGCTCGATCTCGGCCTGCGCCGGATTGCCTTCGTAGCCGACAAAGGCCAGGCTGTATTTGTACTCGGGGTTCTCGGAGGTGCGCAGCAGTTGCATGCCGAGCACCTGGGTGTAGAAGTCGATCGAGCGCTGGAGATTGCCAACGCGCAGCATGGTGTGAAGGAGTCGCATCTCGTGGGGCCGCGAAGAGTTGTCGTTCACTGATTGTCGCGCGTCGGGCGCACGCTCGCCGCCCAGTGTGCGAGGCGGCCTTCGTGCATCACGCCGACCTGATCGGCCATGGCATGTGCCTCTGCTTCGTTGTGCGTGACGAGCACGGCGGTTTGACCTGCGGACTTGAGGATGTCGCGAACTTCGGCCGTCAGCCGTTCGCGGGTGGTGGCGTCGAGATTGGAAAAGGGTTCGTCGAGCAACAGCAGTGCCGGTTCGGGTGCGAGGGCGCGGGCGAGGGCGATACGTTGCTGCTGGCCGCCGGAGAGTTCGTGCGGATGGCGTTGGCCGGCATCGTCCAGGCCGACCAGTGCGAGCATCTCGGCCACGCGTCGACTTTGCGCTTCGCGCGCCCAATGCCGGAGGCCGAAGGCCACGTTCCGGGCGGCGGTGAGATGCGGGAACAACGCGTACTCCTGGAACATCATGCCGACGCGACGTCGCTCGGGTTGTACGTGGGTCGTTGCGGAGGAGAGCAGTTTGTCGCCAAGCCGGATCGTGCCCGCGCGAACCGGCTCGAAGCCGGCGATGGCGCGCAGCACCGTCGTCTTGCCGCAGCCGGAAGGGCCGAGCAGGCAGCCGACGGCCCCCGCGTCGAGCGAAAGCGAGAAGCCGTCGACGACCGTCTGCAATCCTCGCGCACCCTCGTAGGCAACGCGTACGTCGTCGAGTCGAAGCGCGGCGCTCATCGGCCGGCCTCCGCCTGCGCGCCGAGACCGTTGCGCGCCAGCAGAATCACCGGCAGCAGGCCCACGAGGACGATCGCCAACGCGGCGATCGCGCCTTCTTCATAAGTGCCGCGGGCGGCTTCCCCGTACAGCAGGGTTGCGAGCGTGTCGAAGTTCGCCGGTCTCAGCAGCAGGGTGGCGGGCAGTTCCTTCATCGCGTCGACGAAGACCAGCAGCGCGCCCGCGGCAATGGCGGGCCGAAGCAGCGGCAGGTGCACGCGGCGCAGGGTACCGGCCGCGGTCTCGCCCAGCAGCCGCGAAGCCTGTTCGAGCGCGGGCGGAATGCGCGCTAGCCCCGCCTCGATGCCGCCGACCGGCATCGCCAGGAAACGGATCGAACAGCCGACGACGAGCACGATGCCGGCCCCCATCAGCGGCAGGCCAGGGTGGCCGATCAGCGAGCCGAACGCGCCGTCGAAGGCAAGTGCCGGCGTCAGCAGGCCGATCGCGAGCACGGTGCCCGGCACCGCGTAGCCGAGCACGGCCGCGCGCGCCTGCCAGCGGGCGCCGTTGCCCATCGAGCCCTGGTTGCGCACCGCCCATGCCACGACGAGCCCCGCGGCGACCGTGACCACGGTCACGCCCGCCGCCAGCCCGATCGTGTTGCCGAGGCTGGCGATCAGGCTCGCGGAAATACCGCCGCCCATGCGCAGTCGCTTGGCCGTTTCGCAAACCAGGTAGAGCGCGGGCGCGACGAAGCCAAGCAGGACGGGCAGTGCTGCAGCGGCGGTGGCCATCCAGGCCGCCGCACCGTGCAGGCGGCGAGGCCGGATCGCGCGCATGCGCTGTGCGGAGCCGAAGCGCTGGTGTCGCCGGCCATTGCGTTCGAGCAGCACGAGCGCCACCACGACGAACAGCATGACGCAGGCGATCTGCGCGGCGCCCGCGAGGTCGGAACGGGTGATCCAGGTCGTGTAGACCGCCACGGTGAGCGTCTGGATTCCGAGGAACTCGGAGGCGCCGATGTCGTTGAGCGTCTCCAGCAGCGCGAGGCTGAGGCCCACGGCCAGCGCAGGGCGGGCCAGCGGAAGCGCGACGCGGAAAAAGGCGCCCGTGCGGCTCGCACCGAGCGTGCGCGCCGCTTCCATCAGGTGGGCAGGCTGGGTCATGAACATGGCGCGTGCCGTCATGTAGACGTACGGATAGAGAACGAAGCCCAGCACGAAGATCGCCCCGGGCATCGAGCGCAGGTCGGGCAGCCGGAACTGGCGCGGGCTGTCGAAGCCCAGCGCCCAGCGGATCGAGCCCTGCACGGGGCCGATCGGGTGCAGGAGGTCGAGATAGGCGAAGGCGACGATGTACGTCGGCATGGCCAGCGGCAGCAGCAGCGCCCAGTGCAGAACGCCGCGGCCCGGAAAATCGCACGCCGTCACCAGCCAGGCGCACCCCGCCCCGATCACGAGCACCAGCAGGCCGACGCCGGCCAGCAGCAGCGCCGTGTTGAGCGCGGCTTGCGGAAGCACATGCTGGGCGAGATGAGACCAGTGCGACACGCCCGAGCCGACCGCCAGCCATGCGAGGCTCGCGACCGGCGCGAGGACGCCCAGGGCGATCGCCATCGACGCGATCCGCCAGGCCCCGCCGACAGACCGCAGATGCGTCACTGGTCGAAGGCGACCTTGTCCACCAGCGCGCTGGCCTGCTTGCGGTACCTGGCGATCTCCGCGACGGGCAGCGGGTCGACCTTCAGGTCACCGATGCTGGATGCGGTGATCGAATCCAATGCGACGCCCTTGCGCACCGGGTATTCGTAGTTGATCTCGGCGTACAGCGCCTGCGCCGGCTCCGAAGCGAGGAACTCCACCAGCTTGACCGCGTTGGCCTTCTGCGGCGCGTTCTTCGCGATGGCCGCACCGCTGATGTTGACGTGCGTGCCGCCGCTCTTCGCGTTGGCGAAGGTCGGCCGGATCACCTTGATCGCATCGCCCCACTTGCGCGCGTCGGTGCCTTCCTTCGCGCCCTTCATCTGGCCCACGTAGTAGGAGTTCGCGAGGCCGACGTCGCAGATGCCGCCGAGGATGTCGCGCGCCACGTCGCGATCGCCGCCCGTGGCCTTGCGCGCCAGGTTGGCCTTGACGCCGCGCAGCCATTGCTCGGTCTTGGCTTCGCCGTCGTGCGCGATCATGGCCGAGACCAGCGCCGTGTTGTAGGGATGCTGGCCCGCACGGATGCAGACCTTGCCCTTGTACTTCGGGTCCGCAAGGTCTTCGTAGCGGAACGAGGTGATGGGCAGGCTCTTGTCGGCGTACAGCACACGGGCGCGCATGGAGAGCGCGTACCAGTGGCCGTCGGCGCCGCGCAGGTTGGCCGGGATGGCCGAATCGAGCGCGGCCGATTTCACCGGCTGTGTGACCCCACCGTCCACCAGGTCCATCAGGTTGCCGATGTCGACCGTCATCAGGACGTCGGCCGGCGAGCGGGCGCCTTCGGCTTTCACGCGCTCCAGGAGGCCGTCCTTGACGAACACGGTATTGACCTTGACGCCGCTCTGCGCACTGAAGGCCGAGATCAACGGCTGGATCAGGCCCGGCTCGCGGGTGGTGTAGAGGGTGAGTTCTTCGGCCGCCTGGGCGGGCGTAGCGGTGGCAAGCAGGGCGGCGACGCAACTCAGTGCGCTGATCGCGCCGACGGGCGCGCGAAGGCGATGGGCCATGTGAATCTCCCGGGAGCAATGAAAGGAAACATCGGCGCTGTGTGTGCGCCGATGAGAATCATTTTCACTTCCGGGAAACCGGCCGTGGGCTATGCACCTACTGGATCGGGGCAAATGATTGCCCCCTGGAAGCTCAGCGGTTGGGCATCTCGAACACCAGGCAGGTGGTGGTCGCGTGGGCGTACAGCGTGCCATCGGCGCCGACCAGCCGTGCCTCCGCCGTGGCGAGCTGCCGGCCGCAGTGGATCACCTTGCCTTCGGCGCGCACCCGCGGCACCTTCAGCGTGAGCCCCTTGACCAGGTTCACGCTCAGCTCCGCCGTCGTGTAGGCGCGGCCCACCGGCATCATCGTGTGGATCGCGCAGCCCAGCGCGGAGTCGAGCAGGGTGGCGAACCAGCCCCCGTGGATGCCGCCCATCGGATTCAGGTGCTCCGCGCGGGGCGTGCCCTGGAAGACCGCCTTGCCGAGCCCGACTTCGACGATCTGGAAGCTCAGCGTCTTGGCGATGGCCGCATAGGGAATCTCGGCGCGCAGCATCATCTCCATCATCTCGAGCCCGGTTTTGCCGGCGATCTGCTCGGGGCGGGCGACGCCGGGGCCGGGGCCCGCGTCGAGGCGCGCGTTGATGGCGTCCTCTTCGGCGATCCAGGCTGCCAGTCGGTCGGTCGATGTCATCAGTCTTTCCTCAACAGTTGCATATGCAATGATTGTAGCTACAATCATCGGCATGGATGCTATCGCGAAGCCGCAAGGCTGTACCAATTTCCGGCTGCGGCGCCTGCTGCGGCAGGTTGCCCGTCACTACGACGCCGAGGTCGCCAAAAGCGGGCTCAAGACGACGCAGTACTCGTTGCTGTCGAACGTGCTCCACCTGGGTCCGGTGCGGCCGGTCGACCTCGCGCAAGCCATGGGGATCGAGGCGTCGACGATGACGCGCAACATCAAGCCCATGGTGGCCGCCGGATGGCTCACGCAAAGCGAGGGACCCGATGCGCGCAGCCGACTGATCGCGCTCACGGACGAGGGCCGCAAGAAGCGCACCGAGGCGCAGCGTCACTGGCGGATCGCGCAGGAAAAGTTCAATGAAAAGCTAGGTGTCGAGCGGGTGATGGCGCTGCACGCGCTGATCGACGAAAGCATCGCGCTGCTGCAGGACAGCGGCGAAACCGGCGAGGAAGAGTGCGATGAATGACAAGACCACCGCGGGCACGAAGCCCCTCGCGCGCTACGCCGTCTGGCTGGTGCTGCTGGCTGCGGCCGGCACCTTCTCGCTGACCATGGGTGTGCGGCAGACGATGGGTCTCTTCCTGTCGTCGCTGAACACATCCACCGGCCTCGGCATCGGCAGCATCAGCCTCGCATTCGCGTTCGGGCAGTTGTGGTGGGGGCTGACGCAGCCCTTCGCGGGCGCGGTGGCCGATCGCATCGGCACCGGTCGCGTGATCTTCCTCGGCGTGCTGCTCGTGGCGCTCGGCACCTTCATCACGCCGTTGATGACTTCGACCGCCGGCCTCATCTTCGCCATCGGCGTGCTCGCCGCGGGCGGAGCGGGCATGGCCGGTCCGTCGGTGCTGATGGCCGCGACCACGCGCCTGGTGCCCGCGAACAAGCGCGGGCTGGCCACCGGCGTCGTCAATGCGGGCGGCTCCTTCGGACAGTTCGCCATGGCACCGATCGCCATCGGGCTGATGGCCGCGGTCGGCTGGGCCAGCGCGATGCAGTGGCTCGCGGTGCTGATCCTTCTGGCGCTGCCTGCAGTGTTCGTGCTTAAGGGCAATTCGAATCAACTCGCCGCGCAATCCGCAGCGGCCAGCGGCGTCAAGCCGCTCACGGCGCGCCAGGCCATCAGCCAGGCCCTCGGCACGCCGAGCTACCGCTACCTCAGCCTCGGCTTCCTGGTGTGCGGCTTCCACGTCGCCTTCCTCGCGACGCACCTGCCGGGTGTGGTCGCGGCCTGCGGGCTGCCGCCGGAGATCGGCGGCTGGGCGCTCGGCACGATCGGCCTCTTCAATATCGTCGGCAGTCTGCTCATGGGCTGGGCCGTCGGTCGCTGGCGGATGAAGTCGCTGCTCGCGCTGCTGTATGCGACGCGCGGAATCGCGGTGCTCGTCTTCCTGCTGGCGCCCAAGACGCCCGCCGTCATGCTGGTTTTCGCGGCCGTCATGGGCGTGACTTTCCTTTCGACCGTGCCACCGACCGCGGGCCTGGTCGCCAAGATGTTCGGTCCTGCCAACATGGCGATGCTGTTCGGCATCGTGATGCTCGCGCACCAGGTCGGCGGTTTCCTCGGCGCCTTCCTCGGCGGCTATGTGTTCCAGGCGACCGGCAGCTACGACATCGTCTGGTACATCGACATCGCGCTGGCTGCCGGTGCGGCGCTGATCAACCTGCCGATCCGCGAATCGCGGCCGACCCTGATGGCCAAGGCTGCGGCGTGAGCGCTATCGACCCGCGCACCCGGCGCCTGCTGGAGGCGCCGATCGTGCCGACCCTGCTGCGCCTCGCCGCGCCCAACGTGCTGGTGATGGTCGCGCAGGCCTCGGTCGGGCTGATCGAAACCTACTTCGTCGGCAAGCTCGGCACCGATGCGCTGGCGGGCATGGCATTGGTGTTCCCGATCGTCATGCTGATGCAGATGACTTCGGCGGGCGCGATGGGCGGCGGCATCGCGTCGGCGATCGCGCGTGCGCTGGGCGCGCGCCGCCGTGAAGACGCGGATTCGCTGGTGCTGCATGCCATCGCGATCGCGATCGGGTTCGGCCTGCTCTTCATGCTCGCGCTGCTCCTGGGGGGGCGCTGGCTCTACACGCTCATGGGTGGAACCGGCGAGTCCCTCCACGCGGCGTTGACCTATTCGCACGTCGCCTTCGCGGGCGCGGTGCTGGTGTGGATCTTCAATTCGCTCGCGGCGGTGATCCGTGGCACCGGCAACATGGCCGTGCCGGCCAACGTGACCGTGGCGGGCGTCGTCGTGCTCATCCCGCTCTCACCGCTGCTGATCTTCGGCTGGGGACCGATTCCGGGCCTCGGCATCGCGGGTGGTGCGGTCGCGTTGTTGATCTACTACCTGGGCGGCTCCATCGCGCTGTGGGCTTACCTCCGTTCGGATCTCAGCCTGCTGAAACCGTCCTGGGCCAACGCGCGCTTTCGCTGGCCGCTTTTCAGCGACATCCTGCGCATCGGCCTCGTCGGCTCCGTGTCGACGGTCGCGACCAACCTGTCGATCGGCATCGCGACAGCGCTGTCGGGCCATTTCGGTCCGGGTGCGATTGCGGGCTACGGCACGGCTTCGCGTCTTGAATACCTGCTCGTGCCGCTGGTGTTCGGCCTCGGCGCGCCTCTGGTCGCGATGGTCGGTACATGCATCGGTGCAGGCCAGCGCGAGCGCGCCCTGCGTGCCACATGGGCCGGTGCGGCCATCGCATTCGCGCTCTCCGGGTCGATCGGGCTCGCGGCCGCGCTGTTCCCGCGTCCGTGGCTGATGCTGTTCGGCAGCGATCCCGCCATGCTCGAAGCGGGTTCGCAGTACCTGCGCGCGGTCGGGCCGTTCTACGGCTTCTTCGGAGTCGGGCTGGTGCTCTATTTCGCGTCCCAGGGCGCCGGCCGGCTGCTCTGGCCCGTGCTGGGCAACATCGCCCGCCTGGTCGTTGCCGGGCTGGGCGGCTGGCTCGCATTGCGCTGGGGCGGCGCGCTGGTGAATGTGTTCTTCCTGCAAGGTGTGGCGCTGGTGGTGTATGGCATCGTCAACGCATCGGCCATCGCCGGAGGTGCATGGTTCGGACGCGTGGGTTGGCCGCGCACCACCGCCGGCCTGCTGCGCCGGCTGCAACCCTCCTGATTCAGTCGTCGAAACTCTCGAAAGGTCATCATGAAAGTCAAGGATTCCGTCGTCTTCATCACTGGCGCCAACCGCGGATTGGGCCTTGCCTTTGCCAAGGCCGCACTCGCTGGCGGCGCGAAGAAGGTCTACGCCGCGGCGCGTGATCCCAAGAGCGTGACGCTCGCCGGTGTTCACCCCATCGCGCTCGACGTCACTCGACCCGAACAGGCGGAGGCCGCCGCCCGCGAATGCGGCGATGTGACGCTGCTGATCAACAACGCCGGCATCTCGCGCGGTGTGAGCCTGCTCGACACGCCCGATGCGTTCGAATCAGCGAGGGCCGAGTTCGAAACCAACTTCTTCGGCCCCTGGGCCTTGAGCCGGGCCTTTGCGCCGGTGCTGAAAGCGAACGGCGGCGGCGCGATCGTGAACGTGCTGTCCATCCTGAGCTGGCTCAGCCTGCCGACCTCGGCCACCTACAGCGCGTCGAAGTCGGCGGCGTGGTCCTTGAGCAATGGTCTGCGCAACGCATTGCGGGAGCAGGGCACGCAAGTCCTCAGCCTGCATGTCGCGTTCATGGATACCGACATGACGAGCAAGATCCCCGGCCCGAAGGCATCGCCCGACGATGTGGTCGCGCAGACGTTCGCAGCGCTCGAAGCGGGCCAGTTCGAAGTGCTGGCAGATCCTTTGACGCAGCAGGTGAAACAGGGGCTTTCGGCGGAAGCGCCGCCCTACGCGGCGGCACGCTGATTCACGCCGGCGGGCCGGGACCGCAACTTCCGCTCAGTTGAAGTTGTTGTCCTTCCCGCCCATGCTGAAGCGGCCGGCACCGAGCAAGGCGACGGCCAGCGCGGCGACGAGGTACAGGCCCTCCAACTCCAGGGCCCATCCGCCGTTCTTGTTCATGACCAGCAGTTCATTCGAGCCGGCGAGCGTGATCGCCACGATCATGTTGATGACGATGATCCAGGCGGCCGGCCGCGTGTAGATGCCGAGGATCAGCAGCAGCGGTGCCACGATCTCGCCTACATAGACCAGATAGGCAAGCGCAGTTGGCATACCGTGCGATGCCAGCAGGCCCGAGATGAAGCCCACGCCCGAGTACAGCTTGCTGATTCCGTGAAAGAGGAGGATGAAGGCAAGGCCTAGGCGAAGCAGGAGCTTGCCGGCGTCGTCGGAACGGAACATGACGAACCCCCAAGGGTGGCGAAGCCCCGATTGTGGCGCCGCCCGGTGCAGAATGCCGCGATGGTTTCGCGCACCGCCAACCCGTGAATCTCCACCGCCTCGACCTGTTCTCGCTCTCGCTCTTCAGCCTCGTGGCACGCAGCGGCAGCATCAGCAAGGGCGCCGAACTGGCGAACCTGGCCATCGGCGCTGCCAGCAAGCGCATCACCGATCTCGAAGCCGCCGTGGGCGCGGCGCTGATGGAACGCCATTCGCGCGGCATCACCCTGACGGTGGCCGGACAGGCCCTGCAGGTGCACGCGCAACGCATCCTCAGCGACGTCGATCAACTGGCCGCGGACCTGTCGGACTACGCGACCGGGTTGGTGGGCGTCGTGCGCCTCTGGGCCAACACCTCGGCGGTCACGCAGTTCCTGCCCGCGGACATCTCGTCCTTCGTCCGCGCGAATGCGGGCATCCGCATCGAGCTCGAGGAAGAGGACAGCGGCGAAGTGGTGCTGGCGGTCCTCGACGGCCGCGCCGACTTCGGCATCTTTGCCGACCGCACCCCCGCCTTCGGCCTTCACCAGATGAACTACCGCGAGGACCGGCTGGTGCTCGTGGTGCCGCAGGGCCATCCGTTGGCGCGCCGCCGCACGGTGCACTTCGAGGAAGCCATCGACTACGACTTCGTCAGCCTGCCCAAGGGGACCTCGCTGGCCAAGCGCCTGCAGGCCGAAACCAAGACGCTGGGGCGCAGCCTGAAGATGCGGCTGCAGGTTCGCAGCTTCGACGCGATGTGCCAGATGGTGGCGGCGGGGTTGGGCGTCGCGGTGTTGCCGCGAGACGCGATCAAGCCGCACCTGCGTTCGATGAACCTGCGGCAGATCGCTCTCCAGGACGACTGGGCCCGGCGCAATCTGCTGATCGGCCTGCGTGACGCCAGCGCAGTGCCGAGGCATGTGCGCCTGCTGATCGACCATCTCTGCGATGCGTCCCGCCGCTGAGCGGTGCCCGCACGCCATCTAGGGGGAAACCCCGCCTTGCTTTCGCGATCGACGAAAGCTGGGGGCGCAGCTTTGTCGTTCCCCTCGCGGGGCCGCGCTTCGAGAATTCATGCACCCCAGGAGACACGCATGACCTCGATCACTCACCCTTCCATCCGCGCCGACGGTGCCGGCGCACCCCTCGATGAAGCAGGCATCGTGCGCAAGGTCGCATGGCGAATCATGCCGTTGATCATGGTGTGCTATCTCTTCGCCTTCTTCGACCGCATCAACATCAGCTTCGCCAAGTTCGCGCTGCAAAGCGACCTGGGCCTGAGCGACACCGCCTACGGCTTCGGTGCCGGCCTGTTCGTCGTCGGCTATGTGCTGTTCGAGGTGCCGAGCAACCTGATGCTCTACAAGGTCGGCGCGCGGCGCTGGATCGCCCGCATCATGGTGTCGTGGGGCATCGCGACGGCGTTGATGGTGTTCGTTCAGAGCGAGTGGCAGTTCTACGTCCTGCGCTTCATCATCGGCGCGATGGAAGCCGGCTTCGCGCCGGGCGTGCTGTTCTACCTGACGCTCTGGTTTCCCGCCGCCTACCGGGGGCGCATCACGTCGACCCTGTTCCTCGCATCCGCGTTCGCGGGCTTGGCCGGCGCACCCGTCGCGGGGCTCGTGCTGTCGCATCTCGATGGCGCGCTCGGGATGGCGGGCTGGCACTGGCTGTTCCTGGTCGGTGGGCTGCCTTGCATCGTGCTCGGCATCCTGGTGTTCAATGTGCTCAAGGACCGCATCCAGGATGCCGGCTGGCTCACGTCGGCCGAACAGGCGCTCCTGTCCAGTCGCATCGCCGACCAGAACAAAAGCATCGGCAGCCACTCGCTGCTCGACGCGTTGAAGACGCCCGGCTTCCTGACGCTGGGGCTGGTCTATTTCCTGATCCAGGTCGCGTCGTACGGTCTCAACTTCTGGGCGCCCCACCTGATCCGTGTTTCGGGCAGCACGAATCCCACCGTCATCGGCTTCCTCACGGCGGTGCCGTACCTGTGCGGTGCGATCGCGATGCTGGTCGTCGGCAAGCTGTCGGATGCGACGGGTGAGCGACGCAAGTTCGTCGCCTCCCTCGTCGCGCTGTCGGCGATCGGCTTCTTCGCCGCCGGCCTGTTCGACAAGAGCACCGTGCTTCTGGTGATGGCGCTGGGCGTGATGGGAGCAGGCGTCATCGCGTCCATCCCCGCCTTCTGGGCCTTGCCGCCCAAGCTCGTGACCGGCGCTGGCGCGGCCGGGGGCATCGCGCTGATCAACACGCTGGGGCAACTCGGCGGCATCGTCAGCCCGGTGATGGTCGGGCGCATCAAGGACGTCACCGGCAGCACCACGCCGGCCTTGTACGTCATCGGCTGCCTGAGCCTCGTCTGTGCCGCGATCCTGCTGTACGGTCTGCCCGCCACGCTGCGGCGTAAGGAAGAGCGGGCACCGTCGCCTCAGCGCCTGGTCGCTGCCACCCAGGCCTCTCGCTGAGCGTCACCTCGAATCAAGGAGCAACCCCATGAATGAAACTTCCACCTCCACGCCGCTGACACCGGCCGCACTCAAGGGCGTGCGCGTCATCGAGATGGGCCAGCTCATTGCCGGCCCCTTCGCAGGCAAGACGCTGGGCGAATTCGGTGCCGACGTCATCAAGATCGAAGCCCCCGGCAGCGGTGATCCCTTGCGCAACTGGCGCCTGATCAAGGAAGGCACTTCCGTCTGGTGGCAGGTCCAGTCGCGCAACAAGCGCTCGATCGCGCTCGACCTTCGCAGCCCCGAAGGCCAGGACATCGCGCGCAAGCTGATCGCCGAAGCCGACGTGCTGATCGAGAACTTCCGCCCCGGCACCCTCGAAGGCTGGGGCATGGGCTACGACGTGCTGTCGAAGCTGAACCCCGGGCTCGTGATGCTGCGCATCTCGGGCTACGGCCAGACCGGCCCCTACCGCGACCTCCCCGGCTTCGGCGCCATCGGCGAGGCGATGGGTGGCCTGCGCCAGTTGACCGGCGAGCCGGGTCGCGTGCCGGTGCGCTGCGGCATCTCGATCGGCGACACGCTGGCCGCGCTCCACGGCACCATCGGCATCCTCACGGCGCTCTATCACCGCAAGGTCAACGGCGGCCAGGGGCAGGTGATCGACGTGGCGCTGCACGAGGCGGTGTTCAACGTCATGGAGAGCCTGCTGCCCGAGTACAGCGCCTTCGGTGCGGTGCGCGAGGCGGCCGGCAGTGCGCTGCCGGGCATCGCGCCGTCGAACGCCTACCGTTGCAGCGACGGCTATGTGCTCGTCGCGGGCAACGGCGACAGCATCTTCAAGCGGCTCATGCAGGTCATCGGCCGCGACGATCTCGGTGCCGATGCGGAGCTCGCGAACAACGCCGGCCGCGTGGCGCGTGTCGCGCAGCTCGACGAAGCGATCGAGGCATGGACGCAGACGCGCACCGTCGCCGAAGTGCTCGCGCTGCTCGGCGAGGCGCGCGTACCCGCCGGCAAGGTCTACACCGCGAAGGACATCGACGAAGACCCGCACTACCGGGCTCGCGACATGATCCTCCAGCAGACCACTCGCGACGGTTACGTGGTCGATGTGCCCGGCGTCGTACCCAAGTTGCTCGGCACGCCGGGCACGGTGCGCACGTCGGCGCCTCACCTCGGCGACGACACCGACGCGGTGCTCGGGGAAATCGGATTCTCAACCCAGGACATCGCTGCGCTGCGCAGCAGGAAGGTGGTCGCATGAACTTCAATGACGCACTCTGGAACGGCGCCGGCCGTCGCATCCACATGCAGGAGGTCGGCACCCGCGATGGCCTGCAGGTCGAAGAGGCCTTCGTGCCCACGGAAGACAAGATCGCATTGGTGAATGCGCTGTCGCAAGCCGGCATGGCGAAGATCGAGGTGACGGCCTTCGTGTCGCCCAAAGCGATCCCGGCCCTGCGCGATGCGGAGATCGTGCTGCGCGAGATCGAGCGCAGTCCCGGCGTGGTCTACAGCGCACTGGTGCCCAACGTGCGCGGCGCCGAGCGGGCCATCGACGCGAACGCCGACGAACTCAATCTCGTCATGTCCGCCAGCGAGAGCCACAACCTCGCGAACCTGCGGATGACGCGCGCGCAGTCCTTCGCCGCGCTGTCCGAAGTCAATGCGCTGGCACGACAGGCGAAGGTGCCGGTCAACGTGTCGCTCTCGTGCGCTTTCGGTTGCCCGATGGAAGGCGATGTGCCGGTGTCCACTGTGCTCGACTGGTGCCATCGCTTCATCGAGGACATGGGCGCACGCGGCGTCACACTGTGCGACACGACCGGGATGGCTTATCCCGGGCAGGTCGCGGCACTCACGGCCGCTTTCCGCGAGCGCTGGCCATGCACGGAACTCACGCTTCACTTCCACAACACGCGCGGCATGGGCCTCGCCAATGTGATCGCGGCCATCGACGCGGGGGCCGATCGCTTCGACGCGTCGCTCGGCGGGATCGGCGGGTGTCCCTACGCACCGGGCGCCACCGGCAACGTGTGCAGCGAGGAAATCGTCCATGCGCTCGAACTCATGGGCTATCGCACCGGCGTCGATCTTCCGCTGCTCATCGAGGCTTCGAAGCGGCTGCCGGCGCTGATCGGGCATGACATTCCGAGCCAGATCGTCAAGGCAGGGCGCCGGCTTGACCTGCATCCGGTGCCTGCCGATTTCGCAGCCATCCGCGAACGTGCCATTGCACGGGCCATTTGAGATTTCCAACGAAAGCGAGACACACATGACATTCATGAAGACCCCTTCCGCACGCCGCACGCTGGCCGTGCTCGTCGCGTCCTTCGGCGTTGCCGCCACGGGACTGGCCGTCGCCGAAGAAGGGCCGTATCCAAGCCGCCCGATCACGCTGGTGGTGCCCACCGCACCCGGCGGCACGACCGACATCTCGGCGCGCATGCTCGCCGAGCCGCTGGGCAAGACGCTCGGCCAGTCGGTGATCGTCGACAACAAGGGCGGTGGCAACGGCGCAATCGCCGCCATTGCAGTCAAGCGTGCCGACCCGAGTGGCTACACGCTGCTGATGCAGTACTCGGGCTACCACGTGATCACGCCGCACGTGAGCGCGCAGAAACCGCAATGGTCCGCGGAGGACTTTCGTCCCGTCGCCAACGTGCTGAGCGCGCCCCAGGTCATCGTGGTGCGCGAGGGCGTGCCCGCGAAGAACCTGGCCGAACTGATCGCCTACGCCAAGGCCAATCCCGGCAAGCTGACCTACGCGTCATCGGGCAACGGCTCGCTCCAGCATGTGACCGGCGCAATGCTCGAGCAGCAGGCGGGCATCCAGCTCACGCACGTGCCGTACAAAGGAACAGGCCCCGCGCTGCAGGACCTGCTGGGCGGACAGGTCGACATGACCTTCGGCACGCCGCCGCCCTTCATGCAGCACATCCAGGCCGGCAAGCTGCGTGCGCTGGCGGTCACCGGCAAGTCGCGGTTGCCTTCGCTGCCCAACGTGCCGACAGCGGCCGAGGCGGGCATGCCGAAGCTCGACGCCACCTCGTGGTTCGCGGTGTTCGCGCCGGCCAAGACGCCGCAGGCCGTGGTCGACCGACTGACTGGAGAGATCGCCAAGATCACTGCGACGCAGGCCTTCCAGCAGAAGGCGGCCGAGCAGGGCGCGACGGCCGACTACATGGATCCCAGGAAGCTGGGCGATTTCAGCAAGGCGGAACTGGCGCGTTGGGGCGAGGTCGTCAAGGCGTCGAAGATCCAGGCGGACTGACCGGATCGGAGGTCGCCGGCACTCAGGCCGCTTGCGAGGGTCGAGGCGCCGGCAAGAGGCGACGGAGCGCCTCGAAGAAAAGGTCGGACTGCTCCCGCTCGCCCTGGATCTGCGCAGCCACGTGCGCAGCAAGCGCCGCATCGACCGGCACCAGCGGCCGGCCGGTCGATTGCGCGATCACCTGGTGGAGGCATGCGCGCTCCAGGTAGTACAGATCGTCGTACGCATGCGCGATGCGCGCGCCCGCCACGATCACGCCATGGTTCGCCAGGAAGGCCACGTCCTTGCCCGCCATGGCGTTGGCGATGCGTTCGCCTTCGCGGTCGTCGAGCGCGAGGCCGTTGTAGCTGGCGTCGATGGCGATGCGGTTCATGAAGCGCATCGCGTTCTGGCTCAAGGTCGGATCGAGCGCGCGATCGGATGTCAGCGTGAGCGCCGTCGCGTAAGGCATGTGGCAATGCAGGACCACGGCATGGCCCGTGATGCGGTGCACCGCGCCGTGGATGAAGAGGGCGGTGGGCTCGACCCGATGCCGGCCCGCCAGCACCTCGCCGTGCACATCGATCAGCACGATGTCGTCGGGCCCGATCTCGCTCCAGTGCAGGCCGCGCGGGTTGATCAGGTAACGGTCCTGCTTTCCCGGCAGCGCGACGCTGAAATGGTTGCACACGCCTTCGGACAGGCCGTGGTGCGCGGCAGCGCGCAGGGCGAGCGCGAGATCCTGTCGCAAGGTGCGGACGGCGGGGCTGGCGTAGTCGGAGTCTGCGGACATGGTGTTGCGATAAAGGTTGGACCCGATCGCGCTCAGGCGCGAAGCGTGCCGGCAAAGGCAGCGACGAAACGCAATGCATCTTCGCGCACCGCCTCGGCCGACTTGCCGGGCTTGTAGAGCGCCGAGCCGATGCCGAAGCCCGCCGAGCCCGCTGCACGCCACTCGCTCATGTTGTCCGGCGTGATGCCGCCGACCGGCATCAACGGCGTGCCCTTGGGCAGCACCGCCAGCAGCGCCTTCACGACCGCCGGCGAGGCCAGTTCGGCCGGGAACAGCTTGAGACCCGTGGCGCCGGCGGCCAGTGCACCGAAGGCTTCGGTCGGTGTCATCACGCCCGGCAGGCTGACAAGTCCGAGCCGTGCCGCCTCGGCAATGACTTCGGCGTTGAAGTTCGGGGCGACGATCAACTCGCCGCCGGCCGCATGCACTTCGCGCACCTGTTGCGCGCTCAGCACCGTGCCCGCGCCGACCAGCGCATCCGGGAAGCGCTGGCGCATCAAGGCGATGCTGTCGAGCGGCTGCGGCGAATTGAGCGGCACTTCGAGCAGCCGGAATCCGGCCTCGACGATCGCGTCGCCCACCGCGGGCGCCTCGGCCGGCGTCAGCCCGCGCAGGATCGCGACGAGCGGCAGCTGGCGCATCGCGCCGGAGAATTTGTCGAAGGGCGTGGTCATTGTTTTCTGTGGCTCAGTGAATGGAGGGCGTGCAGGCCGGCCCAGGTGGCTTCGGCACCGAGTGTTCGGGCCTTCGTGCCCGATGCCTGGAGGGCCAGCAGGTAACGCTGGGTGAGCGCGGGCGTGCCGATCAGCACGACCTCGCCGGCGGCGTGGACCGATTGCGTGCGCAGTTCCTCGCCGATGAGGATGCCGGAAAGATAGCTCGACAGCTCGCGCGCCGGCATGCGGTCGAACAGCGACAGCGTTCGCGCGCCGAAGGCGTTATGCAGGAGGCCCTGGCCGTTGTCCGCCTGCGTGACGCCCTGCAGGAAGGCGGCTTCGTCCAGCGGCGCCGAGGTGTCGATCGTGCGCGAAAGGATCGAATGCTGGCTCAGCACGGCATAGAACTCGCCGGTCATGAAGGTCCGGAAGCTCGTCACCATGCCCTTCTTCACGCGGGCCCACTTGTTGTGCGTGCCGGGCAGCACGAAGAGGCCGTCGTGGATGCCGGTGAGCGCCATCGCGCCGAAGATCTGTACTTCTTCGCCGCGCATCACGTCGGGCACGCCGTCGTGGGTGTCGCTCAGGCCGGGCACGATCGAGATGCGGCCGGGCTCGATCTCCATGATCTTGTCGCGCACTTCGACCAGGCCCGCGGGGCAGCCGCAGTAGGGCGCTTCCACCCAGCCCTGATTGCTGCCGGCCATGCCCGAGATCAGGCAGCGCGTGCCCTGCGGGCGCATCCATTCGGCGAAGAGCGTTTCGAACACCTCGGTGAAGCCGCCATGCTTCACGGTGAGGATGCCGCGCGAATGGCTCTGTTCGTCCACCACCCGCCCATCGGGGTCCAGCAGCGCACCGCGCAGCGAACTCGTGCCCCAATCGACGGCAACCAGGCGGGCGTGGCTCATGTCAGCTCGCTCGGGGTTTGTAGGCCGTCACGTCGATCTCGACTTTCGCGTCGATCATCAGGCGCGATTCGACGGTCGACCGCGCGGGCCGATGGTCGCCCAGGCATTCCATGTAGACGCGGTTGAAGCTGCCGAAGTCGCGGGCGTCGTTGAGCCACACGCTCACCTTCGCGATGTCTGCGAGCGTGCAGTCGGCCAGTGCGAGCGCCTGCTCGATGCGCTTGAACACCTGGCGCGTCTGCGCTTCGATGCCGCCGACGATCACCTGGCCCTGGTCATCGGTCGGGACCTGTCCGGAGACGAAGACGAAGTCGCCCGCGCGGGTGGCGGGCGAGAGAGGACGGGCCTGGCGATCGGAGGCGATCGGCGACTGGCCGAGCATTTCAACTTTGGACATGATGATGTTTGTGTAATGAAATTACAGAAAATGTCAGGGTAAACCCCTGTTTGACGTGGCAAACCGCTAGAAATACGATCGCCGATGTAATGTTATTACTCATGGAGCCGCGATGCAAACAACCGCCATCACTGTACCGACATCTGGTTTTTCTCAACTGAACCCGGTGCGCGCATCGCGATGGCGAACCGTCGCCGGCGCGCTGGCCGCGACCGTCGCATTCGGCCTGCTGCCTGCCGCCGCATCCGCCGAACCCGCCAAGGGCGGCGCCGCCAACCTGGCAATGGTCGGCGAGCCGCAGGGCCTGGACCCGATGATCAGCACCGCGGACCTCGTCGGCACGATCATGCAGCACGTCTACGAACCGCTCTACACCTTCGATGCCAACTGGAACGTGGCACCGATGCTGGCGGAGGGCATGCCGGTGGTCTCCAAGGACGGCCTGACCTACACCGTCGCGATCCGCAAGGGCGTCAAGCTGCACAACGGCCGCGACCTGAATGCCGATGACGTCGTCGCCTCGCTGCAGCGCTGGATGGAACTCTCGCCGCGCGGGAAGTCGGTCGGCAAGGAAGTCGAGTCGCTCACGGCCAAGGGGCCGCTCAGCGTCGAGCTCAAGCTCAAGAGCCCCTATGCGCCGCTGCTGGCTCAACTGGCATTGCCCAGCGGCATGGCCGCGATCATGGCCAAGGAAAGCATCGCGCCGCAGTTCAAGGATTTCATCGGCACCGGCCCCTACAAGTTCAAGGAGCGCCGCCCCGACCAGTTCACCGTGCTGGTGCGCCATGACGCCTACACCGCGCGCAAGGAAGCACCCAGCGGCTACGCCGGCCGACGCGAGGCGCTGCTCGACGAACTGCGCTTCGTGCCGGTGCCCAATGCCAACACGCGCGTCGAGGGTTCGCTGTCGGGCCAGTTCCAGTACGCGGACCTGCTCCCGGTCGAGGCGGTGGGCCGCATCGAGAAGGGCGCGCCGGCCGTGGTGCCGATCGTGACGAAGAACTTCGGCTTCCCCTACATCGTGTTCAACACCAAGGAAGGCGTGCTGGCCTCGCAGCCGCTGCGCCGCGCGGTGCAGACCGCGGTCGGGCAGGGCGAACTGATGGCGGCCGGCTTCGGCGACAACCGCTTCTTCGTGGTCGAGCCCAACTTCTTCCCGAAGGGCACGCCGTACTTCTCGGCGGCCGGCAGCAACGCCTACAACACGCGCAACCCGCAGTCGGCCAAGGACCTCGCCGCCAAGGCCGGCTACAACGGCCAGCCGATCCGCATCATGGCGAGCCGTCAGTACGAGTTCCACTACAACATGGCGCTCGTGATGTCCGAGCAGCTCAAGAAGGCCGGCTTCAAGACCGACCTGCAGGTCGTCGACTGGGCCACGCTGGTGCAGCGCCGCAACGATGCCAAGCTGTGGGACGTGTACTTCACGCATTCGGGTCTCTTCCCGGAGCCGATGCTCTCGCCGCCGCAACTGGGCGATGGCGCCCCGGGCTGGTGGGAAACGCCGGCGAAGAAGGCCACGCTGACCGCCTTCAACCAGGAAACCGACAACGCCAAGCGCGGCGCACTGTGGGGCCAGGTGCAGCAGACCGTGTATGACGAAGTGCCCTTCATCGAAGTCGGCAAGTTCAACAGCCTGTCCGCGCGCTCGGCCAAGCTGGAGGGCTACACGCCCGCGATCTGGCCGTTTTTCTGGAACACCGGCCTCGCCAAGTAATCCAGCTTCAGCGAACTCTCCCCATGCTGCGTTTCTTGCTCACCCGCCTGGCCGGGGCGGTGGTGGTGCTCGCCATCGTCGCGGTGCTGGTCTTCGCGCTCACGCGCCTCGCCTCGGGCGACCCGGTCGCGCTGTTGCTCGGCGACCAGGCGACCACCGAGGACATCGCCAAGGCCCGCACTCAGTACGGCCTCGACAAGCCCCTGCCGACGCAGTTCGTGCTGTGGGTGGGCGAACTGCTGCAGGGCAACCTGGGGCAGTCGCTGTTTCTCCAGCGCCCGGTGGCGCAGGCGCTGATGGAGCGCGCCGAGCCGACGATGTTCCTTGCGCTGTTCGCGGTCGGCATCGCGGCGCTGATCGGCATCCCGGCCGGCATGGCCGCCGCCATCTGGCGCGGCAGCGCGGCTGACCAGGCCGTGAGCGGCGTGGCGATGCTGGGCGCCAGCATCCCGAGCTTCTGGCTGGGGTTGATCCTGATCCAGTTCTTCGCCGTCAAGCTCGGCTGGTTTCCCACCTCGGGCTACGGTGACCCCAGCGCCCCGTTGCACGAGCGACTGCACCATCTGCTGTTGCCTGCGCTGGTGCTCGGCCTGCTTAACTCGGCGCTGATCATCCGCTTCACGCGTGCTTCGATGCTCGACATTCTCGGCGAGGACTACGTGCGCACTGCGCGCGCCAAGGGCCTGCCGGAGCGCGTGATCATGGTCAAGCACGTGCTGCGCAATGCGCTGGTGCCGATCGTCACCGTGCTGGGCCTCACGCTCGCGCTGATGATCGGCGGCACGGTGGTGACGGAGACCGTCTTCAACCTGCCCGGTGTCGGCAACCTGGTCGTGCGCGCGGTGCTGCGCCGCGACTATCCGGTGATCCAGGGCACGCTCCTGGTGATCGCCGCGATCTACGTGTTCATCAATCTCGGTGTCGACTTCATCTACACGCTCGTCGATCCGCGCATCCGGCTGGAGTCGAAATGAAAGCCGCCGTCTCTTCCTTCTTCGCAGGCGCGATGCCGATCGCGCGCCGCCTGTTCTCGCGCAAGGTGGTGCTCGCCGCTGCGCTGGTGCTGCTGCTGGTGGTGGGCGTCGCGGTGATCTATCCGTGGGTCTCCGATGCCGACCCGGGCGCCATCGAGATCAGCAACCGCCTGCATTCGCCGTCCCTCGAACATTGGGCCGGTACCGATGAACTGGGCCGCGACGTGATGCTGCGCATCGTCCACGGCGCGCGCTACTCGCTGCTGATCGGCTTCGTCACCGCGGCGGGCGCCGTGCTCTTCGGAACGTTGATGGGCATGCTCGCCGGCTTCTTCCGCCGGCTCGATACGCCGATCATGCGCGTCGTCGACGCGATGATGTCCTTCCCCGACATCCTGCTCGGCATCGCGCTGGTCTCGATCCTGGGCGTGTCGCTGTGGAACGTGATGCTGGCGCTGGTCATCGTCTACACGCCGCGCGTGGCCCGCGTGGTGCGCGCCACCACGCTGGTGCTGCGCGAACTGCTGTTCGTCGACGCGGCGCGCGCGCTGGGCGTGCGCACGCCGCGCATCCTGCGCAAGCACATCCTGCCGAACCTGATGTCGCCGATCCTGGTGCAGGTCACTTTCATCTTCGCGTATGCGATCCTGGCCGAGGCGGGGCTTTCCTTTCTCGGCGTCGGCGTGCCACCCGACATTCCGACCTGGGGCACCATGATCGCGGGCAGCCTCGAATATGCCGACAAGGCCTTCTGGACGATCTTCTGCCCGGGCCTCGCCATCGTGCTGACCGCGCTCTCCCTGCAGATGCTCGGCGACGGCGTGCGCGACCTGCTCGACCCCAAGCTGAGGAAGGCCGCATGAGCACTCATACCCTGACGATGCCTCGCCTCGAAGTGCAGGGGCTGTCCACGTCCTTCGCGACCGAGGCCGGCCGCATCCAGAGCGTGGCCGATGTGTCCTTTGCCATCCGGCCCGGTGAAACGCTGGCGCTCGTGGGCGAGTCGGGGTCCGGCAAGTCCGTCACCAGCCTCACCCTGATGGGCCTGCATGCCAAGACCTCGCACGCGCAAGTGCAGGGCGAGGCGTGGTTCGTGCGACGCGACGGCCGGCGCGTCAACCTGCTCGAAATGCCCGAGTCGGAGAAGCGCGCGCTGCGCGGCAACGAACTGGGCATGATCTTCCAGGAGCCCATGACCAGTCTCAACCCGGTGCTGACCATCGGCGAGCAGATCGCCGAGTCGGTGCGTCTGCACCTCAAGCTCGATCGCAAGGCGGCCTTCGCGCATGCGCAGCGCATGCTGGAGCTGGTGGAAATTCCGGCTGCCGCACAGCGGGTGCGCGAGTATCCGCACCAGCTCTCCGGCGGCATGCGCCAGCGCGTGATGATCGCGCTGGCGATGGCATGCAACCCGACGCTGCTGATCGCCGACGAGCCCACCACGGCGCTCGACGTCACCATCCAGGCGCAGATCCTCGCGCTGATGGGCCGCCTGCAGAAGGAGACGGGCATGAGCATGCTGTTCGTCACGCACAACCTCGGCGTGGTGGCGCAGTACGCGGATGCCGTCGCCGTGATGTATGCGGGGCGCATCGTCGAATCGGCGCCGGTGCACGATCTCTTCGCGCGGCCGGACCATCCTTACACGCGCGGCTTGCTGGCCTGCCTGCCCGGCGTCGCGCGGCGGCGTGGCGTGCCTGCGGCTTCGGGTGGCAGGCGGCCGCAACTGGTGGCGATCCCGGGGCAGGTGTCGAGCCCGTTCGCACCGCCGCCGGGTTGCGCCTTCGCGCCGCGCTGCGCGTACCGTCGCGAGGCCTGCGACACGCGCATGCCCCGGCTCGAATCGGCAGGCGGCCAGCGCATGGTGCGCTGCATCGGTTTCATCGAGGAGCAGGCGGCATGACGACCGAAACACTGGCGAGCGACAACCTGCTCGAGATCCGCAACCTGCGCAAGTACTTCGGCAAGGGCAGCCATCCCGTGCGCGCGGTCGACGACGTGAGCTTCACCATCCGCAAGGGCGAGACGCTCGGTCTCGTCGGCGAATCGGGCTCGGGCAAGAGCACCATCGGGCGCCTGCTCACCCGGCTGGTCGACCCGACCGACGGGCAGATGCTCTACCAGCCGCAGGGTTCGGTCGCGGCGCCACAGGATCTGGCGGGGCTGTCGCAGTCGCAATTCAGGCCGCTGCGCTCCAAGGTCCAGATCATCTTTCAGGACCCCTATGCCAGCCTCAATCCGCGCATGCGAATTCGCGACGTGCTCGCGGAGGCGCTCGACACGCACGGCCTCGCCAAGGGTGCCGCGCGCAAGCCGCGCATCGAGCAGTTGCTGCAGCAGGTGGGCCTGCGGCCCGAGCATGCCGACCGCTTTCCGCACGAGTTCTCGGGCGGGCAGCGCCAGCGCATCGGCATTGCGCGCGCGCTGGCCGTGGAGCCGCAGTTCATCGTGGCCGACGAACCCTTGTCCGCGCTGGACGTCTCGATCCAGGCGCAGGTGGTCAATCTGCTGGGCGAACTCAAGGAGCAGCTCGGGCTCACGCTGCTCTTCATCTCGCACGATCTCGACGTGGTGGAGTACCTGTGCGATCGCGTCGTGGTGCTGTACCTCGGCCGGGTGATGGAGATCGCACCGACCCATTCGCTCTACACGCAACCGCAGCATCCTTACACGCGCGCGCTGCTGGCCGCGGCGCCGATTCCCGATCCTGCCCAGCGGCGCGTGGTGCCGCTGCTGCAGGGCGACCTGCCGAGCCCGGCGAACCCGCCTTCGGGCTGCGTCTTCCGGACCCGGTGCCCGCTGGCGGAAGAACGCTGTGCCAGTGCCGACATGCAACTGCGCGAAGTGCAGCCCGGGCACTGGCACGCCTGCTGGCGCAACGATCTTTGATCTTTGCCCGACCTGACCCATCATCAAGAAATTCAACAAGGGACACACATGACGGAAGCGCTCATCCTCGATCACCGCAGCAAGAGCTACCCGCTGGAGGCCGCGCCATGCCGCGCCGCGGACATCGGCAAGAAGGGGTGGAACGTGCTGGCCGACGACCTGTCGTATCCGCTGGCCGTGATCCGCCGCTCGGCGCTCGCGCACAACATCGCCTGGATGCAGGACTACGCGCGCCGCAAGGGCGTGTTGCTGGCCCCGCACGGCAAGACCACGATGTCGCCGGAACTCTTCGCGCAGCAACTGGCCGGCGGGGCGTGGGGCCTGACCTTCGCGACGATCTACCAGCTTGCCGTGGGTGTGGAGGCGGGCGCACGCCGCGCCATCATCGCCAACCAGGTGATGGCCGACGCCGACCTCGACGGCTTGGACATGCTGCTGGCCGGCCACAACGACCTGCGCGTGTGGTTCCTGGTCGATTCGCTGGCGCAACTGGCGCTGATCGAGGATTGGGCGCAGCGGCGGCAGTGCAGGCGCTGTTTCGATGTGCTGATCGAAGTCGGCATACCGGGCCAGCGTACGGGTGTTCGCACGCTGGAAGATGCGCTCGCATTGGCCTCGGCCATCGCGCGCTCCGACGCAGTGCAACTCGGCGGCATCGAGTGCTACGAAGGCGGCCTGGCACGCTGCGACAGCGAACACGACGCACGCGAAGTCACCGGGCTGGTGAATCGCGTGCTGGAAATCGCGCGCCGCTGCGATGCCGAGAATCTCTTCTGCGACGACACCGTGATGCTCACGGCCGGCGGATCGGCGGTGTTCGACCTGGTTGTGCCGCTGCTGCGTGCACAGGGCCTGTCACGGCCCGTGCAAGGCGTGCTGCGTTCGGGCTGCTACATCACGCACGACAACGGCAACTACGCGCGCTTCCTGAAGCAGGTCGAACTGCGCGAAGGGCTCGATGAATCCTTGCGCGCGGCGCTCGAAGTCTGGGCCATGGTGCAGTCCGTGCCGGAGCCGGGTCTGGCGCTGCTGACCTGCGGTCGGCGCGATATTTCCTACGACCTCGAAATGCCGATTCCGATGCGCCATGCGGCGCGCGGGCAACGCACCTCGGTCGATGCGCCTGCCGGTTGGACGATCAGCGCGTTGAACGACCAGCATGCCTACCTCCGCTTCGATCCCGCCGGTCCCGTGCCGCGTGTGGGCGACCGCGTGGCGCTGGGCATCTCGCACCCCTGCACGACTTTCGACAAGTGGCGCTGGCTCGCGCTGGTCGAGGACGACGGGGCCGTGACCGGCGCCATCAGCACGCGCTTCTGATGCCCGCGATGAACGATTCCGCAGCCCATCTCCTGCAGCGCCTGCGCGAGCGCATGGCCGAACTGCCCGCCGCGCAACGCAGCGTCGTGCAGTGCGTGCTTGAAGACCCGCGCGCCGCCGTGGCCGCCACCGTGGAGCAACTCGCGCAGCAGGCCGGCGTCTCGATGCCGACCATCGTGCGGACCTGCCGCAGCTTCGGCTTCGAATCCGTGCGCGAATTCATGCTGGCGCTGGCGCAGGACCTGGCCGTCACCGGTTCGTACCTACACCGCAGCGTGCTGGCGGAAGACAGCGCGGGCGACGTGACCAGCAAGATCATCCATGCGGCCGTGTCTTCGCTGACCGAACTGGGCCGCCGCATCGACGTCGACGTGCTCGACGAAGTCGCGACACGGCTGGCCGCCGCGAGGCGCATCGATTGCTATTCGGTGGGTGCGGCATCCACCTTCATGGCGAGCGAACTGCAGAGCCGCCTGTTCAGGCTGGGCTGCACGTCGAACGCGATCTTCGATGCGCACCAGCAGCTGGTTTCCGCCAGCACGCTGGGCCCAGACGGCGTGGCCTTCGTCATCTCGCACGTGGGGCGCATGCCCTACACACTGGAGGCGGCGCGCTTCGCGCGGTCGCAGGGCGCGACGGTGGTGGCGCTGACGCAGCCCGACACGCAATTGGCCGAGATCGCGGACCTGGTCATCGGCGTCTCGGTGCCGCAGGATGCGGTCATGCGGGTCGGCACCGAGGCCTACCTCGCGCACCTGGTGGTGATCGAGATCCTGATGGTGCGCCTTGCACAGAAACTCGGGCCCGTCGCGACACGCGGGCTGCAGCAGTTCAAGCAGTTGCTGCACAAGCACGGCTTCGACAGCGCGGAATATTCAGGCGCCACGGAAACAACAGACGACGAAAGCGCATGACGATGCAAGACACCCGGCCCACGCTGCTCCAGGGCGGCAAGATCGTCGACGGCACCGACAGCCCGGGCTGGCTCGGCGACGTCCTGCTGGTCGGCGAGCGCATCGCGTCCGTCGCTGCGCCCGGTGAGACTTCGGCCGAATTGCTGGAGAACCTTCGCGAGCAAGGACCGCTGCAACAGGTCGATTGCACAGGCTTGGTCATTGCGCCCGGTTTCATCGACGTGCACACGCACGACGATGCCGCCGCCATCGAGAAGGCCGACATGCTGCCCAAGCTGTCGCAGGGCGTGACCACGGTGATCGTCGGCAACTGCGGCATCTCGCTCGCGCCCGTGGTGACCGATGCGCCGCTGGCGCCGCTCTCGCTGCTGGGCCGCGGCCAGTTCCGACACGCGACGATGCGCGCGTACGCCGATGCCGTGAATGCGGCCCGGCCCGGCGTCAACGTCGCGGCGCTGCTCGGCCATACCGCGCTGCGCATGCGGCACGTACCTTCACTGGATCGCGCTGCCAGCGAGGCGGAACGCGCGGCGATGGCCGCCGACATGCAGGAAGCGATGGACGCCGGCGCGCTGGGGTTGTCGTCCGGCGTGTTCTACGAAGAAGCCTATGCGGCCGATGTCGACGAACTGGTCGCCGTGGCCAGCGTGGCGGCTCGCAACGGCGGCGTGTATGCGACGCACATCCGCGACGAGCTCGCCGGCATTCTTCCGGCATTGCAGGAAGCTGCGCTGACCGCACGGCGGTCCGGCCTGCCGCTGGTGATCTCGCACCACAAGTGCGCCGGCCCCGACAACTGGGGGCGCACCCGCGAGACCTTGCCGCTCATCGAGGAACTGGCGCGCGGCCAGGAGATCGGCATGGACGTCTACCCCTACACCGCCGGTTCCACCGTGCTGCGCGAGGACCTGGTCGACGGCATCATCGACATCCTCATCACCGGCAGCGAGCCGCATCCCGAGGTCGGCGGTCGCTACCTGGCGGACATCGCGGCGGAGTGGGGCGTGTCGCAGAAGGACGCCGCCGTGCGCCTGAAGCCGGGCAATGCCTGCTACTTCCAGATGCGCGAGGATGACGTGCAGCGCGTGATCACGCATCCGCTGTCGATGATCGGCTCCGACGGCCTGCCGCACGACGAGCGGCCGCATCCGCGGCTGTGGGGCGCATTTCCGCGTGTGCTCGCGAGCTACTGGCGCGAGAAGGGCCTGCTGCGGCTGGAGCAGGCGATCCACAAGATGACGGGCATGTCCGCGGCGCGCTTTCGCATCGGCGAGCGCGGGCTGATCAAGGCGGGCTACATGGCTGACGTCGTGCTGTTCGATCCGCTGCACGTGAAGGACGGTGCGACCTTCGAGCAGCCGCGGCAGTTCAGCGAAGGCATCGAGCGCGTGTGGGTCAACGGTGTGCTGAGCTACACCGCCGAGGGGCGAGCCACCGGCGCACGCGCGGGGCGCTTCGTGGTCCGCGCGAAGGCGCCTGCAAAGCCAGGCTGAGCCGCAAGGCGCGAAAGCGCCCCTGCTTTGCCTGCCCCTGACCATCAGGGTTTGTCCTGCCGGGCACGGAATTCAATCATCATATGATTTGAATCGGCAGCGCTGCAGACCGGCGTTGTCGAGTGCAGATTCGACCTCGAAGCCGGTTTAGCAGGAGACATCCCATGCCCCATTCCTTGAACGCCAGTCGCCGCCGCATGCTGCAAGGCCTGGGCGCCGCGGCCATGCTGCCCGTGGCTTTCGCGGTGAAAGCCGACGCCTACCCGACCAAGCCCGTGGAACTCGTGGTGCCTGCATCGGCCGGTGGCGGCACCGACGCATTGGCCCGCGCCTACGCGGAAGCCGCGAAGAACCACTTCCCGCAGCCCTTCGTCGTGAACGACAAGCCCGGCGCGAGCGGCGTGGTCGGCATGAACGACGTGCTCAACGGCAAGCCCGACGGCTACAAGGTGAGCGTGGTGATCGCGGAGCTCGTGATCCTTCCGCACCTCGGCCTCTCCAAGTTCACCTACGCGGACTTCCAGCCCGTCGCACGCCTCAACGCCGACCCGGCCGCGATCACGGTGCGCACCGAGGCACCGTGGAACACCATCGAGGAATTCCTCGCCGACGCCAAGGCGAAGCCGGGCGACATGAAGGTCGGCAATTCCGGCAACGGCTCGATCTGGCATCTCGCGGCTGCGGGACTCGAAGACAAGGCCGGCGTCAAGTTCAACCACGTGCCCTACCAGGGCGCGGCGCCCGGCGTGGTCGCACTGCTCGGTGGCCACATCGACGCGGTGGCCGTGAGTCCGGGCGAAGTGGCGACGCACGTGCAGGGCGGCAAGCTGAAGATGCTCGCCGTCATGGCCGACCAGCGCCTGAAGGCCTTCGACAAGGTGCCGACCCTGAAGGAACGCAAGATCGACCTGTCAATTGGCACCTGGCGCGGCCTCGCCGTGCACAAGGCCACGCCGACCGACATCGTCACGACGCTGCGCAACACCACGCGCAAGGCGGCCGACGAGCCCATGCTCCGCGAGCAGCTCGAAAAGATCAACCTGGGCTTCGCGTACCTCGACGCCGAGGCCTTCGGGCAGGCGATGCAACGCGACCACGAGTATTTCAAGCAGCTCGTGCAAAAGCTGGGCATCAAGGTATGAGCGACGCCCAAGGCGCCGGGCGGCCCGAGCTGCTGGTCGTCGCGCCGTTGATGCCCTTCCTCATGGAGGCATTGCGCCGCGAGTACACCATCCACGATCGGATCCACGTGAGCGACCCCGCGGGCTTTGCTTCCGTGGCACCGCGCATCCGCGGCGTGGTCGCAAACGGCGAGGCCAAGGTGCCGCGCGAACTGATCGCGCAGTTGCCGGCGCTCGAAGTGATCTCGGTGTTCGGCGTGGGCTACGACGGCGTCGACGTCGGGGCCGCGCACGAGCGCGGCGTGCCCGTCACCAACACGCCAGAAGTGCTCAATGACGACGTGGCCGATCTCGCCATCGGATTGATGCTGGCAGTGGCCCGCCGCATTCCGCAGGCCGACCGCTTCGTGCGTGCCAATGAATGGCCCAACGGGCCGATCGCGCTGAGCCGCAAGGTCACGGGCGGCCGGCTCGGCATCGTGGGCATCGGACGGATCGGGCAGGCGATCGCGCATCGCGCAGCGGCTTTCAGGATGGACATCGCCTACACGGCACGTTCCCCGCGCCCGAACCTGAACTACACCTACTACCCCGACGCCGCATCGCTCGCAGCGGCGGTCGACTTCCTGGTCGTGATCACGCCCGGCGGCGCAGCCACGCGCGGCATGATCGATGCGCGCGTGCTCAAGGCCCTGGGGCCGGACGGCTACCTCATCAATGTCGCGCGCGGCACGGTCGTCGACCAACCGGCGCTGATCGATGCATTGCGCGACGGCGTTATCGCCGGCGCGGGACTGGACGTTTTCGTGAACGAACCCAACGTGCCCGAGGAGCTGCGCGCCATGCCCAACGTGGTGCTGACCCCGCACATCGGCAGCGGCACGAAGCAGACGCGCGAGGCGATGGGGCAACTGACCTTCGACAACCTGCGCGCGCACTTTGCCGGCAAGCCATTGCTCACCCCAGTGGACGCCTGAAGGCGTCGCCTTCCTGTGACCAAGAACACCCACGGCCGAACGCTTGACCTGCTGGGCGAGGCGATCGTGTCGCGTCGCTACGCCATCGGCGCGCCAATGCCGGCGGAGCCCTTGCTGTGCGAGGAGTTCGGCGTCAGCCGAACCGTGGTGCGCGAGGCCGTGAAGTCGCTGGTCGCGAAGGGGCTGATCGTCACCGGTCCCAAGGTCGGCACCCGCGTGCTGCCCGAGGACCGCTGGAACTGGTTCGACCCCGATGTCATCACCTGGCAGGCGCGCGCCGGCCTCACGCCCGAGTTCCTGCGCGACCTGCAGGACCTTCGGCGAGCGGTCGAGCCGGCGGCCGTGCGCCTCGCCGCCGAGCGGGCGACTGCGGAAGACATCGCCGAAATCGAAGCCGCATACGCCGGCATGAAGCATGCCGTTGAATTCGGCGGTGACTACGTGACCTTCGACCTGCGCTTCCATCACGGTCTGCTGCGCGCGGCGAACAACCGCATGCTCGCGCAGATGAGCAAGGCGCTGCATGCCCTGCTGCGAACCAGCTTCGAGATTTCGACCATCAAGAAGGACGGACCGGCGCAGTCGCTGCCGATGCATCGGGCCGTGCTCGATGCCGTGATCGCGCACAACCCGGCGCGTGCCGAACGGTCCATCATCAAGCTGATCGACGGCGCGCGCGAGGACATCGAGGAGGTGATCGGCTCGCGCCGGCGCCTGCCGCGCCTCAGCCGTCCGCCCCCGCGTCTTAAGGCCACCGCCTGAAGCGCGCCACGGATTCCAGTTCCCCAACCCTCCGCTCGTTGACCGGGCAACCCCATCGCAAGAACAAGGAGACAGAAGCATGAAACTCAAAGCACTCGTGATACCGACGTTGATGGCCCTCGGCCTCGCCGTCGCCGGCCAGGCCTCGGCCCAGGAGAAGCTCACCGTCTGGTGGGTCAAGGGCTTTTACAAGGCGGAAGACGATGCGTTGTTCGCGGCCATCAAGAAGTTCGAGGAAAAGCACAAGGGCGTGAAGGTCGAGCTGTCGCAGTATCCGGTGCAGGACATGATTCCGAAGACCGTCTCCGCGCTCGATTCGGGCAGCCCGCCCGACGTGGCCTACGCGGACGTCTACGACTTCCAGGTCACCGGCAAGTGGGCCTACGACGGCAAGCTGGAGGACATCAGCAGCGTGATCGGGCCGATGGCATCGCGCTTCGCGCCCAACACGGTCGAGACCACCTTCCTCTACAACGACCAGACCAAGTCGAAGGCCTACTACGCCTTCCCGATCAAGCAGCAGACGATGCACATCAACTACTGGATCGACATGCTGGCGGAGGCGGGCTTCAAGGAGTCGGACATCCCGACCACCTGGAAGGACTACTGGTCGTTCTGGTGCGAGAAGGTGCAGCCCGCCAGCCGCCAGAAGAGCGGCAAGCGCACCTTCGGCACGGGCATGCCGATGGGCGTGGATTCGAGCGACTCGTTCTATTCGTTCCTGACCTTCGCGGATGCGTACAACGTCAAGATGGTCAGCGACAGCGGCAAGCTGCTGGTCGACGACCCGGCGGTGCGCGCAGGCCTGATCGGCGCAATGACCGACTACGTGGCGCCCTACCAGAAGGGCTGCACGCCGCCGTCGTCGACGAGCTGGAAGGATCCGGACAACAACGTCGCCTTCCACAACAAGACGACCGTGATGACGCACAACGCGACCATCTCGCTGCCCGCGAAGTGGCTCGATGATTCGAACAACGCGACGCTCACGCCGGAGCAGCGCGAAGAGGCCAAGAAGAACTACTTCGAGCGCATCCGCACCGCCGGCTTCCCGACCAAGCCGGACGGCAGCAAGATGGTGTATCGCACGGCGGTGAAGACCGGCGTGGTGTTCAAGGACGGCAAGAACAAGCAGCGCGCCAAGGAGTTCGTGACCTTCCTGATGCAGGAGGAGAACCTCACGCCGTACGTCGAAGGCTCGCTGGGCCGCTGGTTCCCAGTGACGAAGGCAGGGCAGGCGAGTCCGTTCTGGCAGGCCGATGCGCATCGCAAGTCGGTCTACAACCAGTACGCCGCCGGCACCGTGACCTTCGAATTCACGAAGAACTACAAGTTCACCATCCTCAACAACGAGAACGTGTGGGCCAAGGCGATGAACCGCATCGTGAGCGACAAGGTGCCGGTGGACAAGGCGGTCGACGAGATGATCGAGCGCATCAAGACGGTAGCCAGGTGATGACCACTACCCCCAGCCTCGCCCACTGCGTGTGGCTCGGGCACCCCCTTGCAGGGGGCAACCCCGGCGGCCCGGCTAAGCCGGTTCCGCGGGGTTCCTGGTCAGTCGTTCCGGGCGGGTCGGTCTGGGGGGCAACTGAAACTGTGAGTCGGGAGAGCCAGCCATGAGTTCCACTGCAAGCGCCGTGACCCCGGCCGGCCCTGCCGCGACACCTGCCATCAAGCTCGGACGCTGGCAGTTCTGGGGACGACTGATGGTCGTCCCCTACCTGCTGGTGTTCGTGATCTTCGTGCTCTACCCGGTGTGCTACGGCCTCTGGCTGGCACGCCATCCGCAGAGTTACGAGCACCTGGTGGCCGACCCGATCTTCTTCCGGTCGGTCATCAACACGATCATCTTCCTGGTGGTTGCCATCAACGTGAAGATGCTGGTGGCGCTGGTGCTCTCGGGCTTCTTCGTGCAGTCGCGCTGGTGGATCAAGATCCTCGCGGGGATCTTCATCCTGCCGTGGGCGGTGCCTTCGATCCCGACCATTCTCTCGGTGCGTTTCATGCTCAACCCCGAGTGGGGCGTGATCAACAGCACCATCTTTCACCTGACCGGGCGCGATGGCCCGAACTGGCTCAACGACCCGACGCTGGCGCTGAGCTTCGCGATGCTGATGCACATCTGGAAGTCGTTGCCGTTCTGGACGCTGATCCTGGTGGCGGGGCGGCTTTCCATTCCGACGGAGCAGTACGAGGCCGCATCGGTGGACGGGGCGAGTTCCTGGCAGAAGTTCAAGTTCATCAGTTGGCCGGCGCTGCGCACGCTGTACGTGACGTCGCTGATTCTTTCGATGATCTGGACGCTGGGTGATTTCAACAGCGTCTACCTGCTGACCGGCGGTGGTCCGGCTGACTTGACGCATGTGCTTGCCACGCTGGGTATCCGGTACCTGCGGCTCGATCAGGTCGACCTGTCGATGGCATCCATCGTAGTAGCGCTTCCGCTCATCCTGCCGCTCGTGTACTTCATGATGAAGAGGCTCTCGAAATGAACCCCCACGCTCCTCACTGCGTGTGTTCGCTGCCCCCCGGGGGGGCGCTCGCCCTCCTAGAGGCGGCTCGTCGGAGGGCGATATGAAACGCTGGACTCTCAAGTCCGTCGGCACCGAGGCCAAGCTCCTGCTGATCGGCATCCCCGTGTTCCTGTGGACGATCATTCCCGTCTATCACATGGTGCTGTTTGCGATCTCGCCGCGCGGTGAGGCGACGAGCGGGCGCCTGTGGCCGAAGTCGCCTACGCTGGACAACTTTAGTACGGTCTTCCATCAGAGGCACTTCTACCTCGACCACTTCTGGGTGCAGCTTGGCAACTCGGTGCTGATCGCCGTCTCGGTCGGCGCGATCACCTTGTTCGTCGCAACCACCGCGGCCTTCGCGATCAGCCGCCTGCGGTTGAAAGGCGGGCGCACGGTGATGAACATGGCGCTCTTCACGTACTTCATCCCCGCGGCCTTCCTGGCGGTGCCGATGTACAAGACCATGGGCAACTACGGCCTGCTCAACAGCCAGTGGTCGCTGATCCTGGCGATGGTGACCATCGCTTCGCCCTACTGCATCTGGGTGCTCAAGCAGGCTTCGGACAAGCTGCCCTACGAACTGGATGAGGCGGCGCGGATGGATGGCGCATCGCCCTTGCAACTGTTCAGGCTGGTGTACCTGCCGCTGATGGTGCCGTCGCTGGTCGCGGTCGGCACCTATGCGTTGCTGCTGGCGTGGAACGAATACCTCTATGCCTTCCTGCTGCTGTCGAACGATCGCAGCGTGACGCTGGCGGTGGCGCTGGGCAACTTCCTCGCGGCCGACGATTCGCCGTGGGAATTGCTCATGGCGACCGGGCTCATCTATGCGCTGCCCCCCGCGGCGATCTACTACACCTTCAAGCGCTACATGGTGGGCGGTATCACGGCCGGAGCGGTCAAGAGCTAAGGGAAAGAGAACAACATGGCTTCAGTCACTTTTCAGAACGTCCAGAAGTCCTACGGCAAGACGCAAATCATCGAGCGGCTCGGCTTCGAGATCGAGGACGGCGAGTTCGTCGTGCTGGTCGGGCCGTCGGGCTGCGGCAAGTCGACGCTGCTGCGCATGCTCGCGGGCCTGGAGGACATCACCGGCGGCGAGATCATGATCGACGGCCGCGTCGTCAACGAGCTCGAATCGAAGGACCGCGACATCGCGATGGTGTTCCAGAGCTACGCGCTCTATCCGCACATGACGGTGGGCGAGAACATGGGCTTCAGCCTGCGGCTGCGCAACGCCGACAAGGGCGTCACAGAGAAGCGCGTGGCGGATGCGGCGAAGATCCTCAATCTCGACAAGCTGCTCGCGCGTTATCCGCGCGAGTTGTCGGGTGGCCAGCGGCAGCGCGTCGCGATGGGTCGTGCCATCGTGCGCGACCCCAAGGTGTTTCTCTTCGACGAGCCCTTGTCGAATCTCGATGCGAAGCTGCGCGTCGCGATGCGCGCCGAGATCAAGGCGCTGCACCAGCGGCTGAAGACAACCACGGTGTACGTCACGCACGACCAGATCGAGGCCATGACCATGGCTGACCGGATCGTGGTCATGCACGACGGCGCGGTGGAGCAGATCGGCACGCCGCTCGAACTCTACGATCGACCCGACAACCTCTTCGTCGCGCAGTTCATCGGCTCACCGGCGATGAACGTGATCGAAGGGACCGTGAGGCGCAGCAACGGGCGCTGCACGGTCGAGGCGCATGGCGCGATGTGGCCGGTGCCGGCAGGTACGGCGGCGGAGGAAGGCAAGGCGGTGCACTACGGCGTTCGGCCGGGCGACATCACGCTGTCGGATGCCGCCAATGGCGTGCCGGCCAAGGTCATCGTGGTCGAGCCGACGGGCGCGGAGACGGAACTGCTGGTCGAGGTCGGAGAAGCGAAGATCACGCTCGCGGTGCACGGGCGGGTGGATGCGCAGCCTGATCAGATGGTCGGGCTCGTGATTGCCAACGAGAGCGTGCATCTGTTCGATCGGCAGAGCGGGAAACGCCTGGCCTGAGCGGGACTTCTCTCAAATCGAAGGGTCAACGAAAAAGGGCGCCGAAGCGCCCTTTGTCTGCAGGATGGTCGGGTTCTCAGCGACCGAACGAGCGGCCACCGCCGCCGTAGCCGCCACCGCCACCACCGTAGCCGCCGCCTGAGCGACCGCCACCCGAACGGCCGCCGCCGCCGGAACGGTTGCCGCCGTAGCCACCACCGCCGCCGCCGCGACGACCGCGACCGCCGCCAAGGCTGTCGACGCTGGTGCGCAACGGATCGGGCTGGCCCGCCGCACCGCCGCCGGCTGCCAGCGCCTCGGCGCGCAGGTGCGCCACCGCGTCGGCTTGTGTCGGGCTATGGCTGTTGCCGTGATGACGCGGCTGCCGCTCTTCATGCGGCAGATGATCGTGATGATGGTGATGCACCGGTGCATGGTGCGGCGCGCGCGCCGGACTTTGCGCCCCACGTGCCGGACCCTGGCCGCGGCCGCCCTGGCCTCGTTGGCCCTGACCCTGCCCGCCGCCATTGGCGCTGCGGCCGGCCGGCGCGCCCTGACCCTGGCCGTTGCCGCCGCCGCGACGCTGGCCACCGCCACCGCCATTACCGCCGCCGCCAGCGCGTTCGCCCTGGCCGGCCTTGTTCTCGCGGATGCGCTGCATCATTTCCTGGCGGGCCGCCTTGGCAGCGGCCTGCATCACTTCGCGGCTCGGCGGACGGCCTGCGCCGCCCCAGATGGTCTGGCGGCCCATGGCGATGGGCTCGGCGCGTTCGCCTTCCTCGGGGCCGAAGCCGTCGATGGTCTTGACCGGGATCTGCTGCTTTGTGAAGCGTTCGATCTCCTGCATGAAGCCTTCCTCGTCCAGGCAGACCAGGCTCACGGCCTCGCCGCTGGCACCGGCGCGGCCCGTGCGGCCGATGCGGTGCACGTAGTCTTCGCTGACGTTCGGGATCTCGTAATTGACGACGTGCGGCAGTTCGTCGATGTCGATGCCGCGAGCGGCGATGTCGGTCGCGACCAGCGCGCGAATATCGCCGCTCTTGAAGCCGGCCAGCGCCTGCGTGCGTGCGCTCTGGCTCTTGTTGCCGTGCAGGGCCATCGCCTGGATGCCGTTCTTGGTCAGGAACTCGGCCACGCTGTTGGCGCCGAACTTCGTGCGGGTGAACACCAGCACCTGGCTCCAGTTGTGCTCGTTGATGATGTGCGCGAGCAGCGCCTTCTTCTTGCCGCGGCCCACGGGATGGATCACTTGCGTGATGCGCTGGACGGTGGTGTTGCGCGGCGTGACCTGGATGCTCTGCGGGTTCTTGAGCAGCGTGGCCGCGAGGTCGCGGATCTCGTCGCTGAAGGTGGCCGAGAAGAGCAGGCTCTGCTTCTCCCTGGGCACCAGCGCGAGGATCTTCTTCACGTCGTGGATGAAGCCCATGTCGAGCATGCGGTCGGCTTCGTCGAGCACGAGCATCTGCACGGTCGAGAGATCGAGCATGCCTTGCTGCTGCAGGTCGAGCAGGCGGCCGGGGGTGGCCACGAGGATGTCGACGCCGCTCTTGAGCTTGCTGATCTGCGGGTTCATGCCGACGCCGCCGAAGATCACGGTCGAGCTCAGTTGCAGGTACTTGCCGTAGGTGCGGACCGATTCCTCGACCTGGGCCGCGAGTTCACGCGTCGGGGTCAGCACAAGGGCGCGAACGCCGGTGCCGCCGAACTTGTTGGTGGCGCTGCGGCTCATCGTGAGCTTGTGCAGCATCGGGAGGGTGAAGGCAGCGGTCTTGCCGGTGCCGGTCTGGGCGCCGCCCAGAAGGTCATGGCCGTCGAGGACGGCGGGAATCGCCTGCGCCTGGATCGGCGTGGGGGTTTCGTAGCCCTGCTCATGCACGGCCTTCAAGATGGCCGGGGCCAGCTTCAGTTCATCAAAGTTCATTGAGTTCAACAAGCGCCCTACACGGCGCAGTGGTATCCACCCGCTCGGGCGTCAAGTCGGACGTCGAGCCAGTAAGGGCGGATGAAGGTCAGAAGTGGGAGCCTGAAGGCCCGCCCGTTTGAGATGGAAAGGCCTTCTTCGTCCCCGGCAGAGAGCCGGCGTTGCGGGCAACTGGACCCGGCAACAGTGCATATTGTCTCATGAGTCGGCCCGCACCCCCAGTCGGGCCCCTCGACGGACGCGCCTGGGCGCCAGCAAGGTCGATACGTTAAACTCTTACCTCCTTGGTATTACCAGAGAGATTCCAGAAGATAAGCATGCGTCTCACGTCCAAAGGTCAGGTGACCATCCCCCAGAACATTCGCGAACTCGCGGGGCTCAAGCCCTACGACGAGGTCGAATTCGAATACCGCAACAAGCAGATCGTGGTCCGCCCCGTCAAGCGCACGACCTCGCCCGCCGAAGAGGCCATCGCGCTGCTGCGCGGCAGCGGAACCTCGAAGTTCGACCTGTCCGCGGACGAATGGCTGGAGATGACGCGTGGCGAGCGCTGAGGGCGCCGAGCTCTTCCTGATCGACAGCAATGTCCTGATCGACGTCATCCACCAGGACCCGAAGTGGATGGACTGGTCGGCAGCCGCCATCGGCGATTGCCTGAACCGTGGCAAACTGGCGATCAACCCGCTGATCTATGCCGAGGTGTCGGCGTACTTCAATTCGGACCGGGATGCCGATGCAGCCATGCCGCCGCGGCTGTACGAGCGGCTCGAACTGCCTTACGCAGCCGCACGCGGTGCGGCGATGGCGTTCCACAAGTACCGGAAGGCAGGCGGCACCGGCCCATCGTTGCTGCCCGATTTCTACATCGGCGCGCATGCCCAACTGATGGGCTGCACCCTCGTGTCGCGCGACAGCACACGCTACAAGACCTATTTTCCCAAGCTCAAACTCATTTCACCGAAGCAAAGATAACCATGGCCCAGTACGTCTACACCATGAACAAGGTCAGCAAGACCGTGCCGCCCAAGCGGCAGATCTTGAAGGACATTTCGCTCTCATTCTTCCCGGGCGCCAAGATCGGTGTGCTGGGCCTGAACGGTTCCGGCAAGTCGTCGCTGCTGAAGATCATGGCCGGCATCGACAAGGAGATCGAAGGCGAGGCGCTGCCGATGCCTGGTCTCACGATCGGCTACCTGGAGCAGGAGCCCAAGCTGAACGCGGCGCACACGGTGCGCGAATCGGTCGAGGAGGCGATGGGCGCGGTGTATGCCGCCAAGGCGCGCCTCGAAGAGGTATACGTGGCCTACGGCGCCGAAGACGCCGACTTCGATGCGCTCGCGGCCGAGCAGGCCGAGCTCGAAGCCATCATCGCCACCGCCGGCACCGACTCCGAACACCAACTCGAGATCGCCGCCGACGCGCTGCGCCTGCCGCCGTGGGACGCCAACATCGGCGTGCTCTCGGGCGGTGAAAAGCGCCGTGTCGCGTTGTGCCGCCTGCTGCTGAGCAAGCCCGACATGCTGCTGCTCGACGAACCGACCAACCACCTGGACGCCGAATCCGTCGAATGGCTCGAAGTGTTCCTGCAGCGCTTCCCGGGCACCGTGGTGGCCATCACCCACGATCGCTACTTCCTCGACAACGCCGCCGAGTGGATTCTCGAACTGGACCGCGGCCGCGGCATCCCATGGAAGGGCAACTACAGCACCTGGCTGGAGCAGAAGGGCGAGCGCCTCGCCCAGGAACAGAAGAGCGAGGAAGCCCACGCCAAGGCCCTGAAGAAGGAACTCGAATGGTCGCGCCAGAACCCCAAGGCGCGCCAGGCCAAGAGCAAATCGCGTCTGGCCCGTTTCGAGGAGCTGAGCGACTTCGAATACCAGAAGCGCAACGAAACGCAGGAAATCTTCATTCCCGTGGCGGAGCGCCTGGGCAACCAGGTCATCGAATTCAAGAACGTCACCAAGTCCTTCGGTGACCGCGTCCTGATCGACAACCTGAGCTTCGAGATCCCCGCGGGCGCCATCGTTGGCATCATCGGCCCGAACGGCGCCGGCAAGTCGACCCTGTTCAAGCTCATCGCGGGCAAGGAAGCGCCGGATACCGGCGAGGTGGTGATCGGCCAGACGGTCAAGATGGCCTTCGTCGACCAGAACCGTGACGCCCTCGGCAACGAGAAGACCGTGTGGGAAGACATTTCCAACGGCCTCGACATCATCAACGTCGGCAAGTTCCAGATGGCGAGCCGCGCCTACGCCGGCCGCTTCAACTTCAACGGCGCGGACCAGCAGAAGAAGGTCGGCACGCTGTCCGGCGGTGAACGAGGTCGCCTGCACTTGGCCAAGACCCTGATCGCGGGCGGCAACGTCCTGATGCTGGACGAACCGTCGAATGACCTGGACGTCGAGACGCTGCGCGCGCTCGAGGACGCACTGCTCGAATTCGCGGGCTCCGTGCTGGTCATCAGCCATGATCGCTGGTTCCTCGACCGCATTGCGACGCACATCCTCGCGGCCGAAGGCGACAGCCAATGGACCTTCTTCAACGGCAACTACCAGGAGTACGAAGCCGACAAGAAGAAGCGCCTGGGCGAGGAAGGCGCAAAGCCACACCGGATGCGCTTCAAGGCG
Organism: Variovorax glacialis; assembly: GCF_051216375.1. Taxonomy (NCBI): domain Bacteria; kingdom Pseudomonadati; phylum Pseudomonadota; class Betaproteobacteria; order Burkholderiales; family Comamonadaceae; genus Variovorax; species Variovorax glacialis. The sequence continues at coordinate 501,811 of NZ_JBPJZT010000002.1, read as the reverse complement.
CTGAAGTAGCAAGGGCTAATCCGGGCGCCGCGGGGCGCCGCCACGGCGCAAACTCCGGCTCATTCCAGTTCGGCGCGGCAAGCGCCAGAAGGGGCGGGCATGAATGTGGCAACGCGATACCTTGCGATGGTGCTGGCGCTTCTCGCAGGCTGTGGAGGTGGCGGCGGCGGTGCCAACGTATCGGTGGCTGCCTTCAGCGTGGGCGCCACGGCGATCATCCCTTCGCCCGCCGTCCCGTCGGCACAGCCGGCCAACACCCCATCCACACCGCCGCCTGCCACGCCCGGCGCGCCCCCCGCGGCGCCGATGAGTTTCAAGGTCACCGAGGTCGCCACCGGCCTCGACACCCCGTGGGGTCTCGCTTTCCTGCCCGACAAGCGCATGCTCATCACACAGCGCGGCGGGCAGTTGCGATTGCGCAATGCCGACGGCACGCCCGTCAACGGTGGCGCTGACCAGATCAGCGGCGTTCCGTCCGTGGCCGCGGTCGGGCAGGGCGGCCTGCTCGACGTGGCGGTCGATCCCTCGTTCGCCAGCAACCGGCGCATCTACTTCAGCTTTGCCGAGCGCGACGGCGCGAATCCGAACCTGAACGGCACCGCCGTCGCGCGGGCCGAACTCGATACGGCCAGCCGCAGCCTCGGCAACGTGGTCGTCATCTACCGCCAGTCGCCGAAGGTCGACAGCACCGCGCATTTCGGGTCCCGCCTGGTGTTCGACCGCAACGGCTATCTCTTCGTCACGATGGGCGAGCGGCTGCTCGACACGCAACGCGGCTTTGCGCAGGACCTCACGCGCGGCAACGGCAAGGTCGTGCGCATCACGACCGACGGCGCGCCAGCGCCCGGCAATCCCTTCGCGTCCACGCCCGGCGTGCAGCCGCACATCTGGAGCTACGGCCACCGCAATCCGCAGGGCGCCGCGCTGCATCCGACGACGGGGGACCTCTGGACCAGCGAGCACGGCCCGCAGGGCGGCGACGAGGTCAACCTGACCCTGCCCGGCCGGAACTATGGCTGGCCGATCATCAGCTACGGACAGGAATACGGCACGCTCACCCAGGTTGGCGAAGGCACTGCCAAGGCGGGCATGGAGCAGCCGCTGATCTACTGGCAGAAGATCGACGGCTCGGCCTGGGTGCCGGGGACGGCCAAGTCATCGATCGCGCCGAGCGGCATGGCCTTCTATACCGGCGATGCGCTCCCGGCCTGGAAGGGCAATCTCTTCATCGGTGCGCTCGCCGGCACGGCGCTGTGGCGGCTCACCCTCGATGGCAACTCGGTGACAGCGGCCGAGCGGCTTCTGGCCGATCGCGGCGATCGCATCCGCGATGTTCGCCAGGGTCCGGACGGTTGGCTGTACCTTCTGACGGACAGCAGCAACGGCAAGCTGCTGCGCATAGAAGTCCAGTAAGCCGCAAGGATCAGGCTGACCCTGGAGATACGGCCGGCGCGCCCTCGCCGCCACCCGGCGAATTCGCCATCACGCGCTTGCGCACGGCGTAGATGTTGTTGCGCAGTGCATAGAGTTCGTCCGCATACGAAAGCGGCACCGCGACCTTGTTGACGACCCGGTCCAGATCGTCCAACTCCTTGATGAGCGCATCGCGCGAGCCCTTGCCGGATTCGAGCCGGGCCTCGACGTCGCGCAGTCGCGCATACCAGCGGAAGACCCGACGGCGCACGCGGAACTGGTAGAGCGGCGGCACCACGCGGCTCAGCGGCAGCATCAACACCACCAAGCCACCCAGCACCAGCCACATGCGCTCCACGAGGTTGCTCGCCCAGAAGGGCAGGTAGCGCTGCCAGAAGGGCGGGGTGCCGTTGATCGCGCGATCGCCCTCGGGGCTCACCGGCAGTTCGCTCGTGCGGGTGTTTGGAAAGTCACGTGCGCGGTTGAACCAGCCCGCGCCGCCGTGCAGCGTCTGCGCGCTCTGCGCGAACAGTTGCCGCAGGGCCGGGTGGGTCTGCTCCCGCGCCAGCAGCGAGGTCGTCGCGGCCAGCAGCGATACATCATGCGACGGCAGGTCGGCCGCCAGGTCGACCACGCCGCGTGGCAGTGTCACGGGCTGGAGGAAGGCGAAGCGCCGGGAATACGCATCGCTCTGCGCGAAGTCCATCAGTTGAATGTCCGGGGCGCGCAGCAGACGCTGAACGAGGGGCGACTGTGGTGCCGAGGCCAGCACGATCACGTCGAGCAGGCCGGCCTGCAGCGCCTCGGTCGCGGGCGTCTGCTCGAGGTTCGACAGGTTCAGCGTCGCAGGATCCATGTGATTCGCGCGAAACATGCGCTCCATGATGTCGGGCACGCCGCTGCCGGGCTTGTCGACGTTGATGCGCAGGTCCTTGAGTTGCGTGAGCGAAGTCAGGGTCGCGGTCTTGCGGTCGACCTGGCGTGCCGCCTCGGTGCGATAGAAGAACCAGAGCGGCTCGAAGAACAGGCTGCCGAGCGAGGTGAGACCGGCTTCCTCGTCCTTCACGGGATCGGCGCTGCCGCCGCGAACGAAGGCCACGTCCGCGCCCCCGCTGCGCAGCAGCTGCAGGTTGTCGTTGGAGCCGTCGGTCGGCTTCAGCACGACCTCGATGCCGCTGGTCTTGAGCGCCGCGGCGTAGCGCTTCCCGAATTCGGCGTTGGCGCTTCCGGCCGGGCCGGTGGCCAGCGTCACCTGCTTGGGCGGCTGCGGCTCGAGATACCAGTAGGCGGCGACCAGCAGGCCGATGACGAGGAAGATCACCGGTCCGGCGGAAGCAATCAGGTCACGGATGGAAAGAAGGAAAAGGCGTATGGCTTGAGGCATGCGGTGAAATGGAACGGGCGCTTTGGTCTTGTTCGAGCTTGCTCGAGGCAGCGGCATTTTCAGTGCCTTTGCGGCGCCCCTCGTTACAAAGCGCTTGCGAGACGCACTGGGGCCGCTGCCCTAGCAAGGCTTTGCGCGGTCGTCAATACACCCGCCCGGTTATTGAAGATCACCCTCGCCGCGCGCCCAATAGCGCAAACGCGGCCTCGGCCATTTCCTCGCCTGACCTTCGCCCCTCTTGCCGATCATGACGAACTTCAAGACCCGACTGGCGTTTCTCGGAAAGATCTTCCTGGCGCTGCTGTCCCTCGCGACGCTGCTGCTCATCGCAGGCCGTCACCTGTTCTCGATCATCTCGCCGCTGGACCTGCTGCTGTATGCAGGCTTCGGCACCTTGCTGCTGCTTGCGGTGGTCGCCCTCGCCGCGATGGTGGCTGCCCGCTGGGACCAACGGGCTATGCCTGACGGACGGGGCTGAGGTCCGCGGCGCAGGGGAAGTAGCTCTCGCCGATGCGGACCGACCGCGCCGCGCGAACCGCACGCAAGGTGGCAATGGCCACGACTTCGGCCGCCATCGTGCTCAGGACCGTCATGCCCGGCGCGTCGCCTTCGAGCGGCACGCGACCCGTCGCCAGCGCGAAGAGGGTGTCGCCGTCGCTCATCGTGTGAACCGGGTTGATGGCGCGCGCGAGTCCGTCGTGCGCGACGCTCGCCAGGCGGTTGGCCTGGACCTTGGTGAGCACGGCGTCGGTGGCGACCACGCCCAGCGTCGTATTGGTTCCCGCCAATAACGGTTTGGGCAGCTGGCCGCGAAGCAGGGCGCGACGGGTGTCGAGCAACGCACGACCGTCTTCGGTGCGGGCACCGGCAACGACCTGTGCGGTGTCGGGGTCGATGACGTCGCCCAGCGCATTGCAGGCGATCAGCGCGCCGACGGTCACACCGTTGACGGTGACCGACGCGGTGCCGATGCCGCCCTTCATCGCCCGGTGCACGCCGAAGAGCTTGCCCACCAAGGCGCCGCTGCCGGCCCCGACGTTGCCCTCGGCCGGCGCGGCGTTCGAGGCGGCTTCGCAGGCCGCGTAGCCTGCGGCGGCGTCCGGTCGGATGCGGGCGTCGCCGACGGGCAGGTCGAACAGCACGGCGGCCGGAACGATGGGGATCGTGCCGTACCGGGCATCGAGGCCGATGCCGCGTTCCTCCAGCCAGCGCATCGCGCCATCGGCCGCGGCCAGGCCCCAGGCACTGCCGCCCGAGAGCATCACGGCGTGCACCTGCTGGACGAAGTTGCCCGGCGCGAGCAGGTCGGTCTCGCGTGTTCCGGGGGCGGCGCCGCGCACATCCACGCCCGCGACCGCGCCCTCGCGCGCGAGGATCACTGTGCAGCCGGTGGGCCGGCGGGCGTCGCTGTAGTGGCCGACTTCGATGCCGGCGACGTCGGTGATGGCGCCTGCCGGCGCATGGGCGAAAAGGGGCTGATCGGGCATCGAATGATTATGGCGGGGTCAGGGCATCGCGGACCTTCGTTGCGCATGCGGCGCCGCGGTGTCACCATTGCCCGACCTTGAAGTCACTTGAAGATCCATCCATGGCCATCGAACAGGGCTACCGCATCGGCGACGCCGCCGCCCGCAGCGGCGTGAGCGCCGCCAACATCCGCTACTACGAGAAGGAAGGCCTCATCGCGCCGCAGGCGCGCAGCGACAACAGCTACCGCATCTACAGCGACGCCGACGTGCACCGTCTGCGCTTCATCCGCCTGTGCCGGGCGATGGACATGTCCCTCGACGAAGTGCGGACCCTGATGGCGCTCGACCTCCGCAGCAAGGCCGACTGCGACGCGGCCTGCGTGGCGCTCGATTCGCACCTGGGCCACGTGCGCGAGCGGCTGCGCGAACTGCGCTCGCTCGAAAAGGACCTGATCGCACTGCGCGACTGCTGCGACGGCACCGACGCGCAGTGCCACATCATCGAAACCCTGCATGCGCGGGCCGACCGGCAGCCCATCGCAGGTTCACGCCCCACGCGGGCGGCACGCCACGTCTGAGGGCGCCGCGCCGGCTCAGCGGCCGCGCGCGGGCAGCGGGACGCCGCGCTCGGACATCACGTCGCGCAGGATCGCCGGATCGTCCGTGATGAGGCCGTCCACGCCCCAGTCCATCAGGCGTGCCATGTCGGCGCGATCGTTCACCGTCCACGGCAGCACGCGGAAGCCCAGCGCCTGTGCTTCCTTGACCAGTGCAGGCGTGAGATCGTTGAAGGCGGGCGACCAGATCACCGGCCCCTTGCTGTCGCCCACCGCCGCCTTCACGAGCCGGGGCGCCGAGCCGAAATCCTCGACGCGAAGGCCCAGGGTCCAACTGCTGTCCTTCAAAGTGCGGGCGCTCGTGAGGTAGGCGCGCGGCATCTGCGGCGCCGATTGGCCGACCAGCGAGAAAGACCGCCAGTCGAAGCTCTGGATGGTCACCCGCTGCGCCATGCCGGCCTTGTCGATCTCGGCCAGCAGCGCGCGCACCATCTGTTCGGGCGAGGCGGTTTCATCGGGCCGCGAAGGCTCCAGCTTGGTCTCGATGTTGAACCGCACCTGGTCCGCGCCCAGTACCCGCGTCTGCACGAACAACGCAGCCAGCGTCGGAATGCGCTCGCCATCCTTGAGCAACTGCTTCGGAAAAGCCTTCCCGTAGTTGGTCGCAGGATCGATGCGGCCGACGTCGTAGCCCTGCAGCTGCGAGAGAGGCAGCGCGCGTATCGCCGGCCCCTTCGCCGCAAGAAAGGCACCGCGCGCGTCACGCGTGTGATCGGGATTCAGCACCATGTCATGCGAGATGACCACCACGTCGTCAGCCGTCAGCCCGATGTCGAGCTCCAGCGTCGTGACCCCAAGCCCGATGGCCTTCGAGAACGCGTTCAACGTGTTCTCCGGCGCCAGCGCCCGCCCCCCGCGATGCGCCTGGAGGTCGATCGTCGGCTTGGCGTCGCGGCTGGGGGAAGTGGTGCAGCCCGCGAGCACCGCGACAAGCAGGCAAGTCCGGAGGTGAGCCGCGCTCATTTGAGTTCTACCGTGATGCCGTTGTCCTGGACCGTGATTGCGCCGATCTCGTAGGTCTTGCGGCCGACCGTCAGTTCTTCCGCCGTGAACGTCCGCAGGGCCTGGTCTCGCAGGAGCTCTTGCGCCACGACCGCCCCGATCTGCTGCAGTCGCTCCGCATCGCGCCCCGTGACGCCCTGCAGTTCGAGCCGTTCCGCCTGCGGACGATCGAGCCGCAGCGCCCGCGCCGGCGCGTCGTACTTGAGCGCGCTGCTGACCGAGACGATGCCTTCCACCGTCTGGGGCTGCAGCAGGGGACTCGAGATCGACACCGTGGCGGTGATCGCCGCACGGTTGCTCCGCGCGTCCAGTCCCAACTGCGGATCGCGCAGTCCGATGGAGAAGATGTCCGCATAGCGCTTCTGCACCGGGAAGCGCTTGGCGAGCTGCGCCTGCAGTTCTTCGCGGCTGGCGGTGTACTCGCTGGTGAAGAAGTTGAAGCCTGCCAGCGCTGCGAAGGGCGCCGCAAGCGCGCCGGCGCCCAGCAGCGCACGCAGTAGCGATCGACGGGAACGAAGGTTGGAGCGGCTTTGCATACCGCTCCGAGCTTGCCACAGCCGGAGGGTTCCCCTGCGCGCGGGCGACTCAGTCGTGCAGGGACGAAAGGAACTGTTTCAGTTCCGCCGTCTGCGGATTGCCGAAAAGCTCGGCCGGCGGCCCCATCTCGTGCACGCGCCCCTGGTGCATGAAGATCACGCGGTCGCTCACCTTGCGCGCGAAGCTCATCTCGTGCGTGACCATCAGCAGCGTCATGCCTTCGTCGGCGAGTGACTCGACAACGCGAAGCACTTCGCCCACCAGTTCGGGGTCGAGCGCGGAGGTGATCTCATCGCACAGCAACACCGCGGGTTCCATCGCGAGCGCGCGGGCGATCGCCACGCGCTGTTGCTGGCCGCCGGAGAGCTGGTCGGGCATGGCATCGAACTTCTCGGCCAGCCCCACGCGCGTGAGCAGTTTGCGCGCCTGCGATGCGGCCTCGATGCTGCTGCGCTTCTTCACCAGCGTGGGCGCCAGCATCACGTTGCGCCCGACCGTGAGATGCGGAAACAGGTTGAAGCTCTGGAAGATCATGCCCACGTGCTGGCGCAGTTCGCGCATTGCCATCGCGCTCTCGTGCAGCAGCGGCTTGCCGTCGACGGTGAGGGAGCCTTCCTGGAAGACTTCGAGCCCGTTGATGCAGCGTAGCAGCGTGCTCTTGCCCGAGCCGCTCTTGCCGATGATCGCGATCACCTCGCCGCGCTTCACTTCGAGGTCGATACCCTTGAGCACTTCGTTGCTGCCGTAGGACTTGCGCAACGCGGTGATGCGCACGATCGGCGCGGCCGACGATTTCGCGACGGGTGGAACGGAGACGGTGGCTTCAGCGAGCGCCATGGATCTTCCTCTCGAGGTTCTTGGCGTACAGGCTCACGGGGAAGCACAGCACGAAATAGAGCAGGGCGACGCAGCTGAACACGACGAAGGGCTTGAAGGTCGCGTTCGAGATCATGCTGCCCGCCTTGGTGAGTTCGACGAAGCCGATGACCGAGGCCAGCGCCGTCCCCTTGATGACCTGCACCAGGAAGCCCACCGTCGGCGCGACGGCGATGCGAAGCGCCTGCGGCAGGATCACGTGCCGCATCTGCTCGCCGAAGCTGAGCGCCAGGCTCCCGGAAGCTTCCCATTGGCCCTTGGGTATCGAGGCCACGCAACCGCGCCAGATCTCGGTGAGGAAGGCGCTGGTGTAGAGAGTGAGTGCCACCGAGGCGGCGGTCCATGCCGAGACGTCGACGCCGAAGAGCGCGATGCCGAAGTAGGCCAGGAAGAGTTGCATCAGCAAGGGCGTGCCCTGGAAGACCTGCACGTAGAGGCCGATCAGCCGGTCCGCGACGCGGCCGCCCGACAGACGCAGGAAAAGCAGCAGGCCACCCACCACGCCGCCGCCGACGAAGGCGATCAGCGAGAGCACGACGGTCCATCGCAACGCCAGCAGCAGGTTGCGCAGGATGTCCCAGAGGGAGAAGTCGGTCATGCGCGCCTCAGCGTCCGAAGAAGTACCTGGGCCCCGCCCAGTTGAGCAGGCGGCGTGCACCCACCGACAGCGCAAGGTAGATCACCGTCGCGATGATGAAGGCCTCGAACGCGCGGAAGTTGCGGCTCTGGATCAGGTTCGCAGCGTAGCTCAGTTCCTCGGTCGATATCTGGCTGCACACGGCCGAGCCGAGCATCACGATGATGATCTGGCTCACCATGGCGGGCCACACCTTCTTCATCGCGGGTGGAAGGATCACGCGCATGAACACCTGCACCTTGTTGAGCGCCAGGCTCACCGCGGCCTCGATCTGCCCGCGCGGCGTGGCCTCGATGCCGGCGCGGATGATCTCCGTCGCGTAGGCGCCGAGGTTCATCACCATCGCGATCACCGAAGCCACCTCCGGCGACAGCTTGAAGCCCGCCGCGGGCAGCCCGAAGAAGATGAAGAAGAGCTGCACGATGAAGGGCGTGTTGCGTATCAGCTCCACGTAGCTGCCCACCACCCATCGCAGCCACGTCGGCCCGCTCGCACGGGCCCAGGCGCAGGCCACGCCCACCACCATGCCGATGGCGGTCGCGATGGCCGTGAGGCCCAGCGTCCAGAGCACGCCCTTCAGCAGAAGGGGCCATTGGCCGAGGACGGCGCCGAAGTCGAATTCGATGCCCATGGGAACCGGTCAGACCGGGAGGTCGCCCGCCGGGCGGCCCAGCCACTTCTTCGCCATCGTGTCGAGCGTGCCATCCTTCTTGGCGCCGGCAATGATGTCGTTGACCTTGGTCTTCAGCGCATCCTCGCCCTTGGCGATGCCGATGAAGCAGGGGCTGTCCTTCAGCAGCAGCTTGTATTCGGCGCCGAGCTGCGGGTTCTTCTGCATCATGTCGCCGGCGACGGCCGCGCTGGTGGCGATGGTCTGCGTCTGGCCCGCGACGAAGGCCGCGATGGTCGCGTTGTTGTCCTCGAAGCGCTTGTAGTCGACGTTGGAAGGCGCGACCTTGGCGAGTTCCTGGTCTTCCATCGCGCCGCGCGTCACCGCCACGCTCTTGCCGCCCATGTCGGCAAAGCTCTTGATGTTGAGGGCCTTGGCGGCGTAGACCGCCTGGAAGAAGGGCGCGTAGGCCGACGAAAAGTCGATCACCTTCTCGCGCTCGGCGTTCTTGCCGAGGGTGGAGATCACGAGGTCCGCCTTGCGCGTCTGCAGGTAGGGGATGCGGTTGGCGCTGGTCACCGGCACCAGCTCGACCTTGACGCCCAGCTTGCTCGCGATGAGCTGGGCCATCTCGACGTCGAGGCCCTGCGGCGTCATGTTCTTGTCGACCGAGCCGTAGGGCGGGTAGTCGGTCGGCACGGCGATCTTGATCGTCTTGGCCTTGAGGATGTTGTCGAGCGCGTTCTGGGCGTGCGCGGCACCGACGCTGAACAGCGCGGCTGCGGCGATGATCGACGCAAACTGACGCTTGGAAATCTTCATGGCTTGGCTCCTGGGAAGGTCGGTGGAATGCATCCGCCGACCGTACGCAAGAGCTGTGCCGGATCAGTCCATCCTGGCGCCGGAAGCCTTCACCGCCTTTTCCCAGCGCGGGGTCTCGGCGACGAGGAACTTCGAGAAATCCTCGGCACCGAGGAAGGCCGGGTCCGCCCCCTGGCTCACCATCCGGTCGCGCACCTCAGGGCTACTCAGAACCTGCTTGAAGGTGTCGCTCAGCTTTGCCACCACGTCCTTCGGCGTACCGGCCGGCGCGAGGAAGCCGTAGAAGCCGACCACCTCGAATCCCTTGACGCCGGCCTCGATCACCGTCGGTACATCGGGCAGGGCCGCATTGCGCGCGGCGCTCGTCACCGCCACCGCCCGCACCTTGCCTTGCTTGTGGTAGTTGGCCGCCTGCGGGATCGACTCGGCCATGAACTGCACCTGTCCGCCCATCAGGTCGGTGAAGGCCGGCGCACTGCCGCGATAGGGAATGTGGACCATGAAGATGCCGGTCGCGCTCTTGAACATCTCCGGCACGAGATGACTGATGCCGCCATTGCCCGCCGAGCCGTAGTTGATCTGTCCCGGCCGGGCGCGGACGTAGTCGATGAACTGCCTGAGGTCGGTGACCGGCAGCTTCGGCGTCACCAGCAGCGCGAGCGGCTGCATGGCCGTGCGTGCGATCGGCGTGAAGTCCTTCAGCGTGTTGTAGGGCAGCTTGTTGTAAAGCGCGACGTTGATCACCGCGACACCGGTGTTGGCGAGCATGAGCGTGTAGCCGTCCGGCGCGCTTTTCGCGACCGCTTCGGCGCCGACCGAGCCGCCTGCGCCAGGCTTGTAGTCGACGATGACCGGCTGGCCGAGCACGGCCTGCAGCTTGTCGGTGAGCAGACGCGCATGCTGGTCGAGCGGCCCGCCGGCCGGAAAGCCGATGACGATCTTGATCGGCTTGTCGGGAAACGCGGCCATGGCGACGGCCGAAGCCGCCATCCACAGGGCCGCGACGATGCCTTTGCGGGCGATGTTCATGTCTTGTCTCCTCGTTGAGCGAGGGATCATAAACAGCGCCCCTTCGACGCGGTTTTCAGCTCTTGAGCGTCGCCTTCAACGTAATCTCCGGCACGCTCGCAAGCGCCTTCGACAGCGGGCAACCCGCCTTCGCGCCCGCAGCAAGCTCCTGGAACTTCGCCTCGTCGAGGCCGGGGACGCTGGCTTCGAGTTCGAGCTGGATGCGGTCGATCTTGAAGCCCGGGCCGTCCTTGGCAAGACGCACGGCGGCCTTGGTGTCGATCGAGGTCGCGGTCAGGCCGGCACCTTCGAGCGCGAAGGCGAAGGCCATCGTCAGGCAGCCGGCATGCGCCGCGCCTAGGATCTCTTCAGGGTTGGTGCCGCGCTTGTCGTCCTCGAAGCGGCTCGCGAAGCCGTACGGATAGTCCTTTAGCGCACCGGTCTCCGTGCTGATCTGTCCCTTGCCGGTCTTGCCGGCGCCTTCCCAGTGAACGCTTGCGTGCTTGTCTGCAGCCATGAGATCTCCTTGGTGGGTGGATTGAACCGAATCTCGCGTTGTACGGCATATCGCGGCCGGCGTCTGTCGGCCTTTGGTGCAAGGCGAGCATGCGCGGGCGGCGAGTCACGCATGTGACGTCTTCGGGGCTTCCCCGATGCAGATGCGTCGCCGGGCGTCGTAGGCTCTCACGCTGTTTGGAGACTGTATGGATCGCCCGCACTACAAATTCTGGCCGCAGCGCCTGCCCCGTTCGATCACCGTTCCCGCCACCTCCCTGTGGCACAACCTCGCCACCGCCGCGGCCCGCTTTCCCGACAAGGCTGCGCTCGTCTTCTTCGGCAGCGAAATCACCTACCGCGAATTCGCCGCGCAGGCGGAGCGCCTCGCCGGCACACTGCATGCGCTGGGCGTGAAGCGCGGCGACCGCGTGCTGCTAGACATGCAGAACTGTCCGCAGCTCGTGATCGCGCATTTCGCGATCCTGCGCGCCAATGCGGTGGTCGTGCCGGTCAACCCGATGAACCGCGCGGAAGAGCTGAAGCACTACATCACCGACCCGGACGCGAAGGTCGCGATCACCACCGGTGACCTGGCCGCCGAACTCGCCAAGGCCAGCAACGCGCTCGATCCGGACGCCCGCCTCGCGCACATGATCGTCACGCAGTTCACCGACACCTTCGATGCCGCAGTGACCGGCGACGAGGCGCCTGCCGCGGCCTGGCGTGAATGGCTGCTGACGCGCCATCCGCTGCCCGCACTCGAAGGCGGCGCGGTCATGACATGGACTGACGCATTGAACGCCGGCCATGCCGCGCCCGAGCACGTGGTCGGCGCCAACGACATGGCCCTGCTGCCCTACACCAGCGGTACCACCGGCCTGCCCAAGGGCTGCATCCACAATCATTCGAGCCTGATGCACAACGCCTTCGCGGGCCAGCTCTGGGGCCTCGGGTCATCGGAGGCGGTGGTGCTGGCGGTGGTGCCGATGTTCCACATCACCGGCGTGGTGAGCATGATGCACACCACCATCAACATGGCCGGCACGCTGGTCATCATGCCGCGCTGGGACCGCGATGTCGCCGGCCGCCTGATCTCGCGCCGCAAGGTCACGAGCTGGACCAACATCCCGACCATGGTCATCGACCTGATGGCCAGCCCGAACTTCGCGAACTACGACCTTAGCAGCCTCGTCTACATCGGCGGTGGCGGCGCGGCGATGCCGCAGGCCGTCGCGCAGCGGCTGCTGGAGCAGTTCGGGCTGAAGTACCAGGAGGGCTACGGCCTCACCGAAACGGCCGCGCCCTCGCACGCGAACCCGTTCGAGAACCCCAAGCAGCAGTGTCTGGGCATCCCCTACATGAGCACCGACGCGCGCGTGGTCGACCCGGACACGCTGCAGGAAATGCCCATCGGCGAATCGGGCGAGATCATCATCCACGGCCCCGAAGTCTTCCAGGGCTACTGGAAGCGTCCCGACGCCACGGCGGCCGCCTTCGTCGAGTTCGAGGGCAAGCGCTTCTTCCGCTCGGGCGACATGGGCCGCATGGACGAGGACGGCTACTTCTTCATGACCGACCGCCTGAAGCGCATGATCAATGCGAGCGGCTTCAAGGTCTGGCCGGCCGAGGTCGAGCTTCTGATGTTCCGCCACCCCGCGATCCAGGAAGCCTGCGTGATCGCGATGAAGGACGCCTATCGCGGCGAATCGGTCAAGGCCGTGGTCGTGCTCCGCGCGACGCACAAGGACACGACCGAGCAGCAGATCATCGACTGGTGCCGCGAGAACATGGCGGTCTACAAGATCCCGCGCGCGGTGCAGTTCGTCGATGCGCTGCCGAAGAGTGGGAGTGGGAAGGTGATGTGGCGATTGCTGCAGGAGGCGGAGAGCAAGGATTGACCCGAACGGCGCGAGCGCCTCGCGTCGTCAGCCTTCCGGTCGCGGGCCCGCATAGCCGAGCTTTGTGCTGGTCGCCAGCGCTTCGCGCCGAACGGCTGCCGCGATCGGGCCATCCGCCGAAGGATCAAAGCCACCGCTGGCGCCGAGCGCGGTGATCACCGCACACACGCGGCCCGTGAAGTCGAACACCGGCGCCGCCACGGCGCTGATGCCGCGCAGATAGACGTCCTTGACGACAGCGCATCCCTCCGCGCGAATTTCTGCTTGCAGCTTGTCGATCGGATTCGGCATCGGGAGCAACGCGAGCATGTCGGGTGTCGCGGCCGCCAGTTCCTCTTCCGCCAGGGTCCGCACCCGCGCCTCATCAAGCAGCCCGAGGAAGACGCGCCCGGTCGCCGACCAGACCAGCGACATCACCGAGCCGGCGCGCACGTTGACCGTCACGGGCAAGCCCGGCTCCTCGAACCGCATGATGGTCGGCCCCTTGTTGCCCATGACGGCGACGAAGCAGGTGATCTCCAGACTCTCCCGCAACCGGACCAGCGCCGGTTCGGCAAGGCGGATCGGCTCGGCCTGCCGCATGGCCGTCAGCCCGATCTGGATCAGTTCCGGACCGAGGAAGTAGCGCTGGGAACTCGTGTCCTGGTCGACCAGGCCCTCTTGGATCAGGCTCGCCAGGTAGCGATGCACCTTGGCCGGGCTTTCACCCACTTGCGCAGCCAGCGCGGATAGGCCGGCGCTCCCGCCCATGCCCGACAAGGCCTTCAGCACGGCCATGCCGGTTTCGGCGGACTGCACGCGCTGCCGGCGCTCCAGCACACGCGGGGCGGCGGTGTCGATGACGGCGTCGGGCTTCCGGGTTTTTCTCATGGCGCTTGATCCTACTCAGCGGGGTGGGGTGGTAGAAACCCGGTATTTCGATTACGCATAGCGTATAACAATTACGCAAAACCACTCGTAAGGATCGACCCGATGAAGAAGCTTCTTGTCGCGACGCTGCTGGCGTTGCCCGTCCTGCATCTGCCCGCACTTGCCCAGCAAGCACCGTCGACATACCCCGCCAAGCCGATCCGATGGGTCGTTCCCTACGCAGCCGGTGGCGGCTCCGACTTCCTCGCGCGCACCATCGGTCAGACCTGGTCGACGCAGGTGGGGCAGCCGGTCCTGGTCGACAACAAGCCCGGCGGCAACACGGCGCTCGGTGCCGCCGAAGTCGCGCGGGCCGCGGCGGACGGCTACACGGTGCTGTCGGCCGACAACGGCACGCTGGTTTTCAATCCGGTGCTCTACAAGTCGCTGAGCTACAGCCCCACCAAGGACCTCGCGCCCGTCACGCTGATGGGGCGCTTTCCGATGATCCTGGTCGTCGGTCCCGGCATCGAGGTGAAGGACGCCAAGGATTTCATCGCCCAGGCGAAGGCCAAGGCCGGCGGCTTGAACTACGGCTCGGCCGGCGCTGGCAGCCCGCACCACCTCGCGATGGAACTGCTGAAGTCGGAAGCCGGCATCCAGATGGTCCACGCGCCGTACCGCGGTGCCGCCCCAGCCCTGGCCGATGTGGCCGGGGGCCAGATCCCGGCCATGATGGTCGACCTGGCCGCGGGCGCCGCCTTCATCAAGGGCGGCAAGGTCAAGGCGCTGGCGGTGGCCAACGCGACCCGGCTGCCTCAACTGCCGGACGTGCCGACCTTTGCCGAACTCGGCTACAAGAACGTCGAGGCCGCGGCACTCGTCGGCATGGTGGTGCCCGCGGGCACGCCCCCGGCGACGATCGCCGCGATCAACAAGCAGGTCGTTGCGGCCATTCACGATCCTGCGGTCAGCAAGCGGCTGGTCGACTTCGGTGTGGAGCCGGTCGGCAACACGCCGGCGCAGTTCGCGGAGTTGCTGAAGGGCGAGACCACCAAGTGGCAGAAGCTCATCCGCGACCTGAACATCTCGCTGGACTGAGGAGCGGGCCATGAACGGTGTCGAAGTCCCGCGTCGAACGACCGGTTGCCCCGTGGCGCACGGTGCGCTGTCCGGCGAGCGAACCCCGACCGGCTGCCCGGTCAGCCAGCACGCCGCCGACTTCGATCCCTTCGAGGACGGCTACCAGCAGGACCCGCCCGAGTACGTCCGGTGGGCGCGCGAGAAGGAGCCGATCTTCTGGAGTCCGAAGCTCGGTTACTGGGTAGTCACGCGCTACGACGACATCAAGGCCATCTTCCGGGACAACATCACCTTCAGCCCGTCCATCGCGCTGGAGAAGATCACGCCGACCGGCGACGAGGCAAACGCGGTGCTCGCGTCCTACGGCTTTGCACTGAACCGCACGCTGGTCAACGAAGACGAGCCCGCGCACATGCCACGGCGCCGCGCGCTGATGGACCCGTTCACACCCGAGGAACTGAAGCACCACGAGCCGATGGTGCGGCAGCTGGCGCGCGAGTACGTCGATCGCTTCATCGACGACGGCCGCGCGGACCTCGTCGACCAGATGCTGTGGGAGGTTCCGCTCACCGTGGCGCTGCATTTCCTCGGCGTGCCCGAGGAGGACATGGACACGCTGCGCAAATATTCGATCGCGCACACGGTCAACACCTGGGGCCGACCGAAGCCGGAAGAGCAGGTGGCGGTGGCGCATGCGGTCGGCAACTTCTGGCAGTTCGCGGGCAAGGTGCTCGACAAGATGCGCCAGAACCCGGAGGGGGGCGGCTGGATGCAATATGGGCTTCGCAAGCAGCGCGAGCTGCCCGACGTCGTCACCGATTCCTACCTCCACTCGATGATGATGGCCGGCATCGTCGCGGCCCACGAGACCACGGCCAACGCCACCGCCAACGCGATGAAGCTGCTGCTGCAGCATCCCGACGTGTGGCGCGACATCTGCGAAGACCCGAGCCTGATCCCCAACGCGGTCGAGGAATGCCTGCGGCACAACGGGTCCGTGGCGGCATGGCGCCGCATCGTCACGGCCGATGCGCAGGTGGGCGGCGTCGACCTGCCGGCCGGCTCGAAGCTGCTGATCGTCACTTCGTCGGCCAACCACGACCAGGCCCACTTCGCGGACGCGGACCTGTTCGACATCCGGCGCGACAACGCGAGCGACCATCTCACCTTCGGCTACGGCTCGCACCAGTGCATGGGCAAGAACCTGGCGCGCATGGAGATGCAAATGTTCCTGGAGGAGTTCACACGACGGCTGCCGCACATGCGCATCGCGGCGCAGGAGTTCTCGTATGTGCCGAACACCTCGTTCCGTGGCCCCGAGCATCTCTGGGTCGAATGGGATCCGGCGAACAACCCCGAACGCGTGCAGCCCGCGCTGCGTCATCCGCAAGTTCCGGTGCCGGTGCGCATCGGGGAGCCGTCGAAGGGCGCGATCACCCGGCCCGTGGTGGTCGAGAGCGTCACGCGGGTGGCGGACGGCATCGTCAAGCTGCGCCTCGTCGCGCCGGACGGACGGCCGATGCCGCGCTGGACGCCGGGCTCGCACATCGACATCGAATGCGGTCATCCGGAACTGTCGCGGCAGTATTCGCTGTGCGGCGACCCCGACGATGCGAACGCGCTGGAGATCGCGGTCCTGCATGAGGCCGATGGCCGCGGCGGCTCGGCCTGGGTGCATGCGAAGGTGAAGGCCGGCGACAAACTCAAGATCCGCGGGCCGCGCAATCACTTCCATCTCGACGAGTCGGTGAAGAAGGTGATCTTCATTGCCGGGGGCATCGGCATCACGCCGGTGAGTGCGATGGCGCAGCGCGCGAAGGCGTTGGGCATCGACTACGCGCTGCACTACAGCGGGCGCTCGCGCGCGAGCATGGCGATGCTCGATGAACTGGCCGCAACGCACGGCGAGCGGTTGGTCGTCTACGCGGGTGACGAAGGCCGGCGCAATGACATCGCAGCCCTTCTCGCCACACCCGAACCCGGCACGCAGATCTACGCCTGCGGGCCGATGCGCATGCTGTCGGCGCTGGAGGCGCATTGCGCCGCCTGGCCCGACGATTCGCTGCACGTCGAGCATTTCGAGTCGACCCTGCGAACCCTGGACCCTTCGCGCGAACATGCCTTCGATGTCGAACTGAAGGACTCCGGCATCGTCGTGCACGTGCCGGCCGACCAGACCGTGCTGAGCGCCCTGCGCGCAGCCAACATCGATGTGCAGAGCGATTGCGAGGAGGGCCTTTGCGGCTCCTGCGAAGTCCGCGTGCTGGCCGGCAAGGTCGACCATCGCGACGTCGTGCTCACGCGCGCCGAACGTGAGGCCGACGCGAAGATGATGACGTGCTGCTCGCGCGCGTGCGCAGGCAGTGGCCGGCTGGTTCTCGAACTGTGACGCCTCAGCCCTTGATCCAGTCCTTGAGTTCCTTCGTGCGCTGCTCGGTGTGCTCGATCTTGCAGGTCAACGCTGTGATGTCGCGGATGGTGCCGCCGGCGTAGAAGGTGTACTTGGCGTTGCAGTCGTTGTCCCGGAACTGGACCCACGCGCGCTGCGCCTGCAGGAGCAGCTTCTTCGTGCCTTCGTAGTCGGTGGCGTCGGACTTGTCGGTGCCGGCGAGCGACTTCACCAGCGCCTGGTAGGCGGCGTTGAGTTCCTTGTCCTTGCGCGCCAGCGTCTGCTGGGCGCAGTCATTGATCTCGACGGTGGTCTTCGGCGCCTTGCACGCGTCCGCCTGTGCAAAGGCCGCGTTCGACGCAAGCACGACGAGGGCGGCGATGCAGAACTGCGGCTTCTTCATGATTCGCCTCGTCCCCTGACATCCGCGACCACGCGCGCGTGTCGCTGAAAACTCCAGTACGCGCTCGCCCAATCCATCAGCACCACGATGCGGTTGCGGAAACCGATCAGGAAGTAGGCGTGCGCGAACAGCCAGAAGAGCCACGCCGTGCGTCCCGAGAAGCGCAGCGGGCCGAAGGGTGTGCCCAGGTCGACCACGGCCGAGTTGCGGCCGATGGTGGCCAGGTTACCGTAGTCGCGGTAGCGGAAAGGCTCGGTCGGCTGGCCGGCGATGCGGCGAAGGATGTTGGTCGCGGCCGCGCGCCCCATCTGCTTGGCACCGGGCGACACGCCGGGCACCGGCTTGGGCTCCTTGCCGGGCCGGTGGCTCAGGGCCGCCGCGAGGTCGCCCACGACGCTGATGTCAGGATGACCCGGCAGGCTGAGGTCGGGCAAGACCTTGACGCGACCGGCGCGGTCGATCTCGACACCGATCGACGAAGCCAGCAGGCGCCCCAGCGGGGATGCGGCCACCCCCGCCGCCCAGATCACGCAATTGCACTCGATGCGATGGCTGCCCATGCCGGCGCCGCCATCGCTGAAGGGCGATTCGACATGCAGGCCGGTGGCGTCGATGGATGTGACCCGGGCGTTGAGGCGCACCTGCACGCCGAGTTTCTGCAACTGGTCCTGGGCGCGCTGGCTGAGCGACTCGGGCATGGCCTGCAGCACGCGCGGGCCGCCTTCGATCAGCAGCACCTCGGCGCTGCCCGGGTCGATGTGGCGGAATTCGCCTTCGAGCGTGTGGCGCGCGATCTCGGCCAGCGTGCCTGCCATCTCGACCCCTGTGGGGCCGGCGCCGATCACCGCGAAGGTCAGCAGGGCACGCCGCCGCGCCGGGTCGGCTTCGACTTCCGCCGCCTCGAAACTCATGAGCACGCGCCGGCGGATCTCG
This sequence comes from Variovorax glacialis, assembly GCF_051216375.1. Lineage (NCBI taxonomy): Bacteria > Pseudomonadati > Pseudomonadota > Betaproteobacteria > Burkholderiales > Comamonadaceae > Variovorax > Variovorax glacialis. The sequence continues at coordinate 483,383 of NZ_JBPJZT010000002.1, read as the reverse complement.
AAGGCATCGGCCAGCGTCTTCAGGCCGGGCGCCATCCGCGCCCACTCGTCGTGGCCGAAATAGCTGTGCGTCGCGCCGGCAGCGAGGATCAGGTGGTCCCAGGTGAGGCGGGTGCCGTCGGCCAGATGCACTTCGCGCCCGGCCGGGTCGATCTGCGTGACCTCGCCCAGCAGCGTCGTGACATTCGGTTGCCGCCGGAACAGCAGCCGCACCGGCGCCGCGATCGACGGGGCCGCCAGGCCGGCGGTGGCGACCTGATAGAGGAGAGGCTGGAAGAGGTGATGGTTGGTCTTGTCGACCACGGTGATGTCGACTTCCGCCCGCTGGAGCTTGCGCGCCGCCTCGAGTCCGCCGAAGCCGCAGCCGACGATGACGATGTGGGGGCGGCCTGTTTGGGTCATTCGCCGCATGATACGCAGGGCCATGGCACGCGCCGCCGACTTGTGCCAAAGTGTCGCGTTTCGCTGCGCAGGCGAGGCGGCCCCCGCATCCGGCGTACCCGGTGCGCGCCCTTGTCCTACGCCGTCTGCTTGTGTGCATGGGCTAAAAAATCGTTCGTTCCAACTGGAGATCCCATGAACCTCATCCGGCCGGCCTTGCCTGCGGCGGACGACTTGCGCGAACGTTTCAGAGCAGTGCGCGCGCACAGCCTGGCGTTGGCGGCTCCGTTGTCTGCCGAGGACCAGTGCATCCAGTCCATGCCCGACGCCAGTCCCACGAAGTGGCATCTCGCGCACACCACGTGGTTCTTCGAGACGGTGCTGCTGCAGTTGCATGCGGATGGCTATCGCGTCTTCGACCCGCGTTTTCACTATCTCTTCAACTCCTACTACGAGGCGCTGGGTCCGCGCCATCCACGGCCGCAGCGCGGGCTGCTGACGCGGCCGTCGCTTGACGAAGTCCTCGAGTACCGCCGCCATGTGGACGAGGCGGTCGATACCCTTCTGGTCGCCGCACGCGAGGCCGATTGGGTTGCGATCGAAGGCATCGTGACACTGGGCCTGAACCACGAGCAGCAGCATCAGGAACTGATCCTTACCGACATTCTGCACGCGTTGTCCTGCAACCCCTTGCTGCCCGCGTACCGCGCGCCGACGGCGCCGACGCTGCGGCTCGCATCGGTGGCGCCGGCGATGCGCTGGGTATCACACGCAGGTGGCGTGGTGGAGGTCGGCCACGGCGGCGGGGGCTTCGCGTTCGACAACGAGACGCCGCGCCATGCGACCTTGCTGCAGCCGTTCGCCATCGCGGACCGGCTGGTGAATTGCGGCGACTACGCGCAGTTCATTGCCGACGGCGGATACCAACGACCCGAGCTGTGGCTGTCGGACGGCTGGGCGGCCGTGCAGGCGCAGGGCTGGCGTTGCCCGGCCTACTGGCTCGCACCGGACGACCTGCGTCTTGCCCACCAGGGCGCGACGGCCGGCTGGCAGGTTTTCGGCCTGCATGGCGTGCGACCGCTCGAAGCGAGCGCACCTGTGTCGCAGTTGAGCTTCTACGAGGCCGCCGCGTACGCCGAATGGGCCGATGCGCGCCTGCCGACGGAATTCGAATGGGAGGCTGCACACGATGCGCCGGGCATGACGCAGATGAGCGGCCACGTCTGGCAGTGGACCCGCTCCTCCTATGACCCCTACCCCGGCTTCCGTCCGCTCGCGGGCATTGCTGCGGAATACAACGGCAAGTTCATGGTCGGCCAGCTCGTGCTGCGCGGCGGCAGCGTCGCGACGCCCGAAGGGCACACACGGCCGAGCTATCGCAATTTCTTTCCGCCGGCAGCGCGCTGGCAGTTCTCGGGTCTGCGGCTCGCGAAGGACGTCTGATGGGCAATCCTGCATTCAATCTCCACGCATTCCGGGCTGCACAACGGGCGGCGCCGCTTTCCGACTTCGCGCGCGAACTGTTCGCGGGCCTGAGCCTGGGCGCGCGAAGCATCTCGCCGAAGTTCTTCTACGACGTCGCGGGCTCGACGCTGTTCGATCGCATCTGCGAACTGCCCGAGTACTACCCGACGCGCACCGAGGTCCGCATCCTCACCGAATGCGCGGACGAGATCGCGGCGCAGATCGGGCCGAACGCGGAGATCGTCGAATTCGGCGCCGGCTCGCTCACCAAGGTGCGGCTGCTGCTCGATGCGCTCGAATCGCCGAAACGCTACGTGCCGATCGACATCTCGGGCGAGCACCTCGAGGCGGCGGCGGCGCGGCTGCGGGCGGACTATCCGCGGCTCGTCGTGCAGCCGGTGGTGGCCGACTACACGATGCCGCTCGTGCTGCCGGCGAGAGACAAGGGCGCGGGCCAGCGCGTGGGGTTCTTTCCGGGCTCCACGCTGGGCAACTTCAGTCCCGACGAGGCGCTGGCCTTCCTGCAGCTTGCACATCGGCTGCTGCGCGGCGGGGGCCTGCTGGTGGGCGTCGACCTCGTCAAGGATCCCGCCGTGCTGCATGCGGCGTACAACGATGCGCAGGGCGTGACGGCGGCCTTCAATCTGAATCTGCTGCGACGCGCCAATGCGGAGCTCGACACCGACTTCGATCTCGACGGGTTCACGCATGCGGCCTTCTACAACTCGCCGATGCGCCGCATCGAGATGCACCTGGTGAGTCGCCGCGCGCAGGCCGTGACGCTCGACGGCCAGCGTTTCGACTTCGAGGAAGGCGAGACGATCCACACCGAGAACTCTCACAAGTTCACCGTCGAAGGATTGCGCGCGCTTGCGACCAAGGCGGGCTTTCGGCCCGCAGCAGTCTGGACGGACCCGGAGCGACTCTTCAGCGTGCACTGGTTAAGGGCTTAGCTCGCCCCCAGGCTGCGCGCACTTCGTGTCGCTTCGCCTACCCCCTGCCGGGGGCAACACCGGCGGCCCGGCAAAGCCGGTTCCGCGGTGTTCGCTTGAAGAGAATGTGCTACGGTTGGTTCCATGGCGTGTTGCCATGGAGTCATGAAATGAAAGCAACCTGGAACGGCGCCACCATCGCCGAAAGCGACGACACCGTGCTCGTCGAAGGCAATCACTACTTCCCGATGGATTCGCTCAACCGCGACCATGTGACCTTCAGCAACCACAAGACCACCTGCGCCTGGAAGGGTACCGCGAGCTATTTCTCGCTGCTGGTCGATGGCGAACTCAACACCGACGCGGCGTGGTACTACGCCGACCCGAAGCCGGAAGCGGAGATGGTCAAGGACCGTGTGGCCTTCTGGAAGGGCGTGAAGGTGGCGGAGTGAGCGCGGCGTTCAGCCCGCCTTTCACGCCCCCCGATCGTCTCGTTTCCACATTGCGCCAGGATGGCTATGCCGTTCTGAGCCCGCAGGGCGTGGCCGACTGGCTCGGCGCACCGCTGGCCGAACTCGATGCGCTGCACGTCGATTGGGCCCATCTTCCGGCCGACGAATACCTGAAGGACGGTGGCCGCTATCGCACGCGGCGCCATGCCTGCTTCACGGTGGACGATGCCGTCGTCGAGCAGGTGCCGCACCGCGCGCACTGGCAGCCGGTGGAATACAACGCGCTGCACGGCGGCATGCAGCGATGGTTCGCGCCCATGGAGCCGGCGACGGTCGCGCAGCCGGTCTGGCAGCGGCTCATGAGCGGCCTGGGCGAAGTGACGAGCGGACTGCGCGGCACGCAACGGTGGTACGTCGAGGCGCACCAGTTCCGCATCGACACCACCGACGGCATCGGCCGCCCGACGCCGGAGGGCGCGCACCGTGACGGTGTCGATCTCGTGGCCGTCGCGCTGGTCGGACGCCACAACATCAAGGGCGGCGAGACGCGCGTGTTCGAAGCCAGTGGACGACGTGGAGAGCGCTTCACGATGACCGAGCCGTGGACCTTGCTGCTGCTCGACGATGCGCGCGTGATCCATGAATCCACGCCGATCCAGCCGCTGATCGAAGGCGAGCCGGGCTGGCGCGACACACTGGTCGTGACCTGCCGCGCGGGCGGTTTCCAGGGCGATTGAGGTCCCCACGGCGGCGGTAGACGTCCTACAGCCGCCGCCCTTGGCTTGGATGTAAATTCGAGGCCCGATTCGCCCGCGAATCCTGTGCATGAAAGAGGTCTGCCCATGTTCAATCACATCCTGGTCCCGATCGACGGGTCCGAAACGTCGATGCTGGCGGTCAGCAAGGCCAGCGGGTTGGCCCTGGCTTTCGGCAGTCGCATCACGCTCATTCACGTGGTGGACAACTATCCCTTCATCGGCGTGGGCGCCGACTATGCGCTTGGCCAGAACGAATACCTGGCGGCTGCCACGAGCAGCGCCAATGCCGCACTGGCGCGGGGCGTCGCGGCGCTGGCGGCGGAAGGCCTGCACAGTGATCAGCGCGTGATCGACGGTCACGTGGTGCACGAAGGCATCGTCGACACGGCCATCGCCATCGGCGCCGACCTGATCGTGATGGGTTCGCACGGACGCACGGGCATCGAGAAGCTCCTGCTTGGCAGCGTGACGCAGCGCGTGCTGCAGGACGCGAAAGTGCCGGTGCTCGTGGTCAAGGGCGACCTCAGCTGAGCCGGGACAAAATTCAGGCGAAAGGCGGCGGACTCTCGAAGCGTCGAAGCTTCCCATCGGCAGGGTGCTCGATCTCGAGCACGGTCGCGTGCAGCAGCAATCGCGGCGCGCGGCGCGCGGCGCTGGACGCTCTCGCTGCCGTAGAGCGTGTCGCCGAGGATCGGGTGGCCGATCGACAGCAGGTGCACGCGCAACTGATGGCTGCGGCCCGTCAGCGGCTCCAGCCACAGGTGGCTGGCCAGACGCTCGGGCAACTGACGCTTCACGCGCCAACGTGTCTGGCTGGGCTTGCCGGCGGGGTCGATCTTCTGCAAGGGCCTGCGAGGCCAATCCGCGATGAGCGGTGCGTCGATCAATGACCAGTGATCGGTCACCGGCAGCACTCCATCGACGATGGCTTCGTAGCGCTTGCTCACCAGACGGCCGGCGAAGGCATCGCCCAGCGCGCGCTGCATCGCCGGATTGCGCGCCATCAGCACCAGTCCGCTGGTCGCCATGTCGAGCCGATGCACCACCAGCGCATCCGGCCACCGCCGCGCGGCACGCGCGCTGAGGCAGTCCTGCTTGTCCTCCCCGCGGCCCGGCACGCACAGCAGCCCGGCGGGCTTGTCGAGCACCAGCAGGTGCGAGTCTTCGTGGATCAGGACCAGTTCGCTCATCCGTTCGCCATGCTCAATACCAATACCAGAAATGCCGTGGAACCGGCTTCGCCGGGCCGCAGGCATTGCCCCCGGCCGGGGGAAGGCGAAGCCTGGGGGCGAGTGTAGTCAGCTTGCTCGGCTATCCTCGTTGGCAATGTCTGCTGCTGCCGCTCCCCCAAGTTCTTCCAGGTTTTCCGATCTCACGCGCGAGCGGCCCTTCATGCAGTTGTGGGTGGCGCGGCTGTTCGGCACTGCCGCGAGCCAGATGCTGCTGGTCGCCATCGGCTGGCACATGTACGACCTGACCCACAGCGCCTGGGACCTGGGGCTGGTCGGCCTCTACCAATTCGTGCCGGCCTTGTTGCTGGCGCTGCTCGCCGGCCATGTCGTCGACCGGCATCACCGCGGACGCATCGTGGCAGCCTGCTTCGCCGTGCAGGGCGCGGTGGCGCTCGTTCTGCTGCTCGCGGTGCACGTCGCGCACGATTCGCGCGGGTTGCTGCTCGGCCTCTCGCTCGTGCTCGGCGCCGTCCGCGCCTTCCAGATGCCGGCGCAGCAGGCGCTCACGCCCTTGCTGGTGCCGCCGATGCTGCTGCCGCGCGCGATGGCTTTCAGTTCGGCCGGCATGCAGGGCGCGATCATCGGCGGCCCGGCGCTGGGCGGCTTGCTATTCGTGGCGGGCATGGGGGTGGTCTATGGCGCTGCGCTGGCCTTCTTCGTGGCGGCTGCCGCGCTGGTGATGCGCCTGCAGTACGTCTTCACGCCGTCGCCGCGTGAGCCGGTAACGCTCAGGACGGTGCTGGCCGGCGTCGACTTCATCTGGAAGCGGAAGCCCGTGCTCGGTGCCGTATCGCTCGACCTTTTCGCCGTGCTGCTGGGTGGCGCGGTCGCGTTGCTGCCGATCTACGCCAAGGACATCCTGCATACCGGGCCGTGGGGCCTGGGGCTGCTGCGCGGTGCGCCGGCGATCGGGGCGCTCTTCATGTCGGTCATGCTCACGCGACGGCCGATCGAGCGCCACGTGGGGCGCGCGCTGCTCGTCGCGGTCGCGATGTTCGGTGTGTGCATGATCGTCTTCGGCATCTCGCGCAGCTTCATCGTGTCGCTGATCGCGCTCGCGGTCTCGGGCGGCGCGGACATGGTCAACGTGGTGATCCGGCAGACGCTGGTGCAGCTCGAGACGCCCGACGCCATGCGCGGCCGCGTGAGCGCGGTCAATTCGATCTTCATCGGCGCCAGCAACCAGCTTGGCGAGTTCGAATCGGGCGCCACGGCGGCGCTGCTCGGGCCGGTGGGTTCGGTGATTGCCGGTGGCCTGGGCACGATCCTGGTGGCGGCGGCCTGGTTCCGGCTGTTCCCGTCGCTCGCGCAGCGGGACCGGCTCGTCAAGCTAGAAAACTGAGAAGGCGTAGGGCACGTCGAGCGTCACGTCGCCGACCGGCTCGGCGACGCAGGGCAGGATCCAGCCCTCCGCCTTCTCGTCGGCGCTCACGCCGGGCCACTCGATGCGATAGCGGATTTCGCCGGCGACCAGCTTGCAGAGACAGGTGCGGCAGGTGCCGTTGCGGCACGAGCTCGGCAGCTCGATGCCTGCATCGTCGGCAGCCTGAAGGAGGGTGCGGTCGGCTTCGGTGTCGAAGGTGAATCCGCCCGGTTCGACGAGCGCCCTGGTCACGGGCGCTGCGAATCGGATTGCTGTCGGCGCTGGTCCCGCAGCATGAAGAGGTAGAGGCTCTCGACCTTCTCGCGCGCCCACGGCGTCTTGCGAAGGAACTTTAGGCTCGATGCGACGCTCGGGTCGCTGGTGAAGCAACGCAGCGGAATCCGCTCGCCCAGCCCTGGCCAGCCGTAATGCGCCTCGAGGGCGGTCACGATGGCTTCCAGCGTGAGGCCGTGCAGGGGATTGCGCGGCTGCTTCTGTGCTGGTGCGGGCTGTGCGGGCGTGTTCACTGCTTGTTCTTGAGCTTGCCGCGCGGGATGACTGCCGTCGTCACCGTGCGGACCGGCTCGATGCCTGCGCCTGGCGGCTTGGGCGGCGACGTGTCCTTCTTCGGTTTCTTGGTTTCCTTGTTGCTGCGCTGTTGACCCTTGGCCATGGAAATCTCCGGATGTGTATGCGAATGCAATGATCAGTTTAGCCTCGGTGTCCCGCTTGCCGGCGGCGCGGCGACAATACGGCCCTTTACCGTTCGCTCCCGCTTTCATGTCCGATTACGAAGTCCGCCCCGCCATCCAGGGCGATGCCAAAGCCATCGCCGAAGTCCACGCCGCCGCCGCCCGCGCCGCCTATGAAGGCATCCTGCCCGAAGACCAGTTGCGCGCCCTGGCGCCCACCACGCGCGAAGCCAAGTGGCGCGAAGCCATCGAATTCAGCGAGCCGCAGGTGCATGTGGCGGAAATCGACGGCGAAGTGGTCGGTTTCGTCGGCTTCGACCGTTCGCGCGATCCCAAGACGCCCTCGACCACCGGGGAGATCTGGGCCATCTACGTCAAGCCCGAGCATTGGGGCAAGGGCATCGGCGTCGCCCTGTGGGACGCTGCGCGCGATGGCCTCGAGGAAGAGGGCTGCACGGTCGTCACCATCTGGGTGCCCTTGCGCAACGACCGCGCGATGCGATTCCATGAACTCGCCGGCTTCAAGCGCGAGATGAAGACCGCCAAGACCACAGCGATCGGAGAGGTAAAGATCGAAGAAATCCGCCTGAAGAGGGCTGTGTAGCTCGCCCCCAGGCTTCGCGCACTTCGTGTCGCTTCGCCAACTCCCGGCCGGGGGCAACACCGGCGGACCGGCGAAGCCGGTTCCGCGATGTCTCACGTCTGTCCGCTCAACCTGAAGGTGCTTCGACTTGGCTACCAGTCTCCTGCTGCTGCTCGATGACATCGCCGCGGTGCTCGACGATGTCTCGGTTCTCACCAAGGTCGCGGCGAAGAAGACCGCCGGGGTTCTTGGCGACGACCTGGCGCTGAACGCGCAGCAGGTGTCGGGCGTCAAGGCCAACCGCGAACTGCCGGTCGTCTGGGCTGTGTGCAAGGGCTCGTTCGTCAACAAAGCGATCCTGGTGCCCGCTGCGCTGGCCGTCGGCACCTGGCTGCCCTGGCTGGTGACGCCGCTGCTGATGATCGGCGGCGCGTTCCTGTGCTTCGAAGGCTTCGAGAAGCTGGCGCACAGGTTTCTCCACAAGGAGGAGCACGCGGCCAGCACCACGGCGCACGAGCAGGCGGTGGCGAGCGAGGCCGTCGACGTGGTCGCGTCCGAGAAGGCGAAGATCAAGGGCGCCGTGCGCACCGACTTCATCCTGTCGGCCGAAATCATCGCGATCACGCTGGGGACGGTGCAGGGCCAGCCCTTCCTGACGCAGTTGTCCGTGCTGGTCGGCATCGCGGTGGTGATGACGGTCGGCGTCTACGGACTCGTGGCGGGCATCGTGCGGCTCGACGACGCCGGGCTCTACCTGGTCGAGCGCGAAAGCGCAGGCGCACGCGCCCTGGGTCGCGGCATCCTCGCGGCGGCGCCGTGGCTCATGAAGGGGCTTTCCGTCGCCGGCACGGCGGCCATGTTCCTCGTGGGCGGGGGCATCCTGGTGCACGGCCTGCCGGCCTTCGGCCATGCGATCGAGGCCTGGGCCCCGGACGTGGGCGGGCTGTTGGGCGGATTGGCATCGATGGGAGCGAATGCCGTCGTCGGGATCATCGCCGGGGCCGTCGTGCTGGCCGTTGTCGAGACCGTGAAGAAGATGCGCGCCAGGCGCTGATCGCGTCGTCCATAGCGACGCGCGGCAGCCTGCCTCAGCGCCCCTTGGCCTTGACTCGCTGGACCAGGTCGACCACGACCAGCGCGATGCCGAGCACCAGCGCGAACCAACCGACGATGTAGGCCCCTCCGACCATGTCGCGCCATGTGGGCGACTGGAGGAAGTTCGGCGCGATCAGCACCGCGGCGCCGATGAGGATGCACATGACGCCGCGTTCGAGCATGCGCGGCGTTCTGGAGGGTCTGGAGGGCATCCGACGAGTTTACGGGGCGGCTGGCGGCACCCGGGTCGCTGAAACGGCCCCATTCCTGTGCGCGCGATTGTCAATTTCCTGTGACATAGATGGGCAATTGCCGCGCGGCGGGGCTTCTGGTGCTATGCAAAACGTCGCAAATTCGCACGGTTTTAGGGGTTTGCACCACATTTGTGAACTTCTTCCATCGAATACGAGTACCGAAGAATTACATTCGTAAGTATTCATTTCACGCATGGCGTGGATCAAAAAACGGAAGCAGCCTCATGAATCGCGTTTTCAGCATCGTCTGGAACTCCTCCCAACATACTTGGACCGTCGCGTCCGAACTCGCCGCGAGCGCAGGCAAATCAAGCACGCGGGTCCGCTCGACTGCGGTGCAGGCCGCCGTCGCCATTGCGCTCCTCGGTCTTGCCGGGGGCGCCTCCGCCGCCTGTTCGAGCAGCGGCAACGTCTTCACCTGCGACACGAATGGCACGGCGACGGCACCGGTCGGCACCGGCACGGGCACGCCGGACCACACGTCGGTGATCGTGCAGCCGGGGGCGGTCATCAGTGCGGGCGGTCTCCCCGCCATCAGCATGGGCGACAACTCGAACATCCTGATCCAGGCCAACGCCAGGGCGGAAAACAACGCGCCCGGCAACACGAACGGCTATTACGGCACGGGCGCCAACACGATCGAATTTCGCACCGGCAACACGCTGACGATCGAGCAGGGTGCCAAGGTGCTCTCCAACGGCGTCGCGGGCAACGCGGAGGCCATCAACCCGATCGGCACCGGGAACATGGTCATCAACAATGGCGAGATCCGCTCGCAGGCCGGCGGCGCGGCCTTCTGGTTCGAGTCGTCGACCGGCTCGAACACCATCGTGAACGGTGCGACGGGCATCATCGAATACAAGGGCGGTGCGGGCAACATCATGGGCGTCTCCGGCACCATGGCGCTCAATTTCACCAACAAGGGCCAGTTGCTCGGATCGCTGAACTTCGCCAACGGCGACGATGTGCTGAGGGTCTACGACGGCTCGTCGATCTCCGGCACGATCAACGGCGGCGGCGGCAGCAACCTGCTGACGCTGAACGGCACCGGCACAGGGACCTTCAACCAGACCATCTCGAACTTCCAGACGCTGGTGAAGAACGACACCGGCACCTGGACTTTCGGCAATTCCCTGGCGGGCGTGGGCATCACGAGCACGCAAGTGGCGGGCGGTACGCTGATCCTGGGCACGGACACGAGCGCCTACACCGGCACGATGACGGTCGACGCGCCGGGTACCTTGCAGGCAACTGCAGGCTTCATGCCGCAGACGATCACGGACAACGGCCTGGTTCGATTCGCGCAGCCGGTCGACGCCACCTATGCGGGGATGCTCACCGGAACGGGCGGCATCGAGAAGACCGGCGCCGGCAAGCTGACCCTCACGACCGACCAGGCGATCACCGGCACCACAACGATCGCGGCCGGCATCCTGGAACTCGGCAACGGCGGGACCGCCGGCAAGGTGAACGGCCCCATCGTCGACAACGCTGCGCTCGTCATTCACCGTCAGGACGACGTCACCTTCGACAAGCCCATCAGCGGTACCGGCAGCGTGACGCAGCTCGGCACCGGCAAGACCGTGTTCACCGCCGACAACACGTACGCTGGCGGAACGACGATTGCCGCGGGCACGCTGCAACTCGGCAATGGCGGCACCACGGGCGGCGTGGTGGGCAACATCCTGAACAACACGACGCTGGTGGTGAATCGCTCGAACACGCTGAACCTTGCCGGCGTCATCAGCGGCAGCGGCGAACTGCAGCAGGTCGGCAGCGGGACCACCGTGCTCTCGGGCGCCAACAACTACAGCGGCGCGACCACCATTGCGGCAGGCATGCTGAGGGCGGGCGCGGCCAACAGCTTCAGCGCCTCGTCGGCGCACACCGTCGCCGCAGGCGCCACGCTGGACACCGCGGGCTTCAATCAGACCGTGGCCTCGCTCCGCAATGCGGGCACCGTCAATCTGCTGAGCACGGCGGCAGGCAGCACGCTGACCGTGAATGGCGCCTACATCGGCAACAACGGCGTGCTGAACCTGGGCACGGTGCTCGGCGGCAGCGCCAGCCTCAGCGACCGCCTGGTGCTCAACGGCCCCGGCGCTAGCGCAAGCGGCAACACCACCGTGCGCATCACCAACCTGGGCGGCCTCGGCGCGCAGACGACCGGCAACGGCATCGAAGTGGTGAGCGCACGCAACGGCGCCACCACGACGGCCCAGACCACGCGCACGGCCTTCGCGCTGGCCAACGGGCATGTCGACGCGGGCGCCTTCGAATACCGCCTGTACGCGGCCGATGCCCAGGGTGCCGGCGAGAACTGGTACCTGCGCTCCGAAACCACCCTCCCGGCGCCGACGCCTGATCTGTCCGTCAAGGCAGGAACGGACACCACCGCTTCGACCACAACGACCCAGGCCGGTAGCAACGCACCCGTGGCCGCGGCGACGGTGCCGACGGTGACCGTGCCGACCTACCGCGCCGAGGTGCCGCTCTTTGCCGCGCTGCCCGCGCAACAGCGGCAGGCCGACCTTGCGATGCTCGGAAACCTGCATCGGCGCGTCGGCGACGAAAGCTCGCCCGCCGCCGCCGCAGGGGAGGCCGGCAGTGCCAACGGCGGCCGCCAGGCATGGGCCCGCGCCGTCTACAGCGATCTCGACATCCAGCAGAACGGCATCGCCGCTGCACAGAGCACCGGCCACGTGAGCGGGCTTCAGGCCGGCACCGACCTGCTGGCCAGCGGCAACTGGCGTGCCGGCCTCTACGTCGGCTATCTCGACGGCAGCGCCGACGTCAGCGGCAATGCGCGCGGCGTGCTCGGCCGGGTCGGCTACAACGACCTGCAGTCGCGCTACCTCGGCGGCTACGCGACCTGGATGGATGCGAGCGGCCTGTACGCCGACGCGGTGCTCCAGGGCGGCAGCCATCGCTACAGCGTGCGCCCCGACGGCAACCCCAGCGCCTCGGGCAAGGCGAGCAGCGCAACCGCCTCGATCGAAACCGGCAAGCCTTTCGCGCTGGCCGAGGGCTGGACCATCGAGCCGCAGGCGCAGCTCGCCTACCAGCACGGCAGCTTTGACGACGTGCTCATCAGCGGCGCGCGCGTGCAGCAGGATGCAGACGGCGGCTGGATCGGCCGCCTCGGCGTGCGTGTCAAGGGCGACATCGCCACCCGCGCGGGGCGCCTGCAGCCCTACGGCCGGTTCAACGTCTATCACGCCGGTTCGGGTACCGACGTCGCGACATTCGTCAGCCCGGCGGCCAGCACCCGCATCGCCAGCCCGACGGGCTACACCTCGACCGAACTGGCCGCCGGCATGACGCTGGCGCTGTCGACGACGACCACGCTCTACGGCGAAGTCGGGCATCTCTTCAGTGCCGGTGGCGACGTGAAAGTGAAGTCGTCGGTCCAAGGGTCGCTCGGCCTGCGCGTGAGCTGGTAGTCGGCCGACGGGCCCCGGCTTTCGGTTCAAATACGGTCTTCAGCGGTCGCCTCCCAAAGGGGGCGGCCTTCGAAGCCACCGCCCTACCGAAACCATGGAATTCATTCGCTCCCGAGTCCTCGCGCTTTCCGCGCGCGTCGTCGTCCCGCTGCTGCTCGCGGTCACTGTTTCCGGCGTGACTGCCCAGCAGGACGCGAACCGCTTTCCCGCTGCGGCGATGAGCTTTCTCGGCGGCGAATTGCCCGCGATGGAGGCGGCGATCGCCGCGCGCGACAGGGACTATTTCGAGGACGCCATGGGCCGCATGCTCGGCTTCTCCGAAAGCTGGGGCTTCAAGACGCAGGACAACCCGGCTTTGGCGCGTTTCCCGATGTGCACCGAGGCCGTGTCGGACTTCCTCGTGGTGGGCATGTGCCGCATCATGACCACCAGCCCCACCTGCGAACCCGGCATGGCGTCGCGCTTCGACGCCAACCTGCAGAAGTGCCGCGAGCTGGCGGCGCGTCTCTGACGACCGGGCTCAGGCCGCCTTGAGTCCTTGCAGGGTCTGCAGCAGGACCACGCGAGTCTGCCCCAGGACCATGCCCTTCCACTCGTCGTTGTCGCAGTAGAACGCGTCGCGCAGGCCCTGGCGGATCGAGCGCTGCAGTTCCGCCGGCGCTTCGGGATGCCGCCGCAGCCAGGTGTCCGCGCGCAGGCGTGTCATGACTTCCTGGTCGGGCAGGGTGCCGAACTCCAGGCCCATGAGCGCCGCGCTGGCTTGCGGGCATTCGTCGTAGATGGCCGAGACCGCCGGGCCCGACACGTCCGCCGAAGCCGACTGGCCGTCGAAGGGCGCGAACACGTCCGCACCCCACCAGGCGCGCGCCTGCGCGAGATCGGCCGGCGCGTTGCGGCCCGGGTAGATCTTCTCGCCATGGCCGTAGGGGCCGAGGCCCGTGTGGATGTCGATCCACCCGATGTGCGTGGCCGCCGCGCCGTACTTGCGCAGGATGCCGCGTAGGGTCCGGTTGCTCCACGACGGCGCCGTGCCGCCATAGAACACGCCGTCGGGCGATGTGTACTGCCCTGAAGTGACGGCGGTGCGGAAGGCCAGCATCCCGTTCTTCTGGATGTACGCCGCCATCGCCGCCTCGTCGGCAGCGGTGGGCGGCCAGTTGGTCGGCAGCACGAAAGGCTCGACGTCCGCGTAGGCGGCGTTGACCGGCAGCGGCGCATCGAAGTCGATGTGGTTGCGGTTCAGGTCGATGTTGTCTTCGTTCGTGCGGTGCAGGTGCGAAAACCCGTGCGGGTTGATGGCATGCACCAGCAGCATCGCGACACCCGCCTTGTCGAGACGCGACATCAGGTCGGCGTCGTTCAGCGTCGCGACCTGGCAACCCGAGCCGCAGAAGCCCTCGGGGCCGTGCGTGCCGGAACTCACGATCATCAGCCTGGCGGCATCGGCCTTGCCGATCAGTGCCACGTCGGTGGCCAGCGTTTCGCCCGATGCGCCCCGGTGCGCTTCGAGCACGAACGATTCGATCGCCGCGCCGCGCTGTGCGGCGGCCTCGAGAAACTTGCGGCGGGCCTCGGCATAGGTGCCCGAGAAGTAGCGGGTGGCTGCAGTGCTGTACATGTCCTGTCCTTGAAAAGAGGTTGGCGCTCAGGCCGGCTGGTGCGCGCCGGCGGCGTCGATGTCCTTGCCCGTGAAGTCCTTGAGCCAGAGCAGGCCCAGCAGCGAGATTGTCGTCATCACGAGCAGGTACCACGCGGGCGCCAGCTTGTTGCCGGTCGCGTTCAGCAGCCAGGTGCTGATGAAGGGCGAGAAGCCGCCGAACAGCGCCACGCCGACGCTGTAGACCAGCGACATGCCGCTCGCGCGCACATGCTTCGGGAACATCTCGGGCAGCATCGTGATGCCGGGCACCGTCTGCACCACCAGCGTGATGCTCAGCACGCCCACCACGAGGAACAGCACGGCAGGCGTCGGCGAGACGTTGAGCCAGAGAAATCCCGGATAGATCAGCAGCACCAGCGCGATGCGGCTCCAGAGGATCAGCGGCTTGCGGCCGATGCGGTCGGACCAGCGGCCCACGAAGGGTGCGAGCCCGAAGGACAGCAGCCCCGTGAGCGCGGCGCCGAAGAGCGCCACCGGCGGCGGCATGCCCAGCTCGCGGATCGCGTAGGTCGGCATGTAGAAGGTGACCACGTAGGCGGCTGCGGTGCCGCCGACGACGCTCAGGATGGCGGCAAGCACCGTCTTGCCGTGTTCGCCGCAGACCTCCGACAGGCTGCTGCGGCGCGGTGCCGCATTGGCCGGTTCAGGCTTGATCTCCAGCGATTCCTCGAGGTGGCGGCGGATGTACATGCCCACCGGCGCGATCAGCATGCCGAGGAAGAAGGGCACGCGCCAACCCCAGCTTTCCATGGATTGCGGCGTGAGCACCGTCGACAGCACCCCCACGACGACGGCGCCGAGCAGGATGCCCAGCCCCTGGCTCGCGAATTGCCAGCTCGCCATGTAGCCGCGATTGGCCGGCGTCGCATGTTCGACTAGCAGCGTGGTGGATGCACCCACCTCGCCACCGGCCGAAAAACCCTGGATGAGCCGCGCCAGCACGATCAGCAGGGGCGCCGCGACGCCGATCTGCGCGTAGGTGGGGGCCAGCGCGATCATGGCGCAGCCCAGGGCCATCAGGAAGATCGTGAGCGTCATCGCCTTTTTGCGGCCGGCGCGGTCGGCATAGGCGCCGATCACGATCCCGCCGAGCGGACGCATGACGAATCCGACGCCGAAGCTCGCCACCGTCAGCAGCAACTGGCCGTAGGAATTGAAGGTCGGGAAGAAGAGCTTCCCGATCACCAGCGCGAGGAATCCGTACACGGTGAAGTCGAAGAATTCGAGTGCGTTGCCGATGGTGGTCGCAACGATCGTCTGGCGCCTGCTGATGGGCGTGCGGCTGGTGGGGTTGTTCATCGGAAGGGTCGGGGTGATGTCGTTTGGTTGTCGCGCAGGGATGCTAGGGAAAGGTCTTGATTGTGAAAAGACAATAATTAAGCTCTCACGATAACTTTTGGTTTTCATGAAGCCGAATCAGCTCCTTGCCTTCGTTGCCGTCGTCGAGCAGATGAGCATCCGCGGCGCGTCGCGCGCACTGGGCATCTCGCAGCCCGCGGTGACGAAGATCGTGCGCGAACTGGAGCGCGAAGTGGGTGCCCCTCTGGTCGAACGCAGCGTGAAGGGCGTTCGGCTCACGCCCTATGGCGAGGCCTTCGCGCCGCGTGCGCGCCTGCTGCTGTCCGACATGCGCCGCGCACGCGACGAAATCGCGCAGATCCGGGATGGCGCGACCGGCAAGGTGGCGGTGGCGGTCAGCACGTCGGTGGCGCTGACCTTCCTGCCGCCGGCCTTCCGGGCGTTCCACGCGCGCCTGCCTGCGGTCGACGTGCAGTTCAGCGAAGCCGTGCTGCCGTGGATGCTCGCGCGCTTGCGCGACGGCCATCTCGACTTCGCCGTCGCGCACGTCGTGCCGGACACGCTGCCCGCGGAGTTCGAGAGCATCGACCTGTTCCCCGTGCATCTTGCAGTGGGCGTGCGCCGGGATCATCCGCTGCGGCACAGCCGCTCCCTGCGCGAACTGCACGCGGCCGAATGGGTGCTTCCCGGCGCTGGCGAGCTGGGCCGCGAATCCGTGACGCCGCTCTTTTCGCCGATGGGACTGACGCCACCGGCGCGGATGATCCTGGGCGAGTCCGTCACGGTGGCGCTGGGCCTGGTCGGCCACATGGACCTCGTCGGCCTCTTCGTCGAGCCGCTGGTCGGACTCGCCTTCAGGCACCACGGCATCGTGCGCGTCGACGTGAAGGAAACACTTCCGGCCTTGCAGGTGTGCGTGCTCCGGCGCAAGGGCCACCAGCTCACGCCCGCCGCGCGCCACCTGGTCGAATGCGTCCAGAGCGCCGCCCTGGCGTGAAGGGGGCCGCTCAGCGAAGCGCGCGCGCGAATGCCGCCGCGGCCGCTCGCGCGTCGTCCTCGGTACGGAGTTCGGCCGCCAGCACCCGGCCCCCGGCGACAGCCGACACGGCAAGCGCCTTCTTGGGACAGAGCCCGAGGCAGCTGCACTGGACGATGCGAAGGCGCACTGGCAGGTTGTGCAACTCCTTCTTCAGCAGCTTGCGGACATCCTTGGATTTCAGCTTCGTCGGCCCGTTGCTGCGTTTCTGGCATTCGCCGCACACCATGGCGACACCGCCGAATTTGGGCTTGACGAGCAGTTCGCCGGCGGGGCCGCTGTCGGCATCATGGGACGAGATCAATGGATTTCCTTCGGTTGAACGGCCATCGTAGGCGCCGTCAAGGCCCTGTCCAAGTCAGCCAACCTGCCGTCCTGGCGCGAATCCGGGCCGTTCTGGGGTAACTTCGGAGCCATGTCACTTCCTCCCATCGAAATCGAAACCGCCCCGAACCCCACGGCGACCGTCCTCGTCATGCACGGCTTGGGCGCCGATGGCAACGACTTCGTTCCCATCGCCAACGAGCTCGACCTCTCGGCCGTCGGCCCGGTCCGCTTCGTGTTCCCCAATGCGCCGGTGATGCCCGTCACCATCAACGGCGGCTATCAAATGCCGGCCTGGTACGACATCCTCGGCACCGATCTCGCCAAGCGCGAAGACGAAGCCGGCCTCCGCCAATCCCGGACCACCATCGAAGCGCTGATCGCCCACGAAAAGGCCCGCGGCATCCCCGCTAAGAGGATCGTCATCGCCGGCTTCTCCCAGGGCTGCGCCATGGCCTTTATGACCGGCCTGCGCCACGCCGAGCGCCTCGCCGGCATCGTCGGCCTCTCCGGCTACCTTCCTCTGGCCGACACCACCGCCGCCGAGCGCAGCCTCGCCAACCAGTCCACCCCCATCTTCCAGGCCCACGGCCTCCGCGACGGCGTCATCCCCATCGCCCGCGCCGCCGCCAGCCGCGATGCCCTCAAGGCCCTCGGCTACGACGTCGAATGGCACGAATACCCCATGGAACACTCCGTCAGCATGGAAGAAATCGCCGACCTCAACCGCTTCCTCCTCCGCGTCCTCGCGTAAGTTCACCCGAGGGCCGGCGAAGCCCGCCCCCGTGGTGAAACACCGCGGAACCGGCTCCGCCGGGCCGCCGGTGTTGCCCCCGGTAGGGGGTGGGCGGCCACACGAAGTGGGCAAGCCTGGGGGCGAGCTCAGAAACACCGCGGAACCGGCTCCGCCGGGCCGCCGGTGTTGCCCCCGGCAGGGGGGTGGCGGCTACACGAAGTGAGCAAGCCTGGGGGCGAGCAACATTATTTAGGTCGTGCTACCTTCCAGCCCCACGAAGAACGACAGGCCATATCAACATGACCCAATTGAAGGAGCGCCTCGACGCGCTCTCGCCTGCGCGGCTGAGGGGAGTCCGGCGCGGGATCGAGAAAGAGAGCCTGCGGGCACAGCCCGATGGAAAGCTGGCGCTGACGCCGCATCCCGTGGCCCTGGGCTCTGCGCTCACGCATCCGCACATCACGACCGATTTCAGCGAATCGCAACTCGAACTCATCACCGGCGCCCACCCCAGCGTGGAAGCAGCGCTGGAAGAACTGGTGCGGGTGCACCAGTTCACCTACCGCGTGCTGCACGAAGCGGGCGACGAGCGCCTCTGGGTGTCCAGCATGCCCTGCGGCCTGCCGACCGACGAAACCATCCCCATCGGCCGCTACGGCTCGTCCAACGTCGGGCGGGCCAAGAGCGTCTACCGCATGGGCCTGAGCCACCGCTACGGCCGGCGCATGCAGACCATCTCGGGCATCCACTACAACTGGTCGCTGCCCGAAGTGTCGAGCGAACAATACTTCGCGCTGATCCGCAACTTCCGCCGCCACGCCTTCCTCCTGCTCTATCTCTTCGGCGCCTCGCCGGCCTTGTGCTCGACCTTCGTCGACGGCCGTCCGCACGAGTTGCAGCCGCTGGGCGAGGGCAGCATGCACATGCCCCACGGGACCTCGCTGCGCATGGGCCGGCTCGGCTACCAGAGCGAGGCGCAGGCTTCGCTCGCGGTGAGCTACAACAGCCTCGACGGCTACGGCGCATCGCTGCAGGACGCCCTCACGCGGCCCTGGCCGGCCTACGAGGCCATCGGCATCCGCAGTCTCGGCGGCGACTACAACCAACTCGCCACCAGCCTGCTGCAGATCGAGAATGAGTTCTACGGCACGATTCGCCCCAAGCGCGTGATCTACCCGGGCGAGCGCCCGCTGCATGCGCTGCGGGAGCGCGGCGTCGAGTACGTCGAGGTGCGGCTGATGGACCTCGACCCCTTCGAGCCCGTCGGCATCAGCGCGCAGACCATGCGCTTTCTCGACGTCTTCCTGTTGCACTGCCTGCTGACAGACAGCCCCCCCGACACGCGCGATGAGATCGCCAGCCTGGCGCACAACCAGCACCTCACCGCCGCGCGCGGACGCGAGCCCGGGCTGCAATTGCAGCGCGGCGACCGGCAGGTTTCGCTCGCAGACTGGGGCGCCGAGCTGCTGGCGGAATTCGCCCCCATCGCCGAAGCGCTCGACGCGGCCCATGGCGGATCGAAGCACGCGGAAGCCGTGCGGGCCGCCAGCGTGGCCCTCGGCGACCCGGCCATCCTGCCGTCGGCTCGCGCGCTGGAGGCGATGAAGGTGCACAACAACTCCTTCGTCGGGTTCCTGCGCGCCCAGTCCGAGCAGACCCGGGAGACGCTGCTGGCGCTGCCGTTCCCGGCCGCGCAGCAGGCGGAATTCGAGCGCATGACGCACACCTCGATCGAGGCGCAGGAGCGCATCGAGGCCAGCGACACCATGCCCTTCGAGATCTACCGCGAGCAGTACGTGTCGCCGAGCCGGCTCGGCTTCAAGAATCACTGGACCGAAACGCCGGAATCACCCGTGAGCCAGCGCGCCGCACTTTGAAGCACGCGCGCACCCGGTAGGTGCATGCCTACCCGCATTGCCCGCTATCGCTCACCGCGGTGTCATGTTCGATGGGGATGATGGGATCAGAGACGAAAAGTGTGTGTCAACTCTGATTTGCCCGTCCCCCAAAATGACTTTCAAAACCTACCTGGTTGAAGACAACCCCGTGATCCGGGACAACCTCGTCGGCTTCCTCGAGGACATCGCCGACGCCACCGTGGTGGCCCATGCGAGCGGAGAGGCCGAAGCCGTGTCCTGGCTGCGGAAACATCGTGACAGTTGGGATATGGCCATCGTCGACCTGTTCCTCGACCAGGGCAACGGGCTCGGGGTGGTCGATGCATGCCGGAAGAGGGCGGCGCACCAGAAGGTCGTCGTGCTGAGCAACTATGCGACGCCGGACATGCGTGCGCGGTCCAAGGCCATGGGCGCGGATGCGTTCTTCGACAAGTCCGCAGAGATTGATCAGCTGCTGGACTATTGCGAGCGCTTGAGCCGGAAAAACTAACCCCCAGGCTTCGCGCACTTCGTGTCGCTTCGCCTACCCCCTTGCAGGGGGCAGCGCCGACGGACCGGCGGAGCCGGCTCCGCGGCGCTTCTGGGATGGGCTCTTTGCGGGGTCGCGGCTGCGACGATGGCTGGAGCGGGTTTGGGGTAAAACGCGTCGCGTCAAAGACTCCCAAGAAAGCATTTCCGGCATGAGCACTCTCGATTTCAAGGGCCGCGTGGCCATCGTCACTGGCGCGGGCAACGGCCTCGGCCGTCAACATGCGCTGGCCCTGGCGGCGCGCGGCGCCAAGGTACTGGTCAACGATCTGGGTGGGGCCCGGGATGGCTCTGGCGGTTCGGTGAGCGCGGCGCAGGCGGTGGTCGACGAGATCAAGGCGGCGGGCGGGGAGGCGATCGCCAACGGCGCATCCGTCACCGACTTCGAGGCCGTGCAGGCCATGGTGCTGCAGGCGGTGGACGCCTGGGGCCGCGTCGACATCCTGGTCAACAACGCCGGCATCCTCCGCGACAAGAGCTTCGCCAAGATGGACATCGCCGATTTCCGCCTCGTGATGGACGTGCACCTGATGGGCGCCGTGCATTGCACCAAGGCCGTCTGGCCGATCATGAACGAGCAGAAGTACGGGCGCATCGTGATGACGACCTCGTCGTCCGGCCTCTACGGCAATTTCGGCCAGAGCAACTACGGCGCTGCCAAGCTCGCGCTGGTGGGCCTCATGCAGACGCTGAGCATCGAAGGCGCGAAGAACGACATCCGCGTCAACTGCCTCGCACCGACCGCGGCCACCCGCATGACCGAGGACCTGATGCCGGAGGAAGTGCTCAACGCCCTCAAGCCCGAGGCGGTGGTGCCGGCGATGCTGGTACTGGCCGGCCAGGATGCACCGACCCGTGCCATCCTCTGCGCAGGCGCCGGCACCTTCGAGGCGGCGCACATCACGCTCACGCAAGGTGCGTGGATCGGTCTCGACGCCGACGCGCCTGAGCAACTCGCCGCGCGGCTGGTCGAGGTGACCGATCGCCAGGGCGAGATCGTTCCCCAGAGCGGGGCCGCGCAGGGGTCGAACGAAGTCGGCAAGGCCATGGCCAACACGCGCAAGCACTGACACACTGCGTCTCTGGCCGGCTTGCCAGGAGGAAACGCCATGCACAGTGGTCCAGCGCTCGATCCCTTGCCTCTGCCCGCGGGCATCCGCTCGCGCTTCGTCGACAACAGCAACGGCCTGTCGATGCACGTGCTGGAAGCCGGCTTCGAGTCGCCGGACCGGCCTTGCGTCCTGCTGCTGCACGGTTTTCCGGAGCTGGCCTACAGCTGGCGCAAGGTGATGCTGCCGCTCGCGGCGGCCGGCTTTCACGTGGTGGCGCCCGACCAGCGCGGCTACGGCCGCACGACCGGCTGGCGGCAGGGCTTCGACGCGGATCTCGACCAGTTCCGGATGCTGAACCTCGTGCGCGATGCGCTCGGGCTCGTCGCTGCACTCGGCCATCGCACCGTGACGGCGGTCGTCGGCCACGACTTCGGCTCGCCGGTGGCTGCGTGGTGCGCGCTGGTGCGGCCCGACGTATTCCGCTCGGTCGCGCTGATGAGCGCGCCATTCGGCGGTGTCCCCGCCATACCCTTCGACACGGCTGCAGCGACGCCCGCGCCATCCGGCCTTGCAGCCATCGCTACGCTTCTGGAGGGACTGGCCACGCTGTCGCCGCCGCGCAAGCACTACCAGTGGTACTACTCCACCCGGGAGGCCGACGACCACATGCGCCACGCGCCGCAGGGCCTGCACGCCTTCCTGCGCGCCTACTACCACTGCAAGAGCGCGGACTGGCCGGCCAACAAGCCCTATCGCCTGGAAGCGCTCACGGCCGACGAACTGGGGAAGCTGCCCGCGTATTACGTGATGGAGGCCGGCAAGACGATGGCCGAGACGGTCGCCCCGGAAATGCCGACGCCCGAACAGATCGCTGCCTGCCGCTGGCTGCCGGAAGACGAACTTGCGGTGTATGCCGCCGAATACGCCCGCACCGGCTTCCAGGGCGGCCTGCAGTGGTACCGCTGCGCGACGGGCGGGCAGTACACGGCGGAACTGCAGACGTGGTCGGGCCGCACGATCGACGTGCCCTCCTGCTTCATCGCCGGCCGGAGCGACTGGGGCATCTACCAGAAGCCAGGCGACTTCGAGGCCATGCAGGGCAGGGCCTGCACGCACATGACGGGCGTGCACATCGTGGGCGGCGCGGGGCATTGGGTGCAGCAGGAGCAGCCGGAGGAAGTGGGTCGGCTCCTGCTTCAGTTCGTGCAGCGCTGACGGATTGCCGACCTCCGCGTCCCGCCGCTTAACCCAGCGAACACGCAGCGGAGCGTGTGTTCCAGTCGTCGAGAATAATCCTATTTTTTTAGGGAAGTATCTATTGATAGGGCCGTGACTTCACGATGAGAAGTCGTGATTGTTCGCATTAAGATGAGACTTCAAACACCGAGTAATACAATGAAATACGACATTGAAGTCCTCCCCGTAATCACAACGGACCTGGCTGCAAAAACCAATTTTCTGTACGAACAAAATGGTTGGGGACACGACTATCAATGCGAGCTCACCGCTCGAGCGTGGAATCAATCCGCTTTCCGCGCCGTCGCCGTGAACGACGGATTGATTGTTGGCGCTATTCGAGGATTCAGCGATGAAGTTTACGTCTCATGGGTGACGGAAATACTTGTCGATCCACAATGTCAACGCAAGGGGGTTGGCGCGCGACTGCTGCAAGAATTCACGTCAAGATATGGACATACGGTTATTTATGCCAAAGAGCTTCTCGAAGGTATTCCATTCTTCGAAAAGAACGGCATGGTTATAAGGCCAAAACTTGCGGTTTGTGCCTACAAGCCGGATGCTTCCGCTTGACCTTGGTGGAGCGATCGGGTGAGGCTGGTCGAACTGCGCAATTCCAAATTTTCAGAAATTCGAGCGTGTTCGCTCGACTTGAATGTTGGCCAGGCATCCGACTTCGGCTGAAAACGGAGGCTTCCAGCCTCTCTGAAAGACCTTCAAGTCGCTAAATTTAGCGAGATAGCGGAAGCGGCGTGCTCAGTGCGCCATCCGTCCTCAAGGCCCGAACGCTGAAGCAATCGACTGGACGCTGAAACCCCTTCAGGCTGAGCGCCTGTGGCGGCTCCACATCCAGCAGCGCTTCGAGTTGCGCATACACCGGCCGTGAGATCAGGATCTGGTTGCCCGCCGCCTCGCCGCACAGCCGGGCCGCGAGGTTGGTGACGGTGCCGATCGCGCCGTAGTCCCAGCGTCCGTCGAACCCGATGGCGCCGATGGTCGCGAAACCCTGCGCGATGCCGATGCCCAGGCCCAGCGAATAGCCCCGGCGCAGCCAGGCCTCGGCGATCGACCCGATGCGCTCGCGGATTGCCAGCGACATCCGCACGGCGCGTTCGGCGGCGTCGGGAATCGGAATGGGATCGTTGAAGAAGATCATCATCCCGTCCCCGCTGAAGTGCTCCAGCGTTCCCTCGTGCGCCATGATCAGTTCGCCGGTCGCCGCGTGGTACTGGCGCAGCACGCCCATCACTTCCTCGGGTTCGGAGCGCTCGGCGAAGGCGGTGAAGCCGCGCAGGTCGAGGAAGACCACGGTGATCTCGCGCCGATGGCTCTGTAGCGGGTCTTCCGCGCCGCCGCTCACGATCAGCTCCGCCAGTTGCGGAGAGAAGAAGCGCCGCAACCGCCCGACGCGTTCGAGTTCGGAAACCTGCGTGGCGACGCGGCGCTCCAGCGATGCGTTCCACTCTTTCATCTCGCCGACCAGGGTCTCGACCCGGTCGTGCAGGTCCTTGATGCGCAGCATCGAACGCACGCGCGCGGCGAGCGCGGCATGGTCGACGGGCTTCGTCAGGTACTCGTCGGCGCCCGCCTCGAGGCCCGCGACGATGTCCTTCAGGTCGGCCATCGCAGTGACCATGATGATCGGCGTGAACGGGAAACCGGGATCGGCGCGCAGGCGCCGGCACACTTCGATGCCACCGAGCTTCGGCATCATGACGTCGAGCAGGATCAGGTCCGGATCGAGTTGCCGCGCGGCGGCCAGGCCTTCCTCGCCATCGGCTGCGGACACCACCTCGTAGCCCTCGCTCGCCAGCCGGGCCTGGAGAATCTTGACGTTGGTCGCGTTGTCGTCGACGATGAGGATGCGTGGTGGGGTTCTCATCGTCGTACTGCCGGGACAAAAAATGTAGCGGCTTCGCGGGTGTTCCACAAGCTGCGACGCCAGTGGCGAGCGGTGCGGGAGCCCTCTTCCTGGCCTGACGGGAGCCTGGCCATCAAACTCGAACAGCTTGTAACGCGGGTGTTGAAGCGGTCGCCTTTCGCCGGACTCGTGCACGGGGTGGCCCGCGTTCGCGCTTCGGTCCACACCAAGCTGCTATTCGCCTTTCTCATCATCACGTTGCTGTTCATCGCGATGGCGGTCGCCAGCCTGCTGATCCTCGTGAACACCACGGCGCAGAGCCGTCTGCTCGACGAAGCCCACGAGCGGGTGAGCTGGGCCCAGCAGAGCCAGCATGCGCTGGACCGGCAGATGCACTTCACCGCACTCGCACTGCTGTCGAAGGACGAGGCTGCCATCGAGCGCATCCTGCGCGAGAACAACCGCTTCAACGAAACGCTGGCCAAGCTGGACACGTCCGCCGCGGCCGGGCAGAAAGGGCTGATCGGGCAGATCCGCGAGTCGCAGGACGACGCGATGGGCGTGGTCGCCGACATCGCGAACGCCATCCGCGACGGCAAGCTCGAGAACATCACCTCCGATCTGCTCAAGCGCGAGGAAAGCCTCGACGAGCAGATTGCCCAGCGCATGGGCCAGCTCGTCGGCGTCGAGCAGGACCGCATGGGCCGGCTGCGCGACAGCGTGGGCGCCGCCAACCGGCGGTCGCTGATCCTGACCGCCATCTTCGCGGTGAGCGCCGTGCTGCTGGCATGGCTGTGCGGCTTCGTGATCTCGTGGTCCTTCATCCTGCCTGTGCGGCAGGCGCATCTTTTCCTCGGCGATGTCGCAGCGGGAAACTTCGGGCGCAAAATCTCGGTTCCCAACCGTGACGAATTCGGAGCGCTCGCCGACCGGATGAACCACATGAGCCTGCAACTGCATCGCCTCGACGATTCACAGCGCCAAGCGGCCGCGACGCTCGTGGACCTCAATGAGCAGCTCTCGCGCGCGAGCAAGGCCAAGTCCGAGTTCCTGGCCAACATGAGCCACGAACTGCGCACGCCGATGAACGCGATCCTCGGCTTCAGCGAGATGATGATCGACGGGATCTACGGCACGGTGCCCGAAGAGCTGAAGGAGCCGCTCACGGACATCCAGGTCAACGGCCGCAACCTGCTGCGGTTGATCAACGATGTGCTCGACCTCTCCAAGATCGAAGCCGGCCGGATGGAGCTTGCGCTCGGCGAGTATTCCGTCGGCGACGTGGTGCATACGGTCCGGACTTCGCTGCGCTCCATCGCCGCCGAGAAGGGGCTCGAATTCACCGCGCATGTGCCCGACGACCTGCCGGTAGCCTACGGCGACAGCGGCCGGCTCACGCAGTGCCTGACCAATCTCGCGGGCAATGCCTTGAAGTTCACGCGGCAGGGACGGGTCGACATCGCGGTCGAACTGCGTGGCGATGAGCTCGTCTACAGCGTGTCCGATACCGGCATCGGCATCGCGCAGCAGGAACTCGACAACATCTTCACCGAGTTCCGCCAGGTCGACACCACCATCACGCGCGAGTTCGGCGGAACCGGACTCGGGCTCAGCATCTCGAAGAAGTTCGTGGAAAGGCTCGGCGGCCGCATCTGGGTCGAGAGCGAACTGGGCAAGGGTTCCACTTTCAAGTTTTCCGTGCCGTTGCGCGCGGGTGAGGCGGGCGAATGAGCGAGCACACGATTCTTTATGTCGAGGACAACGAGTACAACCGCAAGATCGTGCGGCAGCTGCTCAGCCGTTCGGCCTGCAAGCTGCTCGAGGCGGCGGATGGCGAGACCGGCGTCGCGCTGGCGAGGGAGCACCTCCCGAATCTCATCCTGATGGACGTGCAGTTGCCGAAGATGTCCGGCCTCGACGCCACGAAGCTGCTGACGACGGAGGAGGCCACGCGGCACATTCCGATCATCGTCATCACCTCCTATGCGCTGAGCGGCGACCGCGAGAAGGCGATGCAGGCGGGCGCCTCCAGCTATCTGGCCAAGCCCTACAGCCCCAGCGAGTTGCTGGCGATGGTCAAGCAGTTCCTTCCCGGTCTCTGACCCCACGCGAGGAGGTCGCATGACGATGTCCGTTCGACGCGCCGCCCGCCTGGCGGTCTGCCTGCCCGGCTTGGTCGCCGGCCTTGGCGTCGCTCCGGCGCAGGCCCAGGACGACCAGGCGCAGCAGTTCACGCCCGAGTTCAGGGAAGTCCACAAGGCCTTTGACCCGAAGCACACGCCGAAGATCGTTGCGCCCGACAGCGTCAAGCGCGGCGAGTGGTTCACCGTGACGGTGAGCGTGGGCGCAGGGTCGCTGCACCCGTCGCTGCAGGAGCACTTCGTGCGCTACGTCGCGCTCTACAAGGACACGGTGGAGATCGCCCGCGCATACCTGCATCCCGTGTACTCGTCGCCGACGGTGACCTTCACGGTGGCGCTCGACGAAGGTGGCTCGCTGCGCGCCGTGGCCGAGCCCACGCATTCGTCCGCGTGGGAGGCCAGCAAGAAGATCACCGTGGTTCCCTGAGGGGCGGTCAACGCGCCTTCATCTCGACGGTGACCTGCGCGGGTTGCTGATCGCCGACTGCGACAGTGGCCTGCATCGTGCCAAGCCGTTCCTGCCAGATCTGCAACCGGTACTGGCCCGGCGGCAGGTTGTCGAAGGCAAAGCGGCCATCCGCGCCGGTGACGGCATAGAAGCGGTGCGCCGTCACGACCACCCACGCCGTCATCCACGCATGCAGGTCGCAATTGATGCGGACGATCTCCGGCTCCGCGAAGGTGACGGGGATGGTCCGGCCCATCGGCTGCGTGCGGTTGAAGGACACGTTGCGCTTGGGCGTCGCGTGGATGTTGTGCAGCAGGCGGTCGCTGTTGAGGAAGTCCACCGTACCGCCAGCGGGCACCATGACGATCCGCGGCACGAACGAGCAGCCCTTCTGGTCCATCTCGACCTTCTCGGTCGTGGGTGGCGACGCCGCGCCGGGAGGAGGGTTGTCGATCCACACGACGGCATTGCGGACCTCCTTGCCTGCGGAGACCTGGAGGTCGTCGGCGGCCTTTTCATTGCCGCAGAGGTACTGGTCGATCGTGATCGGCACCTTGGCTTGCGCCGGCGCAGGGCCGGCATAGACCACCTTGCCTCGCACGCTGCCCGCCAGGGCCGGGGCAGTCAGGCCGCCGGCCAGGAGCAGCAGCGCGAGGATGCGTTTGAGCCGAGTTCCATTCAATGGAGACCCCTTCATGTGCGACCGCGTGGGGGCGTCGTTAAAAAAAGGTTAGTCCACCCCCGCCGAGCCAGTCAATACACCGAACAGTGGACCAAGTCGGAAGCGCTATTCGACGACGGCGTCGCCATCCTTCCGGATCGACGTCCGGTCGCGTTTCTGGTCATGGATGCGCCCCAGCGTGCTGTCGAGCGCCCGCTTGAGCTTGTCGGATGCGCCGCGGAAGGCCTCGTCCATGTTGGGTGCATGCTGCGTCACGGCCAGCGGCTGATGGTGCGCGAGGCGGGCCTCCATGACACAACGCTTGTCGCCGCCACCGCTGGCGGTGTGCTTCTCGTCGCTGAGATGGACTTCCACCCGCGTCACGTCGTCGGTGAAGCGGCTCAGGCATTGCCGTATTTCTCCATCTGCCCAGCGCTCCAGTGCGTCCTTGTTCTCGAGTCCGTTGCTCGTGTTCACTTGTATCTGCATGCTGTGGCCCTTTCATTTGCCTGATGAGCAAGCCCCTACTTTGCGCCCATTGCGGTCGGCCATGCGTAAGCATTTGGGCAACGTGGCCGAGGTTGGAATGACCACACCGGCTGGCTTGAGCCCGAACAGAGGGCGCAGCCAGCGGAATCGGCGGATCAGGCCATCGGTCAGCGCCCAGCACCCGAGCACCGTGAGTGCGACCAGCAAGGCGGGCTCCAGCACCGGGCCGAGCCGCAGGGAGGCCAATGCGACCGCGCCGGCAATGATCAGCGTCTGGTGCAGCATGTACCAGGGGTAGACCGATTCGCTGGCCCATCCGAGCCACGGCCATGGGCGATTCAGGTGGCGGTGGGCGAAGCCGAGGATGGCCGCGATCGCCGTCCAGAGGTACGCCGCTCGCAGCACCCGCAAGGCCCAGGCGGCGGCTTCCGCGTCGGCGCCGGAAAGTCTCAGCGCGATGAACGCGGTGATGAAGGCCACGGCCAGCGCCAGCGACCCGCGGCGCAGGCGCTCCAGTTCGCGCCAGATGCCTTCGTCCACACCCATCCAGTAACCGTAGACGAAGACGGTGAAATACAGCGCGTGCAGGTACCAGTCGTGGATGAGGTCGTGGGTCGCCGGAAAGTGCGGCGACAGCAAGAGGGTGGACAGCAGGAGCGGCAGGGCAGGAAGCACCATCAGCCGCCAGCCCCGAAGCGCGGTGAACGCGCGCCGAAGGCGCAGGATGGGCGCGGATCGCATCAGCGGTGCCATCAGTGCGAGAACCGCGGTGTAGGCAAAGAGGTAAGGCAGGTACCAGAGGTGATTCCATGTCATGGGAAAGTCCGACCCGTCGAAGGCGCCTTTCGGCCACGGCCCGCCGACGAGGTAGCGCAACATGAAGGACCCAAAGCCCGGCGCCACCAACCCATTGCCGACGCTCTGAACGTAGGCCTGGTAGGGCACGACCACGGCCATCCCGAAGACCAGCGGCAGCAGCAGCCGCAGCGCTCGCTGCCGGATCAGGGCGAGCGGTGACATCCCCCTGCTCAGGAAGCCGAAGGCCACGCCCGAGACCAGGAACACCAGGTCCATGCGCCAGACATTGACCACCACCATCGGCCATCGCAGCCATTCGGCGGCGTGCGGGCTCTTGATGTGCCACGGCCATCCGGCCACGTAGTACATCCCCACGTGATAGAGGATGAGCAGCAGGAAAGCCAGCGCCCGCAGCGCGTCGATGTCGTGTCGCCGATTCGTCGTCATGCCGTGCTCCTTGCGTCGATGCGGACGCCGGGGGCCATGGTCCGGCGCCGAGCGGCCGCGGCGGGTGGCGAGGTGACGATCCGCGAGCGCTTTGTGACGAGCGGCGCCTCCGAGGGACGAAAAATCGTCCGTCCCGCGGGATTTCGTGAGAATCCGCGCATGAGCGAGCCCCGGCGGAACCTGTTCGAGCGCTACCGGCCCTTCCGGCGGTGGGTGGAGGCGGGCTTGTGGGTGCTGATCCTGGCAGTGCAGGCGACGTTTGCCACGGTGGTTGCGGTGATCGACGTGCGCCAGGCCGGGCGCGACGTCGCGACCTGGCAGCCGGTGACCTGGGAGATTTCGAGCCACCTGGCGCTCCTCGCGCTGGTGCCGGTCGTGATCGCCTTCGAACGCCGGTTCCCCCTGAACCGGTCCACCTGGCGGCGGAACTGGGCGTGGCACGTGCTCGGCAGCGTGGTCTTCAGCCTGGCCCACGTGGCGCTGATGGTCGGCCTGCGGCACATCGTCTATGCCTGGGCCGGCAGCCGCTATGACTTCGGCGACTGGCTGTCGAAGTGGCCCTACGAATACCTCAAGGACGCGCGCACCTACGCGCTCTTCCTGCTGGCGATCATGAGCTACCGGCTTTTCATGCTGCGCTGGCAGGGTGAGGCGCGCGTGCTCGATCCGCCGGAAGTCGCCGAGGGTCCGGCAAGTCCGCCGTCCGGGGAGCCGCCGGAGGCGCTGGAAGCGACCGAGTCGCCGCCAAGGCCCGACCGGTTTCTGGTGCGCAAGCTGCGCCGCGAATTCCTGATCGGCGCCAACGAGATCGACTGGCTGCAAGCGCAGGGCAACTATGTGGGCCTGCGCGTGAACGGCCACGACTACCTGCTGCGCGCCACGCTGACGGACTTCCTCGCGCAACTCGATCCCGCGCGTTACGTGCGCGTGCACCGCAGCTACGCCGCCAACCTGGACCGCATCGCAGAGATCGAGCCGCTCGACGGCGGTGACGCGCGCCTGCACATGCGCGACGGCACGCACATTCCGTGCAGTCGCCGCTACCGGCCCGCGCTGCGCGCCTGATGCGCAGGCCGGCGCGGCGACAATCCGAGGTCCGTTCCCAGCAGAAAGAGAAAGACTTCCCGATGGCCATCCAGTGGTTCCCCGGTCACATGCACCTGACCCAGAAGGCCATCGCCGAGCGCATCAAGGACATCGACGTCGTGATCGAACTGCTCGACGCGCGCCTGCCCGGCTCCAGCGCCAATCCGATGCTGGCCGACCTCACCGGCCACAAGCCGGGCCTGAAGGTGCTCAACAAGCAGGACCTGGCCGACCCCGAACGCACCGTGCTCTGGCTGGCGCACTACGACGCGCAGCCGGCCACCCGCGCCATCGGGCTCGACGCGAGCCAGACCACGCCCGCACGGCAACTCATCGACGCCTGCCACGAACTCGCCCCGCTGCGCGGCGGCATGGCCAAGCCGATGCGCGTGCTGATCTGCGGCATTCCCAACGTGGGCAAGTCCACCCTCATCAACACGCTGACCGGCAGCCGAAAGGCGAAGACCGGCGACGAAGCCGGCATCACCAAGCTCGAACAGCGCATCACCCTGGCCGACGACTTCTACCTGTGGGACACGCCCGGCATGCTCTGGCCGCGCATCATCGTCGCCAAGAGCGGCTACAACCTCGCCGCCAGCGGCGCCATCGGCCGCAATGCCTTTGACGAGGAAGAGGTGGCCCTCGAATTGCTCGACTACCTGAAGCGGCACTACGCGGGGCTGGTCGAGGCGCGCTTCAAGATCGACCCGATCGCGGGCCTGACCGACGAAGAGGTGCTGGAAGCCATCGGCAGAAAGCGCGGCGCGCTGCTGGGCAAGGGGCGCGTCAACCTGCAGAAGGCGGCCGAGATCGTGATGCACGAATTCCGCAGCGGCAACATGGGCCGGATCACGCTGGAGACGCCGGCGGAGTTCGCGGACTGGCTGGCTGCCGGCCAGCGGGTGGATGCAGAGCGCAAGGCGAAGAAGGAAGCGCGCGCCCGGAAGAAGGGCACTGGCCGGCGTGCGGACGATCCGCCGGCCGAGGCACCGTAGCCGGCCGGAAAGCCTCGCTCAGCGAAGCCCCGCCGACTGGACGAGGTCCGCCTGTCCGGCGCCGCGCGCAATCTCGATGGCGGTGAGGCCGCGATCGTCACGCATGTCGGGCCTGGCCCCGCGCGTGAGCAGCAGGCGAACAGCGTCGGCGTGGCCTTGCCCCGCGGCCCACATCAGCAGCGTGAGCTTGTGGTCGTAGGTGGCGTTGACGTCGAGGCCGGCCGCCAGCAGCGCGTCCAGCGCCGCGGCATTGCCCTGGCCCGCCGCGTACACCGGCGCCGACCTGTTCATGCGGTCGACCGCATCGACGCGCGCGCCGGCGGCGAGCAGGCGCTTCACGAGTTCGGCATTGCCGCTGTAGCTTGCCGCCATCAAGGGTGTGACCTGCTCGACCGACGCCAGGTTGACGTCGGCCTTCGACTCGATCAAGGCAATCCCCATCGACGCATTTCCCTTTTCGCAGGCGATGAAGAGCGGCGTCTTGCCGACCCGGTTGCGCGAATTCACCGCAGCGCCTTTGGCGATGAGATCCTTCGCGCGCTCGAGTTGGCCCTCCCGCGCGGCGACCAGCAACTGGGCATTGGGGCTGGGATCGGTCTGGGGCTGCGCTGCGGCATGCATGGGAACCGTCGACATCAGGAGTGCGCAACACCATGACATCAGCATGCAGATGCGTATCGAGGCCGGTCTCATCATCGTTATGGACTCCAACTAAAAATGCTGCGGTGCACCGAAAGAATTTTCTGTTCAGTGGACCTGATAGTGGCTACGCTTGCAAGCGAGGCATGACAGCGCAGCCGTCTGCGGACGGTCGGAGTGCTGTTGGGAGCGCGCTTCCACCACGCGCTGCATCTGCCTCGCGAAGCCGGCTCCCGGCCTCGCCGCGGTGGCAATAAGAAGGCATACGACGCCTGAGGAGACCCGCGATGCACACGAAGTTCAAGACCCTTCGCGACTGGCGCTGCGCGCTCGTTGCGGTACCCGCCCTCGGGCTGTTTTCGGCAACTGCCTTCGGGCAGGCCGAGGTGAGCGGGCAGGCGGCTGCCACGGGCTCGCCGGTGCCGAAGACGATCTCGGTGTCGCAGCGTCAGCTCGACGCCGCCGACAAGGAAGCCTCCAACTTCCTGCACTCCAACATGAGTTACGCGCAGACCCGCTTCTATCCGGCAGCGCAGATCAACACGAGCAATGTCGGCAAGCTCCGGCCCGCCTTCACCTTCCAGACCGAAGTGCTCGAATCGATGGAGACCGCGCCGATCGTCGTCGACGGCGTGATGTACATCACCACCTCCTACAACCACGTGTACGCGCTCGACGCCGCCACCGGCAAGGAGTTCTGGCACTACAAGCACAAGATGGGTCCGGTCACCACCTTCTGCTGCGGCCCGAACAATCGCGGCGTCGCCATCATGGGCGACCGGCTGTACATGGGCACGCTGGACGCCAAGCTGCTGGCCTTCGATGCGAAGACCGGCAAGGTGCTGTGGTCGACGCAGATCGGCGACCCCGAACTGGGCTACTCAGAGACCATGGCGCCGGTGGCCGTGGACGGCAAGATCCTCATCGGCACCAACGGCGGCGAGTACGGCATCCGCGGCTTCGTGAAGGCCTTCGACGCCAACGACGGCAAGCTGCTCTGGACCTTCGACACGGTGCCCGAGAAGGGGCATGAAGGCGTGTGGGCCGTCAACGACGCGACCCAGCGCAACCTCCACCGCGACATCGAAGCCGAGAAGGCCCAGCTGGCCAAGGGCGGCGACTTCTACAAGTCGCTGGGCGGCGGCGTGTGGATGGCGCCCGCCGTCGACAGGGAAACCGGCACCGCGTTCTTCGTGGTCGGCAATCCGAGTCCCGACCTCTACGGTGCGGAGCGCCCCGGCGACAACCTCTACACCGACTCGATCGTCGCGGTCGACCTGAACACCGGCAAGTACAAGTGGCACTACCAGTACGTGCCGCACGACGTCTGGGATCTCGACGCCGTCTCTCCCGTGATCCTCACGGAGGCCAAGGGCAAGGACGGGAAGATGCGCAAGGTGGCCATCCACGGCGGCAAGACCGGGCACATCTACGTGCACGATCGGGCCACCGGCGAGCTGATCCGTTTCAGCGAGGCCATGATCCCGCAGGAGAACATGTGGGTGCTGCCCACCAAGGACGGTGCGCGCATGCTGCCCGGCGCCAACGGTGGCGTCGAATGGAGCCCGATGGCGGTCAATCCGAAGCTGCACCTGGCCTACGCGGCCAACCTGCACCAGCCGATGACGTACCACGTCGAAGAGGCCAAGTATCCGGGCGGCAAGCTCTGGCTGGGCGGCGCCTTCAAGGTGATCCCCTCCGAGCAGCAGTCGGGGCGTCTGGTGGCGGTCAACATCGACAGCGGCAAGGTCGCATGGAAGTTCGATACGGCGCAGCCCCTGATCGGCGGCGTGCTGGCCACGGGCGGCAACCTGGTCTTCAACGGCGAGGGCAACGGGCTGTTCCGCGCGTTCGATGCCAGGAACGGCAAGAAGCTCTGGGAATACCAGGCCGGTGCGGGCGTGAATGCACCGCCGGTGTCCTACACCGTCGGCGGCAAGCAGTACGTCGCCGTGGCGGCGGGCGGGAACACGCAGCTTGACTTCAAGCGGGGCAATTCGGTGATCGTCTTCGGAATACAGTGATCACCCCCGTTGCTTGTAGTGACACCCACCCCCGTTGCTTGCTCACTGCGTGTAGCCGCCTCCCCCCTTGAGGGGGCAACAACAGCGGCCCGGCGGAGCCGGTTCCGCGTTGTTTCACGAACGCGCCTTGCTGCGCTCGTCGCTGCGGGCGCAGCGTTGGTTTGTTGTGGCGGGGTGGGGGCGCAGCAGGCTCCGGCGCAGCCGGCGGCGGTGCCTGCCAAGGCGGCGGCTTGTGCTGCTTGCCATGGGGCGGATGGGCAGCCTATTCAGGCGGTCTATCCGATCATTGCGGGGCAGACTTCGCGTTATCTGTATCTGCAGTTGCGGGACTTTCAGGAGGGGCGGCGCGCGAACGAGCTCATGACGCCGATGGTCGCGGGGATGACGCGGGAGGAGATGCGCGAGCTGGCGGATTACTTTGCTGCGCAGAAGCCGCCGCGGCAGCGTTTCGCAGCCAACGCGGACAAGGCGAAGCTGGGGAAGTTGAAGTCGGAGGAGACGCTCTGCACGATGTGCCACCTCGGCGGCTTTGCCGGGCAGAACGAGGTGCCGCGCGTGTCGGGGCAGAACTACGACTACATCGTCAAGCAGCTCTCGGACTTCAAGGCGCACAAGCGGACCAACGACGCCGGGACGATGACCAGCGTGGCGAACACGCTGAGCGCGCAGGACATCGAGAACGTCGCGCACTTCCTCACGGGGCTCTGAAACGGCCACCCGGCGATCTCACGGTGCCAGTTCGATGGGCGCCTCCTGCGCGATGTAGCTCACATGGCGGAAATCGCGGATGTTGCTCACCCGGCCGTCTCGCCATTGGAACTCGATGAAGTAATCCGGCCGTGAGGCCCCCGGCGCGCGGAGCACTGCCAGGACCTCGCGGCCATCGAGCCACGCCGGCACGAGGTGCCAGTCGGCCTGCCGGTCGTAGTTCGTGAAATAGATGCCCACTTCGCGCCGGCCTGCCGCCTTGCGCCGCGAGACGAGGTCGAGCCGGACTTCATCGGCCAACATGGCGCGAACGCCGTCCCAGTCGCGGGCGTTGAACAGGCTGGCGTAGCGAAGCAATGCCGGCGAGATCGGGGCGCGCGCTTTGGGGGAAACAGATGGTTCGGCGGGCGCGTCCGACAACTGCGCCAGCAGCGTTCGCCCGCGATGCAGCGCCGCCTTGACCGCCGGCACGCTCAGGTCCAATTCGGTGGCGATTTCTTCCAGCGAATGGTCGAGCACGTCCTTGAGGATCACGCAGCCGCGCTGCGCCGGCGCGAGTTGCAGGAAGCACGACAGCGCGGCGCGCAGCGCCTGGCTGCGCGCGAGCGCGCTGTCGGGCTCGCGCGCCGCGTCGTCGGCGAGGTCCAGTGCCGCCTCGGTCGGTTCGGTTCGCATGCGGACGTCATGCCGCCAATGGTCGATCGCGCGG
The DNA here is from genome assembly GCF_051216375.1 of Variovorax glacialis. Lineage (NCBI taxonomy): Bacteria > Pseudomonadati > Pseudomonadota > Betaproteobacteria > Burkholderiales > Comamonadaceae > Variovorax > Variovorax glacialis. Next base: position 447,960 of record NZ_JBPJZT010000002.1, on the reverse strand, counting down.
TTGTGCGCGATGCGAAACAGCCAGGGACGCAGCGGCGGCAGTTCCTTCAGTTCTGGCAACTGGTAGTAGGCCCGGGCGAGGGTGTCCTGCACGACGTCCTCGCCGTCGGCGACCGAGCCGGTCATGCGCGTGCAGTAGCGGTGCAGGTCTGGCCGGATGTCGGCGACCAAAGCCAGGAACTGGCGCCGTCCTTCCTCGAGGGTGGCGATGATTTCACTGGCCGAAGAAGCCATACGAGCCGATCTCCGTCATGTCGACGGCGACCGGCGGCTCCTCGCAGCGGTCGCGGATGCCGGCCGCGAAGGCCTTGAACTCGGGCAGGGCGGTCAGCGCATTGCTGCCATCGGGTTCCTCGTGCGAGGAGATGTGCACGAAGCTCACGCCGTCGGCGAGCCGGAAGGTGGCGTAGCGCAGCCCCGTCGGCCGGAGTCGATGCAGGGCTTCGTAGACCGTCCGGCTGAGGCTCTCGTTCTCCGCCACGCGATCGGGCTTGAGCTTGTATCGCACCATGTGTTTCATGATCGGACCTTTCCCCGGCGGCGCCGGAAGTGATTGTGTGACAAAGACGTTCGGGCGGCCCGAAAGGATGCGGTCCGGGCGCCTCTGCAAGAAAGTTGGCCCGCGCCTATGCTCGCGGGCTTGCCCGGGCCGAACGAATCCGGTTTGCGCCCCGTTCCCACCTTCCGCTCAAGGAGTGCTCTTCATGCGTCACCATCCACTCGGCCGCACCGGCCTGTTCGTGTCCGAACTCTGCCTGGGCACCATGACCTTCGGCGGCAGCGAAGGCATCTGGTCGCACATCGGCGACGTGCAGCAGGCCGACGCCGATCGCCTCGTCGGCGCTGCCCTCGACGGCGGCATCAATTTCATCGACACGGCCGACGTGTACTCGGGCGGCCTTTCGGAGCAGATCACGGGGCAGGCGCTGAAGAACCTGAAGGTGCCTCGCGACAACGTGATCGTCGCGACCAAGGTGCTCGGCGAAACCGGCACGGGTCCCAACGCGCGGGGCGCATCGCGCGGTCACATCATGGACGGCGTCAAGGCCAGCCTGAAGCGGCTGCAGCTCGACCACATCGACCTCTACCAGATCCACGGCTTCGATCCCGCGACGCCCATCGAGGAAACGGTGCGTGCCCTCGACCAGCTCGTGCGGCACGGCCATGTGCGCTACGTGGGCGTGTCGAACTGGGCGGCATGGCAGATCGCCAAGGCGCTGGGCATCGCCGAACGCTGGGGGCTGTCGCGCTTCGAATCGCTGCAGGCCTACTACACGGTTGCCGGCCGCGACCTCGAGCGCGAACTGATCCCGATGCTGCGCAGCGAAGGCGTGGGGCTCATGGTGTGGAGCCCGCTGGCGGGTGGCCTGCTCAGCGGCAAGTACGGGCGCGACCAGCAAGGCGAGCAGGGCAGCCGCCGCACGACCTTCGACTTTCCGCCGGTCGACAAGGACCGGGCGTACGACTGCATCGACGCGATGCGCCCCATCGCGCAGGCGCACGGCGTCTCGGTGGCGCGGATCGCGCTGGCATGGCTGCTGCACCAGCCGCAGGTGACGAGCGTCATCGTCGGGGCGAAGCGGCCCGAGCAGCTTGCCGACAACATGGCCGCCACCGAGGTCGTGCTGAGCGCGGCCGAACTGGAACAGATCGACGCGGTGAGCCGCTTGCCTGCCGAGTACCCCGGGTGGATGTTCGTCCGCCAGGGGGAATATCGCCGGAAGCAGCTCGCCGACTCGGGCCGCTGATACCGTCCATCGGTTTTCGTGCGCATTGGTTGCCGCGATAGGCCCAAAGCAACCAGTTTGCGTACTTTTAGGGTTGTCACTCTCTTCGGAATTTCGCCTTGTGGCCTAAGGTCTCGAAACATTCAGACACTTGGAGACTTTCGACATGGCAATGAATTTCAAGCTTCTCGCGGTGGTGGGCGCCATCGCGTTTTCCGCCGGCGCCTTTGCGGCCGATCCGATCAAGATCGGCGTCGACGGTCCCTTCACCGGCGGCTCGTCGTCGATGGGCGTGAGCATGCGCGATGGCGTGCGCCTGGCCACCGAGGAAATCAACAAGTCCGGAGGTGTGATGGGCCGGCAGATCCAGCTGGTCGAGCGTGACGACGAGGCCAAGAACGAGCGCGGCGTGCAGATCGCCCAGGAGTTCATCAACAAGGAAAAGGTCGTGGCCGTGGTCGGCTACATCAACACCGGCGTGGCGCTGGCTTCGCAGCGCTTCTTCCAGGACGCGAAGATCCCGGTGATGAACAACGTGGCGACCGGCTCCATCGTCACGCACCAGTTCGACAAGGACCCTGACAACTACGTCTTCCGCAACGCGGCGCACGACAGCATCCAGGCACCGATGATCGTCGAGGAGGCTGTGACCCGCCGCGGCTACAAGAAGGTCGCGATCCTGGCCGACTCGACCAATTACGGGCAGCTCGGCCGCGAAGACCTGGAGAAGGCGCTGGCCGCCAAGGGCATCAAGCCGGTCGCGGTCGAGAAGTTCAACATCAAGGACGTCGACATGACGGCCCAACTGCTGAAGGCCAAGGAAGCCGGCGCCGAGGCGGTGCTGACCTACGGCATCGGCCCCGAACTGGCGCAGATCGCCAACGGCATGACCAAGCTGGGCTGGAAGGTGCCGATCGTCGGCAGCTGGACCCTGTCCATGGCCAACTTCATCGACAACGCCGGCCCCGGCGGCGAGGGTGCGCGCATGCCGCAGACCTTCATCCAGGAGCCGACCACGCCGAAGCGCAAGGCCTTCATCGCCAACTACGTGAAGACCTTCAAGCCCAAGAACGACCGCATCGATTCGCCGGTGTCGGCCGCGCAGGGCTATGACTCGGTCTACCTGCTGGCCGCCGCGATCACCCAGGCCAGCAGCACCGACGGGCCGAAGATCAAGGCTGCGCTGGAAGACCTGAAGACGCCGGTCGAAGGCGTGGTGACGACGTACAACAAGCCCTTCTCCAAGGACGACCATGACGCGATCACCGCGAACATCCCGGTGTTCGGCGAAGTGAAGGGTGGGCGCGTGGTCTACGCGAATGCCGACGACATGAAGAACGCTTCGCAGGTGCGCATGAAGAACATGGCCGCCAACGACGCCTTGATCCCGAAAAAGTAAGCAGACCCCCAGGCTCGCCCACTTCGTGTGGTCGCCCACCCCCTTGCAGGGGGCAATCCCAGCGGTCCGGCGAAGCCGGCTCCGCGGGATTCCTGGCTGTGCCTCGCCGATGAGACACGGATGCGGGAAACACCGCGGAACCGGCTTCGCCGGGCCGCTGTTGTTGCCCCCGGTAGGGGGTAGGCGAAGCGACACGCAGTGCGCGCAGACTGGGGGGGAGTAATCAGATGCAGATACTTACTCAACTCATCTTCAGCGGCATCGCACTGGGCATGATCTACGCCGTCATCGCCTTCGGCTATCAGCTCACCTTTGCCACTTCGGACACCTTGAACTTCGGGCAGGGCGATGCGCTGATGCTCGGTGCGCTCGTGGGGCTCACGCTGGTCACGCTGGGCGTGAACTACTGGCTGATGATCCCGATCGTGTGCCTGTTCGGCGCGGTGCAGGGCGCCGTGGTGGAGCGCATCGGCGTGCGGCCTGCGATCAAGATCAAGTCGGAGTTCGGCTGGATCATGTCGACCATCGCGCTCGGCATCATCTTCAAGAACGTGGCGGAGAACGTCTGGGGCCGCGACGACCTGAAGTTCCCGTCGCCGCTGCCGGAGGCGCCGATCAAGTTCCTCAACGCCAATGTGCTGCCGATGGAGATCCTGGTGGTGGTCGGCGCCGTGCTCATGATGCTGGCGGTGGAAGTCTTCAACCGCCGCTCGATCTACGGCAAGGCGGTGGTGGCGACCTTCAACGACCGTGACGCGGCGAAGCTGATGGGCATCAACACGGGGCTGGTCATCACCTTCTCGTATGCGCTGTCGTCGCTGACGGCCGCGTTTGCGGGCGTGCTGATCGCGCCGCTGACCTTGACGGGCGCGACCATGGGCGCCGTGCTGGGGCTGAAGGCCTTCGCGGTCGCGATCATCGGTGGCTTGACCAGCGGCATGGGCATCATCCTCGGCGGCATCATCCTCGGCATCGCGGAGACGACCACCGGTTTCTATCTCAGCACGGGCTACAAGGACGTGCCCGGCCTCGTGCTGCTGCTGATCGTGCTGGCGGTTCGGCCCGCCGGTCTCTTCGGCAAGACCGCCATCAAGAAAGTATGACCCCCAGGCTCGCGCACTTCGTGTCGCTCTCCACCCCCTTGCAGGGGGCAACACCTGCGGCCCTGCAAAGCCGGTTCCGCGGTGTTTCTGGTATCGGCAGAAACATTGCGCTGCGTTCTCAAACTCAAAGATGAAAACTGGTCGCTTCCTTTTGGCCCTGGTGGGTTTCGCAGCGCTGATGCTTTTCCCGATCGGCATCGACAACCCGTACTACATCCACCTGCTCGAGACCATCATGATCTACGCGATCCTGCTGTTCGGGCTGGACATCGTGGTGGGCTACACGGGGCAGGTCTCGCTCGGTCATGCGGGGCTGTTCGGCCTTGGGGCCTACACAGCCGGTGTGCTGGTCTACAAGATGGGGGCGCTGCTCATGGTGTCGCTGGTCGCGGCGGTCGGCGTCACGGCGCTGTTCGGCGCGATCCTCGCGTTGCCTGCGCTCCGGGTGACGGGGCCCTACCTGGCGATGGTCACGCTGGCCTTCGGCACGATCATCCAGATCCTCATCAACGAGATGAGCTTCATCACCGAAGGGCCGATGGGCATCAAGCTCACGAAGCCGCCGCTGTTCGGCCACAAGCTCGACGAGCGCGAGTTCTTCTGGCTCGTGGCGGTGATGCTGGTGCTCTCGCTCATCGTGGTCCACCGCATCCTGCGCTCGCACCTCGGGCGCGCCTTCGAGGCGCTGCGCGGCAGCCCGGTGGCGTCGGACTGCATGGGCGTGTCGGTGTACCGCTACAAGGTCTACGCCTTCGTGATCAGTGCCGGCTTCGCGGGGCTGGCGGGCAGCCTGTATGCGTACTCGGAGCAGTACATCTCGCCGAACACCTACAACTTCGAGTTGACGGTGCTCTTCCTGCTGGCGGTGATCATGGGCGGTCGCAAGAGCCGCATCGGTTCGATGATCGGCGCGGCCATCATCGTGCTGCTGCCCAAGCTGCTCGACGACGTGGTGCTGTTCCGCTACGTGTCGGTGGGGCTGGCCGTGCTGGTGATGATCGTGGCCGTCGTAGGCGTGCAGCGGCAGCGGGTCACGCCCAAGCAGATGGCGATCCCGGTGGTCGGCAGCATCGCGCTCGCGGGGCTGTCGTTCTGGCTCGAGACGATGACCGACTGGCGGCTCTCGATCTTCGGCGTGATCATGCTGTTCGTCGTGTACTACCTTCAGGACGGCATCGTCGGCTTCGTGCGGAATGCGCTCAACCTGCGCCGGCCGAAGGCGCAGGTCGATGTGGCGGTGGAGGGCGTGGCGCCGTCCGACGCCGTGACGGTCGCGGCATCCGGCAGCGGCGGGGCGGAAGTGCTCCGGGCCTCGGGGGTGCTCATGCAGTTCGGTGGACTCAAGGCGTTGAACAACGTCGACCTGACGGTGCGGCGCGGCGCCATCCACGGCCTGATCGGGCCGAATGGCTCGGGCAAGAGCACGATGATGAACGTGTTGACCGGCATCTACGCGCCGACCGCCGGCGCCATCGAGTTCGGCGGGCGCTCGCTGGTCGGCCGCACGTCGGCGGACATCGCGCTGTCGGGCATTGCGCGCACGTTCCAGAACGTGCAGCTCTTCGGCGAGATGACGGCGCAGCAGAACGTGCAGGTCGGCCTGCATCACACCTTCAGGAGCAACCTGTTCGACGTGGCCGTGCACACGCCGCGCTACAGGCGCGAGAGCGCCGCGGCGGCCAGCCGTGCGCTGGGCCTGCTGAAGTTCGTCGGACTCGAAGAGTTCGCGACCGAGGAGGCGCGCAACCTGCCCTATGGGAAGCAGCGCCTGCTGGAAATCGCCCGCGCCCTTGCGCTCGACCCGCAGCTGCTGCTGCTCGACGAGCCGGCCGCGGGGCTCACCGCACCGGACATCAAGGAGCTGATCGCCATCATCCGCAAGATCCGCGAACACGGCGTGACAGTGATCCTGATCGAGCACCACATGGACGTGGTGATGAGCATGTGCGACACCGTCTCGGTGCTCGATTTCGGCCAGAAGATCGCCGAGGGCGAACCGGCCCAGGTGCAGTCGGACGAGAAGGTCATCGAAGCCTATCTCGGCGGCCAGGAAGACGCGGCACAGGCCGCGCAGGCTGCATGAGGAGCGCCCGATGCTGACCATCCACAATCTTTCGGCCGGCTACGGCAAGGTGCAGGTGCTGCACGGCATCTCGATCGAGGTGCCCAAGGGCAAGGTCGTGACGCTCATCGGTTCCAACGGGGCCGGCAAGACGACGACGATGCGCGCCGTGTCCGGAATGATCCGCGCGACCTCCGGCGAGATCACGCTCAACGGCAAGCGCATCGACGGCCTGGAGTCGTACCACATCGCCAAGCTGGGGCTTGCGCATTCGCCCGAAGGGCGGCGCGTGTTCGCGACCATGAGCGTCACCGACAACCTCACGCTGGGTGCGTTTCCGCGCTTGACGGGCAGCCGCCCGCGCGGCGACGTGGCGGGCGACCTGGAGCGTGCGATGGAACTCTTCCCGCGCCTCAAGGAGCGCCGCACGCAGCTGGCCGGCACGCTGTCGGGTGGCGAGCAGCAGATGCTGGCCATGGCGCGCGCCGTGATGCTGAACCCCGAGGTCGTGCTGCTCGACGAGCCGTCGATGGGGCTTGCGCCCATCCTGGTGGCGGAGGTGTTCCGCATCATCGAGCGGCTCAAGCAGGAAGGCGTGACGATGCTGCTGGTCGAGCAGTTCGCGGCCGCGGCGCTGGGCGTGGCCGACTACGGCTATGTGCTGGAGAACGGTCGCATCTCGCTGCACGGTCCGGCAGACAAACTGCGCAACGATCCGGGCGTGAAGGCGGCGTACCTGGGCGGCGGCCACTAGGGCGACGACAGCGCCCGTTCCGCGGCCCTGCGTGCGTGGATGCGCGTGGTGTCGAACAGCGGCACCGCCGAGTCCGTCTGGTCGACCAGCAGCGAAATCTCGGTGCAGCCGAGGATGATCGCCTGCGCGCCCTGGCTCGCCAGGTCAGCGATCACGCGGCGGTAGGCCGTGCGCGATGCCTCGACGACCTGGCCCAGGCACAGCTCCTCGTAGATGACCCGGTGCACGACTTCGCGATCCTGCGCGTTCGGCACCAGCACCTGGAGGCCGTGGCGCTCGCTCAGTCGATCCCGATAGAAGGCCTGCTCCATCGTGAAGCGCGTGCCGAGCAGGCCGACGGTCGAATGCCCGCCATCCTTGATTTCCTCGGCCGTGGGGTCGGCGATGTGGAAGAGGGGAATGCCGACCGCCGCCTCGATGTGCGCGGCCACCTTGTGCATCGTGTTCGTGCAGAGGACCAGGAAATCCGCCCCCGCCGCCTGGAGCGACCGTGCCGCATCGGCCAGCAGCGCGCCTGCCGCTTCCCAGTCGCCGGCATGCTGCAGGCGCTCGATGTCGTGAAAGTCGACGCTGTAGAGGATCAGCTTCGCCGAGTGGAGGCCACCCAAGCGCGACTTGATCGTCTCGTTGATTTCCCGGTAGTAGGGCACGGTCGATTCCCAACTCATGCCGCCGATGAGGCCGATGACTTTCACTTGTGCTCCGCGCATTGACGACGCCAGGCGTCCGAGATGGCCATGGTAGGCCGAAGCCGCAGGGACATAGATTCTCGCAATGAGAACTTTGTACCGAATCGAGATTTAATTCTTGCAATGAGATTTTCGTCTCATTAGAGTTCACAGCATCCCCACCAAGCTACCTCTGGAGGACCTGACCATGGCACTGACCCGCGCCCAAATGGACCGGAAGATCGACGAGCACTTCGACTTCGAGGCCAAGGACGACGTCGAAGGCGTCCTGGCGACGCTCTCGCCCGATGTCGAGCACGACATCGTCGGTTCGCCGACCGGGCCAACGCGCGGGCATGCCGGCGCGCGGCCGTTCTACGAAAGCCTGTTCAGCGACCTGTCGGACAGCAAGGTCGAATGCCTGCGCCGGCTCTACGGCGACGGCTTCCTGGTGGACGAATCGATGTGGCGCGGCAAGGCGCCGGGCCGGCCCTTCGGCCTCGAGGGCAGGGGGCGGCCGCTCGAATTCCGATTGCTGCACGTGGTCGAGTTCGCCGACAGCGGCGACATCCAGCGCGAGAACGTATGGCTCGACCTCGCGTCCATCATCCAGCAGCTGCCGCAGGACTGAGGCCGGACACGATGCACATGCGGACCGGGCAGATTTCCTCCGACAGCAACGGACGCCCCAACCAGCGCAGGCGCACGCGCAAGGACCTGCTGCAGGCCGCGTCGCGCCTGATGAAGCAGGGCCGCAAGCCCAGCCTGGAAGAGATCGCCGAGGAAGCGGCCGTGTCGCGCGCAACGGCCTACCGCTACTTTCCGAACGTGGACGCGCTGCATCGCGAGGCTTCGCTGGACATGGTCGTCCCCGAGCCCGCGGACGTCCTGCAAGGCTTGCAGACGCTGGACCCCGTGTCGCGTTTGGAGCGTGTCGACGGTGCGCTGAGCGACATGATGGCGGCCAACGAGGCGCAGCTGCGGATGATGCTTGCGCATTCGATGGAGAAAGTCGTGCGTGGCGAGCAGGGCGGAGAGCTGCCCGCCCGCCAGAACCGGCGGACGCCGCTCATCGAGGCCGCGCTGGAGCCGACGCGCAACCAGTTCAAGCCGGCAGCATTCAGGAACCTGGGCCACGCGCTCGCCCTGGTCATCGGCACCGAGGCGATGGTGGTCTTCAAGGACGTGCTGCAGCTGGACGATGCGGAGGCCCTGAAGGTCAGGCGCTGGGCCATTCGCGCGTTGGTGGAGGCGGCGAAGAAGCCGGGCTGAAGGGGTTTGCGCGAAGCCTTGAGCCGTATTTCAGTGAAACGGCTCAAAAAATGAGCCGCAAACGCCGATTTGCGGCTCAGCGATAGGTACGCGCGAGCAGGGATTCCAGCGTCGCCTCGGCGCCTTTCAGCATCAGCGCCTCGGTCGCCTGCGCCGCCGCTGTGGCTTCCGCATAGCGTGCGAAACCGATCTGCTTCTCCATCGGGGGCAGCATGACCGGCAGCGACTTCAGGTCCTGCTGGTTGAGGCTCGCCTGGTTGATCGCCCGCTTGGCATGGAGCTGGAAATGCTGTCGCGTCCGGTGGGTCTGCAGCGCCGCGAAGACGTACCGCGGGAGCACGCGTTCGCGGTCGAGGACGAGCCGCATCATGTTCGACTCGAAGACCGTGGGCTCCGCCAGCGCCGGGATCAGCACGCTCTTGCCCAGATGCTCGGGACTGTTGACGCGATTGACGACGATGTCGCCCTCGGCTAGGCCGTAGCGCCGGATCTCGTCCCCGTTCACTTGCAGCCGCTTGATGTGTGCGGGATCGCTGAGTTCTCCATCGCGAAAGCTGTCGATTCGCACAATGGGCGTGCCCGCTCCGTAGGCCGACTTGTGCTTGTACAGGCCGTTCTGCGGATTGAGCTTCAGCAGGCTGCCGAGCGGCACGACCGGCCAGCCCTTCGGATGGGTTGCGGCGTCGCCGAACATGTCGAAGAACAGGGCCGGCACCATCTGTGCCGTCTTCTCGCGAATGTCGTGCCGCAGGCGGATCACGCGTTGCGCGCACAGCAGGACGTCGACGATGCGCCGCTGCGCTTGCAGATCAGGCAACGGCAGCTTCTGGTCGAGGATGCGCGCATCGGACACGGCCGGATACAGCGCACCCGTCGCGAGCTTGCATACGCTGCGGATGAAGCGGTTTGACCTGACGAAGAAGTACAGGTACTCGGGCAGCACGCGTGGCGTCGCCCGCAACACGCAGAAGGCAGTGCTCGCGACTTCGCCGTCGAGCGACTCGGGCACGAGCGCGACTGCATTGAGATTCGGCCGCACGGTCGAGACCAGCACGTCACCGGCGCGCACGATCTTGCGCGCGCGGCTCGGGGCCTCGGCGCCCATCATCGTGCGGGCGCCGACGATGGCCTTTTTCTTGTTGTCGACGGCGGCGACGTCGACGTAGGTGAAGGGGTCATTCGGCCATGCGGACGGGTTCATCGTGCCCGTTTTCGCTTCGACCACCTCCCTGAGCGCCACCCATGGCGCAGTCATCCATTCGCCTCCACAAGCAGCGTTCGGAGCGTTTCCAGCTCCTCCGTGCATTCCAGTTGGAGTGCGATCACCTCTTCGACCAGCTCGAGCGGATTTCGATGCTCGGCCTGCGCCTCGCTCAAGGGCCGGTAGCGGCTGGCCGACAGCCGGTACTCGTTGGCGCGCAGCGTGGGCTTGTCGGCGAACCACCATTTCTCGTTCCACTCGACCTCGGGTTCGCGTGCCTGCCATTGCGCGAGCGATTCATCGCGCTGCGCATAGGCCTTGGCGAGCCGGGGAAGGTCGTCCTCGGCGATGGGCGTGTCGTGGTTGGCATCGCGCGCGTAGCCGTCCTCCTCGACGTGCAGGAAGAGCACGTGCTCGGTCTGACCGCACTTGCGAAAGAACAATACCGAGGTCTTCACGCCCGAATAGGGCTGGAACACGCCGCCCGGCAGGCTCAGCACCGCATCGACCTGGTTGCTCTCCACGAGCTGCTGGCGCAGCGCCTTGTGCGCGGCCGAGGAACCGAACAGGACGCCCTCGGGCACCACGACCGCGGCCCGGCCTTCGGCGCGCAGGCTGTCGAGCATGTACTTGAGGAAGAGCAGTTCGGTGCTGCTGGTGGTGCCGACCCGCACCTCGTCGGCGATGCGTTCCTTGTCGACGCGGCCCGAGAAAGGTGGATTGGCGAGCACCACGTCGAAACCGTCGAACGGCAGGCCCAGCTCGGCTTTCCGCGCGTCGTCGAGCACGGCCGTCAGCACGTTGCGCTGCAGGATGCGAACGTTGGCGAGGCCGCGCAGGGTGAGGTTCATCGTCGCGAGCCGCACCATCTTCGGGTCGACGTCGTTGCCGAAGAAGGTCTTGTTCCGGAGGATGGCGAGGTCGTCCGGCGTCAGCTGGTCGCCCAGGCCGCGCCGCTGGACCTTGCCGTCGACTTCGACCTCCACGATGGCCTCGGGCGACGAATGGGCGAGGCGGATATGGTTGTAGGCGGCCACCAGAAAACCCGCGGTGCCGGCGGCCGGGTCGTAGATGGTTTCGCCGAGGGTCGGGTCGACCATCTCGACGATGCGGCGGACGATGTGGCGCGGCGTGCGGAACTGGCCCAACTCGCCGGCCTGCTTGATCTGCCGCAGCACATGCTCGAACAGGTCGCCCTTGGTGTCGGAGTCCGCGCCGCCCAGCCCGAGGCCGTCCACCAGATGGACGACCTGCGCCAGGACGGTCGGCTCGCTGATGCCGAGGCGCGCGCCGCGCATGAAGTCGTGCGCGCCCGCGGCGCCGATCTCGGCGAAGAAGGCGAACACCTCGTCGCGCACGAAGCTCAGCAGGGCATCGTCGGAGAGTTCTCGGGCCCACGCCGACCAGCGGAAGCGGCTGCGCGGGATGGTCGGTGCGCCCGTTTGGCGGGCGGCTGATGGCAGATTGCCGTCATGGGCGGAAGGGGCCGGGGCGGGCGACGGATGCCTGAGCGTCCACTCGCCGTTGAAGACGCTCGCATACGGCGTCGACAGGGCCTCGGCGCGCGCCTGGTTCTCGTCGTCGATGGTCTCGAGCAGGTAGAAGAAGAACAGGAAGGACAACTGCTCCGCGTTGCTGACGGGGTCGGGATAGCCGCCGCCGAACAGGTAGTCGCGAATCTGGTCGATCGACCGTCGCATTTCAGCGGTCAGTGGCATGGGGACGTGGCTTGGGCGATTCGCATGGTGAGCCCACGAGTCTAAGAGGCAAATCGACGGCCGACGCCCGTTCGCCAGCTGTAGCAAACTTCGGGAACCCGGCCACGCCGACCATCCCACAGAAAAACCGCCCCATGACCCAGACTCCGCCCGACTTGGAAGTCCTCCCGCGCGACATTTCCGCCTACCGCAAGGGCAACACCGGCATCGACTATGTGCATCGCTTCGAGTCGGGACAGCCCGGCCCACACGTGCTGGTCAACGCATTGACCCACGGCAACGAGATCTGCGGCATGGTCGCCGCGACCCATCTGCTGGACACCGGCGTACGCCCGAAGATCGGCACGCTGACCGTGAGCTTCGCGCACGTCGAGGCCTACAACGCGTTCAACGCCGAGAAGCCGTTCGACAACCGCCAGATCGTGCACAACCTCAACCGCGTGTGGTCCGACGAATGGCTGGACGGACCGGAAGACAGCCCCGAACTGCGCCGCGCGCGCGAACTGCGGCCCGTGGTGGCCGCGGCGGACCACATCCTCGACATCCACTCGACCAGCCAGGACGTGGTGCCTTTCTGGGTCTACCCCGCGTTCGATCGCAATGCGAAGGTGGCGCTGGCGATCGGCCTCCCTCCCGTGCATCTGGTGATGCCGAGCGGGCTCGGCTCCGGTACGCCGCTCATCCAGCATGGCCTGCACGCCGGCCCCGATGCGCCAGGCGCTGCGATGGTGGTCGAGTGCGGCCAGCACTTCAAGCAGTCGGCCGCCGATCTCGCGACGGAGGTCACGATGCGATTCCTCGCGAATTTCGGACTGGTCGACAAGGACCCGGCGACGCCCGCGCCCGAAGCGCAGCGCCGGTTCGAGCTGCTGCAGACCCACATGATCCAGTCCGAGGATTTCCGTTTCGTGCGTCCGCTGGTCGGCTTCGAGACCTTCGCGAAGGGCGAACTGATCGCGACCAACGGGCCGGACGAAATCCGCGCGCCGTGCGACGAGTGCACGATCTTCATGCCGGCGCAGCGGGCGATCGTGGGGCGGGAGGCGGTTTATCTGACGAAACCGATCTGAGCGCCTCGATGGGTCAATGGGGGATTACTTCCCCCAGCTGTCCCTCATCCCCGCTGCCCGGTTGAACACCCTTTGACCTGCGTCGCCCTTGCGAGCGTCCAGCACGAAGTAGCCATGGCGCTCGAACTGGAAGGGCGCGCCTTCCGTGGCCGCGGCCAGTGAAGGCTCGACGTAGGCGGTGGTGGTGAGCAGGCTGTCGCGATTGAGTTCGTCGAGCAATTCACCGCTGCCAGGCTGCGGCGCCGCGAAAAGTCGTTCGTAGAGCCGCACCTCCGCCTGCAGCGCATCGGCTGTCGCCACCCAGGAGATGTTGCCCTTGACTTTGATGGCGTCCGCGCCGGGCGTGCCGCTCTTGGTGTCGGGCACGAGCTTCGCCTGCACTTCGACGAGCTTGCCATCCGCGTCCTTGGTGCCGCCGGTGCACTCGATGACGTGTCCGTACTTGAGGCGCACCTTGTTGCCCGGAAACAGCCGGAAGAAGCCCTTGGGCTGCACTTCCTCGTAGTCGGAGCGCTCGATCCACACCTCGCGGCCAAGCTTGAAGTTGCGGCGGCCCATCTCGGGGTGATGCGGATGGATCGGCGCCGAGCAATCGTCCAATACCTCATCACCGCCCATGAGTTCGCCCCAGTTCGTGATCACGAGCTTCACCGGATCGAGCACGGCCATGGCGCGCGGTGCGATCGGGTCCAGCGTGTCGCGGAGGGCTGCTTCGAGGCTCGCGTAGTCGATCCAGCCGCCCGACTTGGTCACGCCCGAGCGTTCGCAGAACAGCTTGAGGGCGTCGGGCGTGTAGCCGCGGCGGCGCAGGCCGGCCAGGGTGGGCATGCGAGGGTCGTCCCAACCATCGACGTGGCCTTCCTCGACCAGCTGGCGCAGCTTGCGCTTGCTGGTGATCACGTGGGTGACGTTGAGGCGCGCGAATTCGTACTGGCGCGGATGCGGCGAGGCGATCAGGCCACCTTCGGCGAGTCGGTCAAGCAGCCAGTCGTAGAAGGGGCGCTGGTCCTCGAATTCGAGCGTGCAGAAGCTGTGGGTGATCTGCTCCAGCGCGTCCTCGATCGGATGCGCGAAGGTGTACATCGGGTAGATGCACCACTTGTCGCCGGTGTTGTGATGCGTCGCACGGCGAATGCGATACAGCGCGGGGTCGCGCATGTTGATGTTGGGGCTCGCCATGTCGATCCTGGCGCGCAGGACGGCGGCGCCGTCTTCCAGCCGGCCGTCGCGCATGGCGCGGAATCGAAGAAGGTTCTCCTCGGGGACGCGGTTGCGGAAGGGGCTGTCGGTGCCGGGGGTGTTGAAGTCGCCGCGGGTGGCCCGGATTTCCTCGGCGCTTTGCTCGTCGACGTAGGCGAGTCCGGCGCTGATCAGGTACTCGGCCGCGCGGTACATGAAGTCGAAATAGTTGCTCGCGAAGTACTCGTGCTCGTTGGGCTCGCCGGGGCTGGCGGGGTTGTCGGCGAGCACGGCGTTGTATCCGAGCCACTTCACGGCATCGCGAATGGCATCGACGTATTCCTGTTCTTCCTTCTCGGGGTTGGTGTCGTCAAATCGCAGGTGGCACACGCCACCGTATTCCTTGGCCAGCTCGAAGTTGAGCCAGATGCTCTTGGCGTGGCCGATGTGCAGGTAGCCGTTGGGCTCGGGCGGAAAGCGCATGCGCACTTTGGCGGGATCCTGCATGCCCTGGGCGTGATGAGCGGCGTCGCCCGGTGTGCCGCCCCATCTGCGGCTGGAATAGATGCCCTGTTCGAGGTCGCTTTCGATGACGTGGCGCAGGAAATTGCTTGGCTTGGCGGTGTCGTTGTCTGCAGGGGAAGTCATCCGCTCATTCTAGGTGGCGCTCCGGAGGCGTTACGTTTGGCAACTTTCTTCACCAAGCGGCGTACACCGGGTTGACACTTGCCGCGTTCAATACAGACAAGGCGGCCAACACCCGCCCTTCAGGAGAATCCAATATGAGCCTCACACGTTCCACTCTTTTCAAATGGGCTGCCGCCGGAGCGGTCGCAGCGGGCGCACTTTTTGCCTCTGCTGCGGCCAGCGCTGGCAATGTGGCCTGGTCGGTCGGGGTCAATGTCCCTGGCATCGCGGTCGGCGTGGGAGCGCCCGTCTATGCACCGGCACCTGTCTACTACCCGCCGGCGCCTGTGTACTATGCGCCGCCGCCTGTGTACTACCGTCCGGCACCGGTTTATTACGGCCCGCCGCGTGCGTACTACGGCCCCTCGCGTGGTTACTATCGCCCGGCCCCGGGCTACTACCATTCGAACGCCTATCGCGGAAACTGGCGCTGAGTTGATCTGAATAACTGCTGTCACACGACGAAACCGGCCCCTCCGAGGGCCGGTTTTTTTATGGGCGTCGACTTTGTTCTTACATCGCGCGGAAGAGGTGCGCGTAAAGCCGGCTGACCGGGATTTTCTCCGCGCGGCCGCGCAAGGTCAGGTGTTGCTTGCCGGCTTCGTCGCGGTGTACGGCCTCGATCGCGTCGCTCCTAACGACCACCGCGCGGTGGACCTGCCAGAAGACGTTGCCGTCGAGTTGCGGCAACAGTTGCTTCAACGGTGTCCGAATCAGGTATTCGCTCGTGGCGGTCAGAACGCGAACGTACTTGTCGGCCGCTTCGAAGTACTGCACCTCGTCGATCGGCACCATCCGCACGCTGTTGCCCGATGACCCGGCCTCGCTGGCGGCGATGAGCTTGAGCGGCCCGTTCGCGCCGGCCGACGGAGCGCCTTCGCCCGCCGCCGCCAGGACCTTGCGCCACTGCGCAAGCGTGCTCGCAAGGGCATCGTCGGCAGGCAACGACGGCGAGGCGCGCGTTTCCAGCACCTGCCGCAAGCGGCTCACGGTACGCCGAAGGCGATCGGGCTGTACCGGCTTCAGCACGTAGTCGATGGCCTGCGCATCGAAGGCGCGGGCGGCGTATTCGTCGTAGGCCGTCACGAAGACCAGTTGCGGCATCGGCGCTTCGTCGGCCGGCCAGGCGTCGGCCAGTTCGGCGGCGACGCCCAGTCCGTCGAGCCCCGGCATGCGGATGTCGAGGAACAGCACCTGCGGCAATTGGTCGAGCGCCTCGCGCACGGCGCTGTGGCCATCGCCCACGCTCGCGA
This sequence comes from Variovorax glacialis, assembly GCF_051216375.1. Taxonomy (NCBI): domain Bacteria; kingdom Pseudomonadati; phylum Pseudomonadota; class Betaproteobacteria; order Burkholderiales; family Comamonadaceae; genus Variovorax; species Variovorax glacialis. Next base: position 431,868 of record NZ_JBPJZT010000002.1, on the reverse strand, counting down.
CGATCTGCAATTCGGGCCAGGCGGCTGCGAGCTCGGCACGCAGGGCCTGGGCCAGCAACGGTTCGTCTTCGGCGATGAGGGCGGTCGGCTTCATGTCGGCAAGGGAAAGGTGATGGTGGCGCAGGTGCCGCCGGTGGCGAGCGGGGTCATGGTCATGGTGCTCTTCGCGCCGTAGACGGTGGCGAGCCGCTCCCGCACCTGGGCCACGCCGAAGCCGCCGGCTTCCGAGGGCGCCGGTGCGTTGCCGATGCCGACGCCGGTGTCGCTCACGTCGATCGCGAGCTGCGCGCCTACGCGCCGGGCGCGCACCACAATTTCGCCGCCGTCCACCTGCGGCTCCAGGCCATGGCGAATGCTGTTTTCCACCAGCGGCTGCAACATCAGCGGCGGCACCAGCACGTCGCGGAGCTCGTCGGGCAGGTCCAGCGTGTAGCGCAGGCGGTCCCCCATGCGCACCGACATCAGTTCGAGGTAGTCGCCGAGCCGGTCGAATTCGGCCGCGAGCGGATGGGCCAGGGCACGCGATCCGCCTAGCGTCACGCGCAGGTAGCTGTTGAGGCGGTCGAGCATGGCGACGGCTCGCGGCGGGTCGGTCGTGATCAACACGCGCAGGTTGGCTAGCGTGTTGAAGAGCATGTGCGGCTCGAGCTGGGTTTCGAGCAGCTTGAGGCGCGCATCCGCGGCGTCGCGCTGGGCGAGGGCAATGGCGCCTTCGAGGTACTTGCTCTTGCCGCGGCTGTAATAGAAATAGCAGATCGCGATGCCGGCCACGGCGGTGATGACCAGTGTCGACGCGAACTTGTGCGGCGCGAAGGTCCAGAACTCGAGCAGGGGCGCGCCGGTCCACGCATCGCCGATCGCGTTGCCGCCCAGGAATCCGGCCGTGATCCCGACCAGCACCAGCACCACGCCCTTGGCACCGTTCGGCCACATCTTCTTGGGATCGGGACTCATCATCAGTCGCCCGATGTCGACGACGAGCCAACTGATCAGCCCGATCGACAGCGAGTAGACGAACTGTGGCACCAAGGCGCCGCGCCCGGAGATGGCGAGCGCGACTGCAATGAACGAGGAGAAAAGCGCCGTCGTCAGCGCATGGCGCAGCAAGTCCACGCCGTTCTCGCGCGTCATGTTGCGCCTGAAGGTGGCGATCACGAAAGCTCTCCGGTCATGGCAACAGATTCTGGACGAAGAAATCGCGCATGGCGGCATACACGCCGTCGAGTGTGCGCCGGTCGAAGCCGGGTGGGTCGTTGAGCAGCCGGGCCGCGCGCGGCGGCAGGCCGGGTGGCATGGGCGAAAGGATCGAGCCATGGCCGGCTTCGGTCATGTCGGCAATCAGCACGCAGCCGGTGCAAGTGGCGCGCACGGCGTCGATGTGCCAGCGCGGCTTGAGCCAGGCGTCCTGCCCTGCGCGCACCAGGCCGAGCGGAATGCGGGGCGCTGACAGGGTGGCCATGTCGATCGTCGCCGCCATCGGCACAGCGGCCACCGCGGCGGCAATGCGCGGATCGGTCCACGCTTCGAGCGCGGTGTCGTTGTCGAACTTGAAGTGAATCAACCGGCGGGCCACGCCCATGCGCAGCGCGTCGAGCGGACCGCCCGTGAGTTCCGTGCTGAGCCCGACGCAGGTCGGGAAGTCCTCCGCGAGATGGGCCTCGCAATGACGGGCCAGCAGCGCTGGGGACCATTGCGCACCGGCCAGCGTCAGGGCGGTGAGACCGCCGGCCGACATGCCGTAGACGCCGACCCGCTTCAGGTCGAGCAGCGGCGCAAAACGCGGATCGGCCGCCATCGCGTCGATGGCCTGGCTCACCTCGTGCGGTCGGTGCCGCCAGGAGGCGGGGCCCACCGCGCTGTGATCGTGCCAATTGTCGCCAGCGTGCTCCGGCACGGCGACGGTGAAGCCGGCCGACACCAGGACCTGCGCCAGGTCGACATGCTCCCACGGCGATCCGCCCGAGCCATGCGAGATGAAGATCAGGCGGCGGTTGCCGTCAGCCGGTGCGGCGTCGACCGCAAGGTTGAAGCTGTAAGGACCGCGCCGTATCGGCGCGGCGGGTGCCGCCGTCGGATAGAAGACCGTCACAGGCCCGGAATCCGGCGGTGCCGCCAGCACGGCGAGTCCGGTGGCGGACTGGGCGGCCGAAGCCAGTAGGCAGCCTACGGCCACTACCAGGCGGCACCAGGCCGAGGCGCTCACCACGGGTCCCCCTTGGCGCCGGCGAGCTTGGCACGTTCGTGCGCCACCATCCGCTCCAGCAGGTTGCCGCCCGGAGCGAACAGCCACACGGCGAGGCCGTGGAGCGTCAGTCCGAGCCCCCAGCCAAGGGCCGGATAGATCGCCCAGCGATGCCCGCTGGACAGCGACAGCGCGATCAGCATCAGGTTGACTGCCAGGTAAGCGGCGGCATGGATGAACCAGCCGATCTTGACCGCGGCGCGGCGGCGGGCGAGACGGTCGATGTCGTGAGTGGTCATGGCGATGCTCCTTCGGTGTGGTTTCAGACGGCCAGCGCGGCGCGATCGGCCTGGATCGCAAGGCGCCACAGGCGGACCGCGCGGCCCATGAAGATCCCGCTGAAGGCGCCATAGAGCGCGCTCACGCCGACAGCGAACGTTGTCTGATGCGCGATTTCCGGGTGCATGGCGAGCATCGCGCCGAAGACGTACTTTGTGAAGAAGATGCCCATCATCAGCAGCATCGGGATGGCGCTTCCTGCGACGTGGAACCGGCGCGATGCCGCGTCATAGCGCGTGGTGGCCGGCAAGGCACGCTGCAGCACGAGGCCGAGTACGGAGGAGCCCGCGGCAGCCCAGGCCAGCAGGGCCATCGGCGAGTCGCCGAACGCGGAGGCAACGCCATAGACCGACAGGCCGGTCATGCCGACGGACATCAGCGTCACCCGGGTCAGGCTCACGCTGCGTGTCAGCAGTTGCTTTGCGCCCAGCCAGAGCAAGGTCGCGAAGAGAGCGAAGACCCACTTGGGGGTATGGGCGAGGATCTGGGTCAGCATCAGCATGAAGTTCTCCGTGCGGGTTCGAGTGAATCGATGGGCGAACTGTGCCGATCGCGCCCGATGCCCGCCACGGTCGTGCGACGAACTGCCTTTGGGCGGCGCCAGTTGCATTCCGTCGTCGCCAGACGCAGACAGCAATGTTGGCTTTACCGAGGCTTTACGGTTGGAAGGGGCTGGGCGCTACGATTCGGCGCTCCACTACGGACCTGCTGCCGGCACGTCCAACTCCTACGCGTAACTCTCCGATGTCGTCTCCCATTCCCGAGCCCACCCCGTCCGCCCACCCCGCCCCCCGGGCTCCCTCGCGCCGGCGCCGCTGGCTGGGCAGCCTGCTGGCGCTGCTGGTGGTGATCGGGCTGGCGTGGGGCGCCTGGTACCTGATCAAGCGCTCGGGAGAACCGGCCGGGGGCCGGGGCAATTTCGGCGGCGCGAGTTCCACCGTGGGCCATGCCACGGCGCGCCAGGCCGATCTGCCGATCGTCATCGACGCGCTGGGCACGGTGACGCCGCTCGCCACCATCACGCTGCGCCCCCAGGTCGGGGGCGTGCTGACGGAGGTGCTCTACACCGAAGGCCAGTCGGTGACCAAGGGCCAGCTCCTGGCACGCATCGACCCGCGCCCCTACGAGCAGGCATTGATGCAGGCCCAAGGCACCCGCGTGCGCGACGAAGCCTCGCTCGAGGCGGCACGGGTCACGCTGTCGCGCTACCGGACCTTGCTGACCCAGGACTCGATCGCCCGGCAGGACGTCGACACGCAGGCGGCCCTGGTCAAGCAGCTCGAAGGCACGGTGATCACCGATCGGGCCGCCGAAGCCGCGGCCAAGCTGAACCTCGACTACACGCGCGTGACCGCGCCGGTGACGGGCCGCATCGGCCTGCGCACCGTCGACCCCGGCAACACGGTCACCGCCAATGCGACGACCGGCATTGCCGTGATCACGCAGATGAACCCCATCGACGTGCAGTTCTCCGTGCCCCAGGACCGCGTGCCCGACATCCAGGCCCAGCTCGCCAAGGGCGAGCCGCTGGTCGTCAAGGCGCTCGACCGTGTGCGCAGTGCGACGCTGGACACCGGCGTCTTCTCCACGCTCGACAACGTGATCGACACCAGCACCGGCACCGTGCGAGCCAAAGCGCGCTTCGCGAACAACGGCACGCCGCTGTTCCCCAACCAGTTCGTCAACGTGCAGATGACCTTGCGCACGATCGAGGCCATCGTCGTGCCCGTGACGGCGGTGCGCACCGGCCCCAACGGCAATTTCGTGTATGTCGTCAACGAAGACCGAACGGTTTCGATGCGCACGGTGAAGCGCGGCGAATCAACCGTCGACGTGATTGCGATCGTCGACGGGCTTAAGCCCGGCGAGGACGTGGTGACCGAAGGCGGCGACCGCCTGAAGGACGGCGCCCGCGTGCTGCTCCAGGGCGACAACCCCGCCGCACAGCGCCCGGCGAACGGCCCGCGCACACCGCGCCCCGAAGGCAGCAGGCGCCAGCGTCCCCCGCAGTGAGGGGGTGAGCGCATGAGCCCGTCGAAGCCATTCATCGAGCGGCCCGTCGCCACGGCCCTGCTCATGCTCGCGATCGTGCTCGCGGGCATGGTCGGATTCCGGTTCCTGCCGCTGGCGGCGCTGCCGCAGGTCGACTACCCGACCATCCAGGTTCAGACGCTGTACCCCGGCGCCAGCCCCGAGGTGATGAGCCGCACCGTGACCGCGCCGCTGGAGCGCCAGTTCGGCCAGATGGCCGGGCTCGACCGCATGAGTTCGACCAGCGCCACGGGCGTGTCGATCGTCACGCTGCAATTCGCGCTCGACCAGACGCTCGACGTGGCCGAGCAGCAGGTGCAGGCGGCCATCAATGCCGGCGGCTCGCTGCTGCCGGCGGACCTGCCGGCGCCGCCCGTCTATGCCAAGGTGAATCCGGCGGATGCGCCGATCCTCACGCTGGCGGTCAGTTCCGAAACCATGCCGCTGACCGAGGTGCAGAACCTCGTGAACACACGGCTCGCGCAAAAGATCAGCCAGGTCGGTGGCGTGGGCCTGGTCTCGCTTTCGGGCGGCCAGCGGCCGGCGGTGCGCATCCAGGCCAACACCAACGCGCTCGCGTCGGTCGGGATCGGCCTCGACACGTTGCGCACTGCGATCGCCGCGGCCAACGCCAATAGCGCGAAGGGCAGCTTCGACGGGCCGAAGCGCGCGTACACCATCAACGCCAACGACCAGCTCGTGACGGCGGCCGACTACAAGAACCTCATCGTCGCGTGGAAGAACGGCGCGCCGGTGCGCATGACCGACGTGGCGCGCGTCATCGACGGCGCGGAGAACACGCAGCTCGGCGCGTGGGCTGCCGTGAATTCGAACGCGAAGGCCGACGAGCAGGACGGCAAGCTGTACCCCGCGATCATCCTGAACGTGCAGCGCCAGCCGGGCGCGAACGTGATCGGCACGGTCGATGCCATCAAGAAGCAGTTGCCCGAGCTGGAGGCCTCGCTGCCGGGCTCGCTGAAGGTCGAGGTACTGAGCGATCGCACGACCGGCATCCGCGCATCGGTGAGCCACGTGCAGCTCGAACTGGCGCTGGCGGTGGTGCTGGTGGTGCTGGTGATCTTCTTCTTCCTGCACAGCGTGCGCGCGACCATCATCGCCAGCATCGCGGTGCCGATCTCGCTGATCGGCACCTTCGGACTCATGTACCTGCTGGGCTACAGCCTCAACAACCTGAGCCTGATGGCGCTGACGATCGCGACCGGCTTCGTGGTGGACGACGCGATCGTGATGATCGAGAACATCGCCCGCTACCTGGAGAAGGGCGAGCCGCCGTTCCAGGCCGCCCTGAAGGGGGCGACGCAGATCGGCTTCACCATCATCTCGCTGACGGTGTCGCTGATCGCGGTGCTGATTCCGCTGCTCTTCATGGGCGACGTGGTGGGGCGGCTGTTCCGCGAGTTCGCGGTGACGCTGGCGATCACGATCCTGATCTCCGCGGTGGTCTCGCTGACGCTGGTGCCGATGATGTCGGCGCGCTGGCTCAAGCCGGAGGCCGAGGAGGGCGGGCGCTTCGGTGCGAGCGTGCAGCGCTTCTTCGACCGCGTGATCGCGCGCTACGACATCTGGCTGCAATGGGTGTTCCGCCACCAGTCGCTGACGCTGCTCGTGGCGCTGCTGACGCTGGTGTTGACGGTGCTGATGTATGTCTTCATTCCCAAGGGCCTGTTTCCGACGCAGGACACGGGTCAGCTCAAGGCACGGATCGAGGCGGCGCAGGAGGTGTCGTATGTGCGCATGGCCGAACTGCAGCAGTCGGCGGCCAACGCGATCCTTGCCGATCCGGACGTGCAGAGCCTGAGTTCGGTGGTGGGCGTGGATGCGGCCAACAACACGGCGTTGAATACGGGCAGCATGCTCATCAATCTCCGCAAGAGTCACGATGCGCAGAGCGTGGTGATGCAGCGGTTGCGCGATCGGGTGCGCAACGACGTGGCGGGCGTGACGCTGTACCTGCAGCCGACGCAGGATCTGACCATCGATGCCGAGACGGGGCCGACGGAGTTCCGTGTGTCGCTGGAAGGCGTCGACACGACCACGGTGAACACGTGGGCCCGCAAGCTGGTGGAGCGCCTGCGCAGCGTGCCGCAAGTGCGCAATGCGACGACGGATGCGGGTGCGCAGGGGTTGGCGGCTTATGTGGACATCGACCGCAACACGGCGTCGCGCCTGTCGGTGACGGCGAGTTCGGTGGACGATGCGCTCTACAGCGCGTTCGGTCAGCGGATCGTTTCGACGATCTTCACGGAAACCAACCAGTACCGGGTGATCCTGGAGGCGCAGCGCGAGTCGCTGGCGTCGCCGGAGGGGTTGGGCAATCTCCAGTTGCGCACGGGCGCGGGGACGGCGACGCCGTTGTCTTCGCTGGCCACGGTCCGGGAGCAATACGCGCCCTTGCAGGTCACGCGCGTAGCGCAGTACCCGGCGGCGACGGTGGGCTTCGATACGGCGCCGGACGTGGCATTGGGCAAGTCGGTCGCGGCGATCCGGGCGGCGGCGAAGGACATCGCGATGCCGGCGAGCGTGAGCATGACCTTCCTCGGCGCGGCGGGGGCTTACGAGAAGTCGTTGACGAATCAGCTCTGGCTGATCCTGGCGGCCGTGGTGTGCGTGTACATCGTGCTCGGGGTGCTGTACGAGAGCTACATCCATCCGTTGACGATTCTGTCGACGCTGCCTTCGGCGGGTGTCGGCGCGTTGCTGGCGCTGATGGTGACGGGCAATGACCTGGGGGTGATCGGCATCATCGGGATCATCCTGCTGATCGGCATCGTGAAGAAGAACGCGATCATGATGATCGACTTCGCGATCGATGCCGAGCGGCAGCAGGGGAAGGCGCCGCTGGAGGCGATTCACCAGGCTGCGCTGTTGCGGTTCCGGCCGATCCTGATGACGACGCTGGCGGCCTTGTTTGCTGCGTTGCCCCTGATGTTCGGATGGGGGGAAGGGGCGGAGCTTCGGCGTCCGCTGGGTCTCGCGATCTTTGGTGGGCTTGTTGTGAGCCAGGTGTTGACGCTGTTCACTACGCCTGTGATCTATCTGGCATTTGATCGGATGGGGCAGAGGTTTGGGCGGAAGGCGGTTGCGTGACTTGCTTTCCTTACCCTGGTGACGGGCGCCCGGCAGGCGGTGCGGCCTGGGCGACCCCGCTGCGCCGGCCCTTCGGGCTGCCCTGCAGTGCTCGCCTCAGGCGGGGGCCGCGCAAACTCGCTTCGCTCAAACACGCGCGACCCTTTTTCCGCCTGAGGCTGCGCGCTTCGGCGGCGCAGAGGGGTCGCCCAGGCCGCACCGCCTGCCGGGCTCTGTGGGTGAAGGGGGCGCTGTGAATCTCTCCAAGCCCTTTGTCGAGAGGCCTATTGCCACGGTGCTGTTGACCATCGGCATTGCGCTTGCGGGGATCGTTGCGTTCTTCGTGCTGCCGGTTTCGCCGCTGCCGCAGGTCGACTTCCCGACCATCTCCGTGCAGGCCAGTCTGGCGGGCGCGAGTCCGAGCACGATGGCGTCGAGCGTCGCGACGCCTCTGGAGCGACGGCTGGGGATCATTCCCGGTGTCAACGAACTCACGTCGACGAGTTCCAACGGGTCGGCGCGTGTCACGCTTCAGTTCGACCTGAGCCGCAACATCGACAGCGCCGCGCGCGAAGTGCAGGCTGCCATCAATGCCGCGCGCGTCGATCTGCCGGCCACGCTGCGCAGCAATCCGACCTACCGGAAACGCAATCCCACGGCGGCGCCGGTGATCATCCTGGCATTGACTTCCAAGACTCGCACGCCGGGTCAGATCTACGAAGCGGTGTCGAACATCGTCAGCCAGCGACTGTCGCAGGTCGAGGGTGTGGGCGAAGTGGAGATCGGTGGCGGTTCATTGCCGGCGGTGCGGGTCGAACTGGAGCCCTTCGCGCTGAACAAGCTGGGCATCAGCACGGAGGACGTGCGTGCGGCCATCCAGGCCAACAACGCCAACCGGCCGAAGGGCGCGATCGAAAGCGCGGATCGCAAGCTGCAGATCTACACGCCCGCACCGGGCCGGCGCGCTGCCGACTACCGCGACCTGGTGATAGCGTGGCGCAACGACGCCGCGGTGCGCCTGGGTGACGTGGCGCGCGTGGTCGACGGTGTCGAGAACACGCGCACGCTGGGGCTGTTCAACGGCGAGCCTTCGGTCATCGTGCTGGTCACGCAATCGCCGGGCGCCAACATCATCGAGACCGTCGATGGCGTTCGCAAGCTGCTGCCGGAGCTGCGGGAGCAATTGCCGCAGGACATCGAGATCCAGGTGGCTTCCGACCGGACCAATTCCATCCGCGCCTCGCTGCATGAGATCGAGGTCACGCTGATGATCTCGGTGGCGCTCGTCGTGCTGGTGGTGGGCCTGTTCCTGCGCAAGGCGCGCGCCACCATCGTGCCGGCGGTGGCGACGGTGGTCTCGCTGCTCGGTACCTTCGGGGTGATGCACCTGCTGGGCTACAGCCTCAACAACCTGAGTCTGATGGCACTCACGGTTGCCACGGGCTTCGTGGTGGACGACGCGATCGTCGTGCTGGAGAACACCACGCGCCACGTCGAGGCGGGCATGAACCGTGTCGAGGCCGCCTTGCGCGGCGCGCGCGAGGTCGGGTTCACGGTGCTGTCGATCAGCCTCTCGCTGGTGGCGGTGTTCATTCCGCTGCTGTTCATGGGCGGGCAGGTGGGGCGGCTGTTCCGCGAATTCGCGGTGACGCTCTCGGCGTCGGTGCTGATTTCGCTGGTGATCTCGCTCACGACGACGCCGATGCTGTGCGCCATGCTCCTGCGCAGCGAGGCGGAAGAGGGCGGGAAGAAGCCGGGGCGGGTGCGCGGCTGGTTCATCCGCCAGTCGGAGCGGGCCTGGAACGGCACGCTGCGCGCCTATGCCCACAGCCTGGATTGGGCGCTCGCGAGCAAGGGCGTGGTGGTGGTCGTGCTGCTGGCGGTGATCGGGCTCAATGTCTATCTCTTCAACGCCATTCCGAAAGGCTACTTCCCGCAGCAGGACAACGGGCAGCTCAATGCCGGCCTGCGGGCCGACCAGAGCATCTCGTCGGCGGCCGTCGCCGACAAGCTGCGGCAGGCGGTGGACATCATCCGCAAGGACCCGGCCGTCGATACGGTGGTGGGCTTCTCCGGCGGTGGGCGTGCGGGCGGCGGCTTCATGTTCGTCAACCTCAAGCCGGTGTCCGAGCGCGACGTGAAGACGCAGGCCGTCATCGACCGGCTGCGCCCGCAGCTCAACCAGCTCACGGGGCTGCGCGTGTTCCTCAGTCCGGTGCAGGACCTGCGCATGGGCGGTCGCTCCAGCAACTCGACCTATCAGTACACGCTCAAGAGCGACAACCTCGCCGATCTGCGCGCCTGGTCGACCAAGCTGGCGGATCGCCTGCGCCAGGAGACCACGCTGACCGACGTCGACAGCGACGATGCCGACAACGGTGTCGAGACTTTCGTCGATGTCGATCGCAATGCCGCGGCGCGTCTCGGCGTGACGTCGAGCGCGGTGGACAACGCGCTCTACAACGCGTACGGCCAGCGCTCGGTGGCGACCATCTACGACGAGCTCAACCAGTACTCGGTGATCATGGAGTGGTCGCCCCGCTTCCAGCGCTCGCCGAATGCGCTGCGGGACCTGTACGTGCCTTCGACGCTGACCACGGCCACCACCGCGACGGGCGATGCGATCACGACCTCGCTCGAAGACAACAAGGACGCCACGACGGGCACGTCGACCACCATCTCCGCCAACCCGGCCTTGCGCACGGCCTCGACAGGGCAGCAGATCGCGACGGACACCACGCTGATGGTGCCGCTGTCAGGCTTCGCGAAGTTCAGCGAACGCGCGGTGCCGACCTCCATCGACCACCAGGACACCGAGCTTGCCAGCACGGTCTCGTTCAGCCTGGCCGATGGCGTGAGCCTGTCGGACGCCAAGCGCGTCGTCGCGCAGGCCGAAGCCGACATCGCGATGCCGGTCAACGTGCGCGGCAGCTTCCAGGGCACGGCGCTCGCGGCCCAGCAGTCGCAGGGGCAGCAGTGGTTCCTGATCGTCGCGGCGTTGGTGGTGATCTACATCGTGCTCGGCGTGTTGTACGAGAGCCTCATCCACCCGATCACGGTGCTGACCACGCTGCCTTCGGCCGGGGTCGGCGCGGTGCTGGCGCTGCTGCTGTTCCGCATGGAGTTCTCCATCATTGCGTTGATCGGGGTGTTCCTGCTGATCGGCATCGTGAAGAAGAATGCCATCCTGATCATCGACTTCGCGCTGGAGGCCGAGCGCGCACGCGGGCTCACTGCCGTGGAGGCCGTGCGCGAGGCCTGCCTGCTGCGCTTCCGGCCGATCCTGATGACCACGCTGGCGGCCGCGCTCGGCGCGTTGCCGCTCGCGATCGGATTCGGCCTGGGCGCGGAACTGCGGCAGCCGCTGGGCGTCGCGATCATCGGCGGCCTGATCGCGAGCCAGCTGCTGACGCTGCTGACCACGCCGGTCGTCTACGTGCTGCTCGACAAGCTGCGCCGGCGCCCCGCCAATGAGAAATTCCTGAGCCGCGCGGCCGACGCCTCCGCATGAAGGCCGCGACAGAGCACCCGACAACATGATTGCATCGACCCGAACCCTTTCCCTTGGCGCTTCCCGCCGCGCCGGCCCCTTCGAGCGCGCGGCCCTGATGCTCGCCTTGGCGGCGGCGCTGGGTGGCTGCGCCATCGGCCCCGAATACGTGCGACCCGAGACGGCGCCACCGCCTGCATGGAAATCCACGCCGGCCGCCGAAGGCTGGCTCCCCGCGGCGCCTGCCGACGCCTTGGAGCGCGGCGATTGGTGGAAGCTCTTCGGCGATCCGGTCCTGGACGACCTTGCGGCGCGCGTGCAGGTGTCCAACCAGAACATCGCCGCCGCGGTCGCCAACTACGCACAGGCGCAGGCGCTCGTGCGGGGACAGCGCGCGGCGCTGTTCCCCGCCGTCTCGGCCGGCGGGAGCGCGCGCCGGACAGGTGGCAGCGACACGTCGTCCACCAACGCCGTGGCTGCTTCGCTCAACGCAGACTGGACGCCGGACGTGTGGGGCCGGCTGCGCAAGGCCGTCGACAGTGCGCAGGCCGGCGCACAGGCCAGCGAGGCCGATCTCGCGCTGGCGCGGCTGTCGACCGTCGGCACGCTCGCCACCAGCTACTTCTCACTGCGCGAGGCGGATGCGGAGTTGCGCATCCTGAAGGAAACGCTCGAAGGCTACGAGCGCAGCCTGAAGATCACCCGCAACCGCTACGCCGCGAGCATCGCGGCGCAGAGCGATGTGCTGCAAGCGGAGACCCTGTACGTCAACACGCAGGCCGATGTGCTGGAGACCCAGCGGACCCGCGATACGCTGGAGCATGCGATTGCCGTGCTCGTCGGTGCGGCGCCTGCCGACTTCACGCTGGCGGCGGCGGAGTGGAATCCGATCGTGCCCGGCATCCCGGCCGGCGTGCCCACGACCTTGCTGCAGCGCCGGCCCGACATCGCCGCCGCGGAGCGCGAGGTGGCTGCGGCCAATGCGCAGATCGGCATTGCACGCGCGGCCTACTACCCCAGCTTCACGCTCAACGGCGGCATCAGCAGTTCCACCAGTCGCGTGAGCGACCTTCTCAATGCGTCGAACACGCTCTGGGCGCTGGGGCTGTCCGCCGCGCAGGTCGTGTTCGATGCCGGCGCGATCGGCGCCAGCGTGGACGCGGCCAAGGCAGGCCATGAGGCTTCCGTGGCGCGCTACCGCCAGACCGTGCTGACCGCGTTCCAGAGCGTCGAGGATCAACTCACCGCGGGCGCGAGCCTCGCCCAGCAGGAAGGCCTCCGTCGCGAGGCGTCTTCCGCCGCGGACCGCACGGAGCAGCAGTTCCTCAATCGCTACCGGGCGGGGACGATCGACTACACCAGTGTCGTGGTGGCACAGGTCTCGGCGCTCAATGCGCGGCGTAATCTCCTGCAACTGCAGGTCAACCGCCAGAGCGCGGCGGTCGCGCTGATCCAGTCACTCGGCGGCGGCTGGGAGGCCGAATGGATGGCGCCGGCGGCGCAGCGGCCGGTGGCAAGCGCCGGCTCCTGAGTCAGCCGCCGCGAGGGCGGGGCGGCTGGCGACGAAACGGAAAAGCGGTACAACCGGTGGTTCTGCCGCTTCGAGCCTCCACATGACCCGCATCGCCCTGATCCACGCCCTGACCCATTCGGTCGCTCCCATCAACGAGGCGCTCGAACGCGACTGGCCCGCAGCGACGCGCATGAACCTCATCGACGACAGCCTGAGTGCCGACCTCGCACGCAGCGGACGCGGGCTCGACGAGGCGATGCACGAGCGCTTCCAGCGCCTCGCGCAGTACGCGGTGGACACGGGCGCGCGGGGCATTCTCTTCACCTGCTCGGCCTTCGGGTCGTGCATCGAGGCGGTGGCGCGCAGGCATGCGGGCATCCCGGTGCTCAAGCCCAACGAGGCGATGGTGGCGGAGGCTGCGGCCGGGACCGGCAAGCTCGGGCTTCTCGCGAGCTTCGGGCCGACGCTGGAATCGATGCCGCCGGAGTTTCCGGCGGGCGTCGAACTTGAACTCGCCCTGGCCGAAGGGGCGCTCGAAGCATTGAACGCCGGCGACGCGCAGCGGCACGATGAACTGATCGTCGCGCAGGCTCGGCGGTTGCGCGAGCGCGGCTGTACGCGCATCGCGCTGGCGCAGTTCAGCATGGCGCGAGCGCGGAAAGCCTGCGAGGCTGCGACAGGGCTACCGGTGCTGACGACGGTCGACAGCGCGGTTCGAGCCCTGCGCGAGCGCATCTGACCTCACGAACCAGTGGGCGCGAAACGGCGCGCCGGCAGTAGCATCGGCGTCCGTCCACGGCACCCGCGCTCCAATGAAGGATCTCCTCGACAACATCGCCTGGCACACGCTCGCCGGCCCGCATGCGAAATATGCCATCGGCGATGGCCTCGCGCGCCGCTATGCGCCGGGCTTCTCTCCGATCGTCGGATTCGCAGACGTCAGCGATCCGGATTTCGACGCGCTGGGGCGCTGTTGCAACGTCGGCGATCGCTTCTACGCCATGGACTGGTCGGGCGCCGCGCCCGAAGCCTGGCAGGTCGAGCTGGATTCGACGATGTTCAGGATGGTGTGGGATGGCGCCACGCCCGAAGCCGACGAGGCTTTCAATGCCGTCCCGCTGCGGCCGGAGCATGCCGCGCAGGCCGTCGAACTGGCGGCGCTGACCAAGCCCGGCCCGTTCGGTCCGAGGACGCCTGAACTCGGCGAGTACTTCGGCTGCTTCGAGGGGGGCCGCCTCGTTGCCATGGCCGGCGAGCGCATGAACGCCGGTACGCTGCGCGAGATCAGCGGCGTCTGCACGCATCCGGACTTCCAGGGGAAGGGGCTTGCGCGGCGACTGGTCGAGAAACTGATCCGCAGGCAACTGCAGCGCGGTGAAACGCCGTTCCTCCACGTCATGCGCGACAACGAGAGCGCCCACCGGTTGTATGTCCGAATGGGCTTCCGTGACCACTGCGAGACGGTGGTGCGCGTGATCTCGCCCATTGGCTGAACGGTTCCTGACTGCCGTCATCGCGATAATCGACGCTCTTTCAAGGAGCGCGCGTGGATATCGTTTTGCTGGTCAAGGCCGCCATCATGGGCATCGTCGAGGGTCTGACTGAATTTCTTCCGATCTCGTCGACAGGCCATCTCATCCTCGCAGGCTCGCTGCTCGGCTTCGATGACGACAAGGCCAAGGTGTTCGACATCGCGATCCAGACCGGCGCCATCTTCGCGGTCATCCTGGTCTACTGGGAGAAGATCCATTCCACCATCGTGGCGCTGCCGCGCCAGCCGAGGGCACGGCGCTTCGCACTCAATGTGCTGATCGGCTTCCTGCCGGCCGTCGTGCTGGGACTGCTGTTCGGCAAGATGATCAAGGCGCACCTGTTCACGCCGCTGGTGGTGGCGAGCACCTTCATCATCGGCGGCTTCATCATCCTCTGGGCCGAAAAGCGGCCGCCGGGCTCGGTGCGGGTCGAGCATGTCGACGACATGACGCCCTGGGATGCGCTCAAGGTCGGGCTGGTGCAGTGCCTCGCGATGATCCCGGGCACCAGCCGCAGCGGCGCGACCATCATCGGCGGCATGCTGCTGGGACTTTCGCGCAAGGCGGCAACCGACTTTTCGTTCTTTCTCGCGATCCCGACGCTGATCGGGGCGGGAATCTACAGCCTCTACAAGGAGCGGGCGCTGTTGTCGACGGCGGACATTCCGCTCTTCGTGGTCGGACTGGTGTTCTCGTTCGTGAGCGCGTGGTTCTGCGTGCGCTGGCTGCTGCGCTACATCAGCACGCACGACTTCGTGCCGTTTGCGTGGTATCGGATCGCGTTCGGCATCGTGGTGCTCGCAACGGCTTGGAGCGGCGCTGTCGTCTGGGCGGACTAGCTTTGCTCGCCCCCAGGCTTGCCCACTTCGTGTGGCCGCCCACCCCCTGCCGGGGGCAATACCGGTGGACCGGCGGAGCCGGATCCACGGTATTCCTGAACTCGGCTTCGGGCTCGCCGCCAGTCGGGGTCAGGCGAACAGGTTGCGTAGCGACGCCTCTACGGCGGCGGCTGTGGCGATGGGTTTTTCCATCGGGAAGAGGTGGGTGCCGTCCAGCATCATGATGCGGCCCTTGGTGACCTGCTGGGTCATCGTCATGCCGACGCGGCGCATCTCGACGGACTGGCGGCCGCCGATGAAGGCGGCGGGGCACTTGAGGGGGTGGGCGCGCAGCAGGGCGCTCAGGTTGTGGGGAAGGGTGTCGTAGATGGCCGTCTCCACGTCGCGGTCGAAGCTCAGGGCGCGGGCGTCGTCGATGTCGAAGGTGCCGTGCTCGATGTAGTCGCGCAGCACGCGCTCGTCCCATTTCGCGAAGGCCTTCTTGCTGCGGAAGTGCTCGAAGACGGCTTCGCGGTGTTCCCATAGGTTCTTGCGCTTGCGGCTGATCGTGCCGGGCGAGACGTTCTTCATCAGCGGCGTGCGCTTCATGAGGTTGATGGTGCCCGCGCGCCAGCCGCCGATGAGGGGTGAGTCGATGAGCACCACGCCCTTGGCCAGCGTCGGGTGACGGGCGGCGCACATCAGGCTCAGGAACCCGCCGAGCGAGTGGCCGACGAGGAACACCGGCCCGCCTGCCGCCTTGGCGCGATCGTTCGCGAAATCCGCAAGTTGCTGCACCAGGTGCGGCCAGTTGTCGGTGACCGGGTACTTCGGATCGTGGCCGAATTTCTCGACGGCATCGACGTCGAAGCCGCGATTGCGCAGGCTGTCGAGCATGACGCGATAGGTGCTGGCGGGAAAGCTGTTGCCGTGGGAGAAGATGACAGGAGGAAGCATTGGATGGAGGCGTTTTCAGTCGCCCGACACAGAGAACAAATCAGCCACCGAAGCGGTGCCCGTTCGCGAAACCCTGCGGAACCGGCTCCGCCGAGCCGCCGCGGTTGCCCCCGGAGGGGGTGGAGAGCGACACGAAGTGCGCGAGCCTGGGGGTGAGCGAAGATCCCCGGTAGGGGGTGCCCGAGCCACACGAAGTGAGCGAGGCTGGGGACGAGCCGTCAGATTAGTTTTTCGTCTGGCGTGGAAATCTTGCGCAGCGCGCTGTGCCGCGTGGCAGGCATCTTCAGCGGATGCTCGGTGTAGCCGTCGTCCCAGACCGGGTCTTCGATGCTGTCGAACACCTCGCGCAGCTTCTGGCCCCAGCTGTTATGCATCATCCGGTAGTAGGGGTTGTCGGCGTCGATGCAGACGACCTTGTCGGTCTCCAGGCGGTTGGCTTCGTAGACCACCAGGTCGAGCGGCAGGCCGACCGAGAGATTCGACTTCATCGTCGAATCCATCGAAACCAGTGCGCACTTCGCGGCTTCGTCCAGCGGCGTTTCGGGCGTGAGCACGCGGTCGAGCACGGGCTTGCCGTACTTGGATTCGCCGACCTGGAAGTAGGGCGTCTCGCTGGTCGCCTCAATGAAATTGCCGGCGGCGTAGACAAGGAAGAGGCGCATGCCTTCGCCCTTGACCTGTCCGCCGAAGACGAAGGAGACGTTGAAATCGAGCCCGGCGTGCTTGAGCGCCTCGGCGTCGCGGTCGTACACGTGGCGCACGGCCGAGCCCAGCACGCGGGCGGCGTCGAACATGCTTTTCGCGTTCCAGATGGTGATGGGCGGGCCGTCCTCGCCGTCTTCCCGCGCTTCGCGCAGTTCCTCGATCTGGAGGATTTCGCGCACCGACTGCGAAATGCTCAGGTTGCCTGCCGACAGCAGCACCATGACGCGGTCACCCGGCTGCTCGTAGACGATCATCTTGCGGAAGGTGCTGATGTGGTCCACGCCCGCATTGGTGCGTGAATCGCTGAGAAACACCAGTCCGGCGTTGAGTTTGATGCCTACGCAGTAAGTCATGACGTCTTCTCGCACGAATCGGACCATCAGCCCTGTTCGCGCATCTGGAGTTTTTTCAATGCGTAGAGCGCTTCGAGCGCCTCGCGTGGGCTCATCGCGTCGGGGTCGATCGCGATGAGCGCGGATTCTACGGCGCTGGCCGTCGGCGCCTCGGCCTCGGGCGGCGGTGCGAAGAGGTCGACCTGGGCGCGTGTCTGCGTCTGCTGGGCCTCCAGCGCCTCCAAAGCCTGGCGCGCATGGTTGACGACGGCGGCCGGCATGCCGGCGAGCCGCGCGACCTGGATGCCGTAGCTCTTGCTTGCCGGGCCGGGCTGCATCTCGTGCAGGAACACGATGTCGCGGCCCGCCTCCGTCGCGCTCACGTGCATGTTGACCGCGCCGTGGTGGGTGGCCGGGAATTCGGTGAGCTCGAAGTAGTGCGTCGCGAAAAGCGTGAAGGCACGTGTGCGGTCGTGCAGCTGCGCCGCGATGCCGGCGGCCAGAGCGAGGCCGTCGAAGGTGCTGGTGCCGCGGCCGATCTCGTCCATCAGCACCAGCGAATGGGCGGTCGCGCCGTGCAGGATCTGCGCGGCCTCGGTCATCTCCAGCATGAAGGTCGATTGCGCATTGGCCAGGTCGTCCGCCGCGCCGATGCGCGTGTGGATGGCGTCGATGGGTCCGAGCCGGCAGGCATCCGCCGGCACGTGCGAGCCGATCGAGGCCAGCAGCACGATGATCGCAACCTGCCGCATGTAGGTCGACTTGCCGCCCATGTTGGGGCCGGTGATCACCTGCATGCGCTGCTGCGGACCGAGGCGGGTGTCGTTGGCAATGAACGCACCCGATGACTTTTCGGCGAGCCGCGCCTCGACCACCGGATGCCGGCCCTTGTCGATCTCGATGCACGGATGCGCGACGAAGCTCGGCGCGCGCCAGTGCAGGGTGTGCGAGCGCTCGGCCAGTGCGGTCAGGGCGTCGAGCGTCGCCAGTGCGCCGGCAAGCCGCGTGAGCGAGGCGACGAAAGGCTGGAGGCTGTCGAGCAGTTGCTCGTACAGCCACTTCTCGCGCGCCAGGGCGCGGTCCTGCGCCGACAGCGCCTTGTCCTCGAAGGCCTTGAGCTCGGGCGTGATGAAGCGCTCGGCATTCTTCAGCGTCTGGCGACGGCGGTAGTTGTCGGGCACCTTGGTGAGCGCGCTTTGCGTCACCTCGATGTAGAAGCCATGCACGCGGTTGAATTGCACGCGCAGGTTGGTGATGCCGGTGCGCTCGCGTTCGCTCGCTTCGAGCTTCAGAAGGAAGTCGTCGCAGTTCTCGCTGATGGCGCGCAGCTCGTCCAGTTCGGCGTCGTGGCCGGTCGCGATCACGCCGCCATCGCGCACCAGTGCCGCCGGTTCTGGGCCGATCGCGGCCAGCAGCAGTTCGACACAGCCGGCGGGCGGGGCGAGCTGGGCGGTGATCTGCGACAGCAGCGATGCCGACGCGGGCAGCCCGGGTGCCAGTTGCTCCGCCTTGGCGAGCGCCATGCGAAGGGCGACGAGTTCGCGCGGGCGCACTTGTCGAAGCGCGATGCGCGCAGCGATGCGTTCGACGTCGCTGGTGTTCTTCAGCTGTTCCCGCAAGGTGCGCCAGGGTGCGGAGGTGCCGCCTGGCGCCGTGGCCTGCAGTGCGTTGATGGCTTCGAGCCTCGCTTGTGCATCGGCGCGGTCGCGCCGCGGCGCCAGCAGCCAGCGCTTGACCAGCCGGCTGCCCATGCCCGTCATGCAGGTGTCGAGCAGGGAGAAGAGGGTGGGCGATTCCTCGCCGCGCAGCGTCTGCACGAGTTCGAGGTTGCGGCGTGTGGTGGGAGGCAGTTCGATCAGATCGCCGTCGCGTTCGACGGACAGCCCCTGCACGTGCGACAACGCGCGGCCCTGCGTATGTTCTGCATAACCCAGCAGCGCAGCAGCAGCCGCATGCGCGTTGCCGAGCGACTCGGCGTTCCAGGCGGCGAGGTTGTTGCTGCCCATCTGTTCGCAGAGCTTGCGCTCGCCGAGTCCGCCGTCGAACTGCCAGGCCGGACGCAACGACAGTGTGAAGGGCGTCGCGCTGCGCGTGGCTTTCAGGCGCTGCTCGAAGGCGGGCGTGACCTCGGCGCTGTAGAGTACTTCGCTCGGCGCAATGCGGGCGATCCAGGCTTCGAGCGCGTCGGCAGGGCATTCCGCCAGCCGCAGCTCGGCGCCGGTCACGCTGAGCCACGCGAGTCCGCAGAAATTGCGGCCGCCGGCATGCACAGCGAGCAGCAGCGATTCGCTCTTGTCGTTGAGCAACTCTGCATCGGTGAGCGTGCCGGGCGTGACCACGCGCACCACCTTGCGCTCCACCGGCCCCTTGCTCGCGCCGACTTCGCCGACCTGCTCGCAGATCGCGACCGATTCGCCGAGCTTGATCAGGCGTGCGAGATAGGTGTCGACGGCATGGAAGGGAACGCCGCACATCACGACCGGCTGGCCGGCCGACTGGCCGCGCTGGGTGAGGGTGATGTCGAGCAGGCGCGCTGCCTTCTCGGCATCGCCGTAGAAGAGTTCGTAGAAATCGCCCATCCGGTAGAAGAGCAGGGTGTCCGGATGGTTGGCCTTGAGGCCTAAATATTGGGCCATCATCGGCGTGTGCCCGGAAAGATCGGGCTTCGCAGGTGCCTGATCCAGGACGCTTCTCGCGCCAGCCCCGTTCATTCCCTTGGGGTTTTCTCGCTCGACGGCAACAGAGTTCAACTTATCGATACCTACAAAACTTGCCTGCGCTTGCGCAGCAAGCACGGGTCCTGGTCCTCTTGATCCTGGAAGGGGCGCAGATGCGGATGTTCTGGACGTTCCGGCCCGCTGGATGCCGGCACACGCAGACGCGCGCTGCGAAGCACTTCCTCCCCAACCGGCACATTATGGGTGAGGCACTCGCTCCTGGACGGACAGCGGAAAGGGATCGGGATGGAATCTGGAATGGCCGCTCAGACCTGCCCGCGGCGCCTGCGCGCGACGCGCACCGCATCGACCCAGGTATCGACATTGAAGCGCTGACCCGATTCCGCGATGCGCGCTGAAGCGATGCGGTGCAGCGGCACACGCCGCACGTCGCCGGGCAACTCGCCATGTCCGACGATGATCTTCTTCTGCAGATCGAGGTGGTCGACCTGCATCGTGCACTCGATCTTCTTGTCGTGCGCATCGACATAGCGCACCCGGATGCGCGGGGTCTCGTCGACCACCGCATGCTCGCCCTTGCCCTGGATGAACCACTCGGGAAGTGTGTCGGGTGCAGAGTCGCCCGAAGCCGTGAGGTTGCCGCGGACCGTCGGAATCTCCAGCGGCACGTGGCCCGATCGCACCCTGGCGGCTTCGATGCGCCGCTCCGCCTCGCGACGCATCGCCGCCCGGCGCCACGCCCAGGTCACGGCGAACAGCAACAGGACACCCGTCAACAAGGCCACGACAAACTGCCACTGTGCCAACCCGATGCTCATCTCTCGGCCCCCTTGGATGCCTAGTGCCTAAGTACTCAAAAGCTCATTTTTGACTCTCACTTCCGGATAGTCAAACTGGCGCCCGTTATAGCGCCTTTGGGGGAAAGGGAGGATTGCTCAGTCGTCGTGGGTATCGTGCGTGGCGGACGCGCCGAGGCGCCAGTAGCCTGCCGCTTTGACCCATTTCGGGTTGGCGCCGCGCTCCCCGACGAGGTGCGCCCGGAGCGCCTTGGCGGCGGTCGATTCGCAGGCCACCCAGGCGTGGAAGTCACCCTCAGGCAATTTCAACTGGCGCAAGGCGTCGAGCAGGGGCGTGCCGGCGCCCGGCTCCGCACCGCCGCGGTGCACCCAACGCATGTCGAGGTCGGCGGCTGTTTCGAGCGCGATCTGGTCGGCCGCGTCGTCGATCTCGGCAAGCACGACGACGCGCGCGCCAGCCGGCAACTCGGCCAGTCGCCGCGAAATCGCGGGGAGCGCGGTGTCGTCGCCGATCAGCAGGTGCCAGTCGAACGCGGTGGGGATGATGAAGGACCCGCGCGGTCCGCCGACGCCGAGCATGTCGCCCGGCTTGGCCGCCTCGGCCCATCGGGTGGCCGGGCCGGCGTCGTGCACCGCGAAGTCGATCTCGAGCGTGCCGGATTCGGCGTCGAAGCGCCGCGGCGTGTAGTCGCGCATGGCCGGCTTCTGGCCGCCGGGCCAGGCGGGGCCGTCGGGACCGACGCTCGGCACGATGAGGACGCCGGTCGTCGGGTCGGGGAAGAAGATCTTGGCGTGGTCATCGAAGCCCGGGCTCGTGAAGCCCGCGAGTTCGTCACCGGAAAGCGTGACGCGGATCAGGTGGGGCGTGACGCGACGCACCTGTTGAACCTGCAGCCTGCGAAAGCGTAGTTCGTGGCGCACGCGGCGCGGCAGGCGGTCAGGGGTGGGTGTGAAAGGGGTCGAAGTTTCGGTCATGGATCTAGATGCGTTCCAGTTGTTGGGCGGCGCTGTCGAGCACCGCGGCGAAATCGTGGGCCTGTTGTTCGGTGAGGGGTTCGCGCGCAAGGCGCATGCGCATCGCGAGCTTGAGGTTTTCGATGGCCCGGATCACCTGCGGCGGCCGGCCGGCGCGCGGGCCGGCACCGTCGACGCCGCCGTCCATGCGGGCCATCATTTCATCGGTGGTTTCGCGGTTGGCGGCGAGGAAGTCCCTTCCGCCGTCCGTGACCGTGTAGCGCTTGCGTCCGCCGCCGTCGGCGGTGTCGACGCTGACGTAGTTGAGTTCTTCGAGGAGGGTGAGAGTCGGGTAGACGATCCCCGGGCTGGGGCTGTAGCGGCCGCCGAGGCGTTCCTCGATGGCCTTGATGAGTTCGTAGCCGTGGCTCGGCTTCTGGGCGATCAGTTGCAGCAGCACGAACCGCAGGCCGCCATGGCCGAACACCCGTCCACCGCCTCCGCGCCCGCCGTGCGGCCTGCCGCGGTGTTCGCCACCGCCGCTCATCCCGTCGCCATGTTCACCATGCAGTTTGCCGTGTAGAAAGTGCTTGAAATCCCGCATGAGATGTCCTTTGAAGTTGTTATCTGATTTGATAAAGATATATCTAAATAGTGTCGAAGTCAAGCAAAGTGGCAAGTGCCGCCGGGCAGGGAGCCGTGCGTGAACAGCCCGCGCCACGCCTACATCGCGCGCATCAATCGCGTGATCGACCACATCGACAGTCACCTTGCCGAGCCGCTGGATCTCGCGCGACTGGCGGAGGTCGCGAACTTTTCGTCCTGGCATTTCCATCGTGTCTTCCAGTCCATGACGGGCGAAACGCTGGCCGATCGGGTTCGGCGGCGTCGGCTGGAGGTGGCGGCCGCGCGCTTGCTGCTGGTGCCGCCGGAGCCGGTGCTCTCCATCGCGCTCGATGTCGGTTTCGGCTCGGCGGCGGTGTTCACGCGCTCCTTCAGCGGGCATTTCGGGGTCACGCCCACCGCCTGGCGTCGCGGCGCGTTCCGGACGTGGGCCGAAGCCCGCCGCGTGCAACTCGGCAAGATTCATCAAGCGGACCGCAACCGGCATCAAGCGGTCGCCGAGGCCTTCCTGCACGATGAGCATTCCTGGCCCCCGGGCCGTGTTCCTCAAACTCTGGATTCAGGCAACGGACAAATGAAAGTCGAACTCAAGACCATCGCTCCCGCCCGCGTGGCCTACATGCGGCAGGTGGGGCCGTACGGCAGTCCCGAAATCACGCGCACCTGGCAGCGCTTTGCAGCCTGGTGCGCGGAGAAGGGCTGGATGCAACCGCGACGGGTGATGTACGGCATCAGCCATGACAACGCGGACGTGACGCCGCCCGAAAAGTGTCGCTACGACGCGTGCGTCGAAGTCGACGCCGATTTCCGGCCCGAAGGCGAAATCGGCGTGCAGACGCTGCGCGGAGGGCGCTTTGCCTGTGTCGCCTTCGCGGGCACCGCCTCAGACATCCACGCGGCATGGGTCAGGCTGTGCGACTGGCTGCCAGACAGCGGCTATCAGGCGGACGACGCGCCGCCTGTCGAGGTCTACGGCAAGGATTTCGTCGTCGACGAGAAGACCGGTGCCTTCGCATGCGAACTGTGCATGCCGGTGAGGGCGTTGTAGCCATTGCGGGCTGTGACCGAGTTGCCTTTCGCGGGGTCTTTGCTCCCGGGTCATTGAAAAACTAGGGTTAACCCTTAAAATAGGCCCTATGACTTATTCGGACTGGTATTTCGCCCGCAACCCCGCGTTCACCGACTCCTTCGAGCGTGAACTCACCAACGACCCCGGCCACATCGGCCGCGACGAACCCTCGGACTCGTTGCTGACGATGTTGGGCAACGGTTTCCGCGCCTTGGCTCGCGCTGTTCAATTCCTTCGTGCATCGGCTCAGCGGCCGGTCGGCGGCATTCAGGCCAGCTGATCCATGCTCGCCAACGAAAAGCCCCTCCTTCGAGGGGCTTTTTTTTGGCTGACTGGGCGGCCCTACCGGCTCGGCATGTCCTTGACGGAATAACCGAGACTCACGGTCGCGTCTTCGGGGATCGGCGGCATGGTGGCGTTCCAGGCCAACCATGCGTCGCGCATCGCGGCCAGTCGCTCCGGCTCCTTGTGCGCCTGGTTGGCCCGTTCGCGCTCGTCGGCCGGGATGTTGAACAGGTATTCATTGCCGTCGACCCGCAGGTATTTCCAGTCGCCGTCGCGCAGCGCGCGCTGGCCGCGATGGTTCATGCGCCAGTGCAGGGGCCGCGGGAATGCATGCGCCGCGTCTCGCAGTACCGGCAGGAGCGAAACACCGTCAATCGGGTAGTTCGGGTCCGCCGCCACGCCCGCTGCATCAAGCATGGTCGCCGACCAGTCCATCGTCATGCACTGCTGCGCGCTTTCGCCGCCCGCGCCGATGACCTTCGGCCAGTGCGCGATCCATGGCACGCGGATGCCGCCCTCCGTCAGGTCCATCTTGCCGCCGACGAGCGGCCAGTTGTCCGAAAAGCGTTCGCCGCCGTTGTCGCTGGTGAAGACGACGAGCGTGTTGTCCGCCATGCCGTGCTTCTCCAGCGCCGCCATGATCCAGCCGATGCCTTCGTCCATGTGGTGGATCATGCGGCGGTAGGTGTGGATGTTCCCGCCTGCGAGGTCGAACAGGTTGTCCTTCACGGCCGGCGCCTTGGCCGCGTCATCGCGCGTTTCCCACGGCCAGTGCGGCGCGGTGTAGTGCAGGCTCAGGAAGAACGGTGCCTCCTGATTCGCCATGCGCTCCACGTAGTCCACCGCGCGTCGCGAGAGCAGGTCGGTCAGGTAACCCTCCTGCTGGCAGTCTTCCTCGCCAGACCAGAGGTCATGCCGGCCGGTGGAATCGCAGTGGGTGAAGTAGTCGACCCCGCCCGACATCGGCCCGAAGAATTCCTCGTACCCGAACGCAGCGGACCGAAGGCCGGCGGATATCCCAGGTGCCACTTGCCGACGAGTGCCGTGCGGTAGCCGGCGCCGCGCAGCAGCGAGGGCAGGGTGGGATGCTCCGGCGGCAGGCCGAGCGATGCGCTGCCGCGGCTCTTGCTGTTGATCGGTTCTTCGGCCGCGCCGCGCAGGCGATATTGGTAGCGCCCGGTGATCATCGCGAAGCGCGTGGGCGAGCACACCGGCGAGTTCGCATAGCCCTGCGTGAACTTGATGCCCCTGGCCGCCAGCCGGTCGAGCACCGGCGACACGGGCCCGAAGGCGGCATCCCGGCCGCCGTAGCAGCCGAGGTCGGCATAGCCGAGGTCGTCGGCCACGATGAAGATGATGTTGGGTTTCTGCATGGACGATCCGACTCAGTCTGCGTGCATTTTGGGGGCCTGCAGCTCCGGTTCACTCTCGATCCGCACCTTCGGCAGGAACTGCGGATACTCACGCTGCATGAAATCGATCAGCCCTTCGCGCACCGTGCACCGCAGGTCGAACGCAAGCGCGGACGAAGCGGCGGTGCAGAGCACCCGGATCTGCATGGTCCGCTCGGTCGCGTCGGTCACGCGCAGGTTGAAGAAGCGGCCATCCCATTCGGGCGCCGCCTTGACGAGGCGCTCCACCTCCGCCCGCAACGGCGCCAGCGGCATGCCGTAGTCGGCATACACGAACACCGAGCCGAGCAGTTGTGAGTCGTGACGCGTCCAGTTCTGGAACGGGTGTTCGATGAAATAGGTCAGCGGCAAGATGAGCCGCCGGTCATCCCAGATCCGCAGCACGACGAAAGTGCCGTTGATTTCCTCGACACGGCCCCATTCGCCTTCGACCACCAGCACGTCGTCGAGCCGGATCGGCTGCGCCAGGGCAATCTGAAGCCCCGCAATGAGGTTGCTGAAGACCGGCTTCGCCGCGAGACCGGCGACGATACCGATCACGCCCGCCGACGCGAGCAGGCTGGCCCCGACCTGGCGCGCGCCCGGAAAGGTCATGAGCATCAGCGCGCCGCCCGCGACCAGCAGCACCGAGTTGGCGGTGCGGGCGAGCACGCGTGCCTGCGTCAGGATGCGGCGGGCCTCCAGGTTGTCCCTTATGTCTGAAGGATGCTGCTTGACCATGCCCTCGGCGAATCCGCTGACCGCGCTGATGGCGAGCCAGGTGGCGGCCGCGATGAGGAAGAGCCCGTTCAGGTGCCGGACGTTGCCGATGAAGCGAAGGTCGTCGGGCGCCGCTTGCCATATGAGTTGGAGGGCAACGAGCGGCAGCACGATCCGGGCGGCGAGCTTGATGCCGAGCAGCATGGTGTACAGCACCGGCACGGAGCGCGTCAGGCGCTCGAGCACGATCCCGCCGACGCGGTGGATCAGCAGCGCCAGGGGCACCGCGATGAGCGCTGCGACGAGGGGGCCGAACCAGGGGTGGGCGAGGAGTTCCGTCATCATGCGGCGACCTCTTGCGACTCCTCGGCAAGGGACTGCAGGATGCGTGACGCGTCGTCGCGCAGTTGCGCCGCGATGCCCGTTGCAAGGTCCAGCCGGCGCAGCAGCCACGGCGTGATGTCGTTGTCGAAGGGGTCCGGCAGCGGGATCGGGCCGGCGATGGTGGTCGCCGGTGCGCTTTCGGGCATGGCGGGGCCGCTGTTCGGCGCGGTGCCGATCATGGCCTCGATTCGCTGCGAGGTGCGCGCCAGCGGCCCTTCGACTTCGCCCGGCGTCAGGCGGTCGCGGCGCAGCACCAGCATCGACTTGACGGCGCTCAACTGCGCCAGCAACTGGTAGCTGTGCGCCTGCAGGTGTTCCAGCGGTTCGAGCGGCGGGCGCACGGCGCGCGGCTCCGACAGCGAGCGCTGCGTGGCCTGCACCAGGGCCGAGAGGCTGTCGAAGGCCTCCCGGCGCGCGAGCCGCCATTCGAGTTCGGGACTGGCGTCGACCGAACGCAACTGGCCGAGGCCGAGTGCCAGGCGGGCGTGACGCGCTTGCGCGGTGAGCACGCGTGCGACCAGCGCGGGGATCTGCCCGCGCTCCCACGAGGGCAGCACGTAGCAGAAGGCCCACGCCACCGCGGCGCCGATGAGCGTGTCCGCCACGCGCTCGAACAGCGCGAAGGTGGTGCTCATGCCGGTGTTCAGGATGTGTGCCTGGACAAGCCCAAGCACCGTGGCCGCGACGGACGTGATGAGGTATCGCCGGACGGCGAAGCCATGCGCGATCGCCTGCGCCAGTGTCATTGCGATCAGCAGGGCCAGTGGCGTCGGATGCGCGGAAAGCAATCCCACCGCGAACACGCAGCCCAGCAAGGTGCCCGCGACGCGACTGTTGCGTCGCTCCAGCGTCTGCGAGAGGCTGCCTCGCAGCACCACGACGATGGTCAGCAGGATCCAGTAGTCGTGCGAACCCCAGGGCATCGCCAGCGCAATGCCGTAGCCGGCCGCGATGGCGAGCGCGGCGCGGATCGCGTGGCGCAGGGGCGGCGCATCCCAGCGCCAGAGTGCGAGAAAGGGGCGCCACGACCATTCAGTGGGGCTGACGAACATCTGCCAGCTGGCCCGAACCACGGCCAGGTCCGGCTCGATGTCCCCACGCGCCAAGCCCGACAGCCGCAGCACCTCGTCGTTGATGTGACCGATGCGGCTCGCCAGCCCGCGTGCGAGCACGGCCGGCGTGGGGCCGGTATAGCCGCCTTTGGGCGCGGCATCCTCGTCGAGACGGATCGCCGAGAGTTCGTGTCGACGGTCGACGATGACCGGCGCCTGGCGGCCAAGCAGCAACGCGTCGGCCAGCGCCGCCGTGTCATCGGCCAGTTCTTCGAGGATGCGCCGCATCTCGACGAGCGCAGCCGCATGCCCGGGATGCGCCTTGAGCGCGTCGAGATCGAGCTCGCTCGCGAGCAGCAGGTCGCGGAGTTCGAGCACCGTCACCAGCATCCCGGCGAGCCGCTGGCGACGCGGCGTTCGAGGCGATTCGAGCACGATGTCGCGCGCGGCCTGCAACTGGTCGGCAAGCGCCGCCTGTTCGCGTAGCAGCCGGCCGAGCATGGAGGCAGGCACCTCGCGCACGTCGTCTGATTCGTCCTTCGGCGTGAACTGGCAGGCCTCGGTCCGCATGAGCGCGGCCAGCGACAGCAGCAGGTCGGCCATCGTCTGCACGCGGTAGCGGGCGTTGAGGAGGAGATTCGCGAGCGTCGCGTAGATCACGTACAGCCCGGCGCCCAGCCCGAAGTACAGCGTCCGCTCCACGGCCTCGTGCATGTCGGCCGGCGTGGGTGTCGCCATCGAGAAGATCATCGAGAACATGACCGCAATCGCGATCGGGATGCCCCGCTTGCCCCAGGCCATTGCCAGGAAGGCGAAGAAAGTCGCGGGCACCAGCAGCAGGCCGAGCCGCAAGGGCGCGGCATGCAGCAACTGGACGCAGAAGAACAGCGGCAGCCCGATCAGCGGGGCAGGCAGCATCTGGAAGAACTTGCCGCGGCGCGGGGCGGTGAGATCGGGCGGCGCGGTCACGATGACGCCCACGGACGCCGCCGATGCCGCGAGCGTGCCCAGCAACAGGTGCACGCCGCCCGAGATCAGCAAGAGGCCCAAGGCGACCGAGACCCCGTTCGCGATGTAGTGGCTCAGCGCCACGCGCATCGCGGCGCGGCTTCGCTCGGCGGCCGCGCGGTGCGCCTGCATCACTTGGCCGGAGCGTCGCCCTCGGCGGGCGCGGCGGGTGCCTCGCGGCGGATGCGGGTGAGCTTGCGCGGTGCGGGCGCCATTTCCGCGGCGGCATCGGCGGTTTCGTCCGCGTCGGGCGATGCGGTCGCCAGGTCGACGGTGCTGCGCGCGTAGGTGTCGCCCGCCGAGGCCGAGGGATCGACCGCGCGCACGCGGTCGCTGGCGCGCAGCTTGTCGTCCAGGCTGGCGAATTTCGAGTACTTGGCCAGCAGCGGCACCAGTTGGCCATAGATGCGGGGGGCGCCGGCGAGGCACTCGCGCTGTTCGAGGAAATCGGGTTCGCCGGTGAAATTGCCGATCAGCCCGCCCGCCTCGGTCACGATCAGCGAGCCGGCCGCGATGTCCCAGACGTTGAGGCCGGTTTCGAAGAAGGCGTCGGTGAAGCCGGCCGCCACGTAAGCGAGGTCGAGGGCTGCCGCGCCGGGGCGGCGCAGGCCCGCCGCGCGGGGCATCAGGTCGGCCATGATGGCCAGGTACTGCTTGAAGTTGTCGCCCGTGCGGAAGGGGAAGCCCGTCGAGATCAGGCATTCGTGCAGGCGCGTGCGCTTGCTGACGCGAAGCCGGCGGTCGTTCATGTAGGCGCCGCGGCCCTTGGTCGCCGTGAAGAGGTCGTTGCGGCTCGGGTCGTAGATGACGGCCTGCTCGATCTTGCCGCGCACCGAGAGCGCGATCGATACGCAGTAGACCGGAAAGCCGTGGATGAAGTTGGTGGTGCCGTCGAGCGGATCGATGATCCACACATAGTCCGAGTCCTTGGCGCCGTGCTGGCTGCCGGATTCCTCGGCCAGGATGCCGTGCCCCGGGTAGGCGGTGAGCAGCGTCTCGATGATCGCGTGCTCGCTCGCGTGATCGACTTCGGTCACGAAGTCGTTGACCTGCTTCTGCGAGATGCGCACGGCCTCGACGTCGAGGGCGGCGCGATTGATGATGGCGCCGGCGGCGCGTGCGGCCTTGACGGCCACGTTGAGCATGGGGTGCAGGTTGGGGGACGACATTGAATTGTGTGAAGAACGATGAAGGGCGGTGTGTGAATGCGGCCCCCTGAAAAGCGGCCCGGCGATGCGGGCAGCGAGAATCGGGGGATTTTACCGGCTCCGCGCCGCCGGTTCTCCTGGCTTCATTTTCCGAGCTTCCATGCGTACCCGATTCATCCTGATCCAGACCAGCCATGCCGGCAATGTCGGCGCCGCGGCCCGCGCCATGAAGACCATGGGTTTCGACGACCTGGTGCTGGTCGCGCCACGCTGGGCCAACGTCCTGCGGCGCGAGGAAACCATCCAGCGCGCGAGCGGGGCGCTGGACGTGCTGGCGAATGCCCGCATCGTCGAGACCCTGGACGAGGCGCTGGACGGCGTCACCCACCTGTGCGCCACCGCCATGGTGCCGCGCGACTTCGGCCCGCCGACGCGCACGCCGCGCGAGCACCTGGAGCCGCTTGCCCAGGGCGAGGCGCAGCACGTCGCCTTCCTGTTCGGATCGGAACGCTTCGGCATGCGCAACGAGGACGTCTACCGCTGCAACGTGGCGCTCAGAATCCCCACCGACCCGAAGTTCGGGTCGCTCAATCTCGGGGCCGCCATCCAGGTGATCGCCTACGAATGGCGGCTGGCGCTCGGCGCCTACGAGGTTCGCGACGCCACGGCGCCGGTGCGGGCCGCCGACGCCAAGGCCGTGGCCGGCATGCTCGACCACTGGGAGCGATCGCTCGTGGACATCGGCTTCCTGGACCCCGAAGCGCCCAAGAAGCTGATGCCGCGATTGCAGCAGTTGTTCAATCGGGCCCAGCCGACGCAGGAGGAGATCCACATCCTGCGCGGCATTGCCAAGGCCATGACCGATGCGGCGCGGGGCGGCCCGAAAACCCCATCCCATGTAAGCGAAGACCCGGGGTTATAGACTGCGCGCCCCCTATCCATATAACTACAAGCAAGCATGTTTTCGCGGCTGCGTTCCGACATCCAGTGCATCCTCGACCGCGATCCGGCGGCGCGGACGCGCTGGGAAGTGTTGACCCTGTACCCCGGCCTGCATGCCGTCGTGCTGCACCGTCTGGCGCACTGGTGCTGGACCCACGACCTCAAGTGGTTCGGCCGTTTCATCTCGCAGGGCTCGCGCTGGCTGACCGGCATCGAGATCCATCCCGGCGCGGTGGTCGGCGAGCGCGTGTTCTTCGACCATGCGATGGGCGTCGTGGTCGGCGAAACGGCGGAGATCGGCGACGGCTGCACGATCTATCAGGGCGTGACGCTGGGCGGCACGTCGCTCTACAAGGGCGCCAAGCGCCATCCGACGCTGGGTCGCAACGTGGTGGTCAGTGCCGGGGCCAAGGTGCTGGGCGGCTTCGTGGTCGGCGACGGCGCGAAGATCGGCAGCAACGCGGTGGTGATCAAGCCGGTTCCTGCCGGGGCGACGGCCGTGGGGATACCGGCGCGCATCATCCCCTCCAAGGCCGGCGAAAGCGCCGACGTGACCCAGCCGACGGCCAAGTTCTCGGCCTATGGCGTCACGCTGGAGGACGACCCGCTCAGCCAGGCGATGAAAGGCCTGATCGACAGCGCCGCAGGCCAGGAGCACCAGATCGCGCTGCTCTGGCAGGCGATCGAGACCTTGTCGACGCAACCCGGCAAGAAGGATTGCGTGCCGTGCGACGCCGCAAAGGACGAGTCCTTCGAGGCCGACCGGCTGACCCAGTTGATCGGGAAGTGATCCCCGGTCACATCCCCACGTAGTTGGGTCCGCCGCCGCCTTCGGGCGTGACCCACACGATGTTCTGCGTGGGGTCCTTGATGTCGCAGGTCTTGCAGTGCACGCAGTTCTGCGCGTTGATCTGCAGGCGCTCCTTGCCCGTCGTGGTGTCCGGCACGAACTCGTAGACGCCAGCCGGGCAGTAGCGACCCTCGGGGCCGGCGTACTCGGGCAGGTTGATCTCCGTCGGCACGGCCGCGTTCTTGAGCGTCAGGTGCGCCGGCTGGTTCTCTTCGTGGTTGGTGTTGCTGATGAACACCGAGGACAGCCGGTCGAAGGTCAGCTTGCCATCGGGCTTCGGGTAGGCGATCTTCTTCGATGCCGACGCGCGCTTGAGCCGCTCGTTGTCGGGCTGGTTGCGGTGGATCGTCCACGGCACGTGGCCGCGCAGGACGAACTGCTCGATCCCGGTCATGACCGTGCCGACCGTCAGCCCCTTCTTGAACCACTGTTTGAAGTTGCGCGCCTTCTTGAGCTCGGTGTGCAGCCAGCTGCGCTCGAAAGCGGCCGGATAGGCGGTGAGTTCGTCCTGCTGGCGACCCTGTGTCACGGCGTCGAAGGCGGCCTCGGCGGCGAGCATGCCGGTCTTGATGGCGGCATGGCTGCCCTTGATACGGCTTGCATTGAGGTAGCCGGCTTCGCAGCCCACCAGCACGCCGCCCGGGAACACGGTCTTCGGCAGCGAGAGCAGGCCGCCCGCGGTGATCGCGCGCGCCCCGTAACTCAGCCGCTTGGGCGCCTTCAGGCCCTTGTCCTGGCCTTCGAAATACCAGCGGATGTTGGGGTGCGTCTTGAAGCGCTGGAACTCCTCGAACGGGCTCAGATAGGGGTTCTGGTAGTCGAGGCCGACCACGTAGCCGACGATGACCTGATTGTTTTCCGCGTGGTACAGGAACGAGCCGCCGTACGTGTCCGACGGCAGCGGCCAGCCCGCGGTGTGCACCGCCAGGCCCGGCTCATGGCGAGCGGGGTCGATCTCCCACAGTTCCTTGATGCCGATGCCGTAGCTTTGCGGGTCCTTGCCGTCGTCGAGCTTGTACTTGGCGATGAGTTGGCGGCCGAGGTGGCCGCGCGCGCCCTCGGCGAACACCGTGTACTTGCCGTGCAGTTCCATGCCGAGCTGGAAGTTCTCGGTGGGCTCGCCGTCCTTGCCGATGCCGAGGTTGCCCGTGGCGACGCCGCGCACCTTGCCGTCCTCGGTGTAGAGCACTTCGGCCGCCGGGAACCCGGGGAAGATCTCGACGCCGAGGCCTTCGGCCTGCGTGGCCAGCCAGCGGACCACGTTGCCCAGGCTCACGATGTAGTTGCCTTCGTTGTGGAAGTTGGGCGGCAACATGAAGTTCGGCACGCGCGTGGCGCCCGTCTCGGTCATCATCAGGAAGGTGTCCTGCGTGACGGGCTGGTTGAGCGGTGCGCCCAGCTCTTCCCAGTCGGGCAGCAACTCGTACAGGGCGCGCGGGTCCATGATCGCGCCCGAGAGGATGTGCGCGCCGGGCTCGGAGCCCTTTTCGAGCACGACGACCGAGATCTCCTTGCCGTGCGTTGCGGCCAGCTGCTTCAGCCGGATTGCGGTCGAGAGGCCGGCCGGTCCGGCGCCGACCACGACCACGTCGTATTCCATGGCTTCGCGGGGTCCGAACTGGGCGAGTATTTCGTCGTGCGTCATGTGGGTCTCGTCGATAATGATTTGAGGGTGCGAGGCACCGCGGTGGGCCGGGCCATTTTATGCGTCGGTTGCATGGCTTCCGGGCCGTCGCTTTGGCGACTCCAACAGGACCTTCTCCATGGCTTACAGCATCGATCTTTCCGGCCGGGTGGCTTTCGTCACCGGCGCATCGAGCGGTCTCGGCGCCCAGTTCGCCAAGACTCTGGCCCGTGCCGGCGCCGCGGTGGTGCTGGCCAGCCGCAGCACCGACAAGCTGAAGGAACTGCGCGCACGCATCGAGGGGGAGGGCGGCGACGCCCACGTCGTCGAGCTCGACGTCACCGACATCGACAGCATCAATGCCGCCGTCGCGCGTGCCGAGACCGAGGTCGGCCCCATTGACATCCTGGTCAACAACTCGGGCGTGAGCACCACGCAGCGCCTGCAGGAAGTGTCCGGCGACGACTACGACTTCATCTTCGACACCAACGTCAAGGGCAGCTTCTTCGTCGCGCAGGCGGTCGGCAAGCGCATGCTGGCGCGCGCCAAGGGTGCGGCGCCGGGCACTTACATCGGCGGGCGCATCATCAATATCGCCTCGATCGCAGCGCTCAAGGTGCTGCCGCAGATCGGCGTCTATTGCATGAGCAAGGCGGCGGTGGTGCAGATGACCAAGGCGATGGCCCTGGAGTGGGGGCGCTTCGGCATCAACGTGAACGCGCTGTGCCCGGGCTACATTGCGACCGAACTCAACGAGGAGCACTGGGTGACTGCCGGCGGCCAGAAACTGGTGGGCATGCTGCCGCGCAAGCGGGTCGGCAAGCCCGAGGACCTCGACGGGCTGATCGTGCTGCTCGCAAGCGGGCAGAGCCATTTCGTCAACGGTGCGGTGATCGCGGCGGACGATGGCTTCGCACTCTGAAGCACCGGGCTGAAATGTAAAAGGCCCGCCGGGCCCTTCAGGACCGGCGACGCGCTGCCGATAGGGGAGTGAATCACTCCACGACTCGGATCAGCATGTTCCAGCTATTCAATCTCGGCACCTTGCGCATCGCGAGACGGCTCGGTGTCCTCGTCGGCGGCGCCATCATCGGCGTTCTCGCGCTCACGGCGCTGTTCCTTCATTCCGAGCGGAAGCTCATCATGGAAGAGCGCCAGGCCGGCGTGCGGCAGGCGGTCGAGACGGCGCACGGCCTCTTGACCTACTACCACGGCCTCGCGCAGTCGGGCGCGCTCACCGAGGACCAGGCCAAGGCGCAGGCGATGCAGGCCTTGCGCGGCCTGCGCTACAGCGGCAGCGAGTATTTCTGGATCAACGACATGGAGCCGCGGATGGTGATGCATCCGATCAGCCCCAAGCTCGACAACCAGGACCTGTCGGGCAACAAGGACAGTTCGGGCAAGGCGCTCTTTGTCGAGTTCGTCAAGACCGTGAAGGCCAGCGAAGCGGGCTTCGTGGCCTACGGTTGGCCCAAGCCGGGCAGCGAGAAGCCGGTCCCCAAGGTGTCGTACGTGAAGGGCTTCATGCCCTGGGGCTGGATCGTCGGCTCCGGCGTCTACGTCGACACCGTGAACACCGCGATCCTCCAGCGCCTCGCCGAATTCTCGGCCTGGGCGCTGGCGCTGGCGGGCCTGTTGTCATTGCTCGGCTGGCGCATCTCGCGCGGACTGCTCAGGCAGCTCGGTGGCGAACCCGCTGCCGCCACCGAGGTGGCGCACCGCATCGCGAATGGCGACCTGGCGGCCAGCGTCGCGCTGAAGGCCGGCGACGAATCGAGCCTCATGCATGCCATCGAACACATGCGCTGCAGCCTGGCCAAGGTGGTCGACGACGTGCGCACGGGCACCGACAGGATCGCCACCGCGTCGAGCGAGATCGCGACCGGCAACCAGGACCTGTCCTCGCGCACCGAGGAGCAGGCAAGCTCGCTGGAGGAGACGGCCGCGTCGATGGAGCAGCTCACCAGCACCGTGAAGCAGAACGCAGAGAACGCGCGGCAGGCCAATCAGCTGGCGGTGTCGGCGTCCGAGGTGGCGATCAAGGGCGGCGAGGTCGTGGGCCGGGTCGTGGAAACCATGGATTCCATCAACGCGTCCTCGCGCAAGATCGTCGACATCATCGGCGTCATCGACGGCATCGCCTTCCAGACCAACATCCTCGCGCTGAACGCGGCGGTCGAGGCGGCTCGCGCCGGCGAGCAGGGCCGCGGCTTCGCGGTGGTCGCGGCGGAGGTGCGCAACCTCGCGCAGCGCTCTGCGGCGGCGGCGAAGGAGATCAAGGGCCTGATCGACAACTCGGTCGGCAAGGTCGGCGCGGGCAGCGCGCTGGTGGCGGAGGCCGGCAAGACGATGGAACAGATCGTCGCCAGCGTCCGGCGCGTGACGGACATCATGGGCGAAATCTCCGCGGCAAGCCACGAGCAGACCTCCGGCATCGAGCAGATCAACCAGGCGGTCACGCAGATGGACCAGGTCACGCAGCAGAACGCCGCACTGGTGGAGGAGGCCGCTGCCGCTTCGCAGTCGCTGCAGGAGGAGGCCGGCGACCTGTCGCGCGTGGTGAGTGTCTTCAGGCTGGATGCGGAAGTTGTCGCCGGCTAGCAGGTGCTTGCTGATTTACGTGGCTACGCCGGTCGCAGCACGATTCGCGCCTCGAAGCCGCTCGCGGCGCCGTTGGGAGGCGATGCGAGATCGAGCCGCGCACCCAGCTTCTCGACGATCGTGCCGACGATGGACAGCCCCAGCCCATAGCCGGCTCGATCCGATCCGTGCCGCACATGC
The DNA here is from genome assembly GCF_051216375.1 of Variovorax glacialis. Classification (NCBI taxonomy): domain Bacteria; kingdom Pseudomonadati; phylum Pseudomonadota; class Betaproteobacteria; order Burkholderiales; family Comamonadaceae; genus Variovorax; species Variovorax glacialis. The sequence goes on along the minus strand of NZ_JBPJZT010000002.1, from coordinate 396,575 downwards.
CGCTGCTGCAGCGTGCGCAACTCGTCCGCGCTGACGCCGGGGCCGAAGTCGCGCACCGCCAGCGTGCAGGGTTCCATCACCTCGATCACCACGCGGCCGCGGCCATAGCGCAGCGCGTTCTCGACCAGATTGCGCAAGGCGATCGCGAGGGCGTCCACATCGCCGAGCGCGATCGCCGTCTCGTGGTCCGGCACCTTCAGCGTCAGGCGTTCGTTCACGCGCGGGTCCTGCCAGAACTCCTGGGCGACCGTGCCCGCCAGCTGGACCAGATCGATCCGCGCGCGTGTCAGGGAGGCGCCCGATTCGGCCCGGGACAGCTGCAGCAGCTTTTCGGTGCGATGCCCGAGCATCTGGAGCGCTTCGAGTGCGGCCAGCACCTCGTCGCGCTTGAGATCGTGTTCCAGCGCCGTCTGCAGACGCAGCCGCGCGGCCGCGAGCGGCGTGCGCAGTTCGTGCGCCGCATTCGCGGCCAGCGCCCGCTCGACGTCGAGCGATTGAGAGAGTCTCTCGAGCAACTGGTTGACGTGGTCGCCGACCGAGCGCAGTTCCTTGGGCAGGCCTGGGAGCCGGATCGGACGCAGGTCGGTCCCGCTGCGCTGTTCGATCTCGCCGGCCAGCTGCTGCAGCACGCGCAGCTCCGTGCGTGCCACGTTGCGCAGCACGAGCGCCAGCAAGGGCAGCACGGCGCCCAGCGGGATGATCAGGCCCAGCAGCGTGCGGTTGAGCGCGCTGCGGCGCTCGTCCAGCGGATCGGCGACCTGGAAGAACAGGTTGAGCGAGGGATGCCGCACGGTGTAGATCCTCCAGCGCTCGCTGTTGGCGAAGCCGGGCGCGAGCGGGACATCGAAGGCGTCGACGGGCGCCTCTGCCGACCGCAGCAGCACGCGCTCGTGCGTGTCGACCACCTGGTACATCACCGCATCGGTCGAGAAGAGCTGCGGCGGGGCGATCAGCGGAGAGGGCGCAGCGGGGTTCTCGTGCCGCAGCTTGTCGAGTTCCTGCACGGCCATGTCGAACATGCGGTGCGAGACCTCTACCAACTCGTTGTCGAAGTTGTTGTTGATCTCCCGGTCCACATACCAGACCACGCCGAGCACGCACAGCAGCCACACGCCCCCCACCCAGACGATCAGCGTCCGCGTGAGCTGGCCGGCCAGGGAATCGCGTCTCCCCAGCGGTTCGAGGCTGGCCTGCCGCAAGAGCTTGAGGTTCATTCGTCGTCGTCGTCCGCAGCGAACGACAGTCGATACCCCAGCCCGCGCAAGGTCTGGATATGGTTGCGGCCGAGCTTGCGTCGCAGGCGGCTGATGAAGACCTCGAGCGTGTTGCTGTCCGCCTCGTCGCCGAAACCGTAGAGCGCGTCCGCGAGGTTTTCGCGCGTGTGGATGCGATCCGGCCGCGTGGCCATCACGCGCAGCAGCGCCCATTCCTTCTGCGTGAGCGTGACGGGCATTCCGTCCTTGCGCACCATGTCGCGCCCGAGGTCGATTTCGAGCGTGCCGAGTTGCAGCACGGGCGAACTGCTGGCGCTGCGCCGGCGCTCGACGGCTCGCAGCCGGGCCAGCAGTTCGGCAGGGTCGTAGGGCTTGATGAGATAGTCGTCGGCACCGGCATCGAGCCCCCGGATGCGGTCCGTCACCTGGTCCCGGGCGGTCAATACGATCACGATGGGTCGCTCGCGCAACGCGCGAACAGTGGGCAGCAAGGAGAGGCCATCGCCGTCGCCGAGGTGAAGGTCTAGCAGCACCGCAGCGTATTGCACGGCGGAGAGCGCGGCCCGCGCTTCTGCCAGACCGGGCGCCACGTCGACGACGAAGGCCTTCGCCTCCAGGTAGCTGCACACGGCGCTCGCCAGCGCGGCGTCATCTTCGACCAGCAATATGCGCACGGCGCCGTCCTTTCGAAAAACAGGAGTCTAGTGCCGCTTCAGCCTGGGTTCAGCCGTTGGCGCTATGCTGGTCGCTCATGATGCGTTCCGCGGTCTCTCGCTCCCACCTCCTCGTTCCCACCCTGATTTCGCTGGCCTTGCTGCTCCTCTGGGATGCGGCCGGCCTCGACCTTGCGCTCGCCGCCTGGGTGGGTACGCCGACAGGGTTCCCCTGGCGCGACAACTGGTTCCTGGTCAAGGTCGTGCACGAAGGCACGAGATCCTTGAGCTGGGTCCTTGTCATCGGACTTTTCATTTCGATTCGCTGGCCGGTCTCGATCCTTCGACGGTTGAGTGCGGTCGAACGCGCACAGCTAGCCGTGACGACGGTGGCTTCCGTGCTGGTCGTCTCCCTCATCAAGTTCAAGAGCTCGACCAGCTGCCCGTGGGACCTTCAGGCCTTCGGCGGCGTGGCGCCCTATGTCTCCCATTGGGCCTGGGGCGTGAGCGACGGGGGCGGCGGGCACTGTTTTCCCGCGGGCCACGCATCCGCCGCGTTCGCCTACCTCGGCGGCTACTTCGTGTTTCGTCGGCGCTCGCCCGGCATTGCGCGCGCCTGGCTCGCATGCGCGCTGGTCGCAGGACTCGTGCTCGGGCTCGCGCAGCAGCTTCGCGGCGCCCACTACATGAGCCACACGCTGTGGACAGCCTGGCTCTGCTGGGTGTCCGCCTTGGTCATCGATGCGCTGGTGCAGCAGGCTTCGAAGCTTCGCAGCGGACGGCGGGCGGCGCAGGCGCCCACCCGCAAGCTGAATGAAACCTGACCAATCCATTCAGCGACTCTTCAGTCCTGCGCCCTAGGCTCGCGACATGTCCGGCTCCCGCGTGCATGGCACGCCCCTTCCCCAGGATCCCTCCGCCTCCGGCGCTCCAATCCACATTCCTGCGACGGAACCTGTCGTCGGGCTCTGGCAGTCCATCGACGGCTGGTTTACCCGCCCGCGTTCGCCTCGCACGATCGTCGTCTGGCTGACTCTCTATCTCGCAGTAGCCGCCAACTGGCCGCTGTGGAACGAACTCGCCCGCATCGGCGGCGCACCCAGCGTGTACCTGCCGACGATCGCCCTCATGGCCATGCTCACGATGTGCGGCACGGTGGCGATCCTGTCGTTCACGGCCTGGACACGCTGGATGAAGCCGCTCTGGTTCATCGTCGTCGTTCTGGCCGCCGTGGTGCAGCATTACATGCTGAGCTATCGCGTGGTAATGGACCCCAGCATGCTGGCCAACGCGGTGCAGACCGACCCCAACGAAGTGCGTGACCTGCTGAGCTGGCGCATGGCGATCAATGTCTTCCTGGTCAGCGCCCTGCCGGCTTGGGCGCTGTGGCGCGTGCGCATCCAGCCGCAGCCCTTGGTTGCGCAGGCATGGCGCAATGGCGTGTTGCTGCTTGCTGCGGCCGCCGTGGCGGCGGGCGGCGGGCTCGTGATGAACCGCCAGCTTGCACCACTGATGCGCAACAACGTTCACCTGCGCTACATGATGAATCCGATGGCGACCATCTATTCGTCCGTGGCGATCGCGGCCAGGCCGATGTTCAAGCACAGCCGCAAGCTCGTTCCTGTCGCCGGTGGCGCCAAACTGGGCGCCAGCTACGCAGGCCAGGCGAAGCCGCCGCTGTTCGTGCTGGTCGTCGGCGAGACGGCGCGTGCCGATCACTTCGGACTCAACGGCTACGCACGCGACACCACGCCCGAACTCGCCGCACGCAAGGTGCTGAGCTATCGCGACGTTCGCTCGTGCGGCACCAACACGCTAGCCTCCGTGCCCTGCATGTTCTCTCCCCTGGGCAAGCAGGAATTCGAGGCGCGCAAGAACGACTATGAGAACCTCATGGACGTACTCAGCGCTTCGGGACTCGCCGTGTTCTGGCTCGACAACCAGGCCGGCGGATGCAAGGGCGTCTGCGATCGCATTCCGCATGCATCGGCATTCCAGAACCTCGATCCGGGCGTGCAGAGCGCGCTCTGTGACGGCGACGAATGCCTCGACGACGTGATGCTCCGCGGCCTGGACGAGCGCCTGGCCGCACTGCCCGCCGAGCGCCGCAACAAGGGCGTGGTGCTGGTGATGCACCAGATGGGAAGCCACGGTCCGTCGTACTTCAAGCGTTCTTCCCCGGACGTGAAGCGCTACCTCCCCGAGTGCACGACCAATGCGCTGTCCGAGTGCAGCCACGCCGAACTGGTCAATGGTTACGACAACTCGATCGCCTACACGGACCGCTTCCTCGGCAAGATGATCGACTGGCTGAAGAGCCAGAGCGCGCGTTTCGACCCCGCGCTGCTCTACCTGAGCGACCATGGCGAGTCGCTGGGTGAATACGGCCTGTTCCTGCACGGCGTGCCCTACGGCTTCGCGCCGGAAGTGCAGAAGCACGTTCCGCTGGTGACGTGGTTCAGCGACGGCATGAAGGCGCGTCGCCGACTGTCGACGGCGTGCATGGAGGCGGGTCTCGATGCCTCCCTCAGCCACGACAACCTCTATCACACCGTCCTGGGCGTGATGGACGTGACCACGCCCACCTACAAGGCTTCCCTCGACGCGTTGGCATCGTGCCGCGGCGCGAACGTCGCGATCAACTGAAGCCGGCAGCAGCGGCAGGCTACGCCGCCGGTTTCTTCTCGCGCGGCAGCCGGCCCATCAGATAGAACTCCGTGTTCGGCTGCATGCCGCTGAAGCTCGCCATGCGGTTCGAGAGCCCGAAGAACGCGGTGATGGCGGCGATGTCCCAGATGTCCTCGTCGCTGAAGCCGTGCGCATGCAGCGGGGGGAAATCGTTCTCATCGATCTCGTGCGAACGCTCGCAGACCTTCATCGCGAATTCGAGCATCGCGCGCTGGCGCGGCGTGATGTCGGCCTTGCGCCAGTTGACGGCCACCTGGTCGGCCACCAGCGGCTTCTTCTCGTAGATGCGCAGCAAGGCGCCATGCGCCACCACGCAGTAGAGACACTGGTTGGACGCGCTGGTGGCCGTGACGATCATCTCGCGGTCGCCCTTGGTGAGCGAACCTTCTTCCTTCAGCATCAACGCGTCGTGGTACGCGAAGAAGGCGCGCCACTCGGCGGGCCGACGGGCGAGCGCCAGGAACACGTTGGGCACGAAGCCGGCCTTTTCCTGGACTTCGAGCACTGCGGCGCGAATGTCGTCGGGCAGGTCTTTGAGTTCGGCCAGGGGGTAGCGCTCTGTCATGGATGTCTCCTGCGTGTACGGGCACGAAAGCCCATCATAGAAGCGCCGGGCGCGCGGCGGTCAGGTGGCCAGCCGGGGCGCCTCGACGCCGTCCGATGAGAGCACGGCGAGATCGCTTTCGTCCTTCAGGTCGATGCCGGTGAGACCCCGGCGCAAGGCCTCGCGCACCAGCCACGCGAGCTTGAGGGCCGCGGTCGGATAGTCGAGACCTTCGGGCCGCACGTTCGAGATGCAGTTCCGCTCGGCATCGTGCCGGCCCCGCCGCGGCGCGTGCGTGACGTAGATCCCCAGGCTGTCGGGCGAACTCAGCCCGGGCCTCTCGCCGATCAGCATGATCGACAGCCGCGCACCCAGTGCCTCCCCGACCTCGTCCGCGAGCGCGACCCGTGCCTGCGACGCGATCACGATCGGCGCCACCGAAAGCTCAGCCGGAAGATGCCGCCGCAATTCCGCGAGCAAGGGGGCGGCATGGCGGCTCACCGCCAGCGAGGAAAGCCCGTCGCCGATCACGATGCAGACATCCCGGGGCTGCCGCGTCACCGATGTCATCAGCCGCGACGCATCGTCGGCATCGAGCTGCCTTCCCAGGTCCGGCCGGCGCAGATAGGCCGTGCGGTCCGGCGCGCGACTGCGCACCTGCGCGACCTCCCATCGTTCCTCACGCAGCGATGCTTCGAGCGCCGCCACGTCGAGCGCGGCATGGATCGCATCGCGCGCCATCGCATGGGCCCAGCCGAAGCGCAGCACTTCGTCGGTCGGCATGCCCGCGCCGGCACGGCCGAGCGCCAGCCGGGCCGGTGTCGCGCCGCGCCATTCGGCCCAGGGGCTGTGCGTGACGGGGTCGTTCTTCATGCCGTGAGCGCCTTCAACTCGTTCATGCCGGCGAGCAGGCGGTTGGAGGAGGGCGCTTGCAGGCGGCCCGCGCCATCGGTGATCTGCATGCGCTGAAGCCATGCCTCGAACTCGGGCGCGCGCTTCAGACCCATCGTCTCGCGCAGGAAGAGCGCATCGTGGAACGATGTGCTCTGGTAGTTGAGCATCACGTCGTCCGCACCCGGCACGCCCATGATGAAGTTGATGCCGGCCGTGCCCAGCAGCACCAGCAGCGTGTCCATGTCGTCCTGGTCGGCTTCGGCATGGTTGGTGTAGCAAACGTCGCACCCCAGGGGCAATCCCAGGAGCTTTCCGCAGAAGTGGTCTTCCAGTCCCGCGCGGATGATCTGCTTGCCGTCGTAGAGGTATTCGGGCCCGATGAAGCCGACCACCGTGTTGATGAGCAAGGGCTTGTAGCGCCGCGCGAGCGCATAGGCGCGTGCCTCGCAGGTCTGCTGGTCCACCCCGAAGTTCGCGTTCGCCGAGAGCGCGCTGCCCTGGCCCGTCTCGAAGTACATGAGGTTCTCGCCGATCGTCCCGCGCTTCAGCGAGAGCACCGCCGCATAGGCCTCGTCGAGCAGTTCGGGCGTCACGCCGAAGGAGCGATTGGTCTTCTCGGTGCCGCCGATCGACTGGAACACGAGGTCGATCGGCGCACCGGATTCGGCCAGCTTCAGGGTGTTCGTGACGTGGGTCAGCAGGCAGCTCTGCGTCGGAATCTCGAAGCGCTGGATCACCTCGTCGAGCATGTGAAGCAGGGCGCCGAGCACGGAAAGGCTGTCGGAGACCGGGTTGATGCCGATCACCGCATCCCCAGCGCCCATCAGCAGGCCGTCGAGCGTCGAAGCCGCCACGCCGCGCAGGTCGTCGGTCGGATGATTGGGCTGCAGCCGCACTGCCAGGTGGCCGGGCAGGCCGATCGTGTCGCGAAAGCGCGTGACCACGCTGCATTTGCGTGCGACCGCGATCAGGTCCTGGTTGCGCATCAGCTTCGAAGTCGCCGCGACCATCTCCGGCGTGAGCCCCGACGCAAGTGCGGTGAGGACGGCGGTGTCCGCCTCTTCGGACAACAGCCAGTTGCGGAAGTCGCCGACGGTCAGGTGCGACACCGGCGCGAAGGCCTCCGCGTCATGGTCATCGATGATGAGCCGCGTGATGTTGTCGTCCTCGTAGGGAATCAGCGCCTCGGTGAGGAACTGCTTCAGCGGCGTCTCCGCGAGCACGTGGCGCGCGGCGAGCCGCTGCTGCGCAGTGGCCGCACCGATCCCCGCAAGGTAGTCGCCCGAACGCGCCGGGCTCGCGAAGGCCATGACCTGCTTCAGGTCGTCGAACTCAAAGACCTGCGATTCGATCGTGGTGCGATAGCGCATCGTGGCAAGCAGTCTTCAGACGGTGAGGGGAGGCATCTCGCGGCGAGCCGCGGCGCCAGCGAGCACTTTACCCGTGCAACACGGGCGCCGGGGGCAATTCGCAACGGCTTGCAAGGGCGGTGCCAGCCGTGCAGTCGGCCGGCAATAATGCGCCGTTCATCCATTCAACCAAGGTATCCACCGTGCGATCAGTTCTTTGCGCCGCCCTCGTCTCGATGTTTGTCCTGCCGACCGCCTTCGCCCAGTCCGCGCCCGTCACCAAGCCCAGCGGCCTGGTCTTCCAGTCGATCACGGAGGGCAAGGGCCCATCGCCCGCGGCGACGGACGTCGTCAAGGTGCACTACCGCGGCACCTTCCCGGATGGCAAGGAGTTCGATAGTTCCTACAAGCGCGGCGAGCCCACCGAGTTCCCGCTCAATGGCGTGATTCCATGCTGGACCGAGGGCGTGCAGATGATGAAGCCGGGCGGCAAGGCCAAGCTGACCTGCCCGCCCGCCATCGCCTATGGCACGCGCGGCGCCGGCGGCGTGATTCCCCCCAACGCCACCCTCAACTTCGAGATCGAATTGATATCTGTAAAAGGCCGCTGACCAAAGCGTGGGCCGCCGCAGAACCGGCTCCGCCGGGCTGCCAGCGCCGCCCCCGGCAGGGGGTAGGCGAAGCGACACAAAGTGCGCGCAGCCTGGGGGCGAGCAACACTAGAACGGTTGGTACTGGTAGAGCCAAGTCTCGGATAGGGTCTGGTCGCCGTTCTTCAAGTAGAGCCGCATATCGACCGGATCATTGCCTTCGGCCGTGAAGTCGAACTGCGCACGCCAATGCCCGGGCACCCCGTTCGGCACTGCCTCGGCAAAGATGTACGAGAACTTCCCGCGTGAAGCCGTCAGTACCAGTTCGGGCTTGACGCCGAAGGGCAGCGACTCGAGCGGCTTGCCGATGAACTCGACCATGAACTTGCGCACGCCCTGCGGACGCGGCTGTCCGGGCTGGCCGCCGCGCCCGATGCGCGTGGCGATGGTGCGCGCCAGCGGCGACGGAAAGGGCTCCTCGGCGGTCCAGTGGAGCCTGTACTTCAGGCTGTAGCTCGATCCGGCGGTGGCCGGTGCCTTGGGCACCCAGCAGGCGAGGATGTTGTCGTGGATCTCGTCGTCGGTCGGGATCTCGATGAGTTGCACCGTGCCCTCGCCCCAGTTGCCCAGCGGCTCGACCCACAGGCTGGGCCGCTTCTCGTAGTAGACACCATCCTGGTAGTGATCGAAGGCGCGGTCGCGCTGAAGCAGACCGAAGCCGCGCGGGTTCGTGTCGTTGAAGGCCGAGGCCCGGGTCTGCGTGGGATTGTTCAAGGGGCGCCAGATGCGCTCGCCGGCGCCGTTCCACATCGCCAGGCCGTCGGAGTCGTGCACCTCGGGCCGCCAGTCGATGCCGGTCGGCTTCACCGATTCGGAGTACCAGTACATCGAGGTCAGCGGCGTCAGCCCGAAGCGGCCGACATCGCGGCGAAGAAAGAGGCGCGCGTCGATGTCCATCAGGACGGACTTGTCGCGCTGCAGGACGAACTTGTAGGCGCCGGTGATGCTCGGCCCTTCGAGCAGGGCGTAGATCGTCATCGTGTTGGCGGTGTTGGAGGCCGGCGGCTCGAAGAAGAATCGCGTGAAGGTCGGAAATTCCTCCGCGCGATCGGGCATCGCCGCATCGAGCGCGATGCCGCGCGCGGACAGGCCGTACTGGAAGAGCTCGCCGATGGCGCGGAAGTACGAAGCGCCGAGAAAGGCGGCCCAGTCGTTCGTCTGCCAGGGGAGCTTCTTCTGGTCGCCAAGGCGGCTCTCCTGCAGGCGGAAACCGGCGAAACCGGCGCCGTCCTTCAGTTGCTTCGCGGGGCTGTCGTCGGGCATCGTGAAGTACGAGGCGTCGTAGACGATCTCGCGCGCGAAGCCGTCGTCCCCCGCGCTTTCGAGCACGAACATGTGCACCGGCACCTGGAAATAACGGCCGAGGTGAAAGAAGGTCACCGGAAATTGCCCCGGGCCGTCCTTGAACAGCGCGTTGTCGGTGTTGAACTTGATCTTGCCGTGCGCGTCGTAGTCGATGCGTTCCAGCACGCTGGCCGGCAGCGAGGTGTCGGCGACGTAGGGTTTGGCACCCAGCGACTTCGCCTCCGCGACGAGGCGGTCGAAGGAGAAAGGCCGTGGCTGGCTGAGCGTGAGTCCACCGGCTGCGAAAGCGTCGGCGGGAAGTCCGAGGGCAGCGAGCGCCAATGAGGCGCCGCTGGCGGTGAGGAGGGAGCGGCGATCGATCATGTGGCGCAAATGTTAACGAAGCCGGCCGCCGGGACCCGTAGGCCAAGGCCGGAATAAAAAGATGCGGGCCTGCCGGCGCTGTCCTACGATCGAATTCGAAAGCAAGACACGGAGTGCGCCCCGGGCCACCCATCCCTAAAGTGAATGCATCGATCGATCACCCGACTGAAGGATGCATATGAACATGAGCACTCACACAGAAACGCGCGCCCTGGCCACCGTGAGCGACCCGCGCTGGGCCGCCGTGGCCGCACGCGATCCGGCGGCGGATGGCCGTTTCTTCTACTCGGTCAGGACCACGGGCGTGTACTGCCGTCCGTCCTGCGGCGCACGGGCTGCACGACCCGAAAACGTGGAATTCCACGCGACGGCAGAAGAGGCCGAGCGTGCCGGCTTCCGGCCCTGCATGCGCTGCAAGCCGGACCAGCCCGCCCGCGCCGAACACCACGCAGCCATGGTGGCGGACCTCTGCCGCTTCATCGAGCGCGCCGAGCAGGTGCCGACGCTGGACCAACTCGCCGAACGCGCGGGGATGAGCAGCTCGCACCTCCACCGCCTCTTCAAGGACATCACCGGCGTCACCCCGAGGGCTTACGCAGCGGCGCATCGCGCCAGCCGGGTGCGGCAGGAACTGTCCCGCAGCGACACGGTGACGGACGCCATCTACGACGCCGGCTACAACTCGAACGGCCGCTTCTACGCGCAGTCGAACGAGATGCTGGGCATGACGCCGACGGCGTGGCGCGCCGGCGGCGCCGACACCGAGATCCGCTTCGCGATCGGCGAATGCGCGCTGGGCGCGATCCTCGTGGCGCAAAGCGGGCGCGGGGTTTGCGCAATCGCGTTGGGCGACGATCCGGATGCGCTGGTGCGTGACCTGCAGGACCAGTTTCCGCGCGCCCGGCTGGTGGGCGGCGATGCCGGCTTCGAGCAACTGGTCGCGAAGGTGGTGGGCTTCGTCGAGGCGCCGGGGTTGGGACTGGACCTCCCGCTCGACGTGCGCGGCACCGCCTTCCAGCAACGCGTGTGGCAGGCGCTGCGCGAGATCCCGGTGGGCACCACCGCGAGCTACAGCGACATCGCGCAGCGCATCGGCGCGCCGAAGTCGGTGCGCGCGGTCGCACAGGCCTGTGGCGCCAACACGCTGGCGGTGGCGATTCCCTGCCATCGCGTGGTGCGCAGCGACGGCGGCCTGTCGGGCTATCGGTGGGGCGTGGAGCGCAAGAGCGCGCTGCTACAGCGGGAGGCGAAGCGGGCATGAACGCAAGGGACATGAGCGCGCCCGCAGCGCGCGTCGGCGGGGTCGACTGGGCGCAGGCGGGCGACGATCTCGACGCGCAGGGCGGCGCCGTGATCCCCGGCCTGCTCACGCGGGCCGAGTGCGAATCGCTGGCTTCGCTGTATGCGTCGGACAAGCCCTTCCGCAGCCGCGTGGTGATGGAGCGGCACGGCTTCGGGCGTGGCGAGTACAAGTACTTCGCCTACCCGCTGCCCGCGCTCGTCGCTGGCCTGCGCGAAGCGGTCTATCCGCACCTCGCGCCGATCGCGAATCGCTGGAACGAAGTGATGGGCATCGACGTGCGCTATCCGGCAGGGCATGCCGACTTCATCGCGCGCTGCCATGCGGCCGGGCAGACGAAGCCGACGCCCCTGCTGTTGCAGTACCAGGCTGACGACTACAACTGCCTGCACCAGGATCTGTATGGCGAGCATGTCTTTCCGCTTCAGCTCGTGATCCTGCTGTCCGAGCCCGGGCGCGACTTCACCGGCGGCGAGTTCGTGATGACCGAGCAGCGGCCTCGCATGCAGTCGCGGCCGATGGTGCTGCCACTGCGCCAAGGGGATGCGGCGGTGATCGCGGTGCACCATCGGCCGGTGCAGGGGACGCGCGGTGCCTACCGGGTCAACCTGCGTCACGGTGTGAGCCGGGTCTTGTCGGGGCATCGGCACACCGCAGGCATCATTTTTCACGACGCTGGATAGGATGAACCCCCAGGCTTGCCCACTTCGTGTGGCCGCCCACCCCCTTGCAGGGGGCGCCGCCTGCGGCCCGGCGGAGCCGGTTCCGTGGCGGCTCCCTCACATTTCATGACGCTGGATCTTTTCGACTTGATTTCCGAACCGGGCGCGGCTTGGGTGGAAGCGCTCGAACCGGGCGCGATGGTGCTGCGTCAGTTTGCTCGGCCGTATGAGGGTGCGCTACTGGATGGGGTGCGACAGCTGATCGACGTTTCGCCGCTTCGGCACATGGTCACGCCGGGTGGCTTTCGCATGTCGGTGGCGATGACCAATTGCGGTGAAATGGGCTGGGTCACTGATCGCTCGGGCTACCGCTATGACCCGATCGACCCGGAAACGGGGCGACCGTGGCCGCGTATGCCGGCCGTGTTTTCGCGGCTTGCCGCCAAAGCGGCGGCGGAGGCGGGCTTCCGCGGTTTCGAACCGGACGCCTGCCTCGTCAACCGCTATGAAGCGGGCACGCGGCTCTCGCTGCACCAGGATCGCGACGAGCGTGACTTCGGCCAGCCCATCGTTTCCGTTTCGCTCGGGATCCCTGCGGTCTTTCTCTTCGGCGGGTCGAAGCGGACCGACAAGGCGCGGCGCGTGCCGCTCGGGCATGGGGATGTCGTGGTCTGGGGCGGGCCGGCGCGCCTCCATCACCACGGGGTGCTCCCGTTGAAGGAAGGCACACATCCGTTCATGGGCGATTGCCGAGTCAATCTCACCTTTCGCAAGGCAGGCTGACCGTCCTGTAGTCCGGCGCCTACGTTGCAATGTGTCGGGCGCCGACACCTCCTGCCGGGTTGTTTTTCCTACGCCGGACTACGATCTTTCGCCGCAGGGGCTCGGGCTGCTGTTGAGGGTGCGCGCAACCGAAAAAGCCTTGCGCTCCGACCCCGCACATTTTCTCGAGGCCTTCATGAATGCAATCGACCCCGTCGCCATTTCCGATTCCACGCAGCACATGGTGGTGCTGCTCGACGCGCTGACCCGGCTGCGCAAGGGCGATCCGAAAGCCCGGCTGCCCGTGTACTGGGACGGCCTCTCCGGAAAGGTCGCGGATGCCTTCAACGGCCTTGTCGACCAGAACGCGATGCTGGCCTCCGAACTGATGCGCCTCCGGCAAGTCGTCGGCAAGGAAGGCAAGCTCAAGCAGCGCGCGGTCATGCAGGAAGCGCGCGGCTTCTGGGGCGAATCGATCGCCTGCGTCAATTCGCTCATCGACGACCTCGTACACCCGACCAGCGAGGTCGCGCGGGTCATCGGCGCCGTCGCGCAGGGCGACTTGTCGAAGAGCATGGCGCTGGAGGTCGAGGGCCGCGAGCTCGAAGGCGAGTTCTTGCGCACGGCGAAGACCATCAACAAGATGGTCGAGCAGCTCGGCAACTTTTCCGCCGAGGTGACACGCGTCGCTCGCGAGGTGGGCACCGAAGGCAAGCTGGGCGGCCAGGCCAAGGTGAAGGGCGTGGCCGGCACCTGGAAGGACCTGACCGACTCGGTGAACTCGATGGCCGGCAACCTGACCGACCAGGTGCGCAACATCGCCGACGTCACCACGGCGGTGGCCAAGGGCGACCTTTCGAAGAAGATCGACGTCGACGTGAAGGGCGAGTTCCTCACGCTGAAGAACACCATCAACACGATGGTGGACCAGCTTCGCTCCTTCGCCTCGGAGGTCACGCGCGTGGCGCGCGAGGTGGGCACGGAAGGCTCGCTAGGCGGGCAGGCGCGGGTCGAAGGCGTGTCCGGCACCTGGAAGGATTTGACCGATTCCGTCAACTCCATGGCCGGCAACCTCACCAGCCAGGTGCGCAACATCGCGGACGTGACCAAGGCCGTGGCCGCGGGCGACCTCTCCAAGAAGATCACGGTCGACGGCAAGGGCGAAATCCTGGAGCTGAAGAACACGGTGAACACGCTCGTGGACCAGCTTCGCTCCTTCGCCGCGGAGGTGACGCGGGTGGCCCGCGAGGTGGGCACCGAAGGCAAGCTGGGCGGGCAGGCCGATGTGCAGGGCGTGGCCGGCACCTGGAAGGACCTGACGGACTCGGTCAACTCGATGGCCGGCAACCTCACCAGCCAGGTGCGCAACATCGCCGACGTGACCAAGGCCGTGGCCGCGGGCGACCTGTCGAAGAAGATCACCGTCGACGTGAAGGGCGAGATCCTGGAGCTCAAGGCCACCATCAACACGATGGTGGACCAGCTTCGCTCCTTCGCCGCCGAAGTCACGCGCGTGGCGCGCGAAGTGGGCACCGAAGGCAAGCTGGGCGGCCAGGCCGACGTGCAGGGCGTGGCCGGCACCTGGAAGGACCTCACCGAGTCGGTCAACTTCATGGCCGGCAACCTCACGAGCCAGGTGCGCAACATCGCGGACGTGACCAAGGCCGTGGCTGCGGGCGACCTGTCCAAGAAGATCTCCGTCGACACCAAGGGCGAGATCCTGGAACTTACCAACACCATCAACACGATGGTGGACCAGCTCTCGTCCTTTGCCGCGGAAGTGACGCGCGTGGCTCGCGAGGTGGGCACCGAGGGCAAGCTGGGCGGCCAGGCCGACGTGCAGGGCGTGGCCGGCACGTGGAAGGACCTCACCGAATCGGTCAACTCGATGGCATCCAACCTCACGTCGCAGGTGCGCAACATCGCGGACGTGACGAAGGCCGTCGCGGCGGGCGACCTCTCCAAGAAGATCACGGTCGACGTGAAGGGCGAGATCCTCGAACTGAAGAACACCGTGAATACCATGGTCGACCAGTTGCGGTCGTTCGCCGCCGAAGTGACGCGGGTCGCACGCGAGGTGGGCACCGAGGGCATCCTGGGCGGCCAGGCCGACGTGCAGGGCGTGGCCGGAACGTGGAAGGACCTGACGGAGTCGGTGAACTTCATGGCCGGCAATCTCACGAGCCAGGTGCGCAACATCGCGGAGGTGACCACCGCGGTGGCGGCGGGCGACCTGTCGAAGAAGATCACGGTGGACGTGAAAGGCGAGATCTCCGAACTCAAGAACACGGTCAACACGATGGTGGACCAGTTGCGCTCCTTCGCCGCCGAGGTGACGCGCGTGGCGCTGGAGGTGGGCACCGAAGGCATCCTGGGCGGCCAGGCCGACGTGCAGGGCGTCGCCGGGACGTGGAAGGACTTGACCGACTCCGTCAACCTGATGGCCTCCAACCTGACCTCGCAGGTGCGCAACATCGCCGACGTGACGAAGGCCGTCGCTGCCGGCGACCTCTCGAAGAAGATCACGGTCGACGTGAAAGGCGAGATCCTGGAGCTCAAGGCCACCATCAACACCATGGTGGACCAGCTCTCGTCCTTCGCGGCCGAGGTGACGCGCGTGGCGCGCGAGGTGGGCACCGAGGGCCGGCTGGGCGGACAGGCGCAGGTTCGCGACGTGTCCGGCACCTGGAAGGACTTGACCGACAACGTCAATTTCATGGCGGGCAACCTGACGGGCCAGGTGCGCGGCATCGCCAAGGTGGTAACCGCCGTGGCCGACGGCGACCTTCAGCAGAAGCTGACCGTCGAAGCCAAGGGCGAGATCGCCGCGCTGGCCGAGACCATCAACAGCATGACCGACACGCTCGCCACCTTCGCCGACCAGGTCACCACGGTGGCGCGCGAGGTCGGTGTCGAGGGCAAGCTCGGCGGCCAGGCGAAGGTGCCCGGCGCATCGGGCACGTGGAAGGGACTGACCGAGAACGTCAACCAGCTCGCGGCCAACCTCACGACACAGGTGCGCGCGATCGCCGAGGTCGCGACGGCCGTGACGCAGGGCGACCTGACGCGTTCGATCACCGTGAAGGCGCAGGGCGAGGTCGCGGCCCTGAAGGACACCATCAACGAGATGATCCGCAACCTGAAGGACACGACCCAGAAGAACACCGAGCAGGACTGGCTGAAGACCAACCTGGCCAAGTTCAGTCGAATGCTCCAGGGCCAGAAGGACCTGCTGACCGTCGGTCAGCTGATCCTTTCGGAACTCGCGCCGGTGGTCGGCGCGCAGCAGGCCGAGTTCTACGTGCTGACGAATGCGGGCGGCACGGCCAAGCTCAAGCTGTTCGCCAGCTACGCATCGGGCGGTCAGAGCTCGCACGGCAAGGAGATCGACATCGGGCAGGGCCTGGTCGGCCAGTGCGCGATCGAGAAGTCGAAGATCCTCCTCACCAACGTTCCGAGCACCGCCTTCAAGGTCGCGACCGGCCTCAGCGAAGGCGCGGCGATGGACGTGATCGTGCTGCCGGTCGTGTTTGAAGGCGAAGTGCGCGGCGTGCTCGAACTGGCCTCGCTCGAACGCTTCAATCCGGCGCACCAGGCCTTCCTCGACCAGCTCACCGAGTCGATCGGCATTGTCATCAACACCATCTCCGCCAACATGCGGACCGAGGACCTGCTGACGCAATCGCAGTCCCTGGCGGAAGAACTCCAGAGCCGGCAGCAGGAGCTGCAGCAGACCAACGAGGCATTGCAGGAAAAGGCGCGCCTCCTGGTTCACCAGAACCAGGAAGTCGAGCGCAAGAACCAGGAGGTCGAGCAGGCCCGGCAGGCGCTCGAAGAGAAGGCCGAACAACTGGCGCTGACGTCCAAGTACAAGTCGGAATTCCTCGCCAACATGTCGCACGAGCTGCGCACGCCGCTCAACAGCCTGCTCATCCTCTCGGACCAGCTCTGCAAGAACGGCGACGGCAACCTGACGCCGCGCCAGGTCGAGTTCGCGAAGACGATCCACCTCTCGGGCAACGACCTGCTGATGCTGATCAACGACATCCTCGACCTGTCCAAGATCGAATCGGGGACCGTCGCGGTCGAGGTCAGCGAGGTGCGCCTCGAAGAACTGCGGCGCTCGGTGGAGCGTAGCTTCCGCCACGTCGCGGAAGCCAAGCACGTGGACTTCGAGATCAACGTGGCCGAGCCGCTGTCGGGGACGATCGTGACCGACGTCAAGCGCCTGCAGCAAATCATCAAGAACCTGCTGTCGAACGCCTTCAAGTTCACGCACCGGGGCTCGGTCTCGCTGTCCATCGCGCGGGTCGAATCGGGCTGGTCGAACGACGCCGAAGAGCTCGGCCGCGCCAGCCACGTGCTGGCCTTCGCGGTGTCGGACACGGGCATCGGCATCTCGGCCGACAAGCAGCAGATCGTGTTCGAGGCCTTCCAGCAGGCCGACGGCTCGACCTCCCGCAAATACGGTGGCACCGGGCTCGGCCTGGCGATCAGCCGCGAGCTGGCGCGCCTGCTCGGCGGCGAGATCCGGCTGAGCAGCACCCCGGCCATGGGCAGCACATTCACGCTCTTCCTGCCGCAGAGCTACAGTCCTTCGCGCAACGCCCGACCCGTTCGCGCGGACATCATCGAAGCGGACGCCGCCAGCAGGCCCGTGCGCGACCGGCTCATCGATGCGCGCCCGGCGGACAGCGGGGCCGACGCGCCGGCCGATGCGCGCGACGCCGACGAGGTGTTGTCGGCGCTGAACGTCGCGGGCGACGACAGGGACACGACGCTTCCGGGCGACCAGGTCGCGTTGATCGTCGAGAACGACCTGGCTTTCGCCAAGGTCCTCATGCAGGCCGCGCGCGGCAGCGGCTTCAAGGCGCTGGTAAGCCCGAGCGGTGCGGCCGCGCTGGCGCTGGCGCGCGACCATCGGCCGCGATTGATCACGCTCGACATCCATCTGCCGGACATGGACGGCTGGCGCATCCTGGAGCGCCTCAAGTCCGACCTGGCGACGCGGCACATCCCGGTCTGCGTGGTCTCCACGGACGATTCGCGGGCGCGCGCGCTGAGTTCGGGCGCGCTGGGCTTCCTCTCCAAGCCGCTCCAGTCGATCGACGAGGTCGAGGCAGCGATGGCGCGCCTGCGCCGCTACGTGCACGCCGACGTGCGCCGGCTCCTCGTCGCCGTGTCCGGGGATTCGCCGGTGCGCGAAGCTTGCAGGGAGGCTTTCGACGGCGGCGGCGTGGATGTCGTCTGGGCGGACGACGCCGACGATGTGCGGCGTGAACTGGCCTCTGGCGACGTCGACTGCCTGATCACCGATGGCCGCGTGGCGGGGCTCAGCCGGCTCGACCTGGTCGAGCCGCTGGAGCAGCGCTCGGAAGTGCAGCAACTGCCGGTGATCGTCTACGACACGGAAGATGCGGGGAGCTCGCGCGCGGGCGGGATCGCCGGGCTGGATTGGCGGCAAGGGCAGGGCGAGGGCGCCTGGCGCAACGTGCGCACGCTCGACGAACTCGTCGAAGCCGGCACCTTCTTCCTGCACCGTTCGACGGCCAGCATGTCGGAAGCCGAGCGCCGCGCCGTGGAGGCCGTCAACGATGTCGCCGGCAGCCTGGCCGGCAAGAAGGTGCTGATCGTCGACGACGACATCCGGAACATCTTCGCGCTGGCCACGGTGCTGGACCAGCAGGGCATGGTCATCGTCTCGGCCGAGAACGGCCGCGACGCGATCCGCCGGGTCCAGGAGGATGCCGAGATCGACATCGTGCTCATGGACATCATGATGCCGGAGATGGACGGCATGGAAACCATGCGCGAGCTCCGGCGGCTGCCGCGCGGCAAGCAGTTGCCCCTGGTGGCGGTCACCGCGAAGGCGATGAAGGGCGATCGCGAAAAGTGCATCGAGGCCGGCGCATGGGACTACCTGTCCAAGCCGGTGGACACGGCGTACCTGCTCGTGGTCCTGCGAGGCTGGCTGTGCAAGTGAACCTGCCCGGCGCCGCGAACCCGGCCGCTGCCGGGACGGCCGAGCGCGCGAACATCCTGATCGTGGATGACCTGCCCGAGAAGCTGCTCGTGTTCCAGACCGTGCTCGAGGACCTCGGCCAGAACCTCGTGCTGGTGCGATCGGGCGCCGAGGCGCTGAGGGAGCTGCTCCAGCGGGAGTTCGCGGTCATCATGCTCGACGTCAACATGCCCGGCATGGATGGCTTCGAGACCGCGGCGCTGATCCGCCAGCACCGCCGCAGCGCCCACACGCCGATCATCTTCATCACCTCCTACGCCGACGAGATGCAGACCGCGCGCGGTTATTCGCTCGGCGCCGTCGACTACATGCTGTCGCCGCTGGTGCCGGAGGTCCTGCGCAGCAAGGTCAGCGTCTTCGTGTCGCTCTACCTGATGCAGCGCGAGGTGCAGCAGCAGTCGGATGCACGCGCCGCGATGATGGCGGCCGAGGCCGCGCGCCGGGTGGCCGAGCAGCGGGACAGGCGCTCCGCCTTCCTCGCCCATGCCAGCCGCGCGCTGAGCGTGTCGCTGGAGGTTCAGGTGGCCGCGTGCGAGCTGGCGGAGCTGCTGGTGCCGGCGGTTGCCGCGGCCTCCGTCGTGATGCCCTCGGACCCGGACTTCCTGCCATGCAAGACGGTGGTTGCCGCCCGGGCCCGCGCCGGTGGTCGGCCGATCGTTTCCACCAGCGGGACGAATCTCGACGAACGCCTGGCCGCGACCCTCGCGGGGGCGATCGAGGATCGCTGCTTCACCGCCGTGGCGCCGGCGGCGCTGAACGCGCTGGATGCCGGTTCGCTCGGCCTCGCGGGCAGCGCGGTGTCGCTGCCGCCGCTGCGATGGGCCGGGGCGCTGCCGTTGATCTTCGGTGGCCGCGTGCTCGGCGCGATGCTGCTGCTTTCCGGCGACGACGCGACGGAGCAGGGCGGACCCGACCAGGGCCTGCTGGAGGAAATCGCCGTGCGTGCGGCCGCGGCATTCGAGAACGCGCGGCTCTACCGCGTGCTGCAGCGCGAGATCGCCGAGCGCAAGGCCGCGCAGGAGGAGCTGCAGCAGGCCGACCAGCGCAAGGACGAGTTCCTCGCCATGATGTCCCATGAGCTGCGCAATCCGCTGGCGCCCATTCACACCGCGGTCGAGGTGATCCGGCGAGTCGCCGCGCCGAGCCCGAAGGTGTCGTGGGCACTGGACGTTGCCAGCCGCCAACTGCAGCAGATGACCCGACTGATCGAGGAACTGCTCGACGTCACCCGCATCAGCCAGGGCAAGATCACGCTGAAGCGCGAATCCATGGACCTCAACAAGGTGATCGCGCAGAGCGTGGAGACCATCCAGCCGGCCATCAAGAGCCGTCACCAGGTGCTGAGCGTGTCCATCCCCGAGCGGCCGGCCTGGCTGCATGGCGACGCGGCGAGGCTCACCCAGGTCGTCGCGAACCTGCTGCACAACGCCTCGAAATACAGCCCCGAAGGCACGCACATCTCCCTGGCCGCCGAGATCGAGGACCTGGAGGTCGTCGTGACGGTGCGCGACCAGGGCATCGGCATCGACGAGGAACTTCTTCCGCGCATCTTCGACCTGTTCGCGCAGGGAAAGCGCGGCCTCGATCGCGCGCAGGGTGGCCTGGGCGTCGGCCTCACGCTGGCGCGCCGCCTGACCGAGATGCACGGCGGTCGCATCGAGGCGATCAGCTTCGGCAGGGACAAGGGCTCGGAGTTCAAGGTGCGATTGCCGTGCATCACGCTGGTGCGCCAGGACCACAAGGCGGTGCAGCCGGAGCACGCCATCGCGGCGGACCATCCGCAATGCGTGCTGGTGGTGGACGACAACCGCGACGCCGCGCACGCGATGGCCGCGATGCTGGAGATCGACGGACACACCGTGGTGACGGCGTCGAACGGCGAGGAGGCACTGGTCCTCGCGGCAGCGCATGCGCCGACCGTCGTGCTGCTGGACATCGGATTGCCGGTGCTCGACGGCTACCAGGTGGCCCGGCGGCTGCGCGCCATGCGGGAGACCGAGCATTCGCTGCTGATCGCCCTGACCGGCTACGGCCAGAAGGAAGACAGGCAGGCCGCATTCGACGCCGGGTTCAACCACCACTTCGTGAAGCCGGCGGACGCCGTCGAGCTGTTGAGCTGCATCAGGGCCTGGTGCAAGGCCCGGGAGAGCGGCGGCTTCGGTGTGCCGGCCGCCAAGTAGGCGATCGGGGAATCAGCCGTTGCGGGGCGCGATCTTCCGCGTCTCGCCGATGGCCGTCACGAAGAACTCGTCTTCCGGCATGCCCTGGGCGCCGCGCAGTTCGGCGAGCTTTCTCGGCGGTTCGTCCAGGGCCTCGTCGGTCAGCGTGAAGACGCCCCAGTGGATGCCGAGCGAGCGCTTGGCGCCCACGTCGCGGTGGATCTTCAGCGCCTCCTCGACATCGACGTGCTGAAGGCGCATGAACCAGCGCGGTGCATAGGCGCCAATCGGAATCAGCGCGATGTCGAATCCGCCGCCTTTCGCGGGCGCCTGCCGCTCCTCGAAGTGCCGGCGAATGTCGGTGAAGTCGCGCGAGTAGCCGGTGTCGCCGGTGAAGAGGAGGTGGCAATCGGGCGCGAGCACCGCGAACCCGCCCCAAAGCGTCGCCATCGCGTCGCCGGGTCCGCGCGAGGACCAGTGCTGCGCCGGCACCAGGGTCACTTCGATCTCCCCATGCGGCGACGGCAGGCGGTGGCTCTCCCACCAGTCCAGTTCCACCGCGTTGCGGATGCCCTTGGCCGCGAGCCACGGCTTGAGGCCGAGCGGCACGACGAACAGGGGCGGGCCGCCGGCCTGCCGGTCGAGCGCCAGCACTGAGGCCGCGTCGAGATGGTCGTAGTGGTTGTGGGACACCAGCACCAGGTCCACGTGCGGCAGATCCGCCAAGGCGATGCCCGGAGGCGAATGGCGCCGGGGCCCCACCAGCTGAACGGGCGAGGCCCGCTGCGAGAACATCGGGTCCGTCAGCAGGGTGATGCCGCCCATCTGGGCCATGACCGTGGCATGCCCGACGTACGTCGTGGCCGGCACCATCCGTGCACCCGCGCGCGCATTGGCGTTCAGCCAGGCCAGGTCGGGCGTCACCCTCGGCGTCGGCCCCAGCGGTGGCGGCGGCAGGTGGTTGCGCATGGCATCCCTGCGCCAGTGAAGGAGGTCCGACAGGCTCTTCGGCTCGTACTCGGTGTAGTTGTTCTGGAAGCCGCGTGCGCGGTGGTGAGGCTTCTTCGGGTCGTGGTAGGGGTTCATCGTCCGCGCAATCTATCCGGCGATCAGCTTTTGGACCAGCTCCGCGGTTGTGGCCGCCGCATATTTGCGCATCAGCCTCGCACGGTGAATCTCGACCGTGCGATGGCTGATGGCGAGCGCCTTGCCGATCTCCTTGGACGTGCGCCCCTGCATGACCTGCGCCGCCACCTCCCGCTCGCGCGGCGTGAGCTCGGCCTTGACGGAGCGGCGTGAGCCGAGGTCCTCGAAGGTCCAGATGCCCGCCTCGTGCGGCGCGGCTCGGTTGAGCGCCTGTCCGCTCACATGGCACCAGAAGGTCTCGCCCGCGAATGCGCCGTGCAGGCCGCCGAGGCGTTTCATCATGCGGTTGTCCGCATAGCGGCCGCTCGCGTTCAGGATCGGCTCCATGCGCTTGCCGATGCGCTCGAATTCGGCGACGCTCGGGTAGAGCACCTGGAACGACTGGCCGACCAGCGAATCGCGCGTGGCGCCGAACATTTCGCACAGGCGCGCGTTGCAATCCACGATGATGCGATGGCGCGACAGCACCATGCCCACCGGCGACTGCTCGAAGGCGAGCCGGTAGTCGATGGCCTTCAGATCGGTGTCGGGTGTCTCCATTACGAAATACTACGTATGCGCATACGTAGTATCGTCTCAGGCTCTGATTCGACTCAACCATCTCAACCACCTCAACCATCACCAGCGAGGAATCATGGCGAACAAGATCTACCCCTCCGCCGACGCGGCGCTCAAGGGTGTCGTGGCCGACGGCCAGACGCTCGCCGTCGGCGGCTTCGGCCTGTGCGGCATCCCCGAGGCGCTGATCGACGCGCTGCACGATTCGGGCGTGAAGAACCTGACCTGCATCTCCAACAACGCCGGCGTCGACGGCTTCGGGCTCGGCAAGCTGCTCGAGACGCGCCAGATCAAGAAGATGGTCGCAAGCTACGTGGGCGAGAACAAGGAGTTCGAGCGCCAGTACCTCGCGGGCGAACTGGAACTGGAATTCACGCCCCAGGGCACCCTGGCCGAGAAGCTGCGCGCCGGCGGGGCTGGCATCCCGGCCTTCTTCACCAAGACCGGCGTCGGCACGCAGGTCGCCGAAGGCAAGGAACTGCGCGAGTTCGACGGTGAAACCTACGTCATGGAACGCTCGCTGGTGCCCGACGTCGCACTGGTCAAGGCCGACGTGGCCGACAAGTCCGGCAACCTGCGCTTCCGCCTGACGGCGCGCAACTTCAATCCCGCGGCGGCCATGGCCGGCAAGGTCTGCATCGTCGAGGTCGAAAAGATCGTCGAGGTCGGCGAACTCGCCCCCGACGACATCCACCTGCCGGGCATCTACGTGCACCGCATCGTGCTCAACAGCAATCCCGAGAAGCGCATCGAGAAGCGCACCGTCAGCGCCTCGGCGCCGGTCGACGCAGTGGCCGCCAAGGTCGAGGCGCAGGCTGCCATTGCACAAGCCGCTGCGGGCAGCGAAGTGCCCGCGCCGATCAAGAACACCAAAGGAGCCTGAGATGCCCTGGACCCAAGACCAGATGGCCGCACGCGCGGCGCAAGAACTGGAAGACGGCTTCTACGTCAACCTCGGCATCGGCATCCCGACGCTGGTGGCCAACTTCGTCGGCGACAAGGAAGTCTGGCTGCAGAGCGAGAACGGCATGCTCGGCATCGGCCCCTTCCCGACCGAGGACCAGGTCGACGCCGACCTGATCAATGCCGGCAAGCAGACCGTGACGACCTTGCCCGGCAGCGCCATCTTCGGCAGCCACGACAGCTTCGCAATGATCCGCGGCGGCAAGATCAATCTCTCGATCCTCGGCGCCATGCAGGTGAGCGAGAAGGGCGACCTCGCCAACTGGATGATCCCCGGCAAGATGGTCAAGGGCATGGGCGGCGCGATGGACCTGGTGGCGGGCGTCAAGCGCGTGATCATCCTGATGGAGCACGTCGCGAAGAAGAAGGACGGCACCGAGGACCTCAAGATCCTCGAGAAGTGCACGCTGCCGCTGACAGGCGTAGGCGTGGTCGACCGCATCATCACCGACCTCGCCGTGCTGGACGTGGAGCCGCAGGGTTTGAAAGTCGTCGAACTGGCACCGGGCGTGAGCTTCGAGTCGCTGCAGGCCAAGACCGGTGCGAAGCTGATCCGGTGAGGTATCGCGCCGCATAGCGCAAAGGGCAGGGCCGTGTGAACGCGCCCTGCTTTTTTTGTTTGGAGAACAGGCCATGAATGCGACCGAGGAACTGGGGCGGATCTGGCGGCTGGCGGGCCTGCCGCCTGAGGCGCTGGCGTTCGCGAACCTGAGTGGCACGGATCCCGTGCTGCCGTCGTCCTTCGCCGTGGGGACCGCGGCGCAGAGCACCATTGCCGCGGCTGCGCTGGCGGCCTGTGAACTGGGCCATGTGCGCGGTGTGCCGCGCCAGGAGGTGGGCGTCGAGATGCTGCATGCGGCACTGGAGTGCACGGGCTGGTTCAGCGTGGACGGAAGGGTTCCGGACCTGTGGGACCCTTTCTCCGGGCTCTATCGCGCGGCCGACGGCTGGGTCCGCATTCATGCCAACTTCGCGCATCACCGGGACGGCGCGCTGCGTCTGCTTGGCCTGGATCCGCAGACTGCGCAGCGGACGGACGCCGAGGCCGCGATGCAGTTGTGGAAGGCCATCGAGTTCGAATCAGCGGCGGCAGCCAAGGGGCTGGTCGCGACGGCGATGCGGAGCTTCGATGAATGGGACGTCACGCCGCAGGGCGAGGCGTTGGTGCAGCAGCCCTTGTTCACCATCGAGCGCATCGGCGATGCGCCGCCGCTCGACCTGCCTCCGCTGTCGGAGGAAGAGAAACCGCTGTCGGGCGTGCGCGTGCTGGACCTGACGCGCATCCTTGCCGGCCCGGTGGGCGGTCGAGCCCTCGCGGCCTACGGTGCCGACGTGATGCTGATCAATTCGCCGAATCTGCCCAACATCGAGGCGATCGCGGACACCAGTCGCGGCAAGCTGTCGGCGCATGTCGATCTGCAAACGGAAGCGGGTCGCGACGCGCTGACGACGCTGTTGCAGGGGGCGCATGTCTTCGTCCAGGGCTACCGTCCCGGCGGGATCGCGGCACTGGGCTTCGGTGCGAATCGGGCGTCAGAGATCCGGCCGGGAATCGTCTACGTCTCACTGACGGCCTACGGCACGCTCGGCCCCTGGGCACAGCGCCGCGGCTTTGATTCGCTGGTGCAGACGGCGATGGGCTTCAACCACGCGGAAGGCGAAGCGGCAGGCGACGGAAAACCCAGGCCGCTGCCCATGCAGATCCTCGACGAAGCCACGGGCTACCTCATCGCTATGGGCGCGTCGGCCGCGCTGTGGCGACAGCAACGCGAAGGCGGCAGTTGGCATGTGCAGGTTTCCCTGGCGCAGACGGGGCGGTGGCTTCGTGGGCTGGGGCGGGTGGCTGATGGGCTTTTGATCGATCGGGCGGACAGGGCGCCTTATCTGGAGACTTCTGACTCGGGGTTTGGGGTGCTTTGTGGGATGCGGCATAGCGCGCTTCTGTCTCGTACGCCTGCTGGGTGGGGGCGGCCTTCTGTGGTACCTGGGAGTCATTTGCCGGTTTGGCCGTAGGGGTGGCGTCGTCCGGCGGTGTGCCCTGTGCCGGCCGACGTCACCGGCCGCTTCGCGGCTTCCCTGCGCTGCTCGCGGTACGCGGGGTCCGCGCAAACTCGCTTCGCTCAAACACGCGCGGCCCTTTTTCCGCGCACCGCTGCGCTGCTCGGCGGTGCCTCAACGGCCGGCACAGGGCACACCGCCCGACGACGCTAGACGTTGCGGTTGAACTGTCCGCCGCAACCGTTGTGATTGCGCGCAGGCTGGCGACGTTCGAGACGCCCACAACCGTTATCCACTCACAGAGCCCGGTAGGTGGTGCGGGTCGGGCGACCCCTCTACGCCGCCGAAGCGCGCAGCTTCAGGCGGAAAAAGGGCCGCGCGTGTTTGAGCGAAGCGAGTTTGCGCGGACCCCGCCTGAAGCGAGCACTGCAGGGCAGCCCGAAGGGCCGGCGTAGCGGGGTCGCCCGGCCCGCACCGCCTACCGGGCGCCCTCAGCAGAGAGCAAAAAAACTATCCCTTCCCCAACATCTCAATCATCCGAGCCAACGCCACAGAAGGAGTCCCTTGCCAAACAAGGTGCGTACGATTGGCCCGTATGCGCTCCGGCAACTGATGCTGCCGAACATCCGCAGTAGCCCGCAATGCCTTGAGCACCGACACCGGCACGATCGCAAACCCAGTTCCCGCGGCCACGCAGGCAATCATCGCCTGGTAAGAAGAAAACTCCAGCGACCGCGAAGGCGCAACCCCACCCTTGCCAAGCCACTGTTCGAGCAGCCGGCGATAGGAACACCCTTGGGCAAACGCAATGAGCGTCGCATTGGCAAGATCGCCAGCCTTGGTGATTGAAGCCACGCTGCGCGCCGTGATCAGCACCAGCTCTTCCTCGAACACCGCCAACGTCTCCAGCCCCGACGGCGTGAACGGCTCCGACACGAACGCAGCCTCCACCTCGAACGCCTTCACCCGCTTCAACAGTGCACCCGTCGTGCCCGTCACCAACTCCACCACCACGCCCGGATACAGCCTGTGAAATCGCGACAGGATCGGCGCCAGCCGACTGCCCGCCGTGCTCTCCAACGACCCGAGCTTGAACGTGCCCAACGGCAGATCACTGCGCAACTCGCTCTCCGCCTCATCGGCCAGCCGCAGCAACCGATCGGCATAAGGCAGCAGCTTGTGCCCCGCCGGCGCCAGCGCCAACGTGCGCCCCTGCCGATGGAACAGCTTGTGCCCCAGCCGCTCCTCCAGTTGCTGAATGCGCGTCGTCACATTCGACTGCACGCGATTCAGCTTGTCCGCCGCACGAATCACGCCGCCCTCGGAAACGACAGTGCGAAAAATCTCGAGGGAATCCAGGTCGATGGTTCTCATAAGGAGAATGATTGTTCTGAATAATTCATTTGTGGCGCACCAGCATTTTGCGTCTAATAAGCTCCCATGTCGAACCCCTCCATCCCCGTGGCACGACCCTCCTTCCTCGCCGTCTGCGCCGCTGGACTGGTCGCCCTGGCCATCGCAATGGGCATCGGGCGCTTCGCCTTCACGCCGATGCTGCCGCTGATGATCCGCGCAGGCAGCGCCGACGTGGCTGCGGGTGGATGGCTGGCGGCAGCAAACTATGCGGGCTACCTGCTCGGCGCGCTCACGACCGCTCGCCTTCCGCTCACGCCACAACGCATCGGCCTCGTGTCGCTCCTCGCGATCGTCGTGTCTACAGCCGCGATGGGCTGGACCGGATCCGTCGCAATCTGGGGCGTCCTTCGCTTCGTAGCCGGTGTGGCGAGCGCATGGGCACTGGTCAGCACCAGCGTCTGGTGCCTGGGCTGGCTCGCGCGCTTCGAGCGGCCGGCCGGCGCGGGCATTCTCTACGCGGGCGTCGGCGTCGGCATCGCCATCGCAGGGCTCTACTGCTGGCGCGCGGGCACAGCCGGCGTTGCGCCGGACAGTCTGTGGCTTCAACTCGGCGCGCTCGCCCTCGTCGGGCTGATCGTCGTCGCGGTGCTGATGCCGGGCGAGGCGGCTGCCGTGGGCGCGGCACCTGCCAAGGCCCCGACCACCCGCCAGGCTTCATCTGCCGGTACGCCATGGAGCTTGGTGATCTGCTACGGCGTCCTCGGCTTCGGCTACATCCTTCCCGCGACCTTCCTCCCCGTGCTGGCCCGTGCCGTCGTCGACGACCCTTCCGTGTTCGGCGCCGCATGGCCCGTGTTCGGCACGGCGGCCGCGGTGTCGACCCTCGTTGCCGGTGCATTGCTCGGCCACATCTCCCGACGGCACGTGCTGGCAGGAAGCCATGGATTGATGGCCATTGGCTGCCTGTTGCCCGTGCTGCACCTTTCGGCCATCACCGTGCTCGCGGCGGCGCTGCTGGTGGGCGGGACCTTCATGGTCGCGACCATGGCCGGCATGCAGGAAGCCAAGACAACGGCCGTCGGCGACCCCACGCGCTCGCTCGGTCGCATGACTGCCGCGTTCGCCATCGGGCAGATGGCCGGGCCCGTGCTGTCTTCGGCATTGAGCGGCAGTTCGCAAGGCTTCGGCGGACTTTTCATCGCGCTGGTCGTCGGTGCCGTGGCGCTGCTGGGCAGTGCCGTGTGGCTGGTCCGTGCGCCGTCCCGAAGCTGATTCACCACGAGGAGTTCCATGATGTTCCAGCAAGGCCACACGCTCCCCTGGGCCGAACGGCTGCCGATGCCCGCCGCCGATGCGATGTCGGACGCGCAGCGCGCCGCCGCGCAGGCGCTCATCGACGGGCCGCGCAAGGCGGTGTTCGGCCCGTTCATCCCGTTGCTGCAAAGCCCGGTGCTGATGGAACGCATCGGCGTCCTGGGCGAATACCTGCGCTTCGACAGCAAGCTCGACGCGCGCGTGCGCGAACTCGTGACCTGTGCCGTCGCGCGGCATGTCGGCAACCAGTTCGAATGGGTGCTGCATGCGGCAGCGGCCGTCAAGGCCGGCGTCAGTGCCGAGGCGATCGAAGCGCTTCGGCTCGGGCGCCGCGCCGCGCCGCTGGCCGACGACGAACAACTCGCGCTCGACTTCGCGACCGAACTCCTCCTGCACCACGGCGTGAGCGAGCCGACCTATGCTGCCGCCGTCGAACGCTTCGGCGCCGGCCCCGTGGTCGATCTCAGCGCCCTGGTGGGCTACTTCGCCATGGTCTGCTGGGTCATGAACGTGGCGCACACGCCGGTGCAGGGCGCCGAGGGGCAGCGCGGGCTCGAAGCCTTTCCGTTGTAGCGGGCCGACGGCGCGGCGCAACGGGTCAGGCCCGTGTCCGCCGGCGGAGGCACAATGGCGCCCGCCGCGGACCGGGTCCGTGAAACGACCCATCGCCCCCGCCTATGCTCGACAAACCCTTCTTTCCGCGCCTGGCCGTCGCTTCCGGCGGCAACCGCTGGGATTGGGCCCTGCTGCCGCTCGTCCTGGCGACCCTGTTCGCGCTGGCCTACGGCGGCGCGCAGATGGCGCGGCCCTACGAACTGGGCGAGCAGCTGCCGATCAGCCTCGACCCGTGGATGCTGCCGTACTACCTGCTGCGCACCACGCTGCGGATGTTTCTCGCGCTGGGTGCATCGCTGATCTTCAGCTGTGTCTTCGCGGTCCTGGCAACCCGCTACCGCGCCGCCGAGAAGGTGCTGCTGCCGACCCTCGACATCCTGCAGTCGATCCCGATCCTGGGCTTCCTGTCGATCACCGTGACCGGGTTCATCGCCTTGTTCCCGGGCAATCTGCTGGGGGTCGAATGCGCGGCGATCTTCGCCATCTTCACCTCGCAGGCGTGGAACATGGCGTTCAGCCTGTACCAGTCGCTGCGCACCGTGCCCCCGGAGTTGCGCGAAGCGTCGTCGGTGTTCCAGCTCTCGCCCTGGCATCGCTTCTGGCGCCTGGAACTGCCCTTCGCGATGCCCGGGCTGCTGTGGAACATGATGATGTCGATGTCCGGCGGCTGGTTCTTCGTGGTTGCCTCCGAGGCGATCTCGGTGTCGAACCAGAACATCAAGCTCCCGGGCGTCGGTTCGTACATCGCGCTTGCGATCGAGGCGCGCGACCTCGGTGCGATCGGATGGGCGATCGGCGGGATGCTGATCGGCATCACGCTCTACGACCAGCTGTTCTTCAGGCCGCTGATCGCCTGGGCCGACAAGTTCCGCTTCGAAGAGGGCAGCGGCGAAGACGCCCCGCGCTCCTGGCTGCTCACCTGGCTGCGCCGCACCGACCGGCTCAAGGGCTTCATGAAAGGCTTGGCGCGGGTGCTCGAACGCTCGCTGGTGCTCTTCCGGCGCGATCACGACGGCACCTCCATCAAGGCGCGGCCGCGCCCGCCCAATCCGGCCGTGGAGCGCGTCTGGGACGCCACCTTGGCCGCGGTCGTGCTGCTGGCCGCGGTCTGGCTGCTGCGCTTCATCCACACCGAGGTGGGCTGGGGGGAGGTGGGCCACGTGTTCGTGCTCGGCTTCTACACGATGCTGCGCGTGGTGGTGCTGATCGCGCTCGCCGCGCTCGTGTGGGTGCCGATCGGCGTGTGGATCGGCATGAATCCACGCTGGGCGGGGCGGCTGCAGGGCGTGGCGCAGTTCATGGCCGCCTTCCCGGCGAACCTGATGTTTCCGGTTGCGGTGCTGTTCATCGTGCGCTGGCAGCTCAACCCGAACATCTGGCTGGCGCCGCTGATGGTGCTGGGTACGCAGTGGTACCTGCTCTTCAACATCATTGCGGGCGCGTCCGGCGTGCCGACCGAGTTGCGCTATGCGGCGGACAACCTCGGGCTCACCGGATGGCTGCGCTGGCGCCGCTACCTGCTGCCGGCCGTGTTCCCGAGTTTCGTGACCGGTGCGATCACCGCCAGCGGCGGCTCGTGGAATGCCAGCATCGTGGCCGAATACGTGACCTGGGGCGACACGACGCTGCAAGCCGCCGGCCTGGGCAGCTACATCGCCCACATGACAGCCATCGGCGACTTCCCGCGCATCGCGCTGGGCATCGGCGTGATGTGCGTGTTCGTGATGGGCATGAACCACTTCGTCTGGCGCAAACTCTATGCGCTGTCCGAAGGCAGATGACTGAAACAGCTTGGAGTGACCATGGGCGAGGCCATCGTTGAACTCAAGGGCGTGGGCAAGTCCTTTCGCTCCGCGGACGGCACTGCGCGTTCGGTGCTCGAAGGCGTGGACTTTCGCCTGGCCGAAGGCGAGATCGTGGCGTTGCTCGGACAGTCGGGGTCGGGCAAGTCCACGCTGCTGCGCATCCTTGCGGGCCTGATCGGCGCCGATGCCGGCACCGTGGGTTACCGCGGCCAGCCGCTGTACGGCCCGGCGCGTGGGATCGCGATGGTGTTCCAGTCCTTCGCGCTCTTCCCCTGGCTGACGGTGCAGCAGAACGTCGAGCTGGGCCTGGAAGCGCGCGGCGTTGCGCCTGCCGAGCGGGCGCGACGTGCGAGCGATGCCATCGACCTCATCGGCCTCGCGGGCTTCGAAGGCGCATTGCCGCGCGAGCTGTCTGGCGGCATGCGCCAGCGCGTGGGCATCGCGCGTGCATTGGTCGTCGAGCCGGAAGTGCTGCTGATGGACGAAGCCTTCTCGGCGCTCGATGTGCTCACCGGCGAGCGGCTGCGCGACGACATCCTCCATCTGTGGGGCGGCGGTGCGATGCCGACGAAGGCGATGCTCATCGTCTCGCACAACATCGAGGAAGCGGTGCTGATGGCCGACCGCGTGCTGATCTTCGCTGCCGACCCGGGCCGCGTGCGGGCCGAACTGCCCATCCGCCTGCCGCGTCCGCGCGATGCCGAAAGCCTGGAGGTGCGGGCGCTGATCGACGAGGCCTATGCGCTGATGACCGCCGGAGCCCCCGCGGCGGGCCGTGCGCCCGAGGAGCCGGTGCGCATGCATCTCGGTGACCGGCTGCCGGACGCTGACATCGGCCGCATGGAAGCCCTGCTGGAGATGCTGGTCGAGGATGGCCGCCAGGGCCGTGCCGACCTGCCGCAGCTTGCCGAAGAAGCCGAGCTGACCGACCACGAATTGCTGCCGCTGGCGCAGGCGCTCTCGCTGCTGGGCCTTGCCCAGCTCGCGGACGCCGACCTGCATCTCACCGAACTGGGTCGGCGCTATGTCGCGGGCGTGCACACCCTGCGCCAGCAATTGCTCGGACAGCAGTTGCTGGCCCATGTGCCGCTCGCCGCGCACATCCGCCACAGCCTGGAACAGGCACCCGCGGGCGAACTGCGCCAGGAGCCTTTCCTCGAACTGCTCAAGGAGAGCCTGGACGAACCGACGGCCGAGCGTGTGTTGCGCACCGCCATCGAGTGGGGCCGCTATGGCGAAGTGTTCGAGTACGACCTGCGCACGGGCCTCATCCACCTGCCGGCGGGCGAGGACGAGAGCCAGGAGGCGCGGAGCCGGGAGTGAGCACTCCGCTGCCGTCGTCCAGCGCCAGCACGGCGTCGGCGAGGGCCTCGATGCCCTGTTCGGACAGGTCGCCGGTGTCGATGCGGGATCGATCGGGCCACGCCATGAAGTGACGCGCCTGCGAGCGCGCGTAGTGCGGGTCGTAGTGCTGGGCCATCAGTTCCGCGAACAGCGGCGCCAGTTCTCCCGCACGCGCCCACGCCTGCCAGCGCTGCACCGTCTCCTTGCCCTGCAGTTCCTTGAGCAGGCCCAATTGCGTGGCGAGCGCCTCGCCGTCGTCGCCGAGGTACGCGTAGTCGCGCAGCAGGTACGCCAGCCGCGCTCCGGGCGTTGCCGCGATCTCGATGCAGGGGCTTGCGCGCATGCGCGACACCAGCGACATGGGCAGCGCGATGCGGCCGATGCGGGCGCTTTCGCCTTCCACGTACAGCGGCCGCTGGAGATCGATGCCTTCGAGCACCTGCGCAATGCGGGTCTCGAAATGCTTCTGCGAAGGCTGCGGGATACCCGGCAGGGCGCCGAGGAGCGAGCCCTTGTGCTTGGCGCAGTCCTCGAGGTCGATCACCTGCGCGCCGCGCCGCGCCAGTGCTTGCAGCACGCGCGTCTTCGCGCTGCCGGTGGCGCCGCAGAGGATGCGCAACGGCAAGCGGGGGCAGAGCGCCTCCAGTTGTTCGATCACGTGGTGGCGAAAACTCTTGTAGCCGCCGGCGAGTTGCTGTGCATCCCAACCGACCAGCCGCAGCCAGGTCACCATCGATCCGCTTCGCAGGCCGCCGCGCCAGCAATACACGAGTGGCTTCCAGCGGGATGGCCGGTCCGCGAACACCTCGCGCAGGTGCCTTGCGAGATTGGCCGCCACCATGGCGCCGCCGACACGCCGCGCTTCGAACGCGCCTTGCTGCTTGTAGAGCGTGCCGACGATGCGCCGCTCCTCGTCGTCGAGCACGGGGCAGTTGATGGCGCCGGGGATGTGGTCCAGGGCGTACTCAGCGGGCGAGCGCGCGTCGATCAGGGTGTCGAAGGCGTGCAGGTCGGTTGCGCGGACAGGGGGGCGTTGCATGAGCGTTCAGCCGCAGTCCAAGGCAGGCACGACTGGCACAATGCCGGTCCACTCTGACTGCTTTGAGTTCTTCATCATGGAACCGATTGCTCTCACACGGTTTTCACACGGCGGTGGTTGCGGCTGCAAGATCGCCCCGGGCCTTCTGTCGGAGATTCTGGCACGGGCCCCGCAGGGCATCGTTCCGCCCGAATTGATGGTCGGCATCGAGACCAGCGATGACGCGGCGGTGTATCGCCTCAACGCGACGCAGGCCCTGGTCGCGACCACGGATTTCTTCACCCCCATCGTCGACGATCCGCATGACTTCGGCCGCATCGCCGCGACCAATGCGCTGTCGGACATCTACGCGATGGGCGGCACGCCGATCATGGCGCTGGCACTTGTGGGCATGCCGATCGACAAGCTGCCACCCGAGGTGATCGGCCGCGTGCTCGAGGGCGGTGCGAGCATCTGCCGCGAAGCCGGCATCCCGATCGCGGGCGGCCACAGCATCGATGTGCTCGAGCCGATTTATGGCCTCGTCGGACTGGGGCTGGTCCATCCCGATCGCGTACGTCGCAATTCGGACGCGAAGGCAGGCGACGCGCTGGTGCTCGGCAAGCCGCTCGGCGTGGGCATTCTCTCCGCGGCACTCAAGAAGGGGCTGCTCGACGATGCGGGGTATGCGCAGATGCTGCGCCATACGACGCAACTCAATCGCGTGGGCATCGAACTCGCCGCGCTCGACGGCGTGCATGCGATGACGGACGTCACGGGCTTCGGGCTCGCGGGCCATCTGCTCGAAATGTGCCGGGGCGCCGGGCTGCATGCGCGCGTCCAACTGGATGCATTGCCGACCATCGGCGTCGCCGTCACCTTCGCGAAGGAGGGCATCGTGACCGGTGCCTCCGGGCGCAACTGGAACGGCTACGGATCGCAGGTGGACTGGCCATCGCAAGCCGAGGCATGGCAACGCGCACTGGTCGCCGATCCGCAGACCAGCGGCGGACTGCTCGTCAGTTGCCGCGCCGATGCGGTGGGTTCCGTGCTGTCGGCTTTCAGCGCTGCCGGTTTTGCGCAGGCGTCTTGCATCGGTGCGCTTCGTTCGCTCGATGCTGCGTCGTCGCCGCGGCTTGAATTCGAAGTCTGATCGTCGGGCCCGAGTCCTCTTCGTGCGCGACGTCGAAAAACTTTCGGGCCCGGCCAAAGAGGCCTTTGCCTGCCCCTATAATTCGAAGCTCGAAAAATGCGGGAATAGCTCAGTTGGTAGAGCGCAACCTTGCCAAGGTTGAGGTCGAGAGTTCGAGACTCTTTTCCCGCTCCAGTTTCGCCCTTGCGGATCCATCGCCGTCACAGGGCATCCGTACCGGCAGCCCTTTTGCCGGTGCGTCGCGCGGGTTCCTCGCGCAGATCTCCAGGACGACAAACCTCCCATCGCACGCCCCATGGACATCGTCGTCAACGAAGAACTCAAAGCCTACATCGACCCTCTGACCGCGGAAGAAGAAGAGGCACTCGAACGCAGCATCCTGGCCGAAGGTTGTCGCGATGCGCTCGTGCTGTGGGGCGACGTGCTCGTCGACGGACACAACCGCTATCGCATCTGCCAGAAGCACGGGCTGCCGTTCCAGACGGTGCAGAACCCGCGCTTCCGCTCCATGGAGGACGTGCATCTCTGGATGATCGACCAGCACCTGGGTCGCCGCAGCATCTCGGATTTCCAGCGCGGCGTGCTCGCGTTGCGCAAGCGCGAGATCGTCGCGGAACGTCGCACGCGTGCCGCCGCCGCGCATGATGCGACGAGCGTCGAGATATCGACGGATTCGACGCCGGAACGCGCCGTCGACGACGCGCCCGCCGAAGCGCCGCTCAACAGCCGCGAGGCCATCGCCAAGGCCGCACGCCTGAGCAGCAGCCAGGTGGTGATGATCGAGAAGATCCAGAAGCAGGCCGCGCCCGAACTGGTCGCGGCAGTGAAGTCCGGAACGATCTCCATCAATGCGGCGGCAGCAGTCGCGACCTTGCCCGCCGAAGAACAGGTCGCTGCCGCCAACGCGGGCAAGGATGAGCTGAAGCAGGCCGCGAAGCGTGTGCGCGAATCGAAGCGCAAGCCGCGCGAGGAGACTGCTTCATCGCCGGCGCCCGAAGAGCTCGGGCGGGACGATGAATTGCAGGCCCTGCGGCAACGCGTGGCCGAACTCACGGCCGAGAACGAGGCCCTGCGCCGGCAGTTGGCCGAACTCGAATTGCAGTAGCGCAGCGGAGTGGCAGGCCGCCGCTCAGGGCAGCGGTGCGCCGCGGATCGTGTCGGCCGACTTCCTGAGCTGGTCGGTCATGTGACGCTGGAATCGCGATGTGCCGCGTTGATGGATGACGTCGATCAGCCAGCCGCCTGCCACCAGCAGCGCCAGCGCGATCATGGTGAAAATCTCAGAATCCATGGTGATCTCCCGGACCTTTGACAGCTCGACTCTGACGCGTCCGGCCGCGATCTGGAATCTGCCGAACAGCCTGTGTTGCTATCTGCGCCAGCTGTGAAATTCTTCCTTTTTCCGGCGGGTTCGCCGTCTATGGCGTGAAGCGCAACACCCCGTCGTCCACCGCGCCGTACCGCAAGGTCATCAGGTCGGCGAGGTAGTTCTGGTTCAGCTTCCAGGGCTTCTTCACGCCCTGTTTGGGCAACTGGTCCATGGCGCGCTGGAAGTAGCCCGATGAGAAATCGACCCAAGGCTGGAGGGGCATCGACGCTTCCTCCGCGTGCGGCACGCATTGGCGGACGCCGGTGCGTTCCATGTGGTTGAGGAGGCGGCACACGAAGAGGCTCGCGAGGTCGGCCTTGAGCGTCCATGACGCATTGGTGTAGCCGAAGATCGACGCGAAGTTCGGAACGCCGCTGAACATGACGCCTTTGTAGTTGACGAGTTCGGGGGACTGGAGACGTCGTCCGTCCACGCTGAGTTCGACACCGCCGATGAGCTTCAACTTCAGGCCGGTGGCCGTGACCACGAGGTCCGCAGCCAGTTCTGCGCCGCTGGCGAGCTTCAGGCCCGTCTCGGTGAAGGATTCGATGCGGTCGGTCACTACGCTGACGCGCTTTTCGCGAATGGCCTTGAAGAGGTCGCCGTCGGGCACGAAGCACAGGCGTTGTTCCCACGGGTTGTAGGTCGGCGTGAAATGCGTGTCGACGTCGAAGTCGGGGCCGACCTGCCGGCGGACCAGCTTGAGCATGGCGTCCCTCGCGAACCTGGGCTTGCCGCGGCAGAGCGCGTAGAGGCCGATCGCCAACATCACGTTTCGCCAGCGTGTGAGGCCGTGGGCGGTGGAGGGCCCCATGTGGCGCAGGAGCCAGGCCGCCATGCGATCCACCGACGGCACCGAGAGTACGTAGCTGGGCGAGCGCTGCAGCATCGTCACGTGATCGGCCTGTTTGGCCAGTTCGGGCACCAGCGTGACGGCAGTCGCGCCGCTGCCGATCACGACAACGCGCTTGCCCACGTGGTCGATGTCGCTGGTCCACTGCTGCGGATGGACGACGCGCCCCGTAAATCGCTCGCGGCCGGGAAAGTCCGGCGTGTAGCCCTCGGCGTAGTCGTAGTAGCCGCTGCACACCAGCAGGAAGGCGCAACGGATGGAAGCGATGTCGCCGGCGTCGCGTTCGACGTCGACGGTCCACTGCGCTTCGTCGGAGGACCAGCTTGCGCGTTTCACCCGGTGGCCGAAACGGATGAGTCTTTCGATGCCCTGTTCGCGTGCGGTGTCCTGGAGGTACTGGAGGATGGAGGGTCCGTCGGCAATGGACTGGGTTCCCGTCCAGGGCCGGAACGAGTAGCCCAGCGTGTACATGTCCGAGTCGGAGCGGATGCCGGGATAGCGGAAGAGGTCCCAGGTGCCGCCCAGCGCATGGCGCGCCTCGAGGATCGCGACGCTGCGGCCGGGGCACAGGCGTCGCAGGTGGGAAGCCGCACCGATGCCGGAAAGACCGGCTCCCACGATCAGCACGTCGACGGATTCATCAGCCATTTGTCCACGATCTCCTTGCGCCCGCATCGAGCGCTGCGCCGGGCGCAATTCCCGATTCTGGCCGGTTTTCGATGCGACGTTCCTCCCCTGCAATGGCGATGCGCAGCGAACAGACATGCCAGGCGCGTCAGTCAATTTGTCAAGTTCATTGCTTGGGATACGTGCAGATTCGGATCAATAGACACCCTGATAAGGCAATGTCACATTGAAAACGTTCCGTCGTACGGCGCGGCGGTGATCGCAGAGCCCAGGGGCGGGGCTAAACATCATGGGAACGCTAAATGAACAGAGTATTCCGTGCTATCTGGAACGCGCGCACTGGACAGGTCGTAGTCGTATCCGAACGCACGAAAACCGCAGGTAAAGGAACGGCTGGCGGTATTTGCAGCGTGAGCTCGGGGTTTCGATTTGCCTTGCGAGCATTGGCCATCGGATTGGCGATCCACGCGTCGGCGTCGGCTCAAGTTTCCATTCCTGCGGGAACAAATATCGGCGCTTATTTGAATACGAACCTGAGCGCCGCCAACAACAATTTCATCCTTGCGGGCAATTCAACCTGGAACACGGTTGTTTCGCAGTCGGCGCCGCATGCACAACTGACGCTCGATGGTGCAGGAAATACGATCACGATCGGGGCCATTGCCGGTCCTATTCTCGCTCCGGTCACGAATGTAACACCAACGACAGCCACGATTTCGAACGCGACCTTTCTTGGGACAGCCGCCGACACATGGCCTGTCTTCTATCACGACGTTGCTGGCGTCACATCCAATTTGAACCTGAATGATGTCAGATTTTCCGGCTTCACGGGTGGCAGTGGCGGTGAAGGGAGTGTCATGCGCGTGATAAACGGACCGACGGTGAATATCACTGCGGGTGGCACGAACGGCATTACGTTTTCAAATAATACTGGCTTGGGTGATGCCGGCGGTGTGATTGGAATGTACGCTGGTACGCTGAATTTCAATGGAAAAGTTACGTTCGATTCGAACGCGACCGATAATTACGGCGGCGCCATTTCAATGTATCAAGCGGCGGGCGTGTTGAATTTCAATGGCCCAGTGAGTTTCTTGAACAATCATGCCAATCTATATTATGGAGGAGCAATCGACCTCTGGGGCGGCGCTTCAACACTGACCTTCAATGGTCCGACGACGTTTTCCGGAAATTATGTCAATAGCACCACGGCCAATACGCGCGGCGGCGCCATCAACGTCGGCGACTTGAGCCCGGGAACGGGCGCCTCTATCGTGCAATTCAACAACTCCGTCACATTTGATGGGAATTACGTCACCTCCTCCGCGCTTAACGGTAATGCGCGAGGCGGGGCCCTCAACGCATTCGGAAGCGGTGCCTCATACGATTATCGGTTCACCTTCACGGCGCCGGCCATTTTCACGAACAACTACGCGATCAAGACGGGAGGCGGGGCGGGCGGAGGCGGCTATGGCGGAGCAATTTTCTATGACTCATCCGCCGCCTCGGTCAGTTTGACTTCTGGTTCGCAATTTCTCAACAACTCCGCGTCAACCAGTGGTGGTGCCATTTATCTGCAGGCCGGCACGATATCGCTCGATGCGGCGACGGACAATATCCTGTTCCAGGGTAACCGTCAGGGCGTCTCCGTTTCCGGTGGACTGCCTGTTGCCGGCACCGGGACGCCCAATGCCATTTATGTCGGATCGTCGGGCAATCTCAATCTGAATGCCAATGCCGGGCAGCAGATCCGCTTCTTCGATCCGATCAGTTCGATTGCCGGGTCTACCGTCACGGTGACGAAGACAGGGGACGGGGAGGTTGTTTTCCACGGGGACAACGGCGCGACAACCCAGTTCGATTCGACCATCCAGGCGAATACAACTGTGCAGGGGGGGCTGTTCACCCTCGCTGATGGCGTGAACTACGGAAACACCGCTGGAGGTGCATTCCTGGTGAACACGGGGAGCGGCACGGCAGGAACGGTGCAGGGCGGCGCCAATTCCAGCTTGCGCGCGCTGACCCTCACGGTGGCAAATGGCGGAACCGTCAATGTGACGGGCGGCACCTTCACCCTCGACGCGCCGACGATCAATTTCCAGTCCGGCGCCCGATTCACGGGCAACGGGATCCTGGCTGCATCGGGCAACATCAATCTGACCGGGTCGGTGATCGCGGACACCGGCGCGGGCGACTTGAACCTGACGGGGCGCCTCACGGGCACGGGCGGATTGACGGTTCAGGGTGGAGGGGTACTGGAGCTTTCGAATGCGACGAATGCGAATACGGGCAACACCAGCGTAGCAGCTGGCGCGACGCTGGTCGGTACCGTCGCCAACGCCTATGCCACGAATACCAGCGTAACCGTGGACGGCACACTCGATCTCGCCCGGAACAACCTTGGTCAGACGGTCGGGAATCTTTCAGGCAGCGGGTCGATTCTCCTGGGTTCCGCGGTCCTGACCGATGTCAGCACCGCGGCCTCGACCTATGCCGGCACCATCACCGGGTCCGGAAGCGTCATCAAGTCGGGGACAGGAAACCTGACGCTTTCGAATCCGGCGAATACCTACACGGGAGGTACAGCCATCCTGGCCGGAGGCGGTACGCTGACCGCGACCAACGGCAGCGCGCTGGGATCCGGCGCGGTGGCAAACAACGGCGCGCTCCAACTCGATTTCGCGACCGACAGCACTTTCGCGAACGCGTTGACGGGCGCGGGCGCCCTGCAGAACGCCGGGGCAGGCGTCGCGACACTGACGGCGCCCAATTCGACCGCGGGTGCAGTGAGCGTGACTGGCGGCACACTTGACTTCGAACAGAACGGCGTGTTCGCCGCCTCGAGCCTGTCGACGGGTGCCGGCGCGACGACCAGTGTGGGCGGCAATTCCCAGCTGACTTTGACGGGTGCACTGACCCAGGCCGCGGGGTCTGCGTTGAACGTCGACATCGGCGCGGCAACGTCGATCACGGCCGCTTCGGCGTCGCTGAGCGGCGCGTTGAATGTGACCGGCTTTTCCGGCAATGCGCCCGCTTTGGCCAGTGCCTTGCCGACGACCTTCTACACCGTGATCCGAACCACCGGCTCGGGGATCACCGGCGATTTCACCAGCTTCGCGTCGAGCCCGGTGGCGAACCCTGTTGACTACCTGAGCCTCCGGGGGCAGCCGAACGGCGCCAACTACGACGTGGGCTTCGGACTGACTTGGCTGGCGGGCACGACATTGGGCAACGGCGTCTTTACCTTGGCGAATCCGGTTGACACGTTCAACGTCGACTTGGCGCTCGTCGACCAGGCACCTTCCGGCACCGGCTGGGACGGTACGACGCTGACAAAGAACGGCGCCGGCACGCTGTTGCTGACGGCCGACAACACCTACACCGGTGTCACGACGATATCCGCAGGCACGCTGCAACTCGGCAGCGGCGGCACCAGTGGCTCGATCACTGGCAGCGTGGTCGACAACGGCGCACTGGCCTTCAACCGCTCGGATGCCGTCGCCTTCGCGGGCACGATCAGCGGCAGCGGTGCGGTCCATCAGATCGGCGCCGGCACCACCACGCTGACAGCCGACAACATCTACACAGGTGGCACGACCATCACCGCCGGAACCCTGCAACTGGGCGGGGGCGGAACTACCGGCTCGATCGTCGGGAATGTGGCGGACGACGGCATCCTGGCCTTCAACCGCTCCGATGCCACCGCCTTCGCGGGCGCGATCAGCGGAAGCGGCGCGGTTCACCAGGTCGGCGCCGGCACCACGACGCTGATGGCCGACAACACCTACACAGGCGGCACGACGATCACCGCCGGCACCTTGCAACTGGGCAGCGGTGGCACCACTGGCGCCATCACGGGCAACGTGGTCGACAACGGCACCCTGACCTTCAACCGCTCCGATGCCGTCGCCTTCGCCGGTGCGATCAGCGGGAGCGGAGCCGTCCACCAGGCTGGCACCGGCACCACGGTCTTCACCGGCAACAGCAGCACCTTCACCGGCACCACCAGCGTCACGAACGGGACGCTGCAGGTGAACGGAACCCTGGGCTCCGCGGCCAGCGCACTGTCCGTGGCCGCCGGCGGCAGGCTCGGCGGCAACGGCACCATCGGCGGCAACGTGTCGATCGCCGACGGCATCCTGGCGCCCGGCTCATCGCCGGGCACGCTGACGATCGGCGGGGACCTGGCGCTTGCCGGCGCCTCGACCCTGAACTACGAATTCGGACAAGCCGGGGCACCCGGCGGCGCGCTCAACGACCTGACCGTGGTCGGCGGCAACCTCACCCTGGACGGCACGCTCAACGTCACGACCTCCAGTGGCGGCACCTTCGGCCCCGGGCTGTATCGCGTCATCAGCTACGGCGGCACGCTCACCGACAACGGCCTCGTGCTCGGCACCACGCCTCCGGGCAGCAGTACCTTCGTCAACACCGCCCTCGCCGGACAGGTCAACCTGGTGAACACGGCCGGCTTGACGCTCAACTACTGGGACGGCGCGAGCGGCGGCTTCAACGGCCGGATCGATGGTGGCAGCGGTACCTGGCAGGCTTCCAGTGCCGGCAATCTGAACTGGACCGAGGCCACCGGCGCAATCAACGCGCCCTATGCGGATGGCACCTTCGCCATATTCGCCGGCACGCCGGGCACCGTGACCGTGGACAACAGCCTCGGCGCGGTCCACGCGTCGGGCATGCAGTTCGCCACCGGGGGCTATGTGGTGCAGGGCGACCCCATCACGCTGGCCGCGGGCAGCAACATCCTGCGCGTCGGTGACGGCACCGGGGCAGGGGCGGGGTATGTCGCGACGATCGGCTCCGTGCTGGGCGGCACGGGCGGTGTCGACAAGACGGACCTGGGCACGCTGGTGCTCACGGCGGCCAACACCTACAGCGGCGGTACGACGATTTCCGCCGGCACGCTGCAACTCGGCGATGGCGTGGCGACGGGGTCGATCGTCGGGGATGTGGTCGACAACGGCACGCTGGCCTTCAACAACCCGGGCGTCACCAACTTCGCGGGAGCGATCAGCGGCAGCGGCGCGGTCCATCAGATGGGCGGCACGACGGTGCTGACGGCCGACAGCACCTACGGCGGCGGCACGACGATCTCCGCGGGCACGTTGCAGTTGGGCAGCGGCGGCACCACCGGCTCGATCACCGGCAACGTGCTCGACAACGGCACCCTCGTCGTCGACCGCTCGGATTCCGTGGCTTTGGCTGGCGTGATCAGCGGCAGTGGCGCGGTCCATCAAGCCGGTGCCGGCACCACGACGCTGACGGCCGACAACACGTACACGGGTGGCACGACGATTTCCGCCGGCGCGCTGCTGCTGGGCAATGGCGGTACGGCCGGATCGATTCGTGGCAACGTGGTCGACGACGGCGCACTGGGCTTCAATCGTTCCGACGCAGTGGGCTTCGGTGGCGTGATCAGCGGCAGCGGTGCGGTCGTGCAACTCGGCACGGGAACCACCACCCTGACTGCGGACAACACCTACACCGGCGGCACGACGATTTCGGGAGGCACGTTGCAACTGGGCAGCGGCGGCACCACGGGCTCGATCGTCGGCAACGTGCTCGACAACGGCACCCTGGTCTTCGACCGCTCGGAT
Source organism: Variovorax glacialis (assembly GCF_051216375.1). NCBI lineage: Bacteria > Pseudomonadati > Pseudomonadota > Betaproteobacteria > Burkholderiales > Comamonadaceae > Variovorax > Variovorax glacialis. The sequence goes on along the minus strand of NZ_JBPJZT010000002.1, from coordinate 354,282 downwards.
GCTGTCACCTTCGCCGGAGCCATCAGCGGTGCGGGTGCCGTCACCCAGGTCGGTGGAGGGGCAACCACGCTGACCGCGGCGAACACGTACACGGGCGGCACGACGATTTCCAGCGGCGTCCTGCAATTGGGCGCTGGGGGAACCACGGGTTCGATCGTTGGAAATGTGGTCGACAACGGCGCGCTGGCCTTCGGCCGCTCGGACGCCGTGACCTTCGCCGGCGTAATCAGTGGTACAGGGTCTGTCCAGCAGGTCGGCGGCGGCACGACCACGCTGACCGCCAACAACACCTATGCGGGAGGCACGGTGATCTGGTCGGGCGCGCTGGAACTGGGCAGCGGCGGCACCACCGGTTCGATCGTCGGCAATGTGGTGGACAACGGAACGCTGATCTTCAATCGATCGGATGCCGTGACCTTCGCCGGCGACATCAGCGGCGCGGGAGCCGTCCGCCACATCGGCGCAGGCACGAGCCTCCTGACCGGCAACAGCGGCACCTTCTCGGGCGCCACGAGCGTCACCGGCGGCACGCTGCGAGTGGACGGCACCCTCGGCAGCAGCGCCAGCACCCTGTCCGTCGCCACCGGCGGCACGATCGCTGGGCGTGGCACCTTCGGAGGCAGCGTGTCGATCGCCGACGGCATCCTGGCGCCGGGCCAGTCGATCGGCACGCTGACCATCGGCGGCAACCTGTCGCTCGCCAGCCCCTCGATCCTTCACTACGATTTCGGGCAGGCGGGTGTCGTCGGCGGCGCCTTCAATGACCTGACCGTGGTCAGCGGAAACTTGCTGCTCGACGGCACGGTGAACGTCACGGCACCGACCGGCGTTCGTTTCGATCCGGGGCTCTATCGGATCATCAGCTACGGCGGCACGTTGACCGACAACGGTCTCGCGCTTGGCGCCGTGCCAGGCGGCACCTCGCTCTACGTGCAGACGGCCCTTGCCGGACAGGTCAACCTCGTCAATACGGCCGGCTTGACGATCAATGTCTGGGACGGCGCTGGCCCGAAGTTCGACGGGGGCGTCAAGGGCGGATCAGGCATCTGGCAAGCCTCCGCCGGCAACGACAACTGGGCGGACATCTCTGGCGCGGTCAATTCGTCCTACACGGATGGGTCGTTCGCGATCTTTGCCGGCACGCCAGGCACGGTGACGGTCGACAACAGTGCTGGCGCCGTCACGTCGTCGGGCATGCAGTTCGCCACCAACGGCTATGCGATCGAGGGCGCCCCCGTCACGCTGGTTCCCGGCAGCCACGTCTTCCGCGTGGGCGACGGGACGGAGGCAGGCGCGGGCTATGTCGCGACCATCGGCGCCGCGTTGAACGGCTCCGGCGGCCTGGACAAGACCGATCTCGGCACGCTGGTCCTGACCGGGGCGAACGGCTATACCGGCGGCACGACGATCTCCGCGGGGACATTGCAGTTGGGCAATGCAGGCACTTCCGGGTCGATCGTTGGCGACGTGACCAACAACGGAACCCTGGCTTTCAACCGCTCCGACAGCTTCGAACTGAATGGCGGAATCAGCGGCACGGGTGCTGTCCGTCAGGTGGGCGCCGGCACGACCGTGCTGAGTGGGACGAACACCTACACCGGTGGAACGACCATCTCCCATGGAACATTGCAACTGGGCAACGGCGGCCCTACTGGTTCGATCGTCGGAGACGTGCTGAACAACGGCGCTCTGGCCTTCAATCGGTCGAATGACTTCACCTTCCCCGGGGTGATCAGCGGCACCGGTGCAGTCATCCAGGCCGGTGGCGGCACGACCACGCTGAGCGCCGCGAACAACTATGCGGGCGGGACGACGATCTCGGCAGGCACGCTGGCCGGTTCGGCGACCAGTTTCGGCACAGGTGCGATCCTCGACAACGCAGCGCTGATCATCGACCAGCCTGGCAACGCCAGTTTCGCCAATGCCCTCAACGGCACGGGGAGCTTCACCAAGTCGGGAGCGGGCGCTCTCGACGTCACGGGTACGAACGCACTGTCAGGCGCCACGACCGTGGCGGCGGGGCTGCTGGCCGTCAACGGCTCGTTGGCCAACTCCGCGGTCCAGGTGCTCGACGGCGCGACGCTGGGTGGCAACGGCATGGTCGGGGCCACTGCGATCCGTGCAGGCGGCACGATCGCGCCCGGCAACTCCGTCGGGACCTTGTCCATCAATGGCAACTACACCCAGGCTGCGGGATCCATCTACCAGGCGCAGGTGGTCCCGAACAGCACCGCGTCGGACCGGATCCAGGTCAGCGGCTCGGCGACGCTGGAGAGCGGCGCCGTCCTCAACGTGACCAAGGTCACGCCAGGCGCCTATTCCCTGAACTCGCGTTACACGGTGCTGACCGCCGGGAACGGCGTGACCGGCAGGTACACGCTCGGCGGAGACACTTCCGGCACATTCTTCAGACTCGTCGATTCCTACGATGCCAACAACGTCTACCTGATGCCCGAGCAGGTCAGGAATTTCGTCAGCGCCGCGCAGACTCACAACGAGATCGCGACTGCCCGGAGCCTGAATGACTTGCCCGATGGAAACCGACTGAAGGACGCGGTCGGCCTGTTGGAGACCGACGTCCAGGCGCGCGACGCCTTCAACCAGTTGTCGGGTGAGATCCACGCCTCCGCCAAGACGCAGATGATCGAGGCAAGCCATTTCGTGCGCGATGCATCGACCGATCGCGTTCGACAAGCCCTCTGCGCCGTCGGCGGCGCCGATCCCCGGATCAGTGCAAAGGCCATCGGCAAAGAGTCGACGCTCGCAGCCATGGAATGCAATCCGGACCGCCCCGTGGCCTGGGCGCGGTCCTTTGGATCGTGGGGCAGCACCGATGCGGACGGCAATGCCGCGAAACTGGATCGCTCGATCGGCGGTCTCCTCGGGGGCGCCGATCTGCGTGTGGCCGACACGTGGCGCGTCGGCATGATGGCCGGGTACAGCCGTTCGAGCTTCAACGCGCACGATCGCAACGCGTCGGGCAGCAGCGACGACTATGACATCGGCGTTTATGGCGGCACGCAATGGGGCGATCTGGGCCTGCGACTGGGAGCCGCCTACACGTGGCACGCCATCGATACCAGCCGCGCTGTTTCCTTCCCCGGCTATACCGATCGACTTGGCGGTAAATACAACGCGGGAACCACCCAGGTCTTCGGCGAACTCGGCCAACGCATCGACGCGGGGACTATCCAGTACGAACCGTTCGCGAATCTGGCCTACGTCAGGCAGTCAACGGACGGATTTCTGGAGCAGGGAACCGTCGGCGCCGTGAACGGCCGCAGCGACGCCACCAGCGCCACCTTTTCCACGCTCGGTTTGCGCGCCGCATCGACTTTCGAGGTGGGGGGCACCGACTGGACGGCGCGAGGCATGCTGGGTTGGCGCCATGCGTATGGGGGCACGGTGCCGACGAGTTTGCTCAGCTTCGACGGCTCCAGCGCCTTCAGTGTCGCCGGGGTACCCATCGCGCGGAACACGGCCGTGCTCGAACTCGGAGTGGAGGCGCCGATCGCCAGGAACGCCGTGTTCAGCATGTCCTATGCGGGACAGGCCGGCAGCGGCATGCGAGACAACGGCGTCCGCGCCACACTGAACTGGAAATTCTGACGGTTCAGCCTTTGGCTTGTCCTTCAAGACGGCGGCCTGCGTCCAGCGCGTAGACGACGGGCTTCTCGTCGGAAGTCTTGTGAGGTGCCGACCCTCCTTCTCCCAGCGGAACGTGCGTCGATCCATAGACCTCCCGCTCCAGCCGCTTGGCGCGCTCGGCGTACATGCGGGCCAGGGCGCCGTGATGCTCCGCCGCCGCCTGGTGCTCGATGCGGGCCAGGTGGGCCTCTTCAAGCAGCGTCATGACACGTCGCAAGTGGCCGTTTCGGTTGGGTTGGAAAAAACTGAACATCAGATCCTCCGTCGCTGAAGCCGTAACAAGCGTCGTTTTAACTTCAATTGACAGTTCGTGCGTGTAAGGCGGCGCCTACCTTAGGGGTAGACCGCACAGCCGATGACCACTTTGTTGGCAAAGGAGTAGATTGCGCGGTGGTCCTCTTGCACTACATCTCGTCGATCGACGTGCTGCGGGTCTCGCCTTGCGCGGCCAGGGAATAGCGTTCGCGCGTTTTCACATAGAAGCTCGCGCCGAAACGCCCCACCGGGAAGTAGTGCTGCAATCGGACGCGCCACGTTTCGGTGTCGATCAGTTCGTCGCGTGCATGCATCCAGCGGACCTGGCCGATGAAGATCTGCCGGCTTTCGGTTTCCAGCGTTTCCCACAGCGTGCATTCGAAGGCGACGGGCGCCTCGGCGATGCGGGGCGGCTTCACGGCGCTGCTGGGCAGGGCGGTAAAGCCGACGACGTCGAGTTCGCTCACATGCGGCGGGTGGCGGTCGCCGCAGCGGTGCATCTGTTCGGCGATGTCCTCGTCGGCGAGGTGCACGACGAATTCGCGGGTGCGCACGATGTTGGCGGCAGTGTCCTTGAGAACGCCGTCCTGCAGGCGGTTGACGCTGATCATCACGATCGGCGGTTCCTCGCCCAGCATGTTGAACATGCTGAAGGGCGCGGCGTTGACGATGCCGTCGGGGCCGAGCGTGGTGACGAGCGCGATCGGACGTGGCACGATCAGGCTTGCCATGAGCTTGTAACGCTGGTACTCGGTGAGGGTCGCGAAGTCGATGTTCATAAGGGTTCCAAGCGGTCACAGGGCGTTACGGTCGGGGTGCTGTCGTGGATTCAAATGGACCGCGCACATCCGACCGCCAATGAAAGGACGATTCCACCATGCCCGAACGGGACGCAGCAGAATTCAGGCCAGCACGCGAATCGTCGGTGTGGATGCTGGTGATCGTCGTCGTGGTGATTCTCGCGGCCGCGTTCGCGTGGTGGCGCTGGTCATTGCAGAAGGAAACGGCGTCGGAACCGCCCGTCGCGACCATGCCGCAGCCTCAAGGCGCGCCGGCCGACGCGCCGCCGCCGCAGCCCGTGGTCACGGGTCCGCAGAATCCGCTGGATGCGCTGGCCGAGCCCGACGCGACATTGCCTCCGCTCAACGACGCCGATGCCCGCGTGAACGCTGCGCTCAACGAGTTGCTGGGCAAGAAGGGGGTCGGATCCTTCCTGCAGACCGACGGCTTCGTGCGGCGCGTGGTGGCGACGGTCGACAACCTGCCGCGCGCACAGGCGACTACGCGCGTGTGGCCGACGAATCCGACGCCGAATCGCTTCACCGTGCAGGGCAATGGCGAGGCGAAGACGATCAGTCCCGACAATGGCAACCGGTACACGCCCTTCGTGCTTTTCGCCGAGTCGGTCGATCCTGGCCGCGCGGCAGCGCTCTACGCCAAGCTCTATCCGCTGTTCCAACAGGCCTATGAGGAACTCGGCTATCCGGGGCGCTATTTCAATGACCGTCTCGTCGCCGTGATCGACCACCTGCTGCAGACGCCGGTACCGACGGGACCGGTGCAGGTGAAGCTGACGGAAGTGAAGGGCGAGATGCAGTCCGAGCGCCCGTGGGTGCGTTACGAGTTCGTGGATCCGGAGCTCGAATCGCTGTCGGCGGGGCAGAAGATCCTGATCCGCATGGGTCCGGTCAACGAACGCCGGATGAAGGCCAAGCTGGCCGAATTCCGTCGCCAGATCGCGACCGGGGCGATCGCGAAGAAATAGTTCGGCGTCGGCTCAGTCGGCCGCCGACGCGGCCGCGCCGCCCGAGCAGGCGAGCGCGCGCATCAGCAGCAGCTTGCGTTCACGCCCGTTGCGCGTGAGTTCCGCGGCACGCTTGAATTCGACGTAGGCCTCGCCGCTGCGTCCCAGCTTGGCGAGCAGGTCGCCGCGCACGCTGGGCAGGAGGTGGTAGCCCTGCAGTTGCGGCTCTGAACGCAGCGTGTCGACGAGTTCCAGGCCCACGGCGGGCCCGAAGGCCATGGACAGCGCGACCGCGCGGTTCAGTTCCACGATCGGCGAAGGCGCGAGTTGCGCGAGCGCTTCGTAGAGGGCGGCGATGCGCGTCCAGTCGGTCTCGGCCGCGACGCGGGCCCGCGCATGACACGCCGCGATCGCGGCCTGCAGTGCGTAGGGGCCCAGCGCGCCGCCGAGCTTTTCGGCACGCGCCAGCGCAGCCAGGCCGCGCCGGATCAGGATCTGGTTCCAGCGCCCGCGGTTCTGGTCGAGCAGCAGGATCGGGTCGCCATTGGCATCGACGCGCGCCGCCGAGCGCGATGCCTGGATTTCCATCAGCGCGACCAGGCCGTGGACCTCCGACGCTTCGGGCATGCGTTCGGCCAGGATGCGGCCGAGCCGCAGCGCTTCCTCGCACAGCGCTGGACGCATCCAGTCGTCGCCGGCGGTGGCGGCGTAGCCCTCGTTGAAGACCAGGTAGATGACTTCGAGCGCCGACGCGAGCCGCGCAGCCAACTCGCTGGCGCGTGGCGCCTCGAAGGGGACGCGCGCGGCGGCCAGCGTTCGCTTGGCCCGGACGATGCGCTGGGCGATGGTCGCTTCGGGCACGAGGAAGGAGCGGGCGATCTCGTCGGTGGTGAGACCGCCGAGCAGGCGCAAGGTCAGTGCGACGCGGGCTTCGGGCGAGAGGACGGGGTGGCAGGCGGTGAACACCAGGCGCAGGATGTCGTCGCCCACGTCGTCGTCGATCGCGGCATCGACCGCTTCGGCGAAATCGGCTGCGGCCATGGCGTGCCGGGCATCCAGTTCCCGGCTGATTTCGTCTTCCTTGCCGGCGTGCAGCGTCCGCTTGCGAAGCAGGTCGATCGCCCGCCGCTTCGCCGTGGCGGTGAGCCAGGCGCCGGGGTTGTCGGGGATGCCTTCGCGCGGCCACTGTTCGAGCGCGGCGACCAGCGCGTCTTGCGCCAGTTCCTCGGCGATGCCGACGTCGCGCACCATCCGTGCGAGCGCACCGATGATCCTGGCGGATTCGATGCGCCAGACGGCGTTGACTGTGCGGTGCGCGTCGGCCGTCGTCACGGGTGCGGCCGCCCCGGGTCGTCGCGCGCGGCGGCGCGTTCGCGCAGCAGCTCCTCTTGCTTGCGGAGCTCGGGCGTGAACTCGGCGCCGAAGTCCTCGGCCTCGTACACCTGCCGCAGTTCCAGCTCGACGTTGCCATTGCCGTCGATGGGCGGCCATCGCTTGGCCCATTCGAGGGCTTCATCCCGCGACTTCACCTGGATGAGCGTGAAGCCTGCGATCAGCTCCTTCGCCTCCGCGAAAGGCCCGTCGGTGATCGTCGGCTTGCCGCCGTTGAACTTGATGCGCGCACCCTTCACGCTCGGCTGCAGGCCCATGCCGTCGAACATCACGCCCGCCCTGATCATTTCCTCGTTGTATTTCATCATGTCGGTCACGAGCTGCTCGGTGGGCATCATGCCGGCCTCGGTGTCCTTGTCGGCCTTGCGGATGATCATGAATTTCATGGTCGGATCTCCCTGCGGACGGGCGGTCAGGGCTTCCTGGCGGCCATTTCGGCCGCAAGGCGCTTTTCCTGCTCGCGCAGTTCGGGGGTGAGTTCCGTGCCGAAGTCTTCCATCTCGAAGACCTGGCGCAGTTCGACTTCGTCGCCCTCGAAGGGGGCGCGCTTGAGCCATTCGATGGCCTCGTCCTTCGAGCGGACCTGCCAGAGCCAGAAGCCGGCGATCAGCTCCTTGGTCTCGCTGAAGGGGCCGTCGATCACGGTCCGCTGCTTGCCCGAGAAGCGCACCCTGGCGCCCTTGGCACTGGCCTGGAGGCCTTCGCCGGCCAGCATGACGCCGGCCTTGACCAGCTCTTCGTTGTACTTGCCCATCGCGGTCAGCTGGGCCTCGGTGGGAAGGATGCCGGCTTCGGAGTCCTTGCTGGCCTTGACTATCACCATGAATCGCATGTCCTTGCTCCTTGGTTTGAATCGGGAGCCCGGCATCCGGTCGGTGTGACCGGGGCTTTTCCGGGGCTCTACTTCAACGTCGAAGCGGCGACTGCGAGATCGACAGCTTTTCGACCGTCGTTGTAAAAAAATGTTGACGCGGCGATTCAGGCCTTGGCGTAGTCGCCCACCGGCACGCAGCTGCAGAACAGGTTGCGGTCACCGTAGACGTTGTCGACCCGCCCGATCGGCGGCCAGTACTTGGCCTGCTTGAGCGTTGCCAGCGGGAAGCCGCCGAGCTCGCGCGAATACGGGCGGGTCCATTCGGTGCCGAGCAGGCTCACCGCCGTGTGCGGCGCGTTCTTCAACGGGTTGTCGTCCTTGGGCCAGACGCCTTCCTCGACGCGGCGGATCTCGCCGCGGATGGCGATCATCGCGTCGATGAAGCGGTCGAGCTCGGCCAGCGGCTCGCTCTCGGTCGGCTCGACCATCAGCGTGCCGGGCACCGGGAAGCTCAGGGTCGGCGCGTGGAAGCCGTAGTCGATCAGCCGCTTGGCGACGTCCTCGGCGGTCACGCCGCTGGCGTCCTTGAGCGGGCGCAGGTCCAGGATGCACTCGTGCGCGACGTGGCCGTTCGGGCTGGCGTACAGCGTGGGGTAGTGGTCCTTCAGGCGCGAGCTGATGTAGTTGGCGCTGAGGATGGCGATCTCGGTCGCGGCCTTGAGGCCGACGGCGCCCATCATCCGGCAGTACATCCAGCTGATCGGCAGCACGGCCGCGTTGCCCAGCGGTGCCGCAGACACGGCGCCCACGCCGTGCGAGGCGATGCCGCCGGTCGCATGCCCGGGCAGGTAGGGCACGAGGTCCTCGACCACGCACACCGGCCCGACACCGGGCCCGCCACCGCCGTGCGGGATGCAGAAGGTCTTGTGCAGGTTGAGGTGGCTCACGTCGCCGCCGAACTCGCCTGGCGCGGCCACGCCGACCAGCGCGTTCATGTTGGCACCGTCCACGTACACGCGGCCGCCGTGCGCGTGCACGATCTCGCAGAGTTCCTTCACGCGGGTCTCGAACACGCCGTGCGTGCTGGGGTAGGTGATCATCACCGCCGCGAGCTTGTCGCCGTGCGTGCCGCAGGCGCGCTTGAGGTCGTCGATGTCGACGTTTCCTTCGGCGTCGCAGGCGGTCACGACCACCTGCATGCCGACCATCTGGGCGCTGGCAGGGTTGGTGCCGTGCGCCGAAGAGGGGATCAGGCACACGTTGCGATGGCCTTCGCCCTTCGCTTCGTGGAAGGCCTTGATCGCCAGCAGGCCCGCGTATTCGCCCTGCGAGCCCGCGTTGGGCTGCAGGCTGATGCCGGCATAGCCCGTGGCCTCGCAAAGCCACGCGCGCAACTGCTTGTCGAGCTGCGCGTAGCCTTGCAGTTGCTCGGCCGGCGCGAAGGGGTGGATGTTCGCGAATTCGGGCCAGGTGATCGGGATCATCTCGCTCGTCGCGTTGAGCTTCATCGTGCAGCTGCCGAGCGGGATCATGCTGCGGTCCAGCGCGAGGTCCTTGTCGCTCAGGCTGCGGACGTAGCGCAGCATCGCCGTCTCGCTCTTGTGGGTGTTGAACACCGGGTGCGCGAGGAAGTCGCTGGTGCGGCGCAGGTCCTCGGGGATGCGCGGCGTGATGCGGCCGCTGAGGTCCTCGAAGCGCGGCATCGGCTTGCCGGTCGGCACGAAGAGGGCCCACAGGGTCTCGATGTCGGCGCGCGTCGTGGTCTCGTCGAGCGAGATGCCCAGGTGGTTCTGCAGGCGGTGGCGCAGGTTGAAGCTGGCCGCCTCGGCGCGTTCGAGGATCTTGGCGGTGTCCTCGCCGGTCTTGACGGTGACGGTGTCGAAGGCGGTCACGTTGACGAGCTCCCGTCCCATCTGCTCCAGGCCCTGCGCCAGCACCGCGGTGAGCGCGGCGACGCGCTGCGCAATGCGCCGCAGCCCTTGCGGCCCGTGATAGACCGCGTACATGCTGGCGACCACGGCCGGCAGCACTTGCGCGGTGCAGATGTTGGAGGTGGCCTTCTCGCGGCGGATGTGCTGCTCGCGCGTCTGCAGTGCGAGGCGGTAGGCGGGCGCGCCGTGCGTGTCGACGCTGACGCCGACGATGCGGCCGGGCAGCGAACGCTTGTATTCGTCGCGGCACGCGAGGTAGGCCGCATGCGGCCCGCCATTGCACATCGGCATGCCGAAGCGCTGTGTGGTGCCGCAGACGATGTCCGCATCCCATTCGCCGGGCGGCACCAGCAGCGTGAGCGCGAGCAGGTCGGCCGCCACGCAGAAGGCGGCGCCGAACTGGTGCGCGTGGCCCGCGAGCGGGCGCAGGTCGTGCACGTGCCCAGTGGTGGCGGGGTATTGCGCCAGCACGCCGAAGAATTCACTGCTCGCCATCAGGTGCGGCAGGGTCTCGGACACGGTGCTGACCTTGACCTCGATGCCCAGCGGCGCGGCACGCGTCTTGATCACTTCGATCGTCTGCGGATGGCAATCGCCCGACACCAGGAAGACGTTGCTCTTGCTCTTCACGCTGCGCTTGGCCAGCGTCATCGCCTCGGCGGCGGCCGTCGCCTCGTCGAGCATCGACGCGTTGGCAATGGCCACGCCCGTGAGGTCGCAGACCATCGTCTGGAAATTGACCAGCGCCTCCATCCGGCCCTGCGAGATCTCGGCCTGGTAGGGCGTGTAGGCCGTGTACCAGGCGGGGTTCTCCAGCACGTTGCGCAGGATCACGCCGGGCGTGTGCGTCCCGTAGTAGCCCTGTCCGATGAAGCTGCGCGCCACCTTGTTCTTCGACGCTATCGCCTTGAGTTCGGCCAGCGCGTCGGCCTCCGTCAACGGTGCCGGCAGGCGCATCGGCCGGCTGCGGCGAATGGCCGGCGGCACGATGCCGTCGATCAGTTCGGCGCGCGTCGTCGAGCCGACGGCAGCCAGCATGCGCGTCTCGTCCGCGGCTTCGATGCCGATGTGGCGCGCGATGAATTCCTCGGCGTTCTCGAGTTCGCCGAGCGAGGGGAGGGTGGGCAGGACGGGCGTCGACATGGAGATGGTCGTTGGGTCAGGAGAGGCAGTGGAGGATCAGTTGTCTTCGGCGAACTTGGCGTAGGCGGTTTCGTCCAGCAGCGCTTCGAGCTGGGTCGCGTCGCTGACGCGGACCTTGAAGAACCAGCCGGCATCCATTGGCGCACTGTTGGCGAGCGACGGGTCGGCGCGCAGCGCCTCGTTGACCTCGGTGATCTCGCCCGAAACCGGCATGAACACATCGGCCGCAGCTTTCACCGACTCGACCACGCCCGCGACCTCGCCCTGGCTGAAGGTCTTGCCGACTTCCGGCAGGTCGACGAAGACCACGTCGCCCAGCGCGTCCTGCGCATGCACCGTGATGCCGACGGTGACGAGCGTTGCATCGTCCTGTTTGACCCACTCGTGGTCCTTGGTGTACTTGATGGTCATGAATGAAGCTCCTTGGGTAGTTGGGTATTGGTGGGGTCAGCCTCGGTAGTAGCGGGCAGGAACGAAAGGCATGGTGCTTACTTCCATGAGCACGGGCTTCCCCCGCACGACGGCCTGGATGCGCGTGCCCGGCTCCGCATAGGCCAGCGCGACATAGGCGATGGCGACTGGCCGGTCGACCGTCGGTCCGAGCAGACCGCTGGTCACATGGCCGATGGCGACGCCTTCGAATGATTCAAGGAGCGTGCCATCGCGCACCGGAACGCGATCCAGCGCCACGAGGCCGACGCGTTTGCGCTTCAGCGTCTCGTGATCGAGGTGGCCCGCCGTGCCGCTGGCGGCCGTGAGTTGCGCGAGGATCCGCGCCGCGCCGGGAAAGCCGCCTTCGCGTGCGCCGCCCGTTCGCCGCACTTTCTGCATCGCCCAGCCGAGCGATGCCTCGACCGGCGTGGTGGTTTCGTCGATGTCGTTGCCGTAGAGGCAGAGCCCGGCTTCGAGGCGCAGCGAATTGCGCGCGCCCAGCCCGACGGGCTTGACCTCCGGCTGGGCGAGCAGCAGGCGGGCCAGGGCTTCCGCATCCTTGGCCGCGACGGAAATTTCGAAGCCGTCCTCGCCCGTGTAGCCGCTGCGCGTGACGAAGGCCGGAAGGCCGCCGATCTGCACGGCGCCGCCGGTCATGAAGACGAAGCGCTCGACGCCGGGCGACAGCCGGGCGAGCGCCGCCGCGGCCTGCGGCCCCTGGAGCGCCAGCAGCGCTTGGTCGGGCATCGGCAGGACCTGGCAGCGCTGGCCGATCTTCGCCGTGATGTGCGCGAGGTCGGCCACCTTGCAGGCGCCGTTCACGATCACGAACAGCGAATCGTGCCCTTCGTTGAAGAACATCAGGTCGTCGAGGATGCCGCCCTCGTCGTTGAGCAACAGGCCGTAGCGTTGCTTGCCCGGCGCGAGGCCGATCACGTCGACCGGCATCAGGGTCTCGAAGGCTGCCGCCGCATCGGGGCCGACCAGGCGCAACTGGCCCATGTGCGAAATGTCGAACAGGCCGGCGGCCTCGCGCGTGTTGCGGTGCTCGGCCATCAGGCCTGCGGGGTATTGCACCGGCATCGAATAGCCCGCGAAGGGAACCATGCGGGCGCCAAGTTCCACGTGCAGGGCGTGAAGCGGTGTCTTCAGAAGATCGTCGGTCGATGCGGAGGCCAAGGCACTCTCCAAAGGGGCAGTCCAGATCCATGACCGAAGCCATGGGCCACCCCTGCTGTCCGCTTTACCTGAGAGATTCGCCCCACGATCGGGGTTTGCTCCTTCGGTGGACGGCCCTCCGACTCGATGACGGGCCGCCTCTCTCCAGCAAGGAAACGCCCGTGTGGAGGGGCGCCTCGTCAGTCCTTTTGCCTGAGCGTTCGGGCCCTTGTGATGGGGGGACCTGCGCCTTCGGCGGCACCGCTGTCGCGGGGCTCTCTCCTGACGGGAATGAGTGTAAGGGATTGGCGGCACGCCGGCCGCCGAATTCGTTCAGCCTGACGGCGCCTGCACGGACACCTTGATCGCGCCCGGATTCTCGCGGACGTATTCGAGGATCACGTCATCGAAGCTCGCGTCGGCGTCGAGCCCGAGCGCACGCGCGCGCACGGTCTCGAAGCGTCCGGGCCAGCTCTTCACGATGCGGCGGATCGCAGGGTCGGGCGTGCGGTCGAGCAGGTTCGTCGCTGTGGTTCCCGCGACGCGGCCGAGTGCCGCGGCCATCTCGCCGACGGTGGTTGACAGCGATGGGAGATTGAGCGCAGTGCGCGGTCCCCATTGCGCGTCGCTCGCTTCGGCTGCGCGAACAAGCCCTTCGATGGTGCGCGTCGGCGACGCGATCGCCACCGGCGTTTCGTCCGCCACAGGACAGGCCGCGCGAACGCCGGCGAGCGGCTCGCGGATCATTCCGCTGAAGAAGCCAGAGGCCGCACCGTTGGGCATGCCCGGTCGCACGCTGACCGTCATCAGCCGCACGCTCCGGCCGTTGATGAAGCCCTTGCGCGTGTAGTCGGCCACCAGCTGTTCGGCGATGAACTTCTGGATGCCGTAGCTGGTCTGCGGCGTGGGCAGGGTGCTGTCCGTGATGACCTCGGGCAAGGGCTGCTCGGGCGAATTGCCGTACACGGCGAGCGAGCTCGAGAAGACCAGCGTCGGCACGGTGCCCAGCTTGCGGCAGGCGTCGAGCAGTGCATTGGTGGCGGCGAAGTTGCTGCGCATGCCGAGATCGAAGTCGGCCTCGCATTCGCCGCTGACCGCCGCGGCCAGGTGGAAGAGCAGCGTGGTGTCGCGCGGCACAGCGCGTTCGGGCGCGCTGGTGAGCAACTCGTTCAGATCGCCGACGACCGCGGTCACGCGCGGATCCTGCGCCAGATCTTCAGGTGGTGCCACGCGGTCGACGAGCGTGATGCCCTCGATCGACGCAGGCGTGGCACCGGCCAAGGTGAGATGCCCGCGAGCGAGCAGGGTGCGGGCGAGTCGTGCGCCGACGAAGCCGGCACCGCCGGTGATGACGATGTTCATGGACGAAGGATCCTCCAGGTGGGCGGTTTCAGTCTTGCATGCGCCGGCGCATCACGTAGTCGATGGTCTCGAACAAGGCCTCGCTCAGCAGCGCCAGCACCGCGGCCGGTACGGCGCCTGCGAGCAGCAATTCGCGGTCGTTGAGCGCAAGCCCGGTCACGATGCGCTCGCCGAAGCCGCCGGCGCCGATGAAGGCCGCGATGGTCGCCGTGCCGATCGCGATCGTCGTCGCGGTGCGCACGCCCGCAAGGAGCGTGGGGAGCGCCAGCGGCAGCATCACGACCTGCAGGTTCTGCACCCCGGTCATGCCGAGGGCAGTGCCTGCCTGCCGCAATCCGGCGGGAACCTCGGCCAGCCCGGTGACGGTGTTGCGCATGATCGGCAGCAGCGCGTAGAGCGTAAGCGCGACCAGCGCCGGCAGCGTGCCGATCGCGCCCATCAGCGAGATCAGCACGGCGAGCATCGCGAGCGAAGGAACCGTCTGCAGCAGGCCCGTCAGCCCGAGCACTGTCGCGCGCGTCCGCAAATGAGGAAAGACCAGGACGCCCAGCGGCACCGCGATGAGGATCGCGAGCCCGACGGACACCGCGACGAGCATCAGGTGTTGCCGCGTCAGCCGGCCGAGGTCGGGGCCGAGCAGCTTGGCCATGAAGCCGCGCGAGCCGGCGTCCTGGGCACCGGCCGGGGCCGCCTTCGCAACGCCCTGGCCCTGTTGCGCCAGGAAGTCGCGGGCGATGACGTCGAAGGCCACGCCCTGCAGTTCGGCACGTGCGTTCATCGCGATCATCGCGCGCTCGTCGATGCGCCCTTCAAGCTTCTGGAGCGCCGCCCAGGCCTTGGGCGCGCGCGTCGTGACGTCCAGACGGTAGAGCACGACAGCGTCGTAGCGCGGGAAGTAGCCGAGGTCGTCCTGGAGCACGCGCAGGCCGAGATGGTCGATCTTGGCGTCGGTGGTGTAGATGTCGATCACGTCGATCTGCTTCGCGGCGATCGCGTCGTAGGCGAGCCCGTGGTCCAGGCCGGTCGGCGTCTGCTTGAATCCATAGCGCGTGGCCAGGCCCTGCCAGCCGTCCGCGCGGCCGATGAACTCGTTGGACAGGCCGAGCTTCAGCTCGGGGTGATTCGCCAGATCGCTCAGCGTGCGCACGCCGAGGCGGTCGGCATCGGCGGCCCGCATGGCCAGCGCATACCCGTCGTTGAAGCCGAGCGGAATCGCAACGCCGAGGCCGAGCGGCAAGAGGGCCGCGTTCATGGCTTCGCGCGTCATCGACTGGGGGCTCTTGAGAATTTCCAGGGCGATGGTGCCGGTGTATTCGGCGTAAAGGTCGATGCCACCCGAGAGCAGGGCTTCATAGACGATCGCGGTGTTGCCCAGCCCTTGCCGGACGATGGGCGGTGTCGGCGTTTGCGGCGCTGCGGTCTGCGCGAGCACCTCGGCCAGGATGTACGACTCGGTGAAGCGCTTGGAACCGATGCGCAGGCTTTCCGCCTGCGCGCGCGCGAACGTGGCAGCGCAGAGCAGACCCAGGCAGATCAGGGCGGCGAGCCATGGGCGGCGCGACGAAAGCATCGGCCCAGTGTATCGGCGCGCTGTGGGGCTGGCTCGTTCTCCTACACCGGGTCGTGCGGCCTGCTGTCGCTGCGAGGGCATGGATGAACGCAAAGTGAACGCGTGCTCATCAACTACGTCCGACGCGGTGAAGGGAAGCCCCTGTTGCTCGTGCATGGACTGGGCAGCAGCTGGCGCTCGTGGCAGACCGTCCTGAATCCGCTGGCTGCCGAACGCGCCGTGGTGGCGATCGACTTGCCGGGCTTCGGCAAGAGCCCTCCGCTCGCGGGGGAGGTGTCGGTGCGCACGCTCGGCAACGCGGTCGCCCAGTTCCTCAAGGAACATGACCTGATCGGCACCGATGCGGTCGGCAGTTCGCTGGGCGCCCGGCTGGTGCTTGAACTCGCGGAGCGGGGTGGTGTCCTGGGCTCCGTCGTTTCGCTGGGGCCGGGCGGGTTCTGGGCCGGGTGGGAGCGCTACATCTATCAAACTTCGATCTGCTTCTCGCGGCGACTGGTACGGGGTCTCAGGTTCGCCATGCCCGCGATCGCCGAGCACGAATGGTCGCGCAAGCTGCTGCTGGCGCAGTTCTCGGCCCAGCCGACCCGGCTGTCGCCGGCGCTCGTGCTGGAGGAGATGCGCAGCTACGCGTCGGCGGAATCCTTCAGCGTGATACTTCGCGACCTGGTGCGTGCCGCGCCGCTGGAAGGGCTTGCAATCGGCAGCATCGCCAAGCCGATGGTGATCGGCTGGGGACGGCTGGACCGCATCTGCCTGCCCCGGCAGGCGGCGCGGGCGCAGCAGCTTTTTCCGGATGCGCGCCTGCACTGGTTCGAGCGCTGCGGCCACTTTCCGCACTGGGACGCGCCGGAGGAAACTGCACGCCTGATACTGGACACCACCGCCGACTGATTCCACCGCGATGAAAGATTCGATGCCATCCGAACGTGACCTGCTTCCGCTTCCCGACGTGCATGGCGCACGCGAACTGCCCTCCGTCGTCGTCGAGGGCTACAGCCTTCAGGTTCGCGACAAGGACGGCTTCATCGGCGACCAGGCCAGCCAGACCGCATTCCGGAAACTGCTCGAACGCTGGCGCCAGCGTCGCCGCCGCAAGGGCAAGGATCCGCTGGGCGGCCGTCATTCCAAGGACCTCAGCAAGCGCGCGCTGGACGCGGCGCTGGGCGAAGCCAGGGCCTCCGAGGCGGCCGACGTGGTGCACGCCGCGATCGAGGAATTCGCTGGAGAACTGGCCTGGGTGATCGATCGCTTCATGCGCCAGCCTTCGTGGAAGGGCGTCGAGCGGATCGTGATCGGCGGCGGCTTTCCGGAGAGCGACGTCGGCGAGCGCGCGATCCTGCAGGCAGCGGCGATCCTCCAGGACATGAAAGTTTCGGTGCAACTTGCGCGCATCTGTCACGAGACTGACGACGGCGGCCTGCTGGGCTGGGTTCACCTCACGCCGCGGGCCATGCTGAAGAAGTACGACGCGATCCTCGCGCTCGACATCGGCGGCACGAATGTGCGCTGCGGCATCGTCAAGACGCGGCGTAACCGTGCAAAGGACCTGTCGAAGGCCAAGGTGATGCGTCGCGAGAAGTGGCGCCACAAGGATGACGGGCCCAGCCGAAAGGAACTGATCGACCATCTCGCGGAAATGATCGAATCCCAGGTGCGCTATTGCAAGAAGAAGGGCATCCGGCTCGCGCCCTTCATCGGCATCGGATGCCCGGGGCTGATCCGCAAGGACGGTTCGATCTCGCGCGGCACGCAGAACCTCCCAGGCGATTGGGAAGGCGACACCTTCCATCTGCCCAGCGAACTGTGCAAGCGGATCCCGACCATCCATGGCGAGACCACCGAAGTGCTGATGCACAACGACGCCGTGGTCCAGGGCCTGAGCGAGCTGCCCTTCATGCAGGACGTGAAGCGCTGGGCCGTGCTGACCATCGGCACGGGGCTGGGCAATGCGAGCTACACGAACAAGGCTAGAGCTGGAAAGCGATCGTGAGCAGCAGCCCTTCGGCCACGTCGCGCATCAGGCCCGGCCTGCGCGCACGGTAGGACTCGCCGGCGGAGGAGGTGGTCTCGATCCACTGGGCCAGCCATTCGACCTCGTCGTTGCCATAGAACACCACCGCTGCCTCGTGGTTCAGCAACAGGCTGCGCATGTCGAGGTTGATCGAGCCGCAAAGCGCCAGGTTGTCGTCGACCACGACCGCCTTCGCATGGGCCATGAAGGGCAGCATGCGGAAGATGACGCCGGCGCGCGCGAGGTCGCGCATCGCGCGGGCGCGCACGAAGTCGGCGAGCCGGTGGTTCGATTGCGCGGGCATCGCGATGGTGACCTGCACCCCGCGCCGAGCCGCCAGCCGCAAGGCGTCCCGCAAACCGTCGCCGGGCACGAAGTAGGGGGTGATCGCCAGCACCCGATGCTCGGCGCGAAAGCAGGCGTCGATCAGCAGCGCATGCGCCGTGTCTTCGGTCTGGTCGGGGCCGCTGGGGAGGAACTGCGCGAAGCCCTCCGCTGAAGGGTCGTCGTCCGCCGAGATCGCGCGCGGCTTGCGTTTGCGCACCGAGGCCCAGTCATGGTCGAACTGCCGCGCCGCCGCCGCCGCCACGCTGCCCTGCAGGTCGAAGGAAAGGTCGCGCCAAGGGATCGGATGATCGTCGTTGCCGGTGAAATATTCGCCCGCGAGATTGCGACCGCCCGACCACATCCGGCTGTCGTCCGCGATGGTCAGCTTGCGATGGTTGCGCAGGTTGCGCGGTCCGGTGCGGCGCAGACTGAAGATGGGGCGGAACACCGCGACCTCGGCGCCTGCTTCGCGCAGTGCGTCGAAGTGCGAGCGCGGCAGCGACAGCGCGCCGAAGCCGTCGAGCAGCACGCGCACCTTGATGCCCTCGCGCGCCCGGCGCGACAGCCGATTGATCACCTCGTGACCCAATGCGTCGTCCCCGATGATGAAGGTGCATACGTCGAGGCGCTGGCTTGCGCCCTCGATCACTTCGAACAAAGCGTCGCGCGCGGCGCCGCCGTCGGCGTGAAAACGCGGGGTGCAGCGACCCGGCGCGGCGAGGCCGAAGCTCTCGATCAGGTCGGCGGCCCAGTGGCCCGCCGGTGCGGACCTCGGCGGCCGAGGCGAGCCGGTCGGCCGCAGCTTGCGCTGGCCGAACATCAGGTACATCGGGAAGATGATGTACGGCACGAGCACCAGCCCCATGACCCACGCGATCGCCGTGGTGGGCGCCCGCTGCTCGCGCCGTGCGCGCGTCGTCAGCACGTACACCAGCAGCGCGAAGGTGACGACCAGCAGGTGCTGCGACGGCGAAGGGAGCCAGTCCAATAGCTCGTCGAGCAGGTCGTCGAGCCGGTTCACGTGCGGAGATGCTGCAGGAAGGCGGGTACGGGGCGGCCCTCCGAGGCAAGGAAGCCCATCATCGCGCCGACCACTTGGCGCACTGCACCCCGTGCGCCTACGCGATCGCGCCACTTCACCAGCCGCGGCGTGGCCTCGGTCATCCCCGCGCCTTTGCGGTCGGCGAACACGTGCGCCATGTAGAACGCGATGTCGGCGTAGGAATAGTCGCCCGCGAGATAGTCGCGCTGGGCCAGCAGCCGATCCAGTTCTTCATGGAAGCGGGCGCAGGCACCGCAGGCCGCCACGGCCGCGGCGCTTTGCATGTCGTGCTGAAGCCCGAAGAGCTTCACCACAAGAGGGAAATAGACCTCGTCCGACTTGAGCTCCAGCTGCCGGGCCCGCGCCCGGGCCGCGACGTCGGCAGGCCAGAGCGGGGGGAGGGGAGAACGGTCTTCGAGGTACTCGAAGATCTGCGTCGAGTCGAAGAGCTCTACGTCGCCGTCGATCAGCACAGGCACCTGCCGCTTCGGGTTGACCCGCAGCACCTCTGGGTGCTTCGGCTCATAGTTGTCATCCCGGTCGAAGGGCACCATGACGCATTCGAACGCCAGCCCCTTTTCAAGCAACGCGATCTGCGCTTTGGCGCCGAACATGCTGAGCGGACCGGTGAAGAGCTTCATGCCCCGAAGCCTACTTCACCGGCGCGCCAAATCAAACCAACTCATCCAGCCCGGTCGCGGAACACCGCGGAACCGGCTTCGCCGGGCCGCTGGTGTTGCCCCCGGCAGGGGGTAGGCGGCTACACGAAGTGAGCAAGCCTGGGGGCGAGCTCAGAACCACCGCGGAACCGGCTTCGCCGGGCCGCTGGTGTTGCCCCCGGCAGGGGGTAGGCGAAGCGACACGAAGTGCGCGAAGCCTGGGGGCGAGCTCAGCTCCCCCAGACCTCCTGCGCGGTTTCGATGACCAAACGCAGCTTGGCGCGCTGGGCTTCCACGGCGATGTTGTTGCCGTGCACCGTGCTCGAGAAGCCGCACTGCGGCGACAGCGCAAGCTGGTCGAGCGACACGTACTTGGCGGCGGCCTCGATGCGGCTCTTGAGTTCGTCCTTGTCTTCCATCTCGCCGAACTTGGTGGTCACCAGGCCCAGCACCACGGTCTTGCCCTTGGGCAGGAAGCGCAGCGGGCGGAAGTCGCCGGAGCGGGCGTCGTCGTATTCGAGGAAGTAGGCGTCGAGGTCCATCTCCTTCAGCAGCGCCTCGGCCACGGGCTCGTAGTTGCCGGCCGCCGCGTGGGTGCTCTTGAAGTTGCCGCGGCATAGGTGCATCGCGAGGGTCATGCCGGCCGGTTTCTGTGCGACCACCTTGTTGATGAAGGCGGCGTAGCGGTGCGGCAGCTCGTTGGGGTCGTCGCCGCGCTGGCGGGCGGCTTCGCGCATCCGCTCGTCGCAGAGGTAGGCGAGGTTGGTGTCGTCCATCTGCACGTAGGTGCAGCCGGCTTCGGCCAGCGAGCGAAGTTCGTCGCCGTAGGCCTTCGCGACGTCGTCGTAGAAGGTCGGGTCGAGTTCGGGGTAGGCCTCCTTGCTGATGCCGGCGCGGCCACCGCGGAAGTGCAGCATCGTGGGCGAGGGGATGGTGACCTTGGGCGTGTTGCCCGCCGACACCTGGCTCTTGAGGTACTGGAAGTCGGCGAGTTGGATGTTCTTGGCATGGCGCACCTTGTCGATGACGCGCATCACGGGCGGTGCGAGTTCCTCGGTGCCGTCGGGCTTGCGGATGGTGACCGGGATGTCGGTCTTCACGCCGCCGAGCTGCTCGAGGAAGTCGATGTGGAAGTACGTGCGGCGGAATTCGCCGTCGGTGATGCTCTTGAGGCCGACGTCTTCCTGGAACTTGACGATCTCGGTGATGGCCTTGTCTTCGACCTTGCGAAGTTGCTCGGGCGTGATCTCGCCCTTGGCTTTCTGTTCGCGCGCTTCGAGCAGGTATTTGGGGCGCAGGAAGCTGCCGACGTGGTCGTAGCGGGCAGGCAGGGCGGCGTGCTGGGACATGGGTTGGCTCCGTCGAATCTGGAATAGAACGGTCGATCGTATCCGCTCAGGGCACCCCTGTTGTGGATACAGAAAGACTGGTGTTTACCCTGAAATTGGTCCAAAAGACTGGATTTCACGCCTCTAATGTATACAGTCAGTATCCATGAATGCCCCTACGAGCCCATTTCCGCTGAACGCCTGGTACGCCGCCGCGTACGACGTCGAAGTCAAGCACGCCCTGCTGGCACGCACCATCTGCAACCAGAAACTCGTGATGTACCGGCGCACCGATGGGCAGGTCGCCGCGCTGGAGGATGCGTGCTGGCACCGGCTGATGCCCTTGTCGCTCGGTCGGCTCGAAGGCGACGAGCTCGTCTGCGGCTACCACGGGCTGGTCTACAACAGCCAGGGGCGCTGCACCTTCATGCCCAGTCAGGAGACCTTGAATCCGTCGGCCTGCGTGCGCGCTTATCCGGTGGTCGAGAAACACCGCCTCGTCTGGGTGTGGCCGGGCGATCCGGCCAAGGCCGATCCGTCACTGGTGCCCGACATGCACTGGAACGACGACCCCGAATGGGCCGGTGACGGCAAGATGATCCGCGTCGCATGCGACTACCGGCTGGTCGTCGACAACCTGATGGACCTGACGCACGAGACCTTCGTGCACGGCTCGTCGATCGGCAACCGCGAAGTGGCCGAGGCGCCTTTCGTGGCGACCCACGGCGATCGGTCGGCGACCGTCACGCGCTGGATGGAAAACATCGATGCGCCGCCGTTCTGGGCTGGGCAGATCCACCATGCGCACGGCTACCGGGGCAAGGTCGATCGCTGGCAGATCATTCGCTTCGAAGGGCCCTGCACGGTCAACATCGATGTTGGCGTGGCCGAGGCGGGCACCGGCGCGGTGCCGCGCGATGGCCAGCCGGGCGACCGCAGCAAGGGCGTCAACGGCTACGTGCTCAACACCATCACGCCCGAAACCGACAAGACCTGCCTCTACTTCTGGGCCTTTGCGCGGAACTACTGCATCGGCGAGCAGCGCCTGACGCACGAGTTGCGCGAGGGCGTGGCAGGCATCTTCCGCGAGGACGAAGTGGTGCTCGAAGCGCAGCAGCGCGCCATCGACGAGCGGCCGGACTACAGCTTCTACAACCTGAACATCGATGCCGGCGCGATGTGGGCGCGGCGGCTCATCGACCAGATGGTCGCGCGCGAGAAGCCGCGTGCGACGACCATTCCGATCCAGCCCGCCGTGGCGGAGCGCGCGTGAGCACAGCCACGGCGTCCGCTGTGGGCGAACCCGCCGAAGCCGGTGGGTCGCAGGCGGTCAAGGCCCAACTGCGATTGCGCGAGATGGTGCTCGCCGGCGAACTGCCGGGCGGCGCGCGCATTGCTGAGGTCGCGATTTCCGAGCTGCTGGGTGTCTCCCGGACGCCAGTGCGCAGCGCGCTCATGCGACTCGAACAGGAAGGCCTGCTGGAGGCCTTGCCGAACGGCGGCTATGCCGTTCGCACTTTCTCCGAGCGCGATGTCGCCGACGCGATCGAACTGCGCGGCACGCTGGAAGGGCTGTCCGCCCGCCTGGCGGCCGAGCGGGGCGCGCCGCCTGTGGTGTTGCGCGAGGCGCGCGCCTGCCTGAAACGCATCGACGAGCTGCTGCGCGACGCTGCGCTCGACGATGCGGCGTTCTCGCGCTACGTCGCCTACAACGAGGAGTTCCATCGGCTGTTGACCGAGATGTCGGGCAGCCCGCTGATCGCGCAGCAGCTGGAGCGCGTGATCAATCTGCCGTTCGCGTCGCCCTCGGGTTTCGTCGTCGTCCAGGCCAATTCGCCCGCCGCGCGCGACATGCTGCTGATCGCGCAGGACCAGCACGGGCAGGTGCTCGACGCGATCGAGAACCGCGAAGGCTCGCGCGCCGAGGCGCTGATGCGCGAGCACAGCCGCATTGCCCAGCGCAACCTCCGCGAAGCGCTGCATGGCGCGCAGAACCATCCCTTGCCGGGCGTGCAGCTCATCCGCCGCCGGGCCTGAAAAAGCTTCAAGATGAAAAGCGATATCCACTGGATGCCGGCGCGCATCACCGCCTGCCGCGACCTCACCCCGACGGTGCGCGAGTTCGAGATCACGCCCGAATCCGGCATCGTCGCCGGGCACGAGCCCGGCGCGCATCTGCAGGTGCAGGTGCTGGTCGGCGAACCGGGTTCGGGGCGCATGCAAACGCGCTCCTATTCGGTGGTCGGAGCACCCGACGGTCGGGCGTGGCGCATTGCGGTGAAGCGTCTGGACGACGGCCGTGGCGGATCGCTCGCGATGTGGCGGCTTGCGACGGGCGATCGCCTGCTGGTGAGCGAGCCGCAGAGCCATTTCGGCCTCGACCTCACCGCACCCGGCTACCTGCTGGTGGCGGGCGGCATCGGCATCACCCCGCTGGTCTACATGGCGCAGCGGCTGGCAACGCTGGCGCAACGTGGCGGCGTGAAAGTGCGCATGCTCTACGGCGCGCGGAGCGAGCAGGAACTGGCCTATCTGCCGGCACTGCAAGAGGCATTCGGCGCCTGCGAAACGACCAGCGTGCAGGCGCATGCCGGCAGCGCGGCGATCGATTTCGCATCCGAGATCGCGGCGCTTCCGCCCGGCGGCCAGCTCTACACCTGCGGACCGGTCCCGATGCTCGAAACGGTCAAGCGCGCCTGGGCCGCTGCCGGCCGCGCGCCGGCGGACCTTCGCTTCGAGACCTTTGGCAGCAGCGGCCGGCTCGCGGCGCAGGCTTTCGAGGTCCGCATCCCGCGCCACGACATGGCGATCACGGTCCCGGCCGGCAGCACGCTGCTCGAAGCGCTCGAAGCCGCGGGCGTCCAGACCCTGTGGGACTGCCGTCGCGGCGAGTGCGGCCTGTGCGCCATGGATGTCCTCGCGGTCGATGGGGAAATCGACCATCGCGATGTCTTCCTCAGCGAACACGAGAAGCAATCGGGCCAGCGCATCTGCGCCTGCGTGTCGCGCGCGGTCGGCACGATCACGCTCGATTCCGCCTGGCGACCCGAAAGTCCATGAGTCGCCGCAGCGTTTGCGCGATGATCGCGCGGCCCAATTGCTGATCGCGCAGAAAACATCTTCATCGTCGGCAAGCTAGGTGTTTGCCGTCCTTCCGGTGCGTTTGCATCTGGTCACAATATCCCCCGTTCCAGCATCCATCCATGAAGGAGAGCTTTATGCTACGTCGCCACCTCGTCCAGGCCGCCAGCTTGACCGCCATCGCGCTGGCCATTCCCCTGGCCCATGCCGCCGATACGTTCAAGATCGGCCTGATCCTGCCGATGACCGGACAGCAGGCGTCCACCGGCCGCCAGATCGAAGCCGCGGCGCGCCTCTACATGGCACAGAACGGCGACACCGTGGCGGGCAAGAAGATCGAGCTGATCGTCAAGGACGACACCGCGCTGCCTGACGTCACGAAGCGCCTGGCCCAGGAGCTGGTGGTGAACGACAAGGTCAACGTGCTCGCCGGTTTTGGCGTCACACCGGCCGCGCTGGCCGCCGCGCCCATCGCGACCCAGTCGAAGACGCCGCTGGTCGTGATGGCCGCCGCCACGTCGAGCATCACGCAAGCCTCGCCGTACGTCGTCCGCTCCAGCTTCACGCTGCCGCAGGTCTCCGTCGCGATGGGTGACTGGGCACCCAAGAACGGCATCAAGTCGGTGGTGACGCTGGTCAGCGACTACGGCCCCGGCAACGATGCCGAGAAATACTTCAAGGAGCGCTTCGAGCTCAACGGCGGCAAGGTGATCGAGTCGCTGCGCGTGCCCCTGCGCAATCCGGACTTCGCGCCTTTCCTGCAAAAGGTGCGTGATGCCAAGCCCGACGCGCTGTTCGTCTTCGTGCCGTCCGGCGCCGGCGCGGCGGTGATGAAGCAGTTCCTCGAGCGCGGCATGGACAAGGCCGGCATCAAGATGATCGCCACCGGCGACGTGACCGATGACGATCAGCTCAACGACATGGGCGACGGCGCGCTCGGCGTGGTCACGACGCACCACTACTCGGCGGCGCACCCGTCGGCGATGAACAAGAAGTTCGTCGACGCCTTCCAGAAGGCCAACAAGGGCATGCGCCCCAACTTCATGGCCGTCGGCGGCTATGACGGCATGCGCATCATCTACGAGGCGCTCAAGACCACCAAGGGCCAGGGCGGCGGCGATGCACTGCTCGCGGCCATGAAGGGCCAGGTCTTCGAAAGCCCGCGCGGCGAAGTGCTGATCGACGCGCAAACGCGCGACATCACGCAGGACGTGTACCTGCGCAAGGTCGAGAAGAAGGACGGCCAGCTCTACAACGTCGAGTTCGACGTGATCAAGGCCGTCAAGGATCCCGGCAAGGCGAAACCCTGACAAATAGGAAGCGAATCCCTCTGCACGCATGAACCTGCCCGGCGCCCGTCGGGGAACACCGCGGAACCGGCTCAGCCGGGCCGCAGGTGTTGCCCCCGGTAGGGGGTGGGCGCCCGACACGAAGTGCGGGCAACCTGGGGGCGAGCCCAACTTTTTATGTTGACGATTCTGTTTGATGGCATTGCTTACGGCATGCTGCTTTTTGTGCTGGCGGTGGGGCTGGCGGTGACGCTGGGGTTGATGAACTTCATCAACCTCGCGCACGGCGCCTTTGCGATGGCGGGCGGGTACCTCACGGTGTTCGCGATGCAGAAGCTGGGGGTGCCGTTCCTCGCCTGCCTGCCGCTGGCCTTCATCGTGGTGGCACTGGTGGGCGCACTGCTGGAGCGCACTCTTTATCGGCCGATGTACGGGAAGCCGCACCTGGACCAGGTGCTGTTCTCGATCGGGCTGGCGTTCATGGCGGTGGCGGGGATCGACTACTTCGTTGGTTCGTCGCAGCAGAACATCCATCTGCCCGACTGGCTGCGCGGCCGCACCGAGATCGGTGACGGCGCGTTCATGCTGGGCATGGGGCACTACCGGATCTTCATCATCGTGCTGTGCGCGCTGTTGACGGTGGTGCTGCAACTGATCCTCTCGAAGACGCGCTTCGGCAGCCGGCTGCGCGCCGCGGTCGACGATCCGCGCGTGGCGGCGGGGCTGGGCATCAACGTGAACGTGGTGTTCCTGATGACCTTTGCCGTGGGGTCGGGGCTCGCCGGCCTCGGGGGTGCATTGGGCGCCGAGATCCTGGGACTCGATCCGACCTTTCCGCTCAAGTACATGATCTATTTCCTCATCGTGGTGTCCGTCGGCGGCACCTCGTCGATCACCGGGCCGCTGCTGGCCGCGCTGCTGCTGGGCATCGCGGACGTGGCGGGCAAGTACTTCATTCCGAAGATGGGCGCCTTCACGGTCTACCTGCTGATGATCATGATCCTGATGTGGCGGCCGCAGGGCCTGTTCACGCGCAAGGGAGGCCGCTGATGGACTTCCAAGCTGGATTGCTGCGCAAGGCGCGCTGGCGGCCGTGGGAATTCGCGATCTGGGCCATTGCCTTCGTGCTGCCTCTGCTCCTGCCCTCGCATGCGCTGATGATCAACGAGATCGCGATCGTCGCGTTGTTCGCGATGTCGCTGGATCTGATCCTCGGCTACACGGGCATCGTTTCGCTCGGGCACGCGGCCTTCTTCGGCTTCGGCGCCTACACCGCCGCCTTGTTCGCGAAGCTCGTGATGCCGGACCCGACGGTGGGGCTCGTGGTCGCCATCGTCCTGTGCGCCGCGCTGGGCGCCATTGCGAGCGTCACCATCCTGCGCGGGACGGACCTGACGCGGCTGATGGTCACGCTCGGCACGGCGCTGCTGCTGCTCGAACTCGCGAACAAGCTCGACTGGCTGACCGGCGGCGCGGACGGGCTGCAGGGCGTTGTGATGGGGCCGGTGCTCGGCCTCTTCGACTTCGACCTGTATGGCCGCACGGCGGCCTGGTATTCGCTCTCGGTGATGCTGCTGCTCTTTCTGCTGATGCGGCGGCTGGTGCATTCGCCCTTCGGCGCGACGCTGAAGGCGATCCGCGACAACCGCCTGCGCGCGATGGCGATCGGCATTCCGGTCGTGTCGCGGCTGGCCGTGATCTACACCGTCGCCGCCGCGATCGCGGGCGCCGCGGGCGCCTTGCTCGCGCAGACCACGGGCTTCGCCTCGCTCGACGTGCTGGCCTTCGACCGCTCGGCCGACGTGCTGCTGATGCTGGTTATCGGCGGCGTGGGCTGGCTCTATGGCGGCATCGCGGGCGCGATCGTGTTCAAGCTGCTGCAGGACACGCTCTCCACCGTCACGCCGCAGTACTGGATGTTCTGGATCGGCCTGATCCTGGTGCTGCTGGTGCTCGTCGGTCGCGACCGGCTTCTCAGGCCCTGGACCTGGTTCGGCGCGCGCGGGAGTGCCAAGCCATGAGCGCCGCCGTGAACGACACCGTCCTATCGGCGACGGGCCTGGTGATGCGCTTCGGCGGCATCACGGCCACCAACAACGTCTCCCTGAACCTCCGGCGCGGCGCGCGCCATGCGCTGATCGGCCCTAACGGGGCCGGCAAGACCACGCTCATCAACCTGCTGACGGGCGTGCTCACGCCGACCGAAGGCCGCATCGTGCTCGAAGGCGAGGACATCACGCGTCTCGCGCCGCACCGCCGGGTGTCGCGCGGCATGGTTCGCACCTTCCAGATCAACCAGCTCTTCGATTCGATGACGCCGCTGGAGACGCTGGCGCTGGTCGTCTCGCAGCACACGCGCCTGGGCGGCCAGTGGTGGAAGCCGCTCGGTGCGTCGAAGCGGGTGGCCGAGCGGGCAGGGACGCTGCTGGAGCAGTTCCGGCTCGCGGACGTCGCGCAGCAGCAGACGAAACACCTTGCCTATGGCAAGCGCCGCCTGCTGGAAATCGCCATCGCGCTGGCCTGCGAGCCGCGCGTGCTGCTGCTCGACGAGCCCGTGGCCGGTGTACCGGCGGGCGAGCGCGAGGAACTGCTGGAAACGGTTGCCGCACTGCCGGCGGATGTGTCCGTGCTGCTGATCGAGCACGACATGGACCTGGTGTTCAGCTTCGCCGATCGGATGACCGTCCTGGTCAACGGCACGCTGCTGACCGAAGGCGACCCCGACACGATCGCCAACGACCCGAAGGTTAAAGAGGTCTACCTGGGCCATGGAGCCGCGCATGTCTGAACTGTTGCGCATCGAGAACCTGAGTGCCGGCTACGGCGAAGCGGTCGTGCTGCACGACATCGCGCTCTCGCTGGGGCAGGGCCAGACCCTCGCCCTGCTGGGCCGCAACGGCACCGGTAAGACCACGCTGATCAACACGCTGGCCGGCGCGACGCGCCAGCATGGCGGCACCATCACGCTGGGTGGCGTGGCGTTGCACAAGCTGTCGCCGCACCAGCGCGCGTCGGCCGGCATCGGCTGGGTACCGCAGGAGCGGAACATCTTCAAGTCGCTGACCGTGCACGAGAACCTGACGGCGGTCGAGCGCCCGGGCAAGTGGAATCCGCAGCGCGTCTACGAGATGTTCCCGCGCCTCGCAGAGCGCAAGGGCAACCTGGGCACGCAGCTGTCGGGCGGCGAGCAGCAGATGCTGGCCGTCGGGCGCGCGCTGGTGGTCAATCCCACCTTGCTGCTGCTCGACGAGCCGCTCGAAGGCCTTGCGCCGATCATCGTGGAAGAACTCCTGCGTGCGATCCGCCGCATCACCCGCGACGAGGGCCTGGCCGCCATCGTCGTCGAGCAGCATCCGCAGGCGATCCTCGCGATCTCTGACGAGGCCGTCGTGCTGGACCACGGCACCGTGGTGCATGCCGACCATGCCGCGACCCTGAGCGCACAGCCCGAAGTTCTGGAGCGGCTGCTGGGGGTCAAGCGATAGGCCGGTGCGGCGGCATGCGCGCGCCTTAAACTGCCCGCTTTCTTTCCTCGCTGGAGCGACAGCCATGGCATCCATTCGACAGGAAATACAGGTGGCGGCGAGCGCCGAGAAGATCTGGGACGCCGTTCGCGATGTCGGCGAAATCCACCATCGGCTCGTGCCGGGCTTCATGACCGACTGCAAGCTCGATGGCGACGCCCGAATCGTGACCTTCGCCAATGGCCTGGTAGCGCGCGAAGTCATCGTGGATCTCGACGACACCGCGCGGCGCGTGGTCTGGTCCGCCACTGGCGAGCGCCTGACGCATCACAACGCGTCGTTGCAGGTGTTCGCCGAAGACGCGACGCACAGCCGACTCGTCTGGATCGCCGACCTGCTGCCTGACAACATGGAGCAGCCCATCAGCGCCATGATCCAGGCAGGCATGCAAGCCATGAAAAAACACCTGGAGCAATAGCGGCCGCTTGCCAGCAGGGCCTTTCATCCCAGAAATGCCGCGGAACCGGCTCCACCGGTCCGCCGGCATTGCCCCCTTGATGGGGTGGGCGGCCACACGAAGCGGGCGAGCCTGGGGGTGTTTTCAATACCCTGCGGTGAAGCGCTCTCGCGAATGCCGCGGTGCCTCGACTTCGTCAGCCATCGCGATCGCGTAGTCCTCCATCGAAATCCAGCTTTTGCCGTTCGCGTCGCTCAGCAGGCTGTCGCCGCCGAGCCGGAACTTGCCGGTCCGCTCGCCGGGTGCGAGCAGCGCGGAGGGCGAGAGAAAGGTCCAGTCGATCGCCTTTTCGGCGCGCAGTGCCTTGAGCATTGCGCCGCCGGCCTGCGCTTCCGCCTTGTAGGCGTCGGGGAACCCGGGCGTGTCGAGCAGCGCTTTGCCGGGCGCGACTTCGAGGCTTCCGGCACCGCCGACGACCAGCAGGCGAGGCACGCCAGCCTGCGTGGCCGCCGCGGCGAGGGTCGCGGCGTCGGGACCGCCCGCGAAATGGGTGGCACTGATCACCGCGTCATGGCCGCGCAGCAGCGGGACCAGCGCATCGACGGAGGTCGCGTCCGCCGTCTTCAGCGTCAGGCCCGGTCGCGCTTCGGCGACTTCGACCTTGCGTGCGATGCCGGTGACCGCATGGCCCCGTTGCAGCAGTTCGTTCGCGATGCGCGAGCCGGCGCGGCCGGTGATACCGAGGATGGCGATCTTGCTCATGTGGCGTCCTGGGATTGGTTGGTTCGGCCACGATCCTATGTTGCTTGATCCGATCGAAAAAGCACTTAGCATGCAAATGTTTGTTGCCTGGATCGATCGAATATGGACCGCCTTATCGCCGCCGAAGTGTTCGTCTGCATCGCCGAGCGCGCGAGCATGACCAGCGCCGCCGAAGCCCTCGACATGTCGCGCGCCATGGTCACGCGCTACCTCGCGCAGATGGAGCAATGGGCCGGTGCGCGGCTCCTGCACCGCACGACGCGGCGCCTGAGCCTGACGGAGGCAGGCGAGGAGACGCTCGCGCGCTGCCGGCGCATGCTCGAAGTCGCCGCCGACATGGCGATAGCGCCCGCTGCCGAAGCCGACGTGCCGAGGGGCCTGCTGCGCGTGGCCTGCGCGCAGTCGCTCGCGCAGGATGTACTGGCGTCGGCGGTCGCGGAGTACCTGCGCCGTTATCCGCTGGCTTCGATCGACCTGCACATCGACGGGCGGCCGGTGAACCTCGTCGAGGCGCGGATCGACCTGGCGATCCGCATCACGAACGACCTCGACCCGAACCTGATCGCGCGCCCGCTGGGCCATTGCGCGTCCGTCATCTGCGCATCGCCGGCCTACCTGGCCGCGCACGGCACGCCCCGCAGCATCCACGACCTGGCCACGCACAACTGCCTGACCTATTCGTACTTCGGCAAGAGCCTGTGGCAGTTCGAGCAGCAGGGAGAAAACATCGCCGTGCCGGTCAGCGGCAATCTCAGCGCGAACGAGTCGCAGGTGTTGCTCGCTGCGGCCATCGAAGGTGCCGGCATCGCGATGCAGCCGGTGTATTCGGCGGCCGGGCCGATCGCGCAGGGGAAGCTCGTTGCGTTGCTGCCGGGCGCCGTGGCGCAGGGGCTGGGTGTCTACGGGCTGTATGGCTCGCGGCGTCAGATGCCGGCGTCCCTGCGTGTGCTGCTCGACTTTCTGGCGGAGCGCTTTGCCGACGGCCGGTACTGGCCGCCGGGCGTCGCCGAAGGAAAGCGGTCTAGGCCTGCGGCCCGACAGCGCGGTACAGCGCCCGCACGAAATCGGACTGGGTGATCATCCCGGTGAGCCGCCGCTCGCCGTCGATGATCGGGATGTGGTGATGGCCGCCTTCGGAGAACAAAGGCACCAGTTCGACCATGGGCCGGTCCTCGCTCGACACCCGCACCTGCCGCGTCATGATCTGCCCGACCACCTCGGGCTTGCTCGACATCACCGTGCGCGTCGCCCGGATGAAGTCGCGCAGCCGGCCGCCGATGCCTTCGTGGTGCTGCAGGTCGATGTGCCGGAAGAAGTCGGCTTGCGTGACGATGCCGACCACCCGCCGGGTGCGGTCGACCACCGGAAGCGCCTTGATGCGCCGCTCGTGCATCAGCGCCCATGCCTCCTGCAGCGGTGTGCCGAATTCGACCGTCACCGGCTCGCGAGACATGATGTCGGCGCAGCGCACCGTGCCCAGCCGGCGATGCCACGATTCCATCTCGGTCTGCTGGATCAGGGACTCCAGGTCGTCGCGGCTGATGTCCAGCACCTGGTTGTAGCGGGCGAGCACCGCATCGATATCGGCCGAGCTGAAGCGCGTGTCGCCGGCGGGCGGTCGCGGGACGATCTGAACGTGGGGGTAGCGTCGACCGGTCAGCGTGTTGTAGAGCACGCCCGCCAGCACCAGCAGCAGGGAATCGGTCAGCACCGGAGAGATCGTAAAGGGGAAGTCCGGCGTGTGCGTCAGCACCGCGAGCAGGGCGACCGCGCCGCCCGGCGGATGCAGGCAGCGCAAGCTGAACATGAGCCCGATCGCCAGTGCGGTCGCGACCGCCCCGAGCCACCACGCATCAGGCAGCCATCGGGCGCAGGCCACGCCGACCAGCGCCGCAAGCGTATTGCCGCCGATCACCGGCCAGGGCTGCGCGAGAGGGCTCGCCGGCAGCGCGAACACCAGCACCGCACTGGCGCCCAATGGGGCGATCAGCCAGTTGCCGCTGGCCGACGGCCCGGCCACCACCTGGCAGATCAGGGCCGTGAACAACAGGCCCAGCGCCGCGCCGCCGACGGCGCGCAGGCGTTCTTTTCCGTCGACGACCGTCGGCCCCGGAATCCAGGCGCGCGCGAAAGTCGTGAGCGTTTCCAGTCGCATCGCCGTCAGGCCGGTTCACCGGCGACGAGGCGTCCGATCTCGGGCCAGCGCCCGTGCAGCCAGACCCAGGCGACCAGACCGATGCCGAGCATGAGGATCGACGTCGCAGCCAACGCGAAGGTCGAATGCATCACCAGCGGCGCGATCACGCCCGCGACGATGCCGTTGGCGGTGGAACCGATCACCGCCTGTAGCGACGAAGCCATGCCGCGACGATCGGGGTGAAGGTCGAGCACGAGCAAGGTCACCACCGGCACCATCAACGCCCAGCCGAAGGCGAACACCGCCAGCGGCCAGAGCGCCCATGCCGCGTGTGGCGTGAAGAGGGCGTTGGCCAGGACGTTGACGAGCGACGTCGCCAGCATGATCACGAAGCCGTCGCGGATCTGCCGCTTCGGCGCGACCTTGCCGGCCATGCGACCGCTCGCCCATGCGCCGGCCATGATGCCGCCGATGGTCAGCAGGAAGAACCAGAAGAACTGCGTGGGCGCCAGCGCGAGGTGTTCGCCGAGAAAGGCGGGCGCAGCCAGCACGTAGAGGAACATGCCGTTGAACGGAACGCCGCTGGCCAGCGCAAGGAGGAGGAAGCGCGGGTCCGAGCACAGGTCCCAATAGCCGCGCATCAGGTGCCGCACCTCGAAGGGCTGGCGGTGCTCGAGGTGCAGCGTCTCGGGCAACAGCTTGTAGTTGGCAACGAACAGCACCACGCCGACCGCGACAAGAAACCAGAAGATGCTGTGCCATCCGAGATGCACGAAAAGGAAGCCGCCCACGATCGGCGCGATGGCCGGTGCGATGCCGAAGTAGATCGTGACCTGGCTCATCACCTTCTGGGCCTCCGCCGGCGGGAACATGTCGCGGATCACCGCGCGCGAGACGACGATGCCGGCACCGGTCGACAGCCCTTGCAGCGCCCGGAACAGCACGAGCTGGCCGATGGTCTGGGAAAGCGCACAGCCCAGCGAGGCGATCGTGAACACCGCCAGGCCCCACAGCACGACCGGCCTGCGGCCGAAGCTGTCCGACAGCGCGCCGTGGAACAGGTTCATGAACGCAAAGCCGAACAGGTAGGCCGAGAGCGTCTGCTGCATCTCGACCGGCGTGGCGCCGATCGAACGTGCAATGCCCGAGAACGCGGGAATGTAGGTGTCGATCGAGAACGGCCCGAGCATGCCCAGCACCGCCAGCAGCACGGCCAGCGCCCAGCGCGGGGCCAGCCAGAGTTTGTGGGCGTCGGGGTTCATGCAAGCGTCTCCTGTCTCCAATGAAAAGAGCGCCTCGCGGCGCCCTCTTGGCATGTCTTCCTTGCGAGAACACCACGGAACCGGCTCCGCCGGTCCGCAGGTGTTGCCCCCTGCAAGGGGGTGCACGAGCCACACGAAGTGGGCGAGGCTGGGGGTGTGCCCTACAGAGTATCGATGAAGCTGCGCAGCTTGTCGCTGCGGCTCGGGTGCTTCAGCTTGCGCAGCGCCTTCGCCTCGATCTGGCGGATGCGCTCGCGGGTCACGTCGAACTGCTTGCCGACTTCTTCCAGCGTGTGGTCGGTCGACATCTCGATGCCGAAGCGCATGCGCAGCACCTTGGCTTCGCGCGGCGTGAGGCTGTCGAGGATGTCCTTGACCACGTCGCGCAGGCCGGCCTGCATCGCGGCCTCGATCGGGGCCGTGTTGCTGCTGTCCTCGATGAAGTCGCCCAGGTGCGAATCGTCGTCGTCGCCGATGGGGGTTTCCATCGAGATCGGCTCCTTCGCGATCTTCATGATCTTGCGGATCTTGTCTTCCGGGATCTCCATCTTCGCGGCCAGGATGCCGGCGTCGGGCTCGAAGCCGAACTCCTGCAGATGCTGGCGGCTGATGCGGTTCATCTTGTTGATGGTCTCGATCATGTGCACCGGGATGCGGATGGTCCGCGCCTGGTCGGCGATCGAGCGGGTGATCGCCTGGCGGATCCACCACGTCGCATAGGTCGAGAATTTGTAGCCGCGACGGTATTCGAACTTGTCGACCGCCTTCATCAGGCCGATGTTGCCTTCCTGGATCAGGTCGAGGAATTGCAGGCCGCGGTTGGTGTACTTCTTGGCGATGGAGATCACGAGGCGCAGGTTGGCCTCGATCATTTCCTTCTTGGCGTCACGCGAAGACGATTCGCCTTCGTTCATGCGCTTGTTGATGTCCTTGAGCTCGGCGAGCGGCACCACCACGCGCGACTGGATGTCGGCGAGGCGCTGTTGCAGTTCCTGCACCGGCGGGATGTTGCGTGCGAGCACGGCGCTCCAGGGCTTGCCGGCGGCGGCCTGCTTCTCGACCCACTTGAGGTTGAGCAGGTTCGAGGCGACGCGGTTGCCGTTCTTGTCGTAGCCGCTGAAGTCGCGGATGAACTCTTCCTGCGGGAAGCCGCACTTGTCCACGATGATGCGGCGCAGTTCGCGCTCCTTCTTGCGGACGTCGTCGACCTGCGTGCGCACCAGGTCGCACAGCTTCTCGATCGTGCGGGCGGTGAAGCGGATGGTCATCAGCTCCTCGGAGAGCGAGTGCTGCGCCTTCTGGTACCCCGGCGTGCCGTAGCCTTCCTTGTCGTAGATCTTGTGGACCTTCTCGAACATCACGGCGATGCGGTCGAAGCGCTCCAGCGCGTCGCGCTTGAGTTCCTCGAGCTTCTTGGTCAGCGCCTTGGAGCCGCCCTTGCCGTCGTCGTCGTCTTCCTCGTCGAATTCGTCGAAGTCTTCCTCGGCCACGTAGTCGTCGGCCTCGTTCGGGTTCGAGAAGCCGTCGACGATGGTGGAGATGACGACCTTGCCGTCACGGATTTCCTGGCCGAGGCGCAGGATCTCGGCGATGGTCGCGGGCGAAGCCGAGATGGCTTCCATCATGGCCATCAGGCCGCCTTCGATGCGCTTGGCGATCTCGATTTCGCCTTCGCGCGTCAGCAGCTCGACCGTGCCCATTTCGCGCATGTACATGCGCACGGGGTCGGTGGTGCGGCCGAATTCGCTGTCGACCGTGGAGAGGGCGGCTTCGGCTTCTTCCTCGGCTTCCTCGACCGTGGTGGCGGTCGGGGCGGTGTTGTTCAGCAGCAGCGTTTCAGCGTCGGGCGTCTGCTCGTAGACGGCCACGCCCATGTCGTTGAGCATGGTGACCACGACTTCCATGGTCTCGGCGTCGACCAGCTTGTCGGGCAGGTGGTCGGAGATTTCGCCGTGCGTGAGGTAGCCGCGGGTCTTGCCCAGCGTGATCAGGGTCTTGAGGCGCGAGCGGCGCTTGGCCAGGTCTTCCTCCGACAGGACGGTCTCGTCCAGTCCGAATTCCTTCATCAAGGCGCGTTCCTTCGCCTTGCTGATCTTCATGCGCAGCGGCTTGACCTTTTCCTCGGTCGTCGAGGCGGAGGGCTCGTCGCCGACCAGCTCGTCTTCGATGTCGGACAGGTCGACGTCGCTCGAAGGCGCCTCGCTGGCGGCCTTGGGCTTGCGGCCTCGCTTGGCGCCGCCGGCTGCGGCGGGCGCGCCGGCGGCCTTGGGGGGACGGCCCACCTTCTTGGCGGCTGGTTTCAGGGTTTCTTCGGCGATGGTCGATTTCGTGGGCACGGTTTTCACTTTCGTTGCGGCAGACGCCTTGGACGCGGCGGCACCTGTCTTGGTTGCCGGCAGGGCGGCGGCCCTGATCGGCTTCTGATCTGCAGCGGGCTTCTTGGCAGCGGACACGGCAGGCTTCTTTGAACTGGGCATAAGACCTCAATACAACAAGATGGACCAAGCGGAATCACACGCGCCACAAACCCGGCGCAGGCAGGAGCACAAACAATGAGGCCAGGAGGACACAGGTCCTCGCAGAGCCGTCAAAAGGCAAGATGTCGGGCGAACATTTGGTGTGCAGTCCTTGCGGTGTATTGACCCGTTTCCCGTTGGGAAGTGCATTGCGCATGGGGTCGGCCCGGAGGTGCTGCTGTCGCTCTTGCCTGTTTCGCGTCTAGCGAAGCCTTACATTATAGCGCGCTGCGTATTTTTCAAGCACTGTTTGAGCCGGGGTTGAGGCGATTTCGCAACTCCAGCCGACGTGCCTCCAGCGCCTTGTAGCGCTCCAGGGCACGGGGGTCGGAGCCGACGGCGGCGATCGCTTCGCTCTGCTGGGTCTTGAGCAGGTCGTCCAGCATGTAGTCGAGCACGCTGCGCAGTTCCCGGGCCGAGTCGGCCGCCTGTTCGCCTTCCGCGTCGCCGATGGGGCCACCGTCGGGGCCCGTCATGACGCGCAGGGCGAGCGCCTCGAAGGGCATGTCCCGCAGGCCTTCGCGCAGTGCCGTCCATGGCTGCATCCCACGCTCATGCGACTCGCTGTCGAGCCAGGCGAAGAGCTGGCCGTGTTCGCCCGGCAGGTCGCACAGCAGCGCGTGCAGCTCCTGCGAGAGGCCTTCCCATTCCGACATGTTCGACAGGATCAGCCGCGCCGCCACGTCTGGACGGCTGGTCGGCAGCTTCCGGCCACCGGGCGGCGGGCGGGGAGGTGGGGGCGTGCGGGAGAACTTGGAACGCCACTTTTTCGGCGAAGGCGAAGTGCGGGGGAATTCGTCGATCCATTCGACCCGCTCGCTCCGGTCATTCCAGTCGCTCCATTCACCGTCGGACCGCGGCGGTGCGGAAGGCGCCGGTGCACGCGGCGCTGCCGGCGCCCACAGTTCACCCAGTTCCTGACTGCTCAACTGCACCAAGGCGGCAATCTCGCCCAGCAATTGGCGCTTCAACGCGCCTTCGGGAAGGGCGCTCCAAAGCGGCCGGGCATTGCTGGCCATGTGGGCGCGGCCTTCCGCCGTGCCGAGATCGCAGCCTTCGCGGGCCGCCTCGATCATGAAGCGGCTGAGCGGCGTCGCCTCGTTCACGAAGCGTGCGAACGCATCGGACCCGAATTCGCGGATGAAGCTGTCCGGATCGTGCTCCGACGGCAGGAAGAGGAACTTGATGCTCCGCACATCGGTCGCGTAGGACAGCGCACCGTCGAGCGCCTTGCGCGCGGCCCGCCGGCCGGCCGCATCGCCGTCGAAGCTGAACACGACGGATTCGGTGAAGCGGAACAGCTTCTGCACGTGCTCCGGCGTGCACGCCGTGCCCAGGGTCGCGACTGCGTTCGGAAAACCCAGTTGCGCGAGCGCCACCACGTCCATATAGCCCTCCGTCACGAGGGCATAGCCGTGTTCGCGGAAGGCGGCGCGCGCCTCGTAGAGCCCGTAGAGTTCGCGGCCCTTGCTGAAGACCGGAGTCTCGGGCGAATTCAGGTATTTGGGCTTTTCGTCGCCCAGAACACGTCCGCCAAAGCCGATGCACTCGCCCTTGACGTTGCGGATCGGGAACATCACGCGGTCACGGAAGCGGTCGTAGCGCTTGCCGTCCCCGTTGTCGTCGGGTTCGCCGACGATGACCAGGCCGCTTTCCGCCAGCAGGGGATCGTCGTAGTCCGGAAACACGCTCGCCAGCGTGCGCCACCCCGCCGGCGCGTACCCGATGCCGAACTGCCTGGCGATTTCGCCCGAGACCCCGCGTCCCTTCAGGTAGCCGATCGCGCCGGGCGACTGGCGCAAGTGCTTCTTGTAGGCCTCGCCCGCCTTTTCAAGCACTTCGGACAGCGTCGCCTGCTTCTGGCGCTGGCCCGCCGCGCGGGCGCGCTCCTCGGGCGAGGCGTCGTCCTCCGGCACCTGCATGCCGTACTGGCCGGCCAGGTCATGCACGGCTTCCACGAAGCCCATCCCGGCATGTTCCATCAGGAAACCGATCGCGTTGCCGTGTACACCGCAGCCGAAGCAGTGATAGAACTGCTTGGTCGGGCTGACCGAGAAGGAGGGCGACTTCTCCCCATGAAACGGGCAGAGGCCCATGAAGTTGGCGCCCGCCTTCTTGAGCTGAACATAACGGCCGACGATTTCCACCACGTCGGCACGTGCGATCAGTTCCTGGATGAATGAAGCGGGGATGGTCATGTAGGCGGAGAGCGGCAAATGATACGCAAGCCTCGAACACGTCGCCGGCCGGCGGCATACTGGCCTCCCGAAAATCGACGCATGATCCGCCGAACCATCACCCATGCAGCGCCCTTGCTGCGCCATCCGTTGCGATTCATCTGGGAGGCGCTGAAGGGCTTCAGGGCCAACCAGGGTCTGCTGCTCGCGGGCGCCGTCGCGTATTACGCGCTGCTGTCGATCGTGCCGCTGCTGATCGTGAGCGTGATCGGGCTTTCGCATTTCGTCGAGCAGGCGGCGCTGCTGAGCGCGGTGGGACGCTATCTGGAGTGGCTGCTGCCTGGCCAGTCGCGGGCGATCATCGCCGAGCTGTCGAACTTCCTGACCCATGCCGGCGTGCTGGGGCCGGTCCTGCTGGTCACGATGATCTTTTTCAGTTCGCTTGCCTTCACCGTGCTCGAAAGCGCGATGGCGGTGATCTTCCATCACCGCAAGGCGGACCACTCCCGCCATTTCCTCATCTCGGTGGTGATGCCCTACATCTACATCCTGTGCCTGTGCATCGGGCTGATGTTGGTCACCCTGGTTTCGGGCGCGCTGCAGGTGATTGGCGAAGAGAGCATCGAACTGCTCGGCCGGAGCTGGTCGCTGTCAGGCGTCTCGGGCGTCCTGCTCTACCTGCTCGGGCTGGCCGGCGAAATCTTCATGCTGACCTCGCTCTACCTGGTCATGCCGGTGGGCCGGCTGCGGCTCCGGCATGCGCTGCTGGGCGGGGTGACCGCGGCGCTGCTCTGGGAAGTCACGCGCCGGGTGCTGGTGCTCTACTTTGCGACGCTGTCGCAGGTGAACGTGGTCTATGGCTCGCTCACGACCGCCATCGTGGTGCTGCTCAGCCTCGAGATCGCGGCCACGCTGGTGCTTTTCGGGGCGCAGGTGATTGCCCAGTACGAGCGCCTCGAACGCACCGGCACCGTCACCCCGCTCGACGACACCGAGGGCGCCCTCGGAAGCGTCAGCGGGGCGCCAGCCGGATCGCGCCGTCGAGTCGGATCACCTCGCCGTTGAGCATGTCGTTCTCGATGATGTGCCTGGCGAGCTTGGCGTAGTCCTCCGGCGTGCCGAGGCGGGAAGGGAAGGGCACGCTGGCGGCCAGCGCGTCCTGCACCTCCTGCGGCATGCCGAACAGCATCGGCGTGCCGAAGATGCCCGGCGCGATCGTCATGTTGCGGATGCCGTTGCGTGCCAGGTCGCGCGCGATCGGCAGCGTCATGCCGACGACGCCACCCTTCGAGGCGCTGTAGGCCGCCTGGCCGATCTGTCCGTCGTACGCCGCCACCGAGGCGGTCGAGATCAGCACGCCGCGCTCGCCGGTCGATTCGGGCTCGTTCTTGCTCATCGCGTCCGCCGCGAGGCGGATCATGTTGAAGCTGCCGATCAGGTTGACCGTGACCGTCTTGCTGAACACCGCCAGCGCATGCGGACCCGTCTTGCCCACCGTCTTCTCGGCCGGCGCAATGCCCGCGCAGTTGACCAGCCCCATCAGCTTGCCCAATTTTTGAGCAGCAGCCACGGCAGCCTGCCCGTCCGCTTCCTGGCTGACGTCGCACTTGACGAAAACCCCACCAATCTCCTTGGCAACCGCCTCGCCCTTGTCAGCCTGCATGTCCGCGATGACGACCTTGCCGCCATTCGCCGCCAGCATCCGCGCCGTACCCTCGCCAAGCCCTGAAGCGCCACCGGTAACGATGAAAACCTTGCCGTCGATCTGCATGAAAAGTCTCCTGAACGATAAGAACCCCAGATTATTCCCGCCTTCCACCCAGTGGCCGGCGAAGCCAGGCCCCTTCGTGAAACACCGTGGATCCGGCTCCGCCGGTCCACCGGTGTTGCCCCCGGTCCGGGGGTAGGCGAAGCGACACGAAGTGCGCGCAGCCTGGGGGCGAGCAAAAAAAAGCCCCCGTCCGAAGACGGGGGCCCTGAATTGGATCCCGAAGGACCCAAGGAGACAATCACGCCCGCTGTCGTGCGGGCTTGGAAATTCAGCGCTTGCGCGTAGCGGTTTGAGCGGTGCTCTTGGCAGCGTTCACAGCCGTGGTTTGCACAGCCTGGAAGTTGGCTTCGGCGACGTCGGAAGCTTGCTTGACAGCCTTTTGCACCGATTCGAAAGCGTTGTTGGCAGCAGCCACGGCGCTCTTCATCACGGCGACGGCGGTTTCGGAACCGGCGGGTGCGTTCTTGGCGGCGCTGTCGACCAGACCGACGAAGGCTTGCTGGGCTTCAGCGGCCTTGACTTCGAAAGCCTTGGTGAATTCGGCGCCGGTGCCTTGGGCGATGTCGTACAGGTGACGGCTGTAGGCAGCGGTCTTTTCAGCCAGGGGCTGGTACAGGCTGGCTTGCAGGGCAAGCAGTTCTTGCGCGTCCTTGACGCTCAGCAGGGCTTGCGTCGTGCCGGCGGCTTCGGTCAGTGCGGCCTTGGAGGCGGTCACGTTGAGTTCGACGATCTTCTCGACGCCTTCGAAAGCCTTGGTGGTCAGACCGAACAGGGTTTCCAGGTTGGCTTTTTGAGCGGAGATGATTTGGTCAGCGGTGAGGGCCATGAAGTGCTCCAGTTAACAAGTGAATAAGGAATTAAGGCGAATTCTCTGTAAGCTGACCTGAACTCTTGTTGCAGTGCAGCATGGGTGTCGAGTATAGGCAGCTTCGCTTTCCGGACAAGACTTTTCTGTTGCATTGCAGCAATTTAGAACCCGTTTTCTAAATCGGGTCCAATGGTTCCGATGCGTGCGTTTTATTCAGGCCAGTTCGTCCTGCCGCTTCCTCCGGGCCATCGATTTCCGATGAGCCGGTATGCACTGTTGCGAGCGCAGCTTGAGCGGCACTTGCCCCAGGTCGAGATGTTCGAGGCGCCGCGCGCCACCGATGGCGAACTGGCGCTTGCACACGCCCCGCAATGGATCGCGTCCATTAGCGACGGGAGCGTCAGCGCCGAGGCAATGCGCGAGATCGGCTTCCCTTGGAGCGAAGCCATGGTCGAGCGCTCCCGCCGGTCCACCGGGGCGACCATCGCGGCCTGCCGGACCGCATTGGCCGAAGGGGTCTCGGCCAACATGGCCGGCGGGACGCACCATGCGAGCGCTGCAAAGGGCGGCGGCTTCTGCGTCTTCAACGATTCGGCAGTGGCGGCGAGGCTCATGCAGGCCGAGCACGGCCGGCGAGGGCGAACCCCCCTCCGTGTGGCCGTGGTCGACCTGGATGTGCACCAGGGCAATGGCACCGCGAGCATCTTTCGTGGCGATCCCAGCGTGTTCACCTTGTCCCTGCACGGCCAGAAGAACTTCCCGTTCCGCAAGGAAGCGAGCGACCTCGACGTCGAGTTGCCCGATGGATGCCGCGACGACGAGTACCTCGCAGCCCTGGAACAAGCGCTCGACGAACTGGACCGACGCTTCACGCCGGGGCTGATCATCTACGTTGCCGGCGCGGATCCCTTCGAGCACGATCGCCTGGGGCGACTCAAGTTGAGCTTCGACGGCCTGGAGGCGCGCGACCGACGCGTCTTCGACTTCGCCTGGCAGCGACGCATCCCGCTGGCCTTTTCGATGGCCGGCGGCTACGCCAGCGACATCGCGGAGACGGTGCAGGTGCAGCTGGGCACCTTCAAGGTGGCCAACGACTACTGGCGGCGCTGGCAAAATGCCGCGCCATGAGCGTCCGACACAGCCCTGAACTCCGCAGCAACTATCGCGTCTTTCGAAGCATCCCGACGCGCTGGGCGGACAACGACATGTACGGGCACGTCAACAACGTCGTCTACTACAGCTGGTTCGACACCGCCGTCAATGCGCTCCTGATCGAGCGCGGAGCGCTGGACATCCATGAGGGCACCACGGTCGGTTTCGTCGTGGAGACGCAATGCAACTACTTTGCGCCGCTTGCCTTTCCGGAGACGGTGGAAGCGGGGATACGGGTGGCGCACGCCGGAAGCTCCAGCGTGCGCTACGAGATCGGCCTGTTTGCGCACGGCGCTGCAACGGCTGCCGCGCAAGGCCACTTTGTCCACGTGTACGTCGACCGGGCGACACAACGGCCCGTCAAGCTCCCGCCGGCGTTGCGGGCGGTGGTGGAAGAACTCAAGGGCTGAGCAAGCGCAAATGCGAAAACGGCGTCCTGGGACGCCGTTTTCAATGGTGAATCAGCGCGAGCCGATTACATCTTCGTCTTCATTGCCTTGACGTCGGCCATCCCCTTGGCCTCGTCAGCCTTGGCTTGCTTCTCGCACGCGTTCTTGGCATCGCCCTTCAGGTCGTCGCACTTTTCCTTGGCGACTGAATAGGTGGCCTTCACCTGTTCTTCCTTGACGTTGCGAGCGTGGCTCTCGCTGGGCTTGTATTGCTGTTCCAGCTCGGCCTTGGCAACGTTTTCCTTGCCGGTAGCTTCCTTGTTGCAAACGTCCTTCGCGTTGTCCTTCAGCGTGTCGCACTTCGCCTTGTCGACCTTGTAGTCGGCTTCGATCTTTTCCTTCGCGACCTTGTATTCGTCGGAAGTCATCGCGCTGGCGGCCTGACCGGCCACGAGACAGGTCGATGCAATGGCGATCATGAGCAGATGTTTTTTCATGGCAGTTACCTCT
Source organism: Variovorax glacialis (assembly GCF_051216375.1). Classification (NCBI taxonomy): domain Bacteria; kingdom Pseudomonadati; phylum Pseudomonadota; class Betaproteobacteria; order Burkholderiales; family Comamonadaceae; genus Variovorax; species Variovorax glacialis. The sequence goes on along the minus strand of NZ_JBPJZT010000002.1, from coordinate 311,691 downwards.
TAAGTTGTGAAATCGATTGCGGAGCGGCCGGGATCAGACGCGTTCCATCCAGATGGCAGCTGGGGTGCGCCCGTCGCGGCTTTCCCAGTCGGTCACTTGCTTCTCGGCTTCGTCGCGGCTGATGCCGTGGCGTTCCTGGATGCGACCCAGGAGCTGGTCACGCTTGCCGGCGATGACGTCGAAGTCATCGTCGGTCAGCTTGCCCCATTGCTCCTTGACCTTGCCCTTGAGCTGTTTCCAGTTCCCTTCGAGGGTGTCTTTGTTCATGCCGTATCTCCTTCAAAATCAGGTTTCGTCGCCGACCTGAAACGAGTGCTGGCCGGCGTGAAGACACTGTCGCGTCAAGACATTGATACAACGGTAGGACGCTCGGGGAACGGGTCGTAGGCACATGCCGACGCAGCCCGTGATAATCGACCGCACATCGAACCCGGAGACAGCGTTCCGCACCATGATCATCCACAGCCTGCTCGATACCGACCTCTACAAGTTCACGATGATGCAGGTGGTCCTGCATCACTTCCCGGGCGCGCGCGTGGAGTACCGCTTCAAGTGCCGCAATCCCGGTATCGACCTGGCGCAGTTCGCCGGCCAGATCCGCGAGGAAGTGCGCCATCTCTGCTCGCTGCAGTTCAAGGATCCCGAACTGAGCTACCTGCGGACGATGCGCTTCATCAAGAGCGACTTCGTCGACTTCCTCGGCCTGTTCCGGCTGAACGAGAAGTACATCAACATCATCCCGAAGGCTTCCGGCGAACTCGAGATCCGCATCGAGGGGCCGTGGCTCCACACCATCCTGTTCGAGATCCCGGTGCTGGCGATCGTGAACGAGGTGTACTTTCGCAATACCCACCCCCGGCCCGACTTCGCCGAGGGCCGCAAGAGGCTCGACACCAAGATCGTGCAACTGCAGGACGAGGGCCTGGCGGATCTCAAGATCGCCGACTACGGCACTCGCCGGCGTTTCTCCAAGGACTGGCACGAAGAGGTGCTGCGCACGCTGTCATCACGGCTCGGCGCCGTGACGGCGCCTCATCATCCGAACGCGCTGGCGAAGCTGCCGCAACTGGCGGGCACGAGCAACGTCCTGTACGCCATGAAGCTCGGCCTGATTCCGCTGGGCACCATGGCGCACGAGTACCTGCAGGCCTGCCAGGCGCTCGGGCCGAGGCTGCGCGACAGCCAGATCTTCGGCTTCGAGTCGTGGGCGCGGGAATACCGCGGCGACCTGGGAATTGCGCTGTCGGACGTCTACGGCATGACGGCCTTCCTGCGGGACTTCGACCTGTATTTCTGCAAGCTGTTCGATGGCGCGCGCCACGACAGCGGCGACCCCTTCCAGTGGGGCGAGCGCATGCTGGCGCACTACATCGCCAACCGCGTCGACCCGCGCACCAAGACGCTGATCTTCAGCGACGGACTGACGGTGCCCAAGACCATCGAGCTCTACCAGCAGTTCCGCGGCCGTTGCCAGCTGGCTTTCGGCATCGGCACCAACCTCACCAACGACCTCGGCTACGAGCCCTTGCAGATCGTGATCAAGATGATCCGCTGCAACGACCAGCCGGTGGCCAAGCTGTCAGACACGCCCTCGAAGAACATGTGCGAGGACGAACGGTACCTGGCCTACCTGCGGCAGGTCTTCGAGATCGCACAGCCTTCCGCATGAAGGCGCGACTGCTTACGAACAAGGCCTTGCGCTTGCTGGCGGCCGTGGCCTTGCCCCTGTTGGCGCCAGGCATCGCCTCGGCAGCCGATGTCGACGGGAGCAGCCTGTCGCCGCTGTGGGGCGTGCCTTTTGCGGGGCTGCTGCTGTCGATCGCGTTGATGCCGCTGCTGGCGCCGTCGTTCTGGCATCACCATTACGGCAAGGTGACTGCGGCCTGGGCGCTGGGCTTTCTCCTGCCGTTCGCTGCCGTCTACGGCGCTTCGATGGCAGGTGCCCAACTGGTGCATGCGCTGCTGGCCGAGTACATCCCGTTCATCGTCCTGCTCGGCGCGCTCTTTGCGGTCGCGGGCGGCATCCACATTCGCGGCAACCTGCGCGGGTCGCCCAAGCTCAACACGGCGATCCTGGCAATCGGTGCGGTGCTCGCCAGCCTCATGGGGACGACGGGCGCGTCGATGCTCCTGATCCGTCCGCTGATCCGGGCGAACGACAACCGCAAGCACAAGGTGCATGTGGTCGTGTTCTTCATCTTCATCGTGTCGAACATCGGCGGGTCTCTGACGCCGCTGGGCGACCCGCCGCTCTTTCTCGGCTTCCTGAAGGGGGTCGAGTTCTTCTGGACCGCGAAGAACATCTTCCCTGACACCCTGTTCCTCGTCGGCGCGCTGTTGGCCATCTTCTACGCGCTCGATTCCTTCTACTATCGCAACGAGGGCGTGCAGCGCTTCGATCCGACGCCCGACACGGACTCGATCGGCTTCGACGGGGCGGTCAATTTCTGGCTGCTGGCCGGCATCCTGTTCTTCGTGCTGCTGAGCGGCATCTGGAAATCGCCGGTCAGCTTCGACGTCTTCGGCACCCCTGTCGGCCTTCCGGGCATCGTGCGCGATGTGGCGTTGATCGTGATCACGCTCATCTCGCTCAGGATCACCTCGCCCAAGGTACATGCGGCCAACCAGTTCGGCTGGGAGCCGATGCTCGAAGTCGCCAAGCTGTTCGCCGGCATCTTCCTGACCATCGTCCCGGTGATCGCCATGCTCAAGGCGGGCGTGAACGGGCCCTTCGGCGCGATCGTCTCGGCGGTGACGCGCCCTGATGGCCAGCCTGATCCCGCGATGTATTTCTGGGCCACCGGGATCCTGAGTTCCTTCCTCGACAACGCACCGACGTACCTGGTGTTCTTCAACACCGCCGGCGGCGATCCGCAGGCGCTGATGACCACCTACGCGACGACGCTGGCGGCGATCTCGGCCGGCGCCGTGTTCATGGGCGCGAACACCTACATCGGCAACGCGCCCAACCTGATGGTCAAGGCCATCGCTGAAAGCCGCGGCGTGCGGATGCCGAGCTTCTTCGGCTTCATGCTGTGGTCGGGCGTCATCCTGGTGCCGCTGTTCGTCATTGCCACTTTCATCTTCTTCCGCTGATCATGAGCAAACCGAAAATCCTCGTGGCACGTTCGATCTTTCCCGAGACCATTGCCCGGCTCGAGGAACACTTCGAGGTCGAGGCCAACCCGAACGACGAGACCTGGAGCAAGGCCCGGCTGATCGAAAAGCTGCAGGGAAAGCAGGGCGCCTTCACCACCGGCAGCGAGCGCATCGACGCCGAGGTGCTCGCTGCCTGCCCCGACCTGAAGATCTGCGCCAACATGGCCGTCGGCTACAACAATTTCGACATCGACGCGATGACGGCGCACGGCGTGCTCGGCACCAATGCGCCGGATGTGCTCACCGAGACCACGGCCGACTTCGGCTTCGCACTGCTGATGGCAACGGCCCGCCGAATTGCCGAAAGCGAACATTTCCTGCGTGCCGGCAAGTGGGAGAAATGGAGCTACGACATGTTCTCCGGCGCCGACATCCACGGCGCCACGCTCGGCATCATCGGCATGGGCCGGATCGGGCAGGGCATCGCCAGGCGCGGCGCGCACGGCTTCGGCATGAAGGTGATCTATCACAACCGCTCGCGGCTCGATCCGGCGCTCGAGGCGGATTGCAAGGCCAGCTATGCGAGCAAGGAAGAGCTGCTGAAGTCGGCGGATCACGTGGTGCTCGTAGTGCCCTACACGGCCGCTTCGCATCACACCATCGGCGCGGCCGAACTGGCGCTCATGAAGCCTACCGCCACGCTGGTCAACATCGCGCGCGGCGGCATCGTCGACGATGCGGCGCTGGCAGCGGCGCTGCGCGACAAGCGCATCGCGGCGGCCGGCCTCGACGTCTTCGAAGGCGAGCCGAAGGTGCATCCGGACCTGCTGACCGTGCCCAACGTCGTGCTCACGCCGCACATCGCGAGCGCGACCGTCCCGACGCGGCGCGCCATGGCCGACCTGGCGGTGGACAACCTCATCGGCTATCTCGTGAACGGCAAGCCCGTCACGCCGCTCAATACCGCAGTGCTTGCGGCCAAGTAGGAAGACAACATCCCCCGTGACCGAAACCTGGATCCTGCTGGCTCTCGCCGCCCTGAATTTCATCCTCCTTCTGTGGTTGCTGCTTCGCAGGCAGCCTGCGCCCGACCATTCGATGCTTGTCGCGACGCTGGGCGCGGCCAACGAGCGCATCGAGCGCGAACTGCGCCACGAGATCGGCGAATCCTCGCGCGGCGCGCGGCAGGAAACCGCGCAGGCCTTTGCCACCTTCCAGCAGGCGTTGACCCAACAGGGCGCTGAATCGACGCGTACCCAGAACGCGCAGATCGACGCCTTCGCGCAGCAACTCACGCTGTTGCAGAAGACGCTGGCCGACACCCTCAACACCCAGCTCCAGGGGCTGAGCGAATCCAATGCGCGCCGGCTTGCCGAAGTCCGCGCGACGATGGAAACGCAGCTTGCGCAACTCCAGCAGAACAACAGCGCCAAGCTCGACGAGATGCGCCAGACGGTCGACGAGAAGCTCCAGAGCACCCTCGAAGCCCGGCTGGGCGAGAGCTTCAAGCAGGTGGCGGACCGGCTCGAACAGGTTCACAAGGGGCTGGGCGAAATGCAGACGCTGGCCGTCGGGGTCGGTAGCCTCCAACGCGTTCTGACCAATGTGAAGACCCGCGGCGTGTTCGGCGAAGTGCAGCTCGAAGCGCTCCTCGAACAGGTGCTGACGACCGACCAGTATGCGAAGCAGGTCGAGACCAAGCCCCGCAGTGGCCAGCGGGTGGACTTCGCGATCCGCTTCCCGGGGCGCGGCGGGGACGGTGCGCCGGTCTGGCTGCCGATCGACGCGAAGTTTCCGCGGGACGACTACGAGCGCCTGCTCGATGCGCATGAACGGGCCGACCCCGGGGCTGCCGAGGCCGCAGCCAAGGCGCTGGAAACCCGCATCCGCACCGAGGCCCGGTCCATTTCCGAGAACTACCTTGCCGCGCCGCACACCACGGACTTCGCGATCCTCTTCCTGCCGGTCGAAAGCCTGTATGCCGAAGTCCTGCGCCGGCCGGGCCTGATGGATGCGATCCAGCGCCAGCACCGCGTGACGCTCGCCGGGCCGACCACCCTGCTGGCGATGCTCAACAGCCTGCACATGGGCTTTCGCACGCTGGCTCTGGAGCACCAGGCCTCCGAGGTGTGGAAGGTGCTCGGTGCGGTCAAGACCGAGTTCGAGCGTTACGGCGAATGGGTCTCGCGGATCAAGGAGCAGGTCGCCAAGGCCTCCGACACCCTCGACAAGGCGGACACGCGTGCCAAGCAGATGCGGCTCGCGCTGCGCAAGGTGGAGGCGCTGCCCGAGGCGCAATCGCAGGCGCTGCTCCCGGCCACCGACGGCGAGGACGACAGCCCGACGTGAATGCCGGCCTTCTTCGCCTGATCCTCGCGCAGGTCTGCCTGCATGCGGCGATGACAGGCACCCGGCTCGCGGCGCCGCTGCTGGCCCTCCGTGAAGGCTATAGCGCCGCCGCGGTCGGCGTGCTGTTGGCGCTGTTCGCCTTGACGCAGGTGTTCCTGGCGCTCCCGGCCGGGCGGTTCGCGGACCGGCACGGCCTGAGGCGGCCATTGACGATTGCCGTGGTGTCGGCTTCTTCCGGGGCCGCGATGGCTGCCGTGCTGCCGGTGTTTCCGGTGCTTTGCATCGCCGCCTTGCTGACTGGCGGTGCTACCGGCATCGCGGTGATTGCCTTGCAACGCCACGTCGGCCGTGCTGCGAGCAACCCGACCCAGCTCAAGCAGGTTTTCAGCTGGCTGGCGATAGCGCCGGCCGCCGCCAACTTCGTCGGGCCTTTCGTCACCGGCCTGCTGATCGACCATGCCGGCCCCACGCCGGGCGACCTGCTCGGCTATCGCGTCGCCTTCGCCCTGTTGGCGTTGCTTCCGGTCGCGTGCTGGACGCTGGCGCGCGGGACCTCCGAACTGCCTCCCGTACGCCTGCCCCCCGGCGCACCCAAGCCACGCGCCTGGGACTTGCTCAACGAGCCGATGTTCAGGCGATTGCTGTTCGTGAACTGGCTCCAGTCCGCGTCCTGGGACGTGCACACCTTCGTCCTGCCGATCCTCGGCCACGAGCGTGGGTTGAGCGCCTCGATGATCGGCACGATCCTGGGCGCCTTCGCGGTGGCAGCCGCCGGAATCCGCGTCGTCCTGCCGCTGGTGGCCTCGCGCTTCAGCGAGCGCGTCGTGATCACCGCGTCGAACGTGATCACCGCGCTCGTGTTCGCGGCCTATCCGCTGATGAGTTCGGCGCTCGGCATGGGCGTCTGCTCGGTCTTGCTGGGCGTCGCGCTCGGCGCCGTGCAGCCCATGGTGATGAGCATGCTGCACCAGATCACGCCGCACGCCAGGCACGGCGAGGCCCTCGGCCTGCGCGTCATGACCCTCAACGCCTCCAGCGTCGCCATGCCCATGCTCTTCGGCGCAGCCGGCGCGCTGATCGGCGTGGCCGGCGTGTTCTGGATCGTCGGCGGCGTCGTGGCGCTAGGCACACGCTCCGTCTGGGGTCTCCAAGCCCCCCGCACCGACCCGCACGAGTAACCCAAAGCCGCAAAACCAGCCCAGTTGATGAAACACCGCGGATCCGGCTCCGCTGGTCCGCAGGTGTTGCCCCCGGCAGGGGGTCGGCGAAGCGACACGAAGTGCGCGCAGCCTGGGGGCGAGCTCAGTGACACCGCGGAACCGGCTCAGCCGGGCCGCCGGTGTTGCCCCCGGCAGGGGGTAGGCGGCCACACGAAGTGGGCAGGCCTGGGGGCGAGCTAAAGCTTATAGAAGGTCTTGATGTAGTCCCACGCGTCCTGAGGCGCGTCGACGTACTCGATCAGCTTCACATCGTTCGGGGAAATGACGCCTTCCTCTGCCAGGAACTCGAAGTTGATGAGCTGCTTCCAGTAATCCGAACCGAACAGCACAATCGGCACCGGCTTGGCCTTGCGGGTCTGCACCAGCGTGATGACCTCGAACAGCTCATCCAGCGTGCCGAAACCGCCCGGGAAGGCCACCAGCGCTTTCGCCCGCATCATGAAATGCATCTTGCGGATCGCGAAGTAGTGGAACTTGAAGCTCAACGCCGGCGTGACGTAGGGATTGGCTTCCTCTTCCATCGGCAGGGCGATCGCCAGGCCGACCGACAGGCCGCCGCCTTCATACGCACCGCGATTGGCCGCCTGCATGATGCCGGGGCCGCCGCCCGTGCAGACGAAAAGTTTGTCCTGTGGCTCCTTGTCGTTGCTGTACTGCGCGACGAGCTTGCCGAAGGCGCGCGCCTTCTCGTAGTAATGGGAACTGCGCGCCAGCTTGCGCCAGCGATCTGCCGCGATCGTGTCGCCCGAGGCCTCGGCCTGAGCGATCAGGGCGCCCGATTCCTCTTCGCTGCGGAATCGCGCGCTGCCGAACACAACCACCGTGTTCTCGATGCCGTGGGCGCGCATTTCGAGGTCCGGTTTCATGAGCTCGAGCTGCATCCGCAGTCCGCGGGTCTCCCGGCGCAGCAGGAACTCGGGATCGGCGAAGGCCAGTCGCGAGGGGTCGTTGTGCAGAGGGAGACCCTTGTCCGCATGGGCCTGCAGGGTGGCCCAGGCGTCGGCGAGGCGTTTGTCGTGAAGGTCGTGTGTGTTGGGCATGGTCTTGCGAGAAAAGCGAAGCTGAATTGTGCGCTTTGCAGTTTTCGGGCCCGGTGATTTGGAACGGACGCAAAAAAGGCTCCCGAGGGAGCCTTTTTCAGGAGAAGCGGTCGCTTAGACGCGCTTGCGGTATTCGCCCGTCCGGGTGTCGATTTCGATGCGGTCACCTTGCGCGACAAAGAGCGGAACGCCGATTTCGAAGCCGGTAGAGATCTTGGCGGGCTTCATGACCTTGCCCGAGGTGTCGCCCTTGACGGCCGGCTCGGTCCAGGTGATTTCGCGCTCGACGCTGGTCGGCAGTTCGACCGAGATGGCCTTGCCGTCGTAGAACACCACTTCGACCGGCATGCCGTCTTCGAGGTAGTTGAGCGAATCGCCCATGTTCTCGGCTTCGACTTCGTACTGGTTGTATTCGGTGTCCATGCAGACGTACATGGGATCGGCGAAGTAGGAGTAGGTGCACTCCTTCTTGTCGAGCACGATCTGGTCGATCTTGTCGTCGGCCTTGAAGACCACTTCCGTGTTGAAGTTGGCGATCAGGCTCTTGAGCTTCATGCGCACGGTGGCGGAATTGCGGCCGCCGCGGCTGTATTCGGTCTTGAGGACGACCATGGGGTCCTTGCCGTGCATGATCACGTTGCCAGCGCGGATTTCTTGAGCGATTTTCATAAACAGGGTCTCTGGATGTTGGCCGCTCGGTGCGTCGTCGGGCCCTTTGGCCCTCCGGCGCATTCACCGCGGCGGGTTCAGCGGATGGTGCGGCGTCGGGGCGTGCCCTCTGCCGGAAATCCGCAAAGCCCGCAATTTTAGCTTTTTTGGGCGATGAAACGCCGCAGGCGCGTCAAAAGGTCGTCCTGATCAAGCAGGCGAGCGCGCGCTGCGACCGTGGCCGAACCCCAGGTTTCGAGTGTCGCCGCGGCCAGGTCCGGCAATGAGCCTTTCGCCACGCCGTTCCAGAGGTGGTGGAAGCTGCGCAGTGACTGCGGTGCGTCCATCCAGTCCATCAAGGCGTCGAGCTTGGTGTGGTGGGCGTCGTCGTCCTGAGCGTAGATCTGCCAGACGAACGGTGCGCCCGCCCAGATCGCGCGGACCAGCGAATCTTCCCCGCGTACGAAGTTCAGGTCGCAGGCCCAGAGCAGGTGATCGAAGTCGGGCTGGGACATGTAGGGCAGCCACGAAATCGACAGGGCGCCGCGCCGTGCCGGCCCGGCGGGCACGGCTGCGGTGGCGCGCCCCGCGGTCACCAGCAGGCGGGTGGGATGTTCGGCATGTTCGAACTGGCCCAGAAGGGCATCGAGCGCCGGCGGCTCGTAGCAGAACAGGGCAACGAGGCGTTCGCCCTGCCAGGGGATGCCTCTCTGTGCCAGCCAGGCGCTCCGGTCGAAACGCTCGCGTTGCGTCATCAGTTCAGGCTCGCGCAGCAGGCCGCCCGTCGCAGGCGTGAAGCCGGGATAGAAGAAGTGCTTGGTCAGCCCGGCGCCCGGCGCCCTGAAGACCGGGGAGGGCAGGCCATGCAGGCGCTCGACATAGGGTTCGGCCGAAAGGTATTCGAGATTGATCCAGCGGTGGATCGAGCCGCTTCGCGGGGCCTGCTCGGCAAAGCGTTCGATGACCTCGGGCGCCGGATCGCAGCCGAAGGCCTCGATCAGGATGTCCGGCGCGGGTGCGCTGCCGGCATGGCTTTCGCCTGCCGTCTTCGTCCAGGGGATGACGGTGACGCCGTCGCAGCCATCGGGCGCCATCCACGCCAGCGCAGAAGGATCGTCGATCCACAGGCGCACGGCTTCGCCCTGCCCGGCGAGCGCGGCCGCCAGGCGCCAGCAGACGCCAGCGTCGCCATGGTTGTCTATCACCTTGCAGAAAATGTCCCAGCGCATCGCGGGATACTCTACAGCCCCCTCACGGAGACTCCGGAGACAGCTTCCATGTCACAACACTTCGCCGACATCCTCTGGCAACGCGACGGTCAGGACTTCGTTGGCAATCGCTACAGCCGCCGCCATGCGATCCGCTTCGACGGCGGCGCGGAGTGGACGGGCTCGTCCTCGCCGCACGTCGTGCCGCTGCCGATGTCGGACGCCAGCGCCGTCGATCCGGAAGAGCTCTTCGTCGCGTCCCTGTCCAGTTGCCACATGCTGTGGTTCCTGTCGATCGCCGGTTCGCGCGGCTTTTGCGTGGAACGGTATGCCGACAGCGCGGCCGGGCAGATGGCGCGCAACGCTGCGGGCAAGGTTGCGATCACGGTTGTCACCTTGCGGCCGGAGGTGCATTTTTCCGGCGAGCGCCTGCCCACGCAGGAACAGATCGAGGCCATGCATCACTCGGCGCACGAGCAGTGCTTCATCGCCAATTCGGTCCACACGGAGGTCCGGTGCGAACCGGTGCTGGCGAACGGGACGGGGACCTCACAGTAAGAACAATGGCAGAAACGCATTCCGATCAGTTGCTCAGCGAAGTGGCGGCCCTGCCGCAATTGCCCGGCGTCTATCGCTATTTCGACGCGGCGGGCGCGGTGCTTTACGTGGGCAAGGCGCGCAATCTCAAGAGGCGCGTGGCGAACTATTTCCAGAAGAACCACGGTGGCACGCGCATCGGCCACATGATCTCGAAGATCGCGCGGATGGAGACCACGGTCGTGCGCTCCGAAGCCGAGGCGCTGCTGCTCGAGAACAACCTGATCAAGACGCTCAAGCCGCGCTACAACATCCTGTTTCGCGACGACAAGAGCTACCCGTACCTGAAGATCGCATCGCACACCTTCCCGCGGCTGGCGTATTACCGGGGCTCGGTGGACCGCAAGCACCGTTATTTCGGTCCGTACCCAAGTGCCTGGGCGGTGAAGGAGTCGATCCAGCTGCTGCAGAAGGTCTTCAAGCTGCGCACCTGCGAAGACACGGTCTACAGCAACCGCACGCGGCCGTGCCTGCTCTACCAGATCAAGCGCTGCAGCGGCCCTTGCGTCGGTTACATCGAGCCGGAGGCCTATGCGCAGGACGTGGCCAATGCGGAGGCGTTCCTGATGGGCGACACGCAGGCCGTGCTCACCCAGCTCGAGGCGCGGATGATGTCCCACGCCGAGAAGCTGGAGTTCGAACAGGCGGCGGAACTGCGCAACCAGATGTCGGCCCTGTCGCGTGTGCTGCACCAGCAGTCCGTCGAGATTGCATCCGACAAGGACGTGGACATCCTCGCCGTCAAGGTGCAAGGCGGCAAGGCCTGCGTGAACCTGGCCATGGTGCGCGGCGGGCGCCACCTCGGCGACCGCGCCTACTTCCCCGTGCACGTAGAAGACGCGACGCAGATGCTGCATGGCGAAGGCGATGCCGAGGGCGATGACGCGCCGCCGCTCGCCGACCCGGTCGAAGTCCAGGTGCTCGAGGCCTTCGTCGCGCAGCACTACATCGATGTGCCGGTGCCAGCCACACTGGTGCTGAGCGAACTCGTGAGTCGCGAGCTGATCGAGGCCATCTCCCAGCAGGCGGGCACGCGCGTGACGGCGGTGTTCCAGCCGCGCGAGCAACGCCGGCACTGGCTGGAGATGGCCTGCACGAACGCCGGGCTCCAGCTGGCGCGCCTGCTCGCGGAAGAGGGCTCGCAGCAGGCGCGCACCCGCGCGCTGGTCGATGCGCTCGAACTGGCGCCGGACGACCTCGACAACTTCCGCGTGGAATGCTTCGACATCTCCCACACGGCCGGCGAAGCGACCCAGGCGTCGTGCGTCGTGTTCGAGCACCACGCCATGCAGAACCGCGAATACCGCCGCTACAACATCGAAGGCATCACGCCGGGCGACGACTACGCCGCGATGCGACAGGTGCTGCACCGCCGCTACGGCAAGCTCGCCGAGGCGATGGCCGCCGAAACCGAGGCGCCGCCGGCCGGCGATGCCGGGGGCGCCGGTTCGGACGCCGCGCCCGGCAAGCGCACCGCGCGCATGCCGGACCTGGTCCTCGTCGACGGCGGCAAGGGCCAGGTGTCGATGGCACGCGAAGTGTTCAGCGAACTGGGCTTGCCGCTATCGCTGATAGTCGGCGTGGAAAAGGGCGAAGGCCGCAAGGTCGGCCTGGAGGAACTCGTCTTTGCCGACGGCCGCGAAAAGGTCTATCTGGGCCGCGATTCGGCCGCATTGATGCTCGTCGCGCAGATTCGCGACGAGGCCCACCGCTTCGCCGTCACCGGCATGCGCGCCAAGCGCGCCAAGATCCGCGTGGGCGGCAGCCAACTCGAAGACATCCCCGGCATCGGCCCCAAGCGTCGCGCCCGCCTGCTCCAACGCTTCGGCGGAATCCGCGGCGTCGCGGCCGCGAGCGTCGAAGACATCGCATCGGTCGACGGCATCGCGTTCGAGCTTGCCGAAGAAATATATAGGGCACTGCACTAGCACACCCCCAGGCTCGTGCACTTTGTGTCACTCTCCACCCCCTTGCAGGGGGCAATACCGGCGGCCCGGCAACGCCGGTTCCGCGGTATTCCTGGCACTCCCCGGTTCTTTGCCGGTCGCTCTCCGTCGCAAGAAGTGCGAAGCGCAACGCGCAAGCGATTCGCAGGGTGCCGCGGATCCGGCTCCGCCGGTCCGCAGGCACCGCCCCCGTGAGGGGGTAGGCGGCTACGCGAAGCGAGCAAGCCTGGGGGAGGGCCATATACTCATTCGAATGTTCTGGACCTTGCCAACGATCATGACCTGGGCGCGCATCGTCGCGATTCCGCTGATCGTGGGTGTGTTCTACCTGCCGCTGTCGGAGCCGTCGCGCAATCTCATCGCGACGGTGATGTTCATCGTCTTCGCGGCGACCGACTGGCTCGACGGGTTCCTGGCGCGCCGGCTCAACCAGACTTCGGCCTTCGGTGCCTTCCTCGATCCCGTCGCCGACAAGTTCCTGGTGTGCGCTTCGCTGCTTGTGCTGGTCCACCTGAACCGCGCCGACGTGTTCGTGGCGCTCATCATCATCGGCCGCGAGATCGCGATCTCGGCGCTTCGCGAATGGATGGCGCAGATCGGCGCAGGCAAGAGCGTCGCGGTCCACATGATCGGCAAGGTCAAGACCGTGGTGCAGATGGTGGCGATACCGTTCCTGCTTTTCAACGGCATGCTGTTCGGCAAGATCGACACCGGCGCCTGGGGCCAGTGGCTGATCTGGATATCCGCTGTGCTCACCGTCTGGTCGATGGTCTACTACCTTCAGAAGGCCATACCCGAGATCCGGGCCCGGGCGAAATGACGGGCACTGCCCGTTCCGCGGGCTGGCTGCGCGCGTTGCCTGCGGTCTTCGTGCTGATCTGGAGCACAGGCTTCATCGTCGCGCGGTACGGGATGCCCTATGCGCCGCCGCTCAAGTTCCTGTCGGTGCGCTATGCCCTTTCGGTGATCTGCTTCCTCGCCTGGGTTCGGCTGGCGCGTGTCGCGTGGCCACGCGATCGCGTGCAGTGGGGCCATCTCGCGGTGACCGGTGTGTTGATGCAGGCGGGCTATCTCGGCGGCGTCTGGGCGGCGGTCCGTGCCGGCATGGGCTCGGGGCTCATTGCGCTGCTCGTCGGGATCCAGCCGGTGTTGACGGCGGTCTGGATGTCGATGAACGGCGGCAACATCACGCGTCGCCAGTGGGCCGGCCTTTTCCTCGGGTTCGCGGGGCTGGTGCTCGTGGTGTCCCGCAAGCTTGGGCAGGGCGGGGAAGTCAGTGCGCTGACGATGGGGCTGGCGCTGATGGCACTTCTATCGATCACCGCCGGCACGCTCTACCAGAAGCGCTTTCTCGCGCCTTGCGATGTGCGCAGCGCGAATGCGATCCAGACGGCCGCAGCATTGCTCGTGACCTTGCCATTCGCCGCGCTGGAGACCGACAGCATCCAGTGGAACCTGGCCTCGGGCGGCGCGATGGCGTGGTCCGTCCTGGCGCTGTCCCTGGGCGGCAGTTCGCTGCTCTACATCCTCATCCAGAGAGGCACCGCGACGGCGGTCACGAGCCTGCTCTATCTGGTGCCGCCTTGCACGGCCGTGATGGCCTGGCTGCTGTTCGCGGAGCCGATCACCCTGGTGACACTGGCGGGCATCGCCACGACAGCCATCGGTGTGAGCCTCGTGGTTCGCGGCGAGCGCTGAAGGCGGTCAGCGCGGCGCGCGGTCGACCTTCCACGGTTCGCCCCGAAAGCGCTCGACCAGGAAGTCGATCAGCATGCGCACGCGGCGAGGCGTCTTGGTTCGCCAGGGCGCGACCCATTGAATGTCGGCGTCGGGCATCGCGAGATGCGGCAGCACGCGGACCAGTTCGCCCGACGCCAAGTGCGGTGCGATGTCCCAGAGGCTTCGCAGCATGATCCCTCGGCCGGCCAGGCACCAGTCGCGCACCATTTCGCCCGAGTTGCTCGACAGCGGTCCGCGCACCTGCACTCGGCTTGTGGCGCCGTCCTTGGCGTGGCGCAGGGTCCAGAGCGAGAACTCGCGCTCGCTGCCTTCGCTGTTCTCGCGCACGACGAGACAGTCGTGTAACGCCAGCGCGGCGGCGTCGGCGGGGACGCCACGGCGCTCGAGGTAGTCGGGGGCAGCCGCCAGCACGCGCTGGTTGCGTGCGATGCGCCGGGCGACCCAGTCGCCCGCGCGCCGATGCTGCGGCGCCCAGAGCCATACCGCGCCATCGTGGCCTTCGGCGCCCAGGTCGGGCAGTTTTTCAGCCAACGTGAGCTGGATATGCAGTGCGGGATGCAGGTCGTTGAAGACCGCGAGCGCCGGTCCGAGCCAGTGCCTACCGAAACCGAAGGTGGCGACGAGACGGATCGTGCCGCTCAGTTCGCTCTGGCGTTCGCCGAGTTCGTTCTCGAGCGCCGCGAAGCCGTCGAGCAGCCCTTTCGCATGCGCACAGACAGCTTCGCCTTCAGCCGTGGCGCTGAGCCTGCGCGTGGTGCGGTCGAACAATCGCTGGCCCAGCCGCGCCTCCAGCGCGCCGAGCCGCTTGGTCACCACCGAGGGCACCACGTTCAAGGCGAGTGCGGCGCCCGCAAGACTGCCGCGGGCGCGGATGGCCATGACGAGTTCCAGATCGCTCCGCTCCATTCCTGCCATTTCGGAAAGTATCAATTGGCTAATTGTTGCTTGATGGCTGGCGCCGCGCAACGCACAATTCATCGCATGTTCACCTCGTTCACCACCTTCGATCTGTCGCGCGACGGTGTCCGCCTGCACGGGCGCGTCGGCGGCAGCGGTGCGCCCTTGCTTCTCCTGCACGGGCATCCTCAGACGCATGTGATCTGGCATCGCGTGGCACCTGTGCTCGCGGAGCATTTTTCGGTGGTCATGCTCGATCTGCGCGGCTACGGCGATTCCGGGCGGCCGGTGGCCGATCTCGAGCACGCCCGCTACAGCAAGCGCGAGATGGCGCTTGACGCGCTTACCGTCATGGCGCACCACGGCTTCGAGCGCTTCGGCGTCCTGGCGCATGACAGGGGCGCACGCGTCGCCCACCGGCTGGCGGCCGATCATCCGGGTTCGGTGGAGCGCCTGATGCTGCTCGACGTCGCGCCCACGCTGGCGATGTACGAGAACACGACGGAAGCCTTCGCACGCGCCTACTGGCACTGGTTCTTCCTGATCCAGCCGCCGCCCTTGCCGGAGGCGCTGATCGAATCGGACCCCGTGCGCTACGTGCGCAGCGTGATGGGAGGGCGTCACGCAGGGCTGGTGCCCTTTGCACCCGAGGCGCTTGCCGAATACGAACGCTGCGCATCGATCGACGGCACCGCGCACGCGATCTGCGAGGACTATCGCGCCTCCGCCACCGTCGACCTCGAACACGATCGCGCCGACATCGCCGCCGGCCGCAAGCTGACGCAACCGCTGCGTGTGCTGTGGGGCGAGCATGGCGTGGTCGGCCGTTGCTTCGACGTGCTGGATCTCTGGCGCCAGCGTGCCGACGATGTGTCGGGCGGAACCCTGCACGGCGGCCACTACATTCCCGAAGAAGCCCCGCGCGAACTCTTGGCGCAGGCGCTTTCCTTTTTCAACGCGACCCACAAGGATTGAGACATGAGCACCCAACGAATCGCAGTCATCGCCGGCGACGGCATCGGCAAGGAAACCATGCCCGAAGGCCTGCGCGTGCTCGATGCCGCGGCGCGCAAGTTCGGGATCGACATGAAGTTCGACCACTTCGATTTCTCGAGCTGGGACTACTACGAGAAGCACGGCAAGATGCTGCCCGACAACTGGAAGGACCAGATCGGTGGCCACGACGCCATCTTCTTCGGCGCGGTCGGCTGGCCCGAGAAGATCGCGGACCACGTCTCGCTCTGGGGCTCGCTGCTGCTCTTTCGGCGCGAGTTCGACCAGTACATCAACCTGCGGCCGGCGCGCCTGATGCCAGGCATCGTGGCCCCGGTGGTCCGTCGCGACGGCACGCCGCGAGAACCGGGCGAGATCGACATGTACATCGTGCGCGAGAACACGGAAGGCGAGTACTCGAGCATCGGCGGCCGCATGTACGAAGGCACGCCGCGTGAGATCGTGGTGCAGGAAACCGTGATGTCGCGCATCGGCGTGGACCGGGTCCTCAAGTTCGCATTCGAGTTGGCGAAGTCGCGCCCGAAGAAGCATCTCACGAGCGCGACGAAGTCCAACGGCATCTCGATCACCATGCCGTACTGGGACGAGCGCGTGGCCGCGATGGCGAAGGACTATCCGGGGGTTCAGCTCGACAAGTTCCACATCGACATCCTGACCGCGCACTTCGTGCAGCGTCCGGACTTCTTCGATGTGGTGGTGGCGAGCAACCTGTTCGGCGACATCCTGTCGGACCTCGGACCCGCGTGCACCGGGACGATCGGCATCGCACCCAGCGCCAACCTCAACCCGGAGAGGACCACGCCATCGCTGTTCGAGCCGGTGCACGGATCCGCGCCGGACATCGCCGGCAAGGGCATCGCCAATCCGATCGGGCAGATCTGGTGCGGTGCGATGATGCTGGAGTTCCTCGGCCACAAGGCCGCGCACGACGCGATCCTGGCGACGATCGAGAAGGTGCTGGCGCCCGGTAGCGGTGCACCGCGCACGCCCGACATCGGTGGAACCGGAAGCACGGCCGACCTGGGCAAGGCCATCGCCGAGTCGCTTTGAAAGCGACTTGTCGAAACGCCACTAAAATCGCGCTCCTCCCCTGGTTTCTAGGGGGGAGTGTCGTATTGACACCCCGTAGACCAGTGGTTGTAATCCTTGTCGGCAGTGCGCTGCCGGCGCGTCAGAACTGCCACCCATTTTTTCCGAACTTCGCCCCCGTGGCATCGTCACGGGGCTGGCATCGCTTCTGACGACCCTGATCAACAATTTTCCTGCAAGGGGCCCTTGTGAACAAAACCGAACTGATTGAGCACATCGCAAAAAACGCCGACATCTCCAAAGCCGCTGCCACGCGCGCACTCGAATCCACCATCGGCGCCATTCGTACAACGCTCAAGAAAGGCGGCTCCGTTTCGCTCGTCGGCTTCGGAACATTTGCAGTAGGCAAGCGGGCCGCCAGGACCGGCCGGAATCCACGTACCGGCGACGCGATTAAAATCAAGGCCGCCAAGATCCCGAAGTTCCGTCCCGGCAAGGCGCTGAAAGACGCGCTGAACTGAGACACTGTTTTCCGGTGGGGTGCTTAGCTCAGCTGGTAGAGCGGCGCCCTTACAAGGCGTAGGTCGGGGGTTCGAACCCCTCAGCACCCACCACCCGAAGCAGCAAAGGCGAACAGAGTGTTCGCCTTTTTTGTTGCGTCCCGCCATCCGTCACAGAGAGTGCCCAAGCATGTTTGACTCCTTCCGCAAGTACAACAAGATCATCATGGTGTTCTTGTTCTTGCTGATCATTCCCTCGTTCGTGCTCTTCGGCGTCGATCGCTATCAGGGAAATGGCCAAGGCGAAAAGGTCGCGCGCGTCGCGGGCACCGACATCACCCGCCCCGAATGGGATGCCCAGCACCGCAACGAGGTTGACCGGATCCGTCGGCAGGCGCCGAACATCGAGCCGGCGTTGCTCGACTCCGATGCCGCCCGCTACGCCACGCTGGAACGCATGGTGCGTGAGCGTGTGCTCGCAGCCGCGGCTTCGAAATCGAACATGACGGTGTCAGAGGAGCGCCTTGCCCGGTTGTTTGCCGCGGATCCGGGCCTGGCGTCGTTCCGCACCGCGGATGGCAAGTTCGATCGGGAGACCTTCATGCGCGCGACAGGCCGCACGCCCGAGCAGTACGAAGCATCCGTCCGTGCGGACCTGGCGACGCAACAGGTGTCTCTGGGCGTTTCGGCCACGACCTTCGCCACCGCGGCGCAAACCGCTGCAACGCTCAACGCTTTCTACGATCGTCGCGAAATCCAGGTCGCGTTGTTCAAGCCCGCCGACTTTGCCTCGAAGGTCAACGTCAGCGATGCCGACCTTCAGGCCTTCTACAAGGACCACGCCGCGCAGTTTCAGGTGGCTGAGCAAGCCAGCGTCGAATATCTGGTCCTCGACCTCGAAGCCGCCAAGAAGAACATTTCGGTCAACGACGCCGATCTGCGGAGCTACTACGACCAGAACAGCGCGCGTTTCGGCTCCAAGGAAGAGCGACGCGCGAGCCATATCCTGATTGCCGCACCGGCGAGCGCACCCGCCGCCGATCGCGAGAAGGCGCGTGCCAAGGCCGAGCAGTTGCTGGCCGAAGTCCGGAAGGCGCCCAACACCTTTGCCGATGTGGCGCGCAAGAACTCGCAGGATCCCGGCTCTGCCGAAAAGGGCGGCGATCTCGACTTCGTGACGCGCGGCGCGATGGTCAAGCCTTTCGAGGATGCCATGTTCGCGCTGAAGAAGGGCGAGATCAGCAGCGTGGTCGAGACCGAGTTCGGCTACCACATCATTCAGCTCACCGACGTGAAGCCGGCCGTGGTGCCGCCGTTCGACAAGGTGCGAGCCACGATCGAGAACGAAGTGCGCGCCCAGCAGGCCACCCAGGAGTTCGCGAAGGCCGCCGAGACTTTCACCGACATCGTCTACCAGCAGCCCGACAGCCTGAAGCCGGCAGCAGAGAAGCTCAAGCTCACGATTCAGACGGCAAGCAACGTCGGACGCGCGCCGGCCCCCGGTGCTACCGGGGCCCTGGGAAGCCGCAATTTCCTGAATGCGCTGTTCGCTCCCGACACGCTCGAGCGCAAGCACAACACCGAGGCGATCGAAATTGGCCCCAACCAACTCGCGTCGGGACGGGTGACGCAGTACAACCCGGCGCGTGCGCTGCCCTTCGAAGAGGTCAAGGACAAGGTTCGCACGCTGCTCGTCGCCGAACGTGCTGCAGCCCTCGCAAAGGCAGAGGGCGAAGCCAAGCTGGCGGCCTGGCAAGCAAACCCGGCGGGGGCTGCTTTCGGGGCGCCCGTCACGGTGTCGCGGCTGGAGACGCAATCGCAGCCGCCCGCCATTGTAGAAGGTGCACTGCGTGCCGATACCAGCAAGCTGCCGGTGCTGATCGGGTCGGATCTTGGCGCGCAGGGTTTTGCCGTCGTGCGCGTCATCAAGTCGGTACCCCGCACGCCGCCCGCGACTGAGGTGGCCAAGCAGGAAAACGAACAGTTTGCCCAGGCAGTGGGCGCCGCCGAGAACGCTGCGTACTATGACCTCCTGAAGAATCGCTTCAAGGCTGAAATTTTGGTCCCGAGGCCCGCAGATGCGATGCCGGGCGCCGAACGCTAGTTTTTTCGCGCTACAATTGTTGGCTGTGGTGGCTGTAGCTCAGCTGGTAGAGTCCCAGATTGTGATTCTGGTCGTCGTGGGTTCGAGTCCCATCAGCCACCCCAGATCTCTTTGAGAAAAAGCGCCGACCCGTGGTCGGCGCTTTTTTTTTGGAGTTGCGACCGTTGCGACAATTGTGTTCTGAATTAGAATTTTCGCTTTCTAATTCGAGGAATAGCACCAATGGCCTCCCTTGCCGACATCAATTCCCAGATCAAGAAGCACGACGAGCAGATTGCGCAATTGCGCAAGCAAGCCGAGGAGCTGAGAAATCAGGAGCGCGCAGGAGTGATCGAAGAACTGCGCAAGAAGATCGCCGAATATGGCTTGACGGCCGCTGATCTCAAACTCACCGCACGGGCAAGCAAGCGCGTTGCAGGGGTCGTGGCAGTCAAGGGCGCCGCAAAGTATCACAGTCCTACTGGCGAAACCTGGTCGGGCGGCCGCGGTCGCAAGCCGCGTTGGATCACCGAGGCGCTCGCTGCGGGCAAATCGCTGTCCGACTTCGAGATCAAGTAGGTCACCGCTCCTCGAACGTAAAAAGCCCGCGCATGCGGGCTTTTTTGTGGGCCACGGAGCGGTGTCAGTTGACCATCACCAACTTGCCCTTGACGCCGCGCGAACCCATATGGGCGTAGGCGGCCTTGAGTTCGGCCATCGGCATGGTGCGGTCGATGACGGGCTTGATCTTGCCCTGTCCATACCACTGCGCCAATTCGGCCATCATCTGCGCGTTGGCCTTGGGTTCACGCTTCGCGAAATCGCCCCAGAACACGCCGACCAACGAGGCGCCTTTGAGCAGCATTAAATTCAATGGCAGCGAAGGAATCGGGCCTGCGGCGAAGCCAACCACCAGATACCGGCCTCGCCAGCCGATCGACCGGAAGGCCGGTTCTGCGAATTCACCGCCCACCGGGTCATAAATGACGTCCGGCCCTTTGCCATTGGTTGCCGCTTTGATTGCATCGCGAAAGCCAGTGGGGAGGGCGTGCGTCGTGTAGTTGATCGTGACGTCCGCGCCGATCGATTTGCAAAGCTCGCATTTTTCGTCGGTCGACGCAGCTGCAATGACTTTGGCGCCAGCGGCTTTTGCAATCTGGATCGCCGCGGTGCCGACGCCACCCGCTGCGCCGAGCACCAGCACTGTTTCGCCGGCTTTCAATTGAGCGCGGTCCATCAACGCGTGCCACGAGGTCGCGTAAATCATGATGAAGGCGGCCGCATCGACATAGCCGAAGCCCTCTGGCAATGGCATGCAAAGCGCAGCAGGTGCCAACGTGTGCGTGCCGAAGCCGCCGGTTCCCGACAGGCAAGCGACGTTCTGCCCGACCTTGAGGTGGGTGACGCCTTCACCGACGGCGCTGATCACGCCTGCGTATTCCGAACCCGGAACGAAAGGCAGCGGCGGCTTCATCTGGTATTTGTTCTGCACGATCAGGAGGTCGGGGAAGTTCAGGCTCGCCGCCTTGATCTCTATCAACACCTGTCCAGGCCCGGGTGCGGGCGTTGGCAGTTCCTTCCACGTGAGCGCGTCGACGCCGATGGGGTTCTCGCAGAGCCATGCGTGCATGCTCGTGTCTCCTATAAATGAGTCTGGGGCAAAGAATGCGGGTCATGATAGGCGCGGTGCGATGGCCTCGTTGTCCCAGCCGTGACGCACCCGCCGCCTACAATCGCGCGCACTGACAGACGCCATGAAAATACTTATTTCGAACGACGACGGTTTCCAGGCTCCGGGTATCGTCGCATTGCACGACGCACTGAAGGAAATCGCCGAAGTCGAGGTGGTCGCGCCCGAGCACAACAACAGTGCCAAGTCGAACGCGCTGACGCTGGCTGCGCCGCTGTACGTGCATACCGCGCACAACGGATTCCGCTACGTCACCGGCACGCCGGCCGATTGCGTGCACATCGCGTTGAAGGGCTTGCTGGACTATCGACCCGACCTGGTCGTGTCCGGCATCAACAACGGCGCCAACATGGGCGACGACACCATCTATTCAGGCACCGTCGGCGCGGCGATGGAGGCCTACCTGTTCGGCATACCGGCCATCGCCTTCTCGCAGATCGAGAAGGGCTGGGCCCATGTCGATGCGGCGGCCCGTGCGGCGCGGCGCCTGGTCGAACAGATCGAGCGCGAGCAGATGCTGGGTGGCAACGCATTCCTCCTCAACGTCAACGTGCCCAATCGTCCCTTCGAGGAATTGAAGTCGGTGCAGGTGTGCAGGCTTGGCCGCCGCCATGCCGCGGAGAAAGTCATCACGCAAGACAGCCCGCGCGGCGAGACCATGTACTGGATCGCCGGTGCAGGCAGTGCCAAGGACAGTGGCGAAGGGACCGACTTCCATGCGACCGCGGCGGGCCACATCGCACTGACCCCGTTGCAGATCGACCTGACGGACCACGCCAATCTGGGTCAGTGGCGCGACACGGTGGCTCGCCTCGGTGAGCACGCCTGAGATGGCAAGTCAACGGCCAGGTTTCCCCGTTCGGCTGACGCCCACGGCTTCCGCGGCGACCCGCGGACGTCTTCCCGCGGTGCCCACGAAACCGACCGTGCACAGCACACCTTCTATGGCTTCGGATGCCGTGCGTGCGCGAATGGTCCAGCGATTGGCTGCGCAAGGCATCGCCGATGCGCGCGTGCTGCGCGCGATGGGTACCGTGGAGCGTCACCTGTTCGTCGACAGTGCGCTGGTCAATCAGGCGTACGAGGACACCAGCTTGCCGATCGGCTTGGGGCAGACCATTTCCAAGCCCAACGTGGTGGCTCGCATGATCGAGTTGCTGCTCGGTGCGCCTGCGCTGACGGGAAAGCCAAGCGATCGCCTGGGGCGCGTGATGGAGATCGGTACCGGTTGCGGCTACCAGGCAGCGGTACTCAGCCATGTTGCAGCCGAGGTGTACAGCATCGAGCGTTTGCGCGGGCTGCATGAACGCGCGCGCGCGAACCTTCGTCCGTTCAGACTGGCGACGGTTCACCTGTTGCTCGGCGACGGGATGGTCGGCTATGCAAAGGGTGCGCCTTATGCCGGCATCATCGCTGCGGCGGGCGGCGAAGCGGTGCCCGAGGCGTGGATCGCTCAACTGGCAGTGGGTGGACGAATCGTCGCGCCAACGCAATCTGCAACGGGCGGACAAGCCCTCGTCGTCATTGACAAAACCGCACGCGGCATCGAGCGTCGCATTCTTGAGGCGGTCCACTTTGTCCCCCTAAAATCGGGAATTGCTTGAAGGAAGAACACATGCAGGGAATTGGCAATCGGGGCTGGCTTGCCGGCATGACGCTGGGGCTTTCGCTCGTGGTTGCGGGTTGT
This sequence comes from Variovorax glacialis, assembly GCF_051216375.1. Taxonomy (NCBI): domain Bacteria; kingdom Pseudomonadati; phylum Pseudomonadota; class Betaproteobacteria; order Burkholderiales; family Comamonadaceae; genus Variovorax; species Variovorax glacialis. The sequence goes on along the minus strand of NZ_JBPJZT010000002.1, from coordinate 288,944 downwards.
GGTTCACCAACCAGTCAGGCGCCTGTCGAGGATCGTGGCGCGACGTCTCGTCCGCCGGCTGTGAGCGCGAACGGGGCTGCTGTGCCGGGCGTTCCGCCGATCACCACCGATGCGAATGGCAAGCCGCTGCAGGGCATCGAGAACTACGGCAAGCCCGGGTACTACGCGGTGCGTCCGGGCGACACCATTCGTCGCATCGGCACCGAAACGGGCCAGACCTGGCAGAACATCGCACGCTGGAACAATCTCGACAATCCTGACCTCATCGAAGTGGGGCAGGTCCTGCGCGTGATCCCTCCCGTGGGCGGCTCAGCCTCGGCTTCGACATCACCGTCGACCGCGGAATCATCCGGCGTCGTCAGCCGCCCTGTGACGCAACCCATCGTCGCGCCTGCCACAGCGGCTTCGGCGGCGGCTGCAGCGGCCGCAGCTTCCGCGTCAACGCCCTCGGCAGCTGCAAGCGCGGCAACCAAGCCGCCAGCACCAGTCACCGCATCTCCCACGCCGCCGGCGGCAACGGCTTCCGGCGACGAGGACGTGGGCTGGATCTGGCCTGCGCAGGGGTCGTTGATCGCGGGCTTCGACGAAGCGAAGAACAAGGGTCTCGATATCAGCGGCAAGGCGGGCGATTCGGTGCTCGCGGCGGCCGATGGTCGCGTCGTCTATGCAGGCGCGGGTCTGCGCGGCTATGGCAATCTCATCATCCTGAAGCACAACAACACCTACCTGACGGCCTACGCGCACAATCGTACGCTGCTCGTCAAGGAGGACCAGTCCGTGCAGAAGGGCCAGAAGATTGCCGAGATGGGCAACAGCGACGCGGACCGCGTCAAGCTGCACTTCGAAATTCGCCGCCAGGGCAAGCCCGTCGATCCGGCGCGGTACCTTCCAGCGCGCTAGCGTCATGAGCACCTCTCGCCTTCATCGCACTCCGGTCGTGCGACGAGTGGCGGGCAACGGTGGCACGTCAGGCTTCGATGCAACGCGAACCTCTGCGTCCGCGATTCCGGTGCGGGTTCCGGTGGACCGTGTGGCCGGCGAAGAGCCCGTGGAGAATTTTCGTGAGGCGATGCCGGCCGATCTGGGCGGTGGCGACGGCGGTGATTCGCTGACGATCTACCTGCGCGAGATCCGACGCACCCAACTGTTCACGCCTGAAGAAGAGTATCGAACGGCCTGTGCGGCGCGCAATGGCGATTTCGCGGCAAGGCAATCCATGATCGAGCACAACCTGCGGCTCGTCGTGAACATCGCGAAGTCGTACCTCGGGCGCGGCGTGCCCATGGCGGACCTGATCGAGGAGGGCAATCTCGGCCTCATGCACGCCATCAACAAGTTCGAGCCCGAGCGAGGATTCCGTTTTTCGACCTATGCGACCTGGTGGATCCGGCAATCGATCGAGCGCGCGGCCATGATGCAGGCGCGTGCCATTCGCCTGCCCGTACATGTCGTGCGCGAATTGCAGCAGGTCATGCGTGCTCGTCGGGCGCTGGAGGGCGATCCCGAATTCATTGCCCGGCGGCCCGACGGCGTGCGTGTCGAGGACGTCGCGGCGATGCTCGGCCGCGAGGTGCAGGAAGTGGCGGACCTGCTCGCGCTCGCCGAAGCGCCACGCTCGCTCGACGCGAGCGGCGATCGTGGTGACGACAGCCACACGTTGGCCGACACAGTGGCTTCGGACGACGAAGGCGGCGACCCTACCGGCGTCACGCAGACCCACGAAGTCGAGAAGTTGCTCGACCAATGGATCCTGGTGCTGACGGAGCGAGAGCGCGAAGTGCTCGAAGGGCGCTACGGCTTGCACGACCGCGATCCGGAGACGCTGGAAGTGTTGAGCGTGCGCCTGGGGCTGACGCGAGAGCGCGTGCGGCAGATCCAGAACGAGGCGCTGGCCAAGATGCGCCGCCAGCTTGCACGCGCCGGCGTGCAGCGTGACGCGCTCCTCTAGTTCAAAGGACGCATGCTTGCGGCCTGAGACAATCCGGGCATGACGGAAACGACAGAGAAGAAGGAAGCGCAGCGTCCCGACGGTGAATGGCTGCATGTCGAGTCGCTCGACCTCGACGCGCAAGGCGTCGCACACAAGGCCGACGGCATGGTGGTGTTCATCGAAGGGGCATTGCCCTTTGAGGAGGTGCAGTTCAACGTGCACCGCAAGAAGAACAATTGGGAGCAGGGGACGGTGACCACGATCGCGCGCGAGTCTTCCCAGCGCGTGCGCCCGGGCTGCCCTCACTTCGGCTTGCATGCTGGCGCCTGTGGGGGCTGCAAGATGCAACACCTCGATGCGGCTGCGCAGGTCGCGGTGAAGCAGCGATCGCTCGAGGACAACCTGTGGCATCTCGGCAAGGTGCGACCCGAGAACGTGTTGCGGCCGCTCGAAGGGCCGGCCTGGCACTACCGCTATCGTGCACGCCTGTCGGTGCGCCATGTGGTGAAGAAGGGGACGGTGCTCATCGGATTCCATGAGCGGAAGAGCCGCTATCTGGCGGACATGAAGATCTGTCCTGTGTTGCCCGCTCAGGTCAGCGAGATGCTGCTGCCCCTGCGCGAGCTGATCGGCTCGATGGATGCTCGTGAAACTTGTCCGCAGATCGAACTGGCTTGCGGCGACTCGCCGGACGGTACAGGGCGGCTGGGCGTGATTGCGCTGGTTTTGCGGCATCTGGAGCCGCTTTCCGATGCCGACGTGACTCGGCTCAAGGCGTTTGCATCACGAAACGAGGGCGTGCAGTGGTGGTTGCAGTCGAAGGGCCCCGAGACGGTCAAGTTGCTGGAGGAGGGGGGCGAGGCGCTTGCGTACGCACTGCCCGAGTTCGGCGTCACGATGCCCTTCAAGCCGACTGATTTCACGCAGGTCAATCCGCACATCAATCGCGTCCTGGTCGGTCGCGCCTTGCGGCTGCTCGATGTGCAACCGCATGAGCGGGTGATCGACTGGTTCTGCGGTCTGGGCAACTTCACGCTGCCCCTGGCAAGTCGGGCCCGCGAAGTTCTGGGGATCGAGGGGAGTGACACCCTGGTCGCCCGCGCCACGGACAATTTCGAACGCAATCGTCCCGCGGTTCCCGGGCGGCGCGCCCTCGCCACGACGAGTTTCGTTGCGCGCAATCTGTTTGAAATGACCCCGGCAATGCTTGTGGCCGACGGCGCCGCCGAAAAGTGGCTCGTCGACCCGCCACGCGAAGGCGCGTTTGCGCTGGCCAAGGCACTCGCGGACCTGCACCAGCAGGTCGAGCTGCACCGTGGTGGCTGGGCGCCGCCGAAGCGCATTGTCTATGTCAGTTGCAACCCTTCGACGCTCGCGCGCGATGCGGGTCTCCTGGTGCATCAGGCCGGGTATCGATGCACCTTTGCGGGCGTGGTCAACATGTTTCCTCACACGGCGCACGTGGAGTCGATCGCCGTATTCGACCTGGCATGAAAAAGGGGCCCCGTGGGGCCCCTCGTAACGGGACTGAAATGCCTTCAGTCGCGCTCGCCGCCAAAGATGCCGAGCAGGGCCAGGAGGCTCTGGAAGACGTTGAACAGGTCGAGGTAAAGCGCCAAGGTTGCGCTGATGTAGTTGGTTTCGCCGCCGTCCATGATCTGCTTCAGGTCGTACAGCATGAAGGCGGAGAAGATGCCGATCGCGGCAACCGAAATCGCCATCATCCCCGCGCTGGAGCCCACGAAGACGTTGATGATTGCGCCGATCATCAGGACCATTGCCCCGACGAAGAGCCACTTGCCCATGCCGGACAGGTCGCGCTTGATCACGGTTGCCAGCGAAGCCATCACGAAAAACACGCCGGCGGTGCCGCCGAACGCGGTCATGATGAGCTCCGAGCCGTTCTTGAAGCCGAGCACCATCGCGATGAGCCGCGACAGCATCAGGCCCATGAAGAAGGTGAAGCCGAGCAGAACCGGCACGCCGGCCGCCGAGTTCTTGGTCTTCTCGATCGCGAACATGAAGCCGAATGCACCGCCCATGAACACGATGAGGCCGAGGCCGCCGGTGAGGGAGCGGTTGATCCCGGTCGCGACGCCCAGCCAGGCTCCCAGGACCGTCGGCAGCAGGCTCAGTGCGAGCAGCCAATAGGTGTTGCGCAGGACGCGCTGACGCTCGGCCTGCGGTAGCGTCTGGCCGTAGCCGACGGATGTGTCGAGGGTATTGACGCGGTCGTTCATTGCTGAAGCTCCAGGTGTTTGCTGCAACGCTGCAGTTGGGGCGCATTCTAGGTCGCTGCAAGTGGTGGCGATCAGAAAGACCCGTGTTCCGATAATCCTACCGGCCATGCGGGTTCTGGCGGCACCAAACGCTATGCTCGAGGGTTAACGAAACTTTTCCTCTGTAGCCATGAAGACCAAGTCATTCCTCGAACTCGCCGATGTGAAGGCCATTGCTGCCGCGGCCGAAGCCGAGGCCCTCAAGAACAACTGGGCGGTCACCATCGCCGTTGCCGACGACGCGGGCAATCTGCTGTGGCTGCAACGCCTGGATGGCGCGGCGGCACTTTCGTCCCACATTGCACCTGCCAAGGCCCATACGGCCGCGATGGGGCGACGCGAAAGCAAGACTTATGAAGACATGATCAATGGCGGTCGTACCTCATTCCTGACGGCGCCCGGCGTGGAGGGGTTGCTCGAGGGCGGCGTGCCGATCGTCAAGGACGGTCACGTCATCGGCGCCGTCGGTGTCAGTGGCGTCAAGTCGAACGAGGACGCGCAGATCGCGAAGGCAGGAATCGCAGCGATCGGGCTCTGAATACGATCCGCACCAAGCAAGACGCCGACTTCGAGTCGGCGTTTTTTTGGCTGTCAAGGTGGAAAAAGAGCTTGGCTAGTCGGCGAACCGTTGGCTAGCAAAAAACGACCCTTCGGAGATGATCTCCTCGAGTCGCCCCACGATGAAACTTGCGCGAGGGGCGGGCTGGATCCTATTTGGTCAGGATCAGCTTGCCGAGTTTGGTGGCTTGAAGTCGATAGAGCGAACCGTTGTGCAGGATGCCGACAGTCTTGCTGCCCTTGAGAAGCTCGGCGCTTTCAAGCAAGGGCGCAGGACGGGCCGCCTCGCTGGAGACGCGGCCACCGCCCGAATGGTCGAGCGAAGGATGGCTCAAGACGGTGAAGGCGCTGGTGGCTTGCATTTGAAATCCCTTTATCGAAGCGATGATCAAATGATAATGATTCTCAATAAAAAGTCAATCGTCGCGATCGAAATCTTTGACTTGCGCCCCAGCTTTACTTGGCGTCTGGCTCGGTGATAAAGCCAATCTTGCGAACACCAGCCTCCCGTGCGGCCGACATGGCCTGCGCCACGCGTTCATAGCGCACCGCCTTGTCGCCGCGAATATGAAGTTCGGGTTGCGGATCCTTGGCGGCCTCAACGGCAAGCCTCGACTTCAGCTCGGCATCTTCGATCTTTTGGTCGTTCCAGTAGTAGCTGCCGTCGGCCGTCACCGTGAACAGGATGTTCTGCGGCTTGGTCTGTTCCGGCTCGCTGCTGGCGCGTGGGAGATCAATGTTGACCGCGTGCTTCATCACGGGCACCGTGATGATGAAGATGATGAGAAGCACCAGCATGACGTCGACAAGCGGCGTCATATTGATCTCGTTCATCACCTCATCGGGTTCGTCCTGCGTACCGAAGGCCATGGTGCTCAGCCCTTCTTGAGGGGGACGACGGTGGCTTCGACGCCGCCGCTTTGAACACGTGCACCCGTCACGAAGTAGGCGTGCAGATCATGCGCAAAGCTGTTCAGCTTGGTCAGCACGAACTTGTTGCCACGCACGAGCGCGTTGTAGCCCAGGACCGCGGGAATGGCGACCGCGAGGCCCAGGGCCGTCATGATCAGCGCTTCGCCAATGGGGCCGGCAACCTTGTCGATCGTCGCCTGGCCTGCAGTTCCGATGCTCATCAGCGCGTGATAGATGCCCCAAACCGTCCCGAAGAGCCCGATGAACGGGGCGGTCGATCCCACCGATGCCAAGATGGCGAGACCGGTCTGCAGGCGAGCCGTGAACTCGTCGATTCCGTTGCGCAGGGCGCGCGTGATCCAGTCGCTCACATCGAGCGCGTCGTGCAGATGGGCCTTGGTGTTGCGATGGTGGGCGGCCGCCTCGCGACCTTCGAGGGCCAGTGCGCGGAACGGGTTGCTGTCGTTCTTGCCGAGCTTGTTGAGCGCAGTGGCGAAGTCCTCGCTGTGCCAGAAGTCTTGCGAGTGCGACGCCTGGCGCTTGTACTTGATGACGTCGAGTGCCTTGATCAGGATCACGATCCATGACGCGAGCGACATGCCGATCAAGAGCAGCGCAACGGCCTTGGTGACGAAGTCGCCCTGATGCCATACGTTCATCAGGCCAAATTGGGAATCCATACGAAGCTACTCCAGAAAAACTAATTGAGAACCCAGTTGATCGGTACGTTGAACTCCATTTGCTCAACGACCCCGTTGCGCTTTCCAGGTACGAAGCGCCAATTCATGACGGCTGTTTTTGCGGCCTCGTCCAGTCTTTCATAGCCGCTGGACGTCAGAATGTTCGCGCGCTTGGGAAGGCCGTCCACGCCGATCAGGACACGCAGGACCGTCTTGCCTTGCTCGCCGAGACGCTTGCTCATGGCGGGGTAGACCGGTTTGGGGTTCTGGAGATAGTCGGCGTTGCTGGACGGCAGTTGTATGGACGGTGGTGCCGGCGGCGCGGGTGGTGGCGCTGGCGGCTCTGGAGGTGCTGGCGGCGCGATCGGGGCTGGAGGCGCCGGCGGCTCGATGCTTCCCGTCGGCGCATTGGGCGCGGGCGTCGGCTTGGGTTCTCGGATCGCCTGGGGACGCGGCGGCGGCGGCGTCTTGGTGATTTGGCGCTTCGGTTCAGGCGGAGGCGGGGGCGGAGGGGGTGGCTCGACCGGCTTGGGCGGCTCGATGAACTCGCTCAGGATCTCGACCGGGATGACCACCTCCGCCGCGCGGCGCAAGAGTCCGCTTTGAAGCGCCCAGAGCGCCGCAACGTGGAAGAGCACTACGCTACCGGCGATAACGGCATTGCGCGAGAGGCCGAGGGCCGTCGGAGGGGGCGGGGAAAAGCGGCTAGACACGATCAACCATTCGAGTGCGGGCGCCATCGAAGGTGCCCGGATGCAGCAAAACCGCTATCAACGACTATTTGCGAAAAATCCACCAGACCGAACTGGCGACGAATATCAGGCTGCCGCCGAGGGCTGCGAAGAGTTCCATGCGTTGCTTTCCTTGATGGAATTGGCAAGCTGGATCGCCACTGCCCCCGTTTCGCGATGGAGCGCTGCGACCGGATGCGACATGCTGCACTGCGCGACAACATCGCGCGCGCAGCCTTCGCATTGGCCGCACTGGGTGGCCACGCCGAGTTCGAATTGCACTTCATCGAACGTCATGCCGGCGCGCACGTGGCGTGCGATTTCTCGGTCAGAGACTCGGCGACATACGCAAACGATCATGGCGTTGAGAGCGGCTCTTGGCTGGCTGATTTTGTGAAGACTCGATTATAAATACGAATTCTTCGCATTTGCAATAACTATCGACCATCCAGATCAGGTAGGTTCGCGGCCGGCTTCTCAGATCTCGGACCACATGCGCAGCAGGTTGTGGTACTGACCTGTGAGTGCGATGGTTTCCTCGCACTCGCCGAGGCGGCCGCGCAGCTTCTGGATCACCTGATCCAGTTCGAAAAGCATGGTGCGCTGCTGGTCGTTTCGCACCATGCTCTGCAGCCAGAAGAATGAGCAGACGCGGGCTCCTGCCGTCACCGGATGAACGCGATGCAAGCTGCTGGAGGGGTAGAGGATCAGGTCGCCCGCGGGCAACTTGACCTCGTGCGCGCCGTATGTGTCGACCACTTCGAGTTCGCCGCCTTCGTAATCGTCCGGATCGCAAAGGAAGAGCGTGCAGGACAAGTCGGTGCGCAACTGCTCGCCGCCACCCGGCAGCGAGCGCACGGAGCCGTCGACGTGCAGGCCGTACTGCTCCCCGCCTTCGTAGCGATTGAACAGCGGCGGGACGAAGCGCAAGGGGAGCGCGGCCGAGAAAAAGAGTGGATTGCGAGCCAGGGCCCCGAGGATCACCCCGCCCAGTTCACGGCCGACCGCGGAGTGTTCCGGCAACTGCCGGTTTCGCTTCACCGTGGCACCCTGGTCACCCACGGTCTCGCGGCCGTCCACCCAGTCGGCGGCGTCCAGACGGGCGCGTATCTCACGCACTTGTTCTGCGTTCAGGACATCGGGGACGTGAAGCATCAGCTTGCGGTTTCCTCAGGGAAAAGGCCCCAGCGTGGTTGGGGCTCAAGTGTCGCACCGCAGGGATGCGACGAATTCAGGCAGTCGTGCTGCCTGGACAGCCTGCTCAGTAGACGTCGCGGCGGTACCTTCCGCTGGCCACGAGGTGACTCATGCAGCTGTCGCCCAGTATCTGGCGTAGCGCGGCGTCGACACCGCTCGCCATGCCCAGCAGGCTTCCGCAGACGTAGATAGCCGCGCCACGCGTGACCCAGCTCCGGACCTCCTCGTGTAGCTGCACCAGCCGGTGCTGCACATACAGTCGCTCAGCCTGATCGCGCGAAAACACCATGTCGACCCGTTGCAGGACGCCCGTCCGCTGCCAATTGTCAATTTCGTCGCGGCAGAGGAAGTCATGGCGGGCATTGCGCTCTCCGAAGACGAGCCAGTTGTCGTGCCGGCCCAATGCCGCACGGGCGCGCAGGTGCCCGCGGAGGCCAGCGAGGCCGGTCCCGTTGCCAATGAGGAGCAAGGGTCCGCGAGCGTTCTCGCCGAGTCGGAAATTGCGATGCGGTCGGAGGCTCAACGGAATCGTGTCGCCCAGGCTCAGCGTCGAAGTCAGCAGACCGGATGCTGCACCGAGGCTGCCGTCCGGATGCCGCTCCTGCCGCACGAGCAGTTGCAATTCGCCATCTACCGGAATGGATGCGATCGAGTAGTCGCGCGGCCGCCCCGGATCGCTCTCCAGGGTCATTCTGGCGATGTCGCCGGACTCCCACTCTGGCGCCGGTCCGCCGCTCGAAGGTGAGAAAGCGAGCAGATAGACGGGCGCACCCGCGCTGCCGTCGTTCAGCAGGCGCCGCGACGCGAGCCGCCAGGGAGTGGCGATCGCGCCGCCGGCCTCGGCTTCCGTGGCGTCCGGGCTGCCGCCACATTGCGCCTGCCACGCGGCCAGTTGGGACGGGTCCGTGTTGTCGACCTCGATGCGTTCGAAAACGCGCGTCGCACCGGCCGAATGGAGCCATTCGTCGAGCTGGCGCCCGAAACGGCAGAAATTCGCGTACTGCCGATCGCCCAACGCAAGCACTGCGTAGCGCAGGGAAGACAACTCGGCCCTGGCACTCATCACGCGCTCCGCAAACACGCTTGCGCCATCGGGCGCGTCGCCTTCTCCATAGGTGCTGGCGATGAACAGGGCGTTTGGCGCACTGCGGAGCAGGTCCGCGTCGACATCGTTGAGCGACAGCACACGGGCGGCCGTGCCGCCATCGTGCAGCCAGCGACCGGTTTGCCATGCGAGAGCCTCGGCCTGTCCAGTCTGGCTGGCGAACAGCACCAGCGTGGCGTCACCGGGCTTGCTGCCAGCCAGGGCCGCAGCCTGGCGAGCGTTGGCTTCGCGCAGCCGACGTTGCTGCCAGTAAATTGCCGCGCATATCGCGACGTAGGCGAACACCGTCAGGCTCGCGGCCAGCGCCCGCATGGAAGGCTCAGTCATTCGGCGAGGACCGCCTGGGCCCAGGCAGGGCTGGTGAACAGGGCTGGCCTGTCGGGGTCGCGAGAGACGAAAAGGGCGGCGATGTCGTGACGCCGGGCAAACGCCTCGCCGTCCTGCGGACCGAGCACCGTCAGCACAGTGGCGAGCGCGTCGGCCTGCATGCACGACCGGTGCACGACCGTGACGGATGCCACTTCATGACGGCATGGAGCGCCGGTGCGCGGATCCAGCGTGTGCGACCAGCGCATGCCCTGATGTTCGCGCACATGCCAGCGATCGCCGGAGGTTGCGATGGCCAAATCGACAAGCTTTACTGGATGGGTGACCCCTTGAAGCGCTTCGACGATCACTTGCCATGGGTCGCCCCCCGGTCTTTTGCCGACGGCCAGAAGCTCGCCGCCGACCTCGACCAGGAAATCAGAGAGGCCAAGGCTTCGCAACGCGTCCGCCGCGTGGTCGACCGCAAATCCCTTGGCGATGCCTGACAGGTCGAGCGAGACGCCACCGTGTTGCACCAGGCTGCGCGTGGTTGCGTCGAGTACCAAACGCTGCCAACCGACCAAGTCGCGGGCTCGAGCCAGTGCACCCGGGCTCGGCGGCCCTTGCGAAGCATCTGCGTGGGCGCCGAAACCCCAGAGCGCGACCAACATGCCGATCGTCGGGTCGATGGCCCCGCCGCTGGCTTCAGCCCATCCGAGGGCGCAAGCAAGCACTTCGTTGAACTCAGGCTCGAGCACGTGCCGGGTGCCTGCGGCCGAGCGGTTGAAGCGGCTGATGGCCGAATCGGGCTCCCAAGTGCTCATCTGCGCGCACACGCGATCGAGCGCGTTCTGAACGCTGGCGCGCACCGCGTCGAGCGCGACCATGCGCGGGTTGACGAATCGCAGCGACCAGGTCGTGCCCATGCTGCGGCCCGCCAGGGACTGCAGCTCAGGCGGGTCGGCGCGGCGCGGCCGTGGCGTATTGGCGTAGCCGCCTGCGCGCCAGGTCGCGAACGATGGCCGTTGCACGGTCCGATCGTGGTCCGGACTCAGGGCATCACTTCCAACGTGGTGGCGTAGCTCAGACGCCGTTCCTTGGCCTTCGGTACCGACGTCTTCTGGTCGGTCGTATTGACGTCCAGCCAGTACATGCCGGCTTCCGGCCAGGTCACGCTGAACTGGCCCTTGGCGTCGGTCTTGATCTTGACTTCGTCGAGCTTGTCGCGGTAGCGCGTGTTGCCGAGCGTGACCGTGACCTCGAGATCCTTGGCCGGCTGGCCGTCGAGATGCAAGGTGAAGCTCGACTTCTCGCCCTTGACCAGGTCGGTCGGATTGGCAGAGATCAGTTCGAGGCCCTTGCCAATGGGGCGCAGCGCGCTCGGCTTGCCGACGGTGATGAAGGTCTCGTTGCGGCCCGCGGATTGCGTGATCTCGACCTCCTGCGCATCCGCCGGGATCTGGCCCGCGATGGTCTCGGCCGTGCCGCGTGCGCGCTTGGCCTGTCCGGTCGCCTTGTCCTTCCAGCGAGCGAAGACGCCATCGTTGATGAGTGCCACACGGTAGGTGCCGGGCTGCGTGAGGTTCAGGTCGAATCCGCTGCGCAACTTCCCCTTGAACATGTTCTCGGGCTTGACCGTGCTTCCATCGGGTGCGGTGACCGCCAGGCTGTCGAGATTCAACGGGTTGTGATTGAAGAAAAACAGGTCGTTCGACACCGCGGCATCGATCGTGACCCAGTCGGCCTTCGACAGCACGGTGCTCGAAGGCATGAGCCAGGCGTTGTGCGCCTGGACGGTAGCAGCGCCGGCGGCAAGAGCCAGACCCAGGGCAATGGCGCGAAGTGGGAGCTTCATGATGGTATGTCCGATGAGGAGAAGGAAAGACGGACTCAGGGCTTGAGTTCAAGCGTGATTTCGCCGAGCTCACTGTTGCCGGCGACACGTGACTGCTCGGCCTTCGCCGGCGGCCATTGGAACGGGATGCTCACGATTTCGCGCCCGCCGACCTCCCGCGCCGCCTCGACGTACAGCTTGTAGGCGCCCGGTGCCAGCTTGCTTAGCGCGACGGAATCTTCGGAAAGGGCGATTTGGTGTTTGCCGGCCGGCCGCGTGGCGCTGCTCACGCCGTCGACGGGCATATCGAGTTCACGGCCGGTTCGTCGCCACCACTGCCGAATGTCCTTGAGCCACTTGGTGCCTTCGCCCTCGGCATTTCCGCCCTTGTTCTTGACGTCGTACCAGACCGCGAGCGTGCCGGCCACCGACTGATCGGGCCGCTCGATCCATGCTGCCACGTACGGACGGTGGTACTCGGCCACGTTGAGCCGCGGCACTTCGACGTTGACGGTGAGCCCCGCCGCAAAGGCTGGTGCGCCGAACAGCGCGGCGAGCGCGAGGGAGTAGCGAACTTGCACGAATACCTCTTTCCTGGATCAGTGGATGAACAGCAGCGCGAGCAGCATCGGAATGACCAGACCCATCCCGACCATCGGCCACGTGAAGGGCCGGTTGCCGGCATGCATCTTGAGAATGAAGAGCCCCGTGACGGAGAACACCAGCGTCGCGGCAGCGAAGATATCGATGAACCAGCTCCAGGCGGTGCCGCTGTTGCGGCCCTTGTGCAGGTCGTTGAAGTAGGAGAGCCAGCCGCGATCGGTGCGTTCGTATTCGGCCTCGCCGTCAAGGAGGTTGAGCCGCAGCCAGGCGTCGCCGCCGGGGCGGGGGAGGGACAGGTAGATTTCGTCGTCCGACCACTCGGCCTCGCGACCCGCGGTGTCGATGGACCAGTGCCGCTCGACCCAGCTCTGCAGTTCGGCTGGCAATTCAGCCTTGCCCTTGCGGGCCTTGGCCGAAGGCACCTGCTTGACCAATGCCTCGCGCAGCGTCTCATCGACTGTTGCGGTCCGGCTCGTCACCTTGGGCTTTGCTTCGATGCTGGCCGCATGGTTGAGCGTGAAGCCAGTGATACCGAACAGCAGCAGACCGATCAGGCAGAGCGCCGAACTCACCCAATGCCATTCATGCAGAGTCTTGAGCCAGTAGGCGCGGCGGCGATTGTCGGCAGATGCGGCGTTCATTTCAGCCGGCGATTCTAGCCTTACAAATGAGAATGAATGTTATTTGCGAGACCGTCTGCCCGAAGGGCGGGTTGGTGGTCGAAGCGCTCGGCGTCCCATCGCAGCTTCACCTGGTGCTCTGAAAATCGATAGCAGTGAAGTTTCGTAAAGGCAAAAAAAAAGCGGGGCCAAAACCCCGCTCGGTTGCAACGCTTTAGGCGCTTACTCGATCTCGCCCATCTGCGACTGCAGGTAGTTCTGCAAGCCGACCTTGCCGACAAGGTCGATCTGGGTCTCGAGGAAGTCGATGTGCTCTTCGGTGTCGTCGAGGATCTCCTGGAGCAGGTCGCGCGAAACATAGTCGCGCACCGATTCGCAATGCGCGATGCCGGCCTTGATGGTGGTCTGGGCGCCGGTTTCCGACTTGAGGTCGCAGTCCAAGATTTCCGGCACGTCTTCGCCGACGTTGAGCTTGGCGAGATCCTGGAGATTGGGCAGGCCGTCGAGCATGAAGATGCGGTCCATCAGCTTGTCGGCATGCTTCATCTCGCCGATCGACTCCTTGTATTCCTTTTTGGCCAGCTTGTCCAAGCCCCAGTGTTTGAGCATCCTGTAGTGAAGGAAGTACTGGTTGATGGCAGTGAGCTCGTTCTTGAGCTGCGCCTGCAGGTGGTCGATGACTTGTGGGTCGCCCTTCATGGTTTTTCCTTCTTCTTAAAAGGTCGATTGTGAGAGCCGCGATGGCGAGCTTGCAAGTAAACCCATGCTTCTGCGCTCTGCATGCGTGTGAGGTTGATAGGTGTTCGTATTCATAGGGGTGTCCAATGCATTTCATAGCGCATGGCTATGGGTGATGGCAGATTGGTAGTTATACTAATGACTCGCTTTTTTCATCAGCCCTCCCAAGGAACCCTAATGTCCCTGATCAATACCGAAATCATCCCGTTCAAGGCCACCGCGTACCACAACGGCAAGTTTGTGCCGGTGAGCAATGAGAACTTCAAGGGCAAGTGGTCCGTTGTCGTCTTCTACCCGGCCGACTTCACCTTCGTGTGCCCGACCGAACTGGGTGATCTGGCGGATCATTACGCCGAGTTCCAGAAGCTGGGCGTCGAGGTGTATGGCGTGTCGACCGACACCCACTTCACCCACAAGGCCTGGCACGACACCTCCGACACCATCGGCAAGGTGAAGTACCCGCTGGTCGGTGACCCGTGCCAGCAACTGGCCCGTGCTTTCCAGGTTCTGATCGAAGAAGGTGAAGACGCCGGTCTCGCCTACCGCGGAACGTTCGTGATCGACCCTGAAGGCAAGATCAAGACCATCGAAGTGCACGACAACGGCATTGGGCGTGACGCCGCCGAACTGCTGCGGCGCGTGAAGGCTGCCCAGTACGTGGCTGCTCACCCGGGTGAAGTCTGCCCCGCCAAGTGGACAGAAGGCGCTGAAACGCTGAAGCCTTCATTCGACCTCGTCGGCAAGATCTAAGCCGCCTCGTTCGCGCCACGGCCCGGGCGCCTTCGCACCCGGGCTTTTTTGTTCCCATCGCATTGAAGAAAAGAGTTTTCACCATGCTCGACGCCGGCACCAAATCGCAACTGAAAAGCTATCTCGACCGCATCACGCAGCCGGTCGAGATCGTCGCGTCGCTCGACGACAGCAAGGCGTCGAGCGATCTGCAATCGCTGCTCAGGGACGTTGCCGACTCGTCGCTGCTGGTGAAGGTCACCGAAAGCCGCGACGACAACCAACGCAAGCCTTCGTTCTCCATCAATCGCCCGAGCGAGAACCATGGTCCGCGCTTCGCGGGCTTGCCGATGGGTCATGAATTCACCTCGCTCGTGCTGGCGTTAATGCAGGTCGGTGGCTATCCGCCGAAGGTCGACGATGCCGTGCTCCAGCAGATTCGCGCACTTGACGGGGACTTCGAATTCGAGATCTACATCTCGCTGACCTGCCACAACTGCCCCGACGTGGTCCAGGCGCTGAACCTGATGGCGGTCCAGAACCCGCGCATCAAGACCACGATGATCGATGGCTCCTTGTTCCAGGACGAAGTCAAGGAGCGCCAGATCATGGCGGTGCCGACCGTGTTCCTCAACGGCACCGAATTCGGCCAGGGGCGCATGAGCCTCGAAGAAATCCTCGCCAAGATCGACACCAGCGGCGTCGAGCGCGAAGCGAAGAAGATTGCCGCCAAGGATCCGTTCGACGTGCTGATCGTCGGTGGCGGGCCAGCCGGTGCCGCAGCTGCCGTGTATGCGGCGCGCAAGGGCATTCGCACCGGCGTTGCGTCGGAGCGCTTCGGCGGGCAGGTGCTCGACACGATGGGCATCGAGAACTTCATCTCGATCCGTGAAACCGAAGGCCCCAAGTTCGCGCTCGCGCTCGAGGAGCATGTGCGCGACTACGACGTCGACATCATGAACTTGCAGCGCGCTGCGGCCTTGGTTCCGGGCGATGACTACATCGTGATCAAGCTGGAGAGCGGTGCCTCGTTGAAGAGTCGCTCCGTCGTTATCTCCACCGGCGCGCGCTGGCGCAACATCAACGTGCCTGGTGAGCACGAGTACAAGAACAAGGGCGTGGCCTACTGCCCGCACTGCGACGGACCGTTGTTCAAGGGCAAGCGCGTGGCGGTGATCGGCGGCGGCAATTCCGGTGTGGAAGCGGCCATCGATCTGGCGGGGATCGTGGGCCACGTGACGCTCATCGAATTCGACATGCAACTGCGTGCCGATGCAGTTCTTCAGCGCAAGCTGCACAGCCTGGCGAACGTCAAGGTCATCACCAACGCGCAGACCACCGAGATCACGGGCGACAGCCAGAAGGTCAATGGGCTGGTCTACAAGGACCGCGCGAGCGGCGAGAGCCACACGGTGCCGCTCGAAGGCGTCTTCATCCAGATCGGCCTGGTGCCCAATACCGATTGGCTCAAGGGTTCGGTCGAACTGTCGAGGCATGGCGAGATCGTGGTCGATGCCAAGGGCCAGACCTCGGTGCCGGGCGTTTTCGCTGCAGGCGATGCGACGACCGTGCCGTTCAAGCAGATCATCATTGCGGCCGGCGATGGTGCGAAGGCGGCGCTGAGCGCTTTCGACCACCTGATCCGCACTTCCGCGCCTGCCGAAGAAGCGGTCGCGGCCTGAAGAGCTTGCTCGTCGTGGCCGCCTCTCGTCGGCGGGCACGGGGGCACTTCTCCGGCATCACTCGCGGAATATTCCGCGCGCAGATTGATCCGTATCGACCCTGGAAAAAGAAAGACATTCGGTTACCAATAAGAACTATTCTCATATAGTTCGGTCCGGGCACTTTGCCCTTCACCCGCCAGCAAGATCGAGGTGCGCCAGCGCGGCGCACGGTCCAGCAAGCAGCTTCCCAAATCGCTGTTCCTGGACCTCTACGTGTCACGCTCAACCGCTTTTTCGCATCGACTTCGACTTCTTCCCTGGCTGATCGCCTCCGGCTTCAGCACCCTTGCGTCGGCCCAGGAGGCCGGCCCAGTCCGCATCGGATCCCTTGGCGAAATCGTGGTGAGCGGCACTCGCTCCGAACAGAGCAGGGACGACATTCCCGCCACCGTCGAGGTGATCAACCGGGAACAGATCGAGTTCGAGCAGATCAACAACATCCGCGACATCGCTCGCGACATTCCAAACGTCTCCGTGCGCCGCGCGCCCGCAAGATTCGGTCTCGCGACGGGCAACACGGGGCGGGATGGCGACGCCGGCTTCGACATCCGCGGCCTGGACGGCAACCGGGTGCTTTTGATGACCGATGGCATCCGCATTCCGCGCAGCTACGTCTTCAGCGCCAACGCCTTTGGGCGCAACTACTTCGACCTAGGCCTGATCGAGCGCATCGAGATCATCAAGGGGCCGGCGTCCGCGCTGTACGGTTCTGACGGACTGGGCGGCCTTGTCAACTTCATCACCCGCCAGCCCGAGACCTTCCTCACGGACGGCAAGACCTTCGGCGGCAGTGCGAACGTCGGCTACAGCGGTGACGACAACGGCTGGCAGGGCGGCGTGACGCTCGCGGGCAAGGCCAGCGACACGGTGAGCTGGCTGATCGCGGCCAACGGCAGCCGCACGCACGAGGTGGAGAACATGGGCACGAACTACGCCCTCAATTCCAATCGCACGGCGCCCAATCCCGAACTCGGCAATACCCAGTCGCTGCTCGCCAAGCTGATCGTGAAGCCGAATGCCGAATTGGTGCACAACCTCACCTTCGAGCACGTCGGGAAGTCGGCCGGCTACGACCTGCTGTCCGGTGTTTCGCCGCCGCCTTTCACGTCGACCGCGGTGATCGCCCTCGGTGCGCTCACCGATCAACAGCGCGACCGTCTGACCTGGGATGGCCGTCTGCGCGTGAACTCGGCGCTGGCAGACAACCTGCTTGGCTACGTCAGCTACCAGAGGGCGGATTCGCGCGAGCAGGCATGGGAGAACCGCTACACCGCTGCCGACCGGACGCGCGACGTCACCTACAGCGAGAACACCTGGCAAGCCGGTCTGCAGGCCGACAAGACGCTGCGCATGTCCGGCGACTGGTCGCAGCGCATCACCTACGGCATCGACTACGCGAACACGCGGGTCGAGAACCTCCAGACCGGCTTGGTGCCGCCTGCGGGCGAGGTCTATCCTCTCAAGCGATTTCCCGACACTACCGAGAAGACCGCGGCCTTCTACGTCCAGGACGAGTTCATCCACGATCGATGGAGCATCACGCCTGGTGTGCGCTTCGACCACTTCGACATCGATGCGGATCAGACGGGTTTCACGCCTCGCGTGGTGTCTCTGTCCGATTCGGCGGTGTCGCCCAAGCTGGGCGTGTTGTTCCGCGCGACCCCGCAATGGACCCTCTACGGCAACTACGCCGCCGGCTTCAAGGCGCCGAACGCGTTCCAGGTCAACAACTTCTTCGAGAACGTGTTGTCGGGCTACAGAACCATCCCGAACCCGGACCTCAAGCCGGAGACAAGCCAGAACTTCGAGCTCGGCACACGCGGCAGAGTCGGCATCCTGAACTTCGAGGCCGCCGTGTTCACCGGCACCTACGACGACCTGATCGAGAACGATCGCCAAGTCAGCGGCGTCTTCGGCTCGCGCGCCAATCCTGCGACATTCCAGTCGGTCAACATCGGACGCGCGCGCATCGACGGCTTCGAGTTCCAGGGCGAACTCGACTGGACCCAGCAAGGCACAGGCTTCTCGGTGCCCTTTGCGTACGGCCGCACCAACGGCGAGGACCGCACGGCCAACCGTCCGCTGAACTCCATCGATCCCGAGAAGTTCATGGTCGCGCTCAAGTACCAGGCGCCGACATGGAGCGTGCGTCTCGATGCCGTGCACCATGCAGCCAAGAAGCGCAATGACGTCGATCCGGCCGAGATCGCGACCGGCGTGCAGTTCCTCACGCCGTCGGCCACCACCATCGACCTGAACGCGCAGTGGCGCATCCGCCGCGACCTCCGATTGAACGTTGCGTTGATCAACGTGACCGACAAGAAGTACTGGATGTGGAGCGACGTGCGCGGGCTCGCCGCCAACTCGCCGATCGTCGATGCCTACACGCAGCCCGGCCGTCACTTCAACGTTTCGCTCGTGGTCGATTTCTGACCCACCTTACGAAAGCCTGAACTCATGATGACCCATGACCTGATACGCGAACGATTCGCCGCCCTCCGTGCCGAAGGCAAGCGCCACAAGGATGCCGCCGAGGCCCTCGGCATCAGCGAAGGCGAGGCCATCGCGGCCCATTCGGGTACACATGAACGCGCGCTGCGCGCGACGCCGCTGCAAGGCCCGTGGCTGGATTTGCTCCAGGCCCTCGAACTGTGCGGACCCGTGCTGGCGCTGACCCGCAATACTTCGACGGTGCACGAGAAGACCGGTGTCTACCGGAATCTCTCCGGCGGCGAACAGATGGGGCTCGCCTTGGGTGAGGAGATCGACTTGCGACTCTTCTTCAGTCGTTGGCATGCCGGCTTCTTCATCAGCGAGGCGGCTGCCAATAGCGGCCAGCCCCCGTCGCTGAGCCTCCAGTTCTTCGATGCCAGTGGCACGGCGGTGCACAAGATCTTTGCCCGCGACGCGACCGACCGCGCTGCCTTCGAGTCGGTCGCACAAGCCCATGCCAACGCAGACTTGAGCGTGGTTTTCGCGCCCGCCGAACCCAAGGCGGCGCCGCGGCCCGATGGCGACATCGACCGCGCCGCCCTGACGGAAGCCTGGGGCGGCATGACCGACACGCACCAATTCTTCGGACTGCTGAACAAGTTCGAGGTCGAGCGCCAGCAGAGCTTCCGCCTGGCCGAAGGGGGCTTCACGAAGCGTGCAAGCCGGCTCGCCGTGCGCGAGCTTCTCAACGAAGCATCGTTCTCGGGGACGCCGATCATGGTCTTCGTCGGAAGCCCGGGTTGCATCCAGATCCACACGGGTCCCGTGGTGCGTATCGAGCCAATGGAGATGCGCGGCATGCAATGGCTCAACGTGCTGGACCCGGGATTCAACCTGCATCTGCGCGAAGACCTGATCGACAGCGTGTGGATCGTGGAGAAGCCCACCAGCGACGGCATCGTGACCTCCGTCGAGGCGTTCGACCGCGAAGGCGGACTGATGGCGATGTTCTTCGGTGCACGCAAGCCGGGGCAGCCGGAGCGTGAGGATTGGCGCGCCCTGGTTGATACCTTGTCGAGCCTCGAGGCGGCAGCATGATGACCACGCTGCGAGATCGACGCGAGGCGATGCGCCTTCTGGGCTGCGCCGCGGCAGCAGTCGGCGCCTGGCCCGCCTTGGCACAGGCCACGCGCGCGCCGCGCCTGGTGACCATCGGCGGCGCCATCACCGAGATCTGCTATGTGCTCGGTGCCGAATCCCAACTCGTCGGTACCGACACTACCAGCCTCTATCCGGAAGCGGCCCGCCAGACTCCCAAGGTCGGCTACATGCGCCAGCTCTCCGCCGAGGGGCTGCTGTCGCTGAAGCCGGATGCAGTGATCGCGACGACCGAGGCCGGGCCGCCGGTCGTGCTCGATCAACTGAGCACGGCGGGCATCAGGCTGGAACTGGTCGAGGCCGATCACACCTGGGGCGAGGTACCGCGCAAGGTGGCGGCCGTGGGCCGTGCCGCGGCCCGCGAGTCGCAGGCGCGTGACCTCATGGCGCGGCTGGATGCCGAATGGGCCGAAGTGCAGAAGCGGGTGGCGACCGACACGGCGCGCAAGCCGCGCGCCCTGTTCGTGCTGTCGCACAGCGCGAGTCCGCAGGTGTCCGGCGAGAAGACGGCGGCGAATGCGGTGATCGCCTTCGCAGGCGGCGTCAATTGCCTGTCGGGCTTTCAGGGTTACCGGCCAATGACCGGCGAGGCCATGGCCAGCGCGGCGCCGGACGTGATTCTGACGACGACCCAGAGCATCGAGGCGCACGGCGGCGCGGAAAGGTTCTGGCAGCGGCAGGAACTCGCCTTGACACCCGCGTTCAAGCGACGGGCATTGGTGACCCAGGATGCCTTGCTGTTGCTGGGATTCGGCCCGCGCTTGCCCATCGCCGTCGGCGAGTTGCACAAGCGTCTGCGCGCCGCATGACCGGACGGCTGTCGATGCGCAGCACCCTGGGGGGTGGCCTCGCGCTATTGCTATTGAGCCTGGTGGTCGGCGCGGCCTCCGGCGCGTACGCGATCAGCGCACCGCAGTTGATGGGCGTATTCGGTGCCATCTGGCAAGGCGGGGTGGATCCATCGCCCGAGTACCTGGTGTTTGTCAACATTCGTCTGCCGCGGCTCGTGCTTGGCGTAGCCGCTGGCGCCGGGCTCGGCATGGCCGGGGCGCTCATGCAGGGGCTGTTTCGCAATCCGCTGGCCGACCCGGGCTTAATCGGCATCAGCAGTGGCGCCGCATTGGCAGCGGGTGTGACGATCGTGCTGGGCGCCTGGCTCATGCCAGCACTGCCGCGCACACTGGGCAGTTGGACGCTGGTCAGCATGGCTTTCGGCGGCGGCTTCCTGGTGACGCTGCTGATCTATGGCCTGTCTCGCAGCGAAGGCAGCACGCGCATGGCGTTGATGTTGCTCGCCGGCATCGCGATCAATGCGCTGGCGGGGGCGGGACTGGGCTTCCTGAGCGTGATGGCCACCGACGAGCAGTTGCGCAGCCTGCAGTTCTGGCTCCTGGGCAGCCTGGGCGGCGCGCGCTGGAGCGCGGTGCTGCTGGTCGGCGCAGTCGTCTGCGTGGCGCTGTGCGTGGGGCTGACCCTGGCCGCGGCGCTGAATGCGATCGCACTCGGCGAAGCGCAAGCCGTGCTCCTGGGAGTCGACGTCGAGCGGGTCAAGCGGCGCGCCATCCTCGTGACCGCTTGCGCGGTGGGCGCCGTCACGGCGACCACCGGGATCATCGGCTTCGTCGGCCTGATCGCGCCGCACTGGGTGCGACTGGTCGCCGGCCCTGACCACCGCGTGGTTCTGCCGGGCTCCGCGCTGCTCGGTGCCGTGCTGGTGCTGGCCGCAGACACGGTGGCGCGCACCGTCATGGCGCCGACGGAACTGCCGTTGGGCGTGCTGACGGCCTTCATCGGCGTTCCGATGTTCCTCCTGATGCTGCGACATTTCCGGAGGCGCCTGTGACGCTCGTATGCACCGATGCCGAGGTGCGTCTCGGCGGCAGGACCTTGTTCTCGGACGCCCACATCACGCTGCACCCGGGCCGGTTGACCGCCATCCTGGGTCCTAACGGCGCCGGCAAATCCACGCTGTTGTCCGTGCTGGGTGGTCAGCGCCGGCCGGACCGCGGCCGTGTGCTGCTCGAGGGCCTGCCGTTGTCAGCGCACCGCACCGAGGCGCTGGCCCTGCGCCGCGCCCTGATGCCCCAGGAAAGTGCAGTCGCCTTCGATTTCAGCGCCGAGGAGATCGTCGCGCTCGGCAGGTTCCCTCATCGGCGGATGCCAAGCTGCAACGAAGACGCAATCATCGAAGCCGCCATGGCGTCGACCGATGTGACGGCGCTCGCGAAGCGCGTGCTCAACACCCTGTCGGGTGGCGAAAAGTCGCGCGTGCAAATGGCGCGCGCGCTGGCCCAATTGTGGGAACCGCGCCCCGACGGCAGCCCCCGCTGGCTTTTGCTCGACGAGCCAACCGCCGCACTCGACCTGGCCCACCAGCACGCTGCCATGCGCTTGCTGCGCAGCTGGGCCGGGCAGGGCGTCGGGGTAGTCGCGGTCCTCCACGATCTCAACCTGGCGCGTCGATACGCCGATGACGTGGTGGTCCTGGGCGCCGGCACCCTCCACCAGGGCGCCGTGGAGAAAGTGCTGCAACCCCCCCTGATCGAGCACATCTGGTCCATGCCCTGCCAGCAAGTCAAAGCAGCCGACGGCACAACCCAGTACCTCTTCGCATAAAAGCAAGGGCCGGCGCAGCCAGGCCTGCTCGTGAAACACCGCGGATCCGGCTCCGCCGGTCCGCCGGTGTTGCCCCCGGCAGGGGGTAGGCGAAGCGACACGAAGTGCGCGCAGCCCGGGGGGCGAGCTCAATACGTCAGGCGTTCGGGACGCAACTCCTGCAGGATCGTCGTCGCGATCTCCTCGATAGACTTGGTCGTTGTCGAGAGCCAGCGGATGCCGGCTCGGCGCATCATCGCCTCCGCTTCACTCACCTCGTGCCGGCAATTCTCGATGCTCGCGTAGCGCGAATTCGGCCGGCGCTCGTTGCGGATTTCGCTCAGGCGTTCCGGCTGGATCGTCAGGCCGAAGATCTTTTTCCGATGCGGCATCAGCGCCGGTGGAAGCTGGCGACGGTCGAAATCCTCGGGAATCAGCGGATAGTTCGCTGCCTTCAATCCGTGTTGCATGGCCAGGTAGAGCGAGGTCGGCGTCTTCCCGCTGCGGCTCACGCCGATAAGGATCACGTCCGCGCCGTCGAGGTCGCGGTTGCTCTGGCCGTCGTCGTGCGCCAGGCTGAAGTCGATGGCCTGGATCCGGGCGTTGTACTCCTTGCTCTTGCTCACGTCGCTGAAGCGGCCGATGCGATGGTTGGACTTCATGGCCAGTTCGATTTCCAACGGCCGGACGAAAGTGCCGAACATGTCAAGCAACATCCCTTTGCAGCCGGTCTCGATCACTTCCAGGACTTCCATGTTGGCCAGGGTCGTGAAGACGATGGGTCGCAGTCCCTCGATTTCCGCCGTGTGGTTGATCCGTCGCACCGCCTGATGGGCCTTGTCGACCGTGTCGGTGAAGGGCAGCCGTACGTGGCGCGGCTTCATTTCGAACTGGGCGAGGACGGCGTTGCCGAAGGTTTCGGCGGTGATGCCGGTTCCGTCGGATACGAAGAAAACAGTGCGCGTATGCATGATCTGGCGGCCTTGTCCTGCGGCGCGTCCAACCGGGGCGCGCCTACAATCCGGCCCATTATCGGGAATGCGACCCGCCATTTCCGTCCGAATTTTTTCCATGCATCTCCCGCCAGCGCCCAGACCAAGAAGAACGATCGCGTTGCGTCGCCTGCATGAAGCGTCAGTTTCAACTTCTGGAGCTTTCCCATGTCTGCACTCTTCGCAGCGACCGCCCTGGTCGTACCGTTTGAAAACCTGAGGATGACCGACGTCGAGTCGGTCGGCGGCAAGAACGCCAGCCTCGGCGAGATGATTTCCCAACTCCCCCAGGGCGTGCGAGTGCCTACCGGCTTCGCGACCACGGCCCACGCGTTCCGGCAGTTCCTCGCACACGACGGATTGGCCGACAAGATCAGCGCCAAGCTGGCCAAGCTCGATACCGAGGACGTTCGGGCCCTGGCCGCCGCCGGCGCCGAGATCCGCGCGATGGTCGAAGCGCAGCCCTTTCCGGAGGACCTGCAAAAGGCGATCCATGATGCCTTTGCCACGCTGTCCGCCGGGAACCCGCAGGCGAGCTTCGCGGTTCGTTCCTCGGCGACCGCCGAAGACCTGCCCGATGCGTCGTTCGCGGGCCAGCAGGAAACCTTCCTGAACGTGGTCGGCATCGACGACGTGCTGCACAAGATGAAGGAAGTCTTCGCCTCGCTCTACAACGATCGCGCCATCAGCTACCGGGTCCACAAGGGCTTCGCGCACGATGTCGTGGCCCTTTCGGCGGGCGTCCAGCGCATGGTGCGCAGCGACCTGGGCGCGGCTGGCGTCATGTTCACCATCGACACCGAGTCCGGTTTCGAGGACGTCGTCTTCATCACATCGAGCTACGGCCTGGGCGAAACGGTGGTGCAGGGCGCCGTGAATCCCGACGAGTTCTACGTGCACAAGCCCATGCTGCGTGCTGGCAACCGGTCGGTCATTCGCCGCAACCTCGGTTCCAAGCTGATCCAGATGGAGTTTGCAACGGCCCAGGAGAAGGCCGCCACGGGCAAGCTCGTCAAGACGACCGACGTTCCGACCGAGCAGCGCAACCGCTACTCGCTGAGTGACGCCGATGTCGAACAGCTTGCGAGGTACGCGCTCGTGATCGAGGAGCACTACGGCCGCCCCATGGACATCGAATGGGGCAAGGACGGCACCGACGGGCAGCTCTACATCCTGCAGGCGCGGCCTGAAACGGTGAAAAGCCAGCAACAAGGCAAGGCCGAACAGCGCTACAAGCTGCTCGGAAGGGGCGCCGTACTGGCCGAAGGCCGGGCGATCGGGCAGAAGATCGGGACCGGGCCCGTGCGCCTCGTGCACAACATCAGCGAGATGGACAAGGTGCAGGCCGGCGATGTGCTCGTTACGGACATGACCGACCCGAACTGGGAGCCCGTGATGAAGCGCGCGGCTGCCATCGTGACAAATCGCGGCGGACGCACCTGCCACGCCGCGATCATCGCGCGCGAACTCGGCATTCCGGCCGTCGTCGGCTGCGGAGATGCCACGGACCTGCTGAAGGACGGCACCCTGGTGACGGTCAGCTGCGCGGAAGGCGACACGGGCTTCATCTACGACGGCCTGCTCGAGACCGAAGTGACTGAAGTCCAGCGCGGCGAGATGCCGGAGATCGACCTCAAGATCATGATGAACGTGGGCAATCCGCAACTTGCATTCGATTTCGCACAACTGCCGAACCACGGTGTCGGTCTCGCGCGGCTGGAGTTCATCATCAACAACAACATCGGCGTCCACCCCAAGGCGATTCTCGACTATCCCAATGTCGACGCGGATCTCAAGAAGGCGGTGGAGTCGGTTGCCCGCGGTCACGCATCACCGCGGGCTTTCTACGTCGACAAGGTGGCCGAAGGCATTGCGACCATCGGTGCCGCGTTCTGGCCCAAACCGGTGATCGTGCGCCTGTCCGACTTCAAGTCGAACGAGTACCGCAAGCTGATCGGCGGCAGCCGCTACGAGCCCGAGGAAGAAAACCCGATGCTCGGTTTCCGGGGCGCAGCCCGCTACTTGAGCGAGGATTTCGGCGAGGCCTTCGCCATGGAGTGCGAAGCGCTCAAGCGCGTGCGCAACGAAATGGGCCTCACCAATGTGCAGATCATGGTTCCCTTTGTCCGCACCCTCGGCCAGGCGCACCGGGTGACGACCCTGCTCGGCGAACATGGCCTGAAGCGCGGCGAGAACGAACTGAAGCTCATCATGATGTGCGAGGTGCCGAGCAACGCCATCCTTCCGGAGGAGTTCCTGCAGTACTTCGACGGCTTTTCGATCGGGTCGAATGACCTGACCCAGCTCACGCTGGGCCTGGACCGGGACTCCGGCCTGGAACTGCTTGCCGCGGACTTCGACGAGCGCGATCCGGCCGTCAAGGCGCTTCTGGCACGCGTGATCAAGGCGTGCAAGACGCAGGGCAAGTACGTCGGGATCTGCGGGCAAGGGCCCAGCGACCATCCGGACTTTGCGCTCTGGCTTGCCGAGCAGGGCATCGAGTCGATCTCGCTCAATCCGGACAGCGTGATCGACACCTGGCAGCAACTCGCGAAGCGCTGAGGCAATGACGCGGCGGGTGTGTCACCGCCGCGCAACGACTTTGATCACGGAGTGTGCCGTAATCCCCATGTCAGGTTGGTGTATTTGCAACCAAATGAATCTTTGGTGTCAAACTCGCTGATACAGGGAGGCGCACCTCCGAGAGCGCGCACTTGAGTCGCACGGCGACCTCCAAGGCCCTCAGGACTTCCGCGCCGAGGAACGCATGATTCTTGTCAAGACAGAAGCCGGGCACCAGGTGCTCAAGGACCGATCTCTTCGGCTGACGCCGCGCCAACGCTCCGCGTTCATACTTTTCGACGGCAAACGTTCGGTGACCGACGTGCTCGAGGCCGGGATGGGCATCGCCCGCGAGGACATCGATCAGATGGTCGAACTCGGACTGCTCGGGCAGCCGGGCGAATCGAAAGGTTTGGCCAATGGGGCGGCGTTGGCGATGCAGGCCGTCCTTGAGCCGTCGCCGCGCGCCCCGACGGTGGCCCCAGCCTCTGCCCAGCCCGTGGCTCAGTCGGCCACGTCCGAGCGTTCGAGCCAGCAACGCTACAAGGATGCATACCCGATTGCGACGCAGCTGACCGGCAGCCTTGGGCTTCGGGGATTCAGGCTCAACCTGTCGGTCGAAGG
The DNA here is from genome assembly GCF_051216375.1 of Variovorax glacialis. Classification (NCBI taxonomy): domain Bacteria; kingdom Pseudomonadati; phylum Pseudomonadota; class Betaproteobacteria; order Burkholderiales; family Comamonadaceae; genus Variovorax; species Variovorax glacialis. The sequence continues at coordinate 262,634 of NZ_JBPJZT010000002.1, read as the reverse complement.
AACCTCGAATTTCGAGGAGTTGTTCGAGCTTCTTCCCAAGATTCGGGCCGCGGTCGGCCCGGAGAAAGTGGTCCCACTGGAGCGCGCGCTGCTCGGATAGCTTGTGCAGGCGCCGGCAGGCGCATGTCAACTGCTATAATTTGCGGCTTTGCCTTGCCACACCGCGACCGACGCTGCGGGTGGCTTAATCCCTTCCTCGGAAGATCCACAAGGAGTGCCATGCGTCACTACGAAATCATTTTGCTGATCCATCCGGATCAGAGCGAGCAAGTTCCGGCCATGCTGGAGCGTTACAAAGGCCTCATCACGGCCGGCGGCGGCAAGGTGCACCGCGTTGAAGACTGGGGCCGCCGTCAGCTGGCTTACCAGATCAACAAGCTCAACAAGGCGCATTACCTGTGCGTGAACATCGAAGCTGAACAAGCTGTGATGGCCGAGCTCGAGCATGCGTTCAAGTTCAATGACGCCGTTCTGCGCCACCTCACCGTGGTCAAGAAGAAGGCCGACACCGGTCCTTCGTCGATGATGAAGACGGTCGAACGCGAAGAGGCCCGCAAGGCCCAGCAGGCCGAATACGCTGCCAACAACAACTGATGGTGTGAGTGCTGTCGCAGTCAATCAGCTCGTGCTGACTGCCTGCGTCGCCGAACTCGGATCCTTGCGTTTCACACCTGCCGGATTGCCCGCCATCGACCTGAGACTTGAACACGAGTCGACAGTCTCCGATGCAGGGCAGGTCAGGCAGATCAAGGCGGCCCTCAAGGCCGTCGCGTTCGGCGCAGTCGCCGAGCGACTCGCAAGGCAGGCATTGGGAAGTCTCTGGCGATTTCAGGGATTCCTGGCCACACCGGGCAACGGAAAGCATCCGGTTCTGCACATCCAGGATTTTCAGCAAGATTAATTTTCGACAAGAGGTCCAACCATGGCCACGTTCAAGAAATTCAACAAAGACAAGCGCCCGAAGCGCAACACCCAGTCGCTGCTGTTCAAGCGCAAGCGCTTCTGCCGTTTCACTGTCGCTGGCGTCGAGGAAATCGACTACAAGGACATCGACACCCTGCGCGATTTCATCAGCGAAAACGGCAAGATCATCCCTGCACGCCTGACCGGCACGCGCGCGATTTACCAGCGCCAACTCAACACCGCGATCAAGCGTGCACGCTTCCTCGCGATGGTGCCGTACAGCGACCAACACCGCGTCTAAGGAGCAAGACACCATGCAAGTCATTCTTCTGGACAAGGTCGTCAACCTCGGCGTGCTCGGCGAGATCGTCAAGGTCAAAGACGGCTACGCACGCAATTTCCTGATCCCGTCGGGTCGCGCACGCCGCGCCACCGAAGCCAACAAGGCCGAATTCGAAGCCAAGCGCGTCGAACTCGAAAAGGCTGCGGCCGCCAAGCTGGCTGAATCGCAAGCCCAGGGTGAAAAGCTCGGCGGCACGACCGTCAAACTGACGCAAAAGGCTGGCGTCGACGGCCGTCTGTTCGGCTCGGTGACCAATCACGACATCGCCGAGGAACTAAACAAGCAAGGCTACAAGGTTGCGAAGTCGCAGGTGCGCATGCCCAACGGTCCGATCAAGACCGTCGGCGACAGCACCGTGAGCGTTGCCTTGCACACCGATGTGGTGGTCGACATCACCGTGACGGTGTACGGCGAAAGCGCCTGATCGTCGAGCGCGCTTCGTGCGCGTCCCCAAAAGCCGCCTTCGGGCGGCTTTTGTTTTTTCGGCCGGCCATGTTGTCCCGCGTGGTGCACCGGAAGATCACCGATTATTCACAGCCTTGTCCACGTGACGCGTCGCGTCGCGCGGCTTAGCATGCAAGGCTGCAAGGAGTTTCATGTCCGCCGTTTTTTCCTACGCCGATAACGACCCGTCGGCCGACCGCCAGATCGCGCAACTGCGCATCCCACCGCATTCGATCGAAGCCGAATCGAGCGTGCTCGGCGGCCTGCTGCTCGACAACGGCGCCTGGGACCGCATGGGCGACGTCGTGGTGGATAGCGACTTCTATCGCCATGAGCACAAGCTGATCTACGCAGCCATCGGCACGCTGATCAATGCCAGCAAACCCGCCGACGTGATCACGGTCTACGAGCAGCTTCAGAATCTCGGCAAATCCGAGGAGATCGGGGGGCTCGCGTACCTGAACTCGCTGGCTCAATACGTGCCGAGCGCCAGCAACATTCGCCGCTACGCCGAAATCGTTCGTGAGCGCTCGATCCTTCGCAAGCTGGTCAGCGCAAGCGACGAGATCGCGACCAATGCCTTCAATACGCAGGGCAAGGCGGTCGACAAGATCCTGGACGAGGCCGAGCAGAAGATCTTCAACATCGGCGAAGAGGGCACCCGCATGAAGCAGGGCTTCCAGGGCATGGACTCCCTGGTGGTCGAACTGCTGGACCGCGTGACCGAGATGGCGGAGAACCCCAACGACATCACGGGAGTGCGCACCGGGTTCTACGAATTCGACAAGATGACTTCGGGCCTGCAACCGGGCGACATGATCGTGCTGGCCGCGCGTCCGTCCATGGGAAAGACTTCCCTGGCGATCAATATTGCCGAGCACGTCGCGCTCAACGAGGGCTTGCCGGTTGCCGTCTTCTCGATGGAAATGGGCGCGTCGCAGCTTGCGGTGCGTATCGTCGGCTCGATCGGCCGGATCGACCAGGGGCATTTGCGCACCGGCAAGCTCACCGACGAAGAGTGGCCTCGTCTCACCGAAGCCATCGAGAAGCTGCGCAACGTGTCCTTGCACATCGACGAAACACCGGGCCTCACGACCAGCGAACTTCGCGCGAATGCGCGTCGCCTGGCGCGCCAGTACGGAAAGCTCGGACTGATCGTCGTCGACTATCTCCAACTGATGAGCGTGTCGAGCAGCATGAACGACGAGAACCGCGCCACGGCGGTGGGCGAAATCTCGCGCGGTTTGAAAATGCTTGCCAAGGAGCTCAAGTGCCCCGTGATCGCGCTGTCGCAGCTCAGCCGTGGCGTCGAAAGCCGCACGGACAAGCGCCCCATGATGAGCGACCTGCGCGAATCCGGCGCCATCGAACAGGATGCCGACATCATCATGTTCATCTATCGCGATGACTACTACGACAAGAACAGCAAGGAGCCGGGCGTTGCAGAAGTGATCATCAGCAAGCATCGCAATGGACCGACGGGCACGGTCAAGCTGGCTTTCCTCAAGCCGCTCACCAAGTTCGAGAATCTTGCCGGGGGCGGCGCCGATTTCTGATCCGCGTCATCGGATCGCTGGTAGCTGGTACGCCGACCGCTACGACTTCTGCGCGTCGTATCTCCGCGAATCCGCCTGCAGGCGCCGCAGCAGATCCGCCAGCGTCTTGCCGGGTTCGTCGAGAAAGCGATCCGGCAGGACTTCGACCTGATCGATGCGGTCGATCCTGAAGCCGCGGAAGTCCTGGCGCAATTCGCACCAGGCGGAAAAAGTCCAGACCTTGCCCCAATAGAAGCAGCCAAGCGGCCGCACGATCCGCTGGCTGGCAGCACCCACGACGTCGCGGTAGTCCATGCGCAATTTCTGGCGCGATTGCACTGCCTCCCGCAAGATTTGAAGACGGGTGCGCGTTCCTTCGTCGAGCACATAGGCCGGCGCGTAGAGCGCCAGGCTCTCGGCGGAAATTCGCGCTGCCGGCGTCAATACCGACAGGATCTTGCAAAGCGCGGATTCGATGTCCCGAGCCATCGCTGGGTCGACCCAGCTTTGCGCAAGCCGCGCGGACGCAACCAGAGCAGCCGCTTCGTCCCGAGTGAACATCAGAGGCGGCACGTCGAAGCCCGCGCCGATGCGGTAGCCGACGCCAGCTTCGCCCTCGATCGGCACGCCTTGGCGCTGCAGGTCCGCCACGTCGCGGTACACGGTTCGCTCCGACACCTCCAGACGCTCGGCCAGAAAGGTCGCGGTCGTGAGCCGCCTTCCCCGAATGAATTGGACGATCTGGAACAGGCGATCTGCGCGGCGCATGGCGCGAGATTAGCGCCCAACGAGCTTTTTCTCGAAATCCTTGACAAAAAATCGCCTTCCGCGCTGTACCACCGTGTGGCCCTCGGATTCAAGACGCCGCATGAGTTCATCGAGCCCGCCCGGGTACTTCAGATTGAGTTCGCCGTTGGCCTTCAAGGTGCGCCAATAAGGCGTGATGTCCTGAAGCCCGGCCCGACGTTCTTCGTCCGCCGCCTGCGCGGCAATGCTCGCGAAGATGGCGGTCGTCACCGTGCAGCCGATGGTGGCTCCGTGCTCGCTGGCCAACTGCTGCCCGATGCCGAAAACGGTGACAAGACGTCCTTCGGGCACCCGCTTCATCGCATCGTCCACCTCGCGGGGGGAGGGCGTCACGATCGTCCCCGGTCCCTGGCGCCGTTGCATGCGCTCCGGAATCGGCTTGACCTGCGGCAGGTTCGGAAAGCCGGCGAGCCTTTCCCGCCAGCTCTTGCCGTTCCTCGCAGTGGGCGGAGGCATGTCAGTCCAATTCAACGCCTATGTGGATGGCGACCTGTTCCGGGCCGCTGTAGGCCTCGAAATCGCTCCGGTAGCGGCGCTTGATTTCAGGGTGCTCGTCGAAATATTGCCAGATCGCGTTCCACACGGACAACACCATCTGCGGCATTTCGCCTTCGATCCGAACCGCCGACGGTCCATCCGAAACCGCAACGCCGGTCGTGATGTCGAATGCGCCGTGCGCGTCGGCTTCATAGGCCGAATAGACGCCGAAGAGCCGCATGTCGTTGACGCGATGCGGCGTCTTTTCGTAGATGCGCTCGTCGAAGAACCGAGTCCACAGAGTGCCGATCTGGGCGGCCTGTGGATCGCTCTCGTCGCGATTGGTCGTTCGCGCGGTGACCCCCGCCACGTTGAAGGAATCAAGACGCTGAAGTTGTGGTTCCATGTTCCGCTCCATGTGAAATCAGAGGGCGAGCGCCCGGGAAGCAGCCTTCATCGCGTCGGCGATCAGGCGAATGTCATGCTCATTGACCTCGAACAACCCGAAGCGGAACTTGTAGCCCCAGCGCTTCGGGTCTTCGACGAAGTCGAACTGCTCGATCAGGGGAAGGATGGGCGTCTCGGTCGCGAGCGCGTAATGCACGTCGCGCCGCCACGGGACGAAGCCGTTGCCCATGTCCGCCTCATAGGGTTCGTCACCGTGCACGACGCCGATCGACACGAAGCTTTGCAGCTTGTCGATGCCGCCCAGCGTAGCGGCGGGTGCGTAGTACGCAATGCGGTCGCCTGCAGCGATTCGCTTAAGGGGGGCGAGCTTGCCGTGGCCGACCTGCATGAAGCCGCCCTCCGGGTTGTCACGTCCACGGCGGGCGTGTTCGGCGCTGGCGACGGCGATCCAATTTCTGCGGTTCATGCCCGCCATGCTGCGCGAGGGCTACTGACAACCTCCTGTCAGCAGCCTGCGCGGCAACTTGGAATCAATTGTTGGCGTGCACTCACACCCCTTCGGGAGCTGTCGCGGAACCGGCTAGGCCGGGCCGCTCGCGGCGCCCCCTGCAAGGGGGTGGGCGGCTACACGAAGTGAGCAAGCCTGGGGGCATGGCTACAACACATCGCTGGCGAAGTCCGCCAGTCGCGAGCGCTCGCCGCGGGCCAGTGTGATGTGACCGCTGTGCGGCCAACCCTTGAACTTGTCCACCGCGAAGGTCAGGCCGGACGATCCCTCGGTGAGATAGGGCGTATCGATCTGCGCCAGGTTGCCCATGCAGATGATCTTTGTGCCCGGGCCCGCGCGCGTGACCAGCGTCTTCATCTGCTTGGGCGTCAGGTTCTGTGCCTCGTCGATGATCACGTACTTGTTCAGGAAGGTGCGTCCGCGCATGAAATTCATGCTCTTGATCTTGATCTTGCTGCGGATCAGTTCATTGGTTGCCGCACGCCCCCATTCGCCTGCGCCGCCGCTGTCGCCCTTGGCCAGGAATTCGAGGTTGTCGTCGAGCGCGCCCATCCAGGGGCCCATCTTTTCCTCCTCGGTGCCGGGCAGGAAACCGATGTCCTCGCCGACACTGACCGTGGCACGCGTCATGATGATCTCCGTGTAGCGGCGGTCGTCGAGCACCTGCGTCAGGCCGGACGCCAGCGCCATCAAGGTCTTGCCGGTGCCTGCCGTGCCGGTCAGCGTGACGAAGTCGACGTCCGGGTCCATGAGCAGGTTCATCGCGAAGTTCTGTTCGCGATTGCGCGTGTTCACGCCCCAGACGGCGTTCTTGATCGAACCGTAGTCCTTCAATGTCTTGAGGACGGCCGTCTTGTCGCGAATTTCGGTCACACGCGCGTACATGCTCGGCTCGCCTGGCGCCTCGAAGTAGACGAACTGGTTGATGTACAGGTTGGGAACGATCGGGCCGCTGATCCGGTAGAAGGTGCTGCTGCCGCTCTGCCAGCTCTCGACCGTCTTGCTCTGGCGCGTCCAAAAATCCGCCGGCAGGGCGAGCGAGCCGGAATAGAGGAGGTCGCCGTCCTCGAGCGTCTTGTCGTTCTGGTAGTCATCGGCAGCGAGGCCCAGCGCACGCGCCTTGACGCGCATGTTGATGTCTTTCGACACCAGCACCACCTCCTGCTTCGGGCGCCCTGGCGCATCCGTGGCGTACAGGTCGCGCAGGGCCTGCACCACGCCCAGGATCTGGTTGTCGGCCTTGCCTTGCGGGAGGCTGGTGGGCAGCGTGTAGTCGAGTGGCGCGGTCTGGAAGAACAGCTTGCCACCGGCTTCGCGGTGGCCCGTGGTGTCTAGCTTCAGGCCCTTGGCAATGTCCGCACCCTGCGCCGCGGCGAGCGCGTCGAGCGTGCGGCTGGTCTGGCGACCGTTGCGGGCGACTTCCGTCGTGCCTTTCTTGTGGCCATCGAGTTCTTCCAGCACGATCATCGGCAGGAAGATGTCGTGTTCCTCGAAGCGGAACAGGCACATGGGATCGTGCAGCAGCACGTTCGTGTCCAGCACGAACAGCTTGGCCGGGCCGTTGGATTTGCTGCGTTTGGTGCGCGGCTGGCTCTGAGGTGCTGCGACCGGCGCGCTCACCCGCGACTCGCGATGGTTGGGCTGCGGTGCTTCCGGCATTGCGGGCGCCGGCGACTTCGCCCTGGGGACTGCCGGGGCTTCGACAGCGCCGCCGGCTTCCGAGGCATGGCGGTCGAACAATTCAAGCGGACGGGGCCCGTTCGACCCGGCGTCTTCGGTTCTGCGATCAGACGAGCGTCGGCCGTTTCTTCCGTGCGAAGAACGGGCGGGCGCGTCGTGCGCGTCCGGCGAAAGCAATGCGGCGCGTTTCGTGGGGGCGGGAGGCAAGGGCATGGGGCAGTTCGCTCGCAAAAAAGAAGAGGCCAGAAAGCGAAAAAGCCGCCTGAAGACCAGGGCGGCTTTGTTCGGTGGATGCGGTCGTGGAGCTCAACGGCATTGGGCCATTATGCACATCGTGTGTGACGCATCCGGCGTTCGTTGCGCCGCACCAACGCGATTGCGCAAAACCTCACACACTTCACAGTTCAAGCGGCTTTCTTGAGCGCTTTCACTGCCTTGAGCACGTCGTCGACATGGCCGGGGACCTTGAGGCCGCGCCATTCGGCCTTCAGTACGCCGTCAGCGCCAATCAGGAAGGTGCTGCGCTCGATGCCCTTGACCTTCTTGCCGTACATGATCTTGTTCTTGACGACGCCGAACATGTGGCACATCTTTTCCTCGGTGTCGGCGATCAATTCGAAGGGAAGCTCGAGCTTCGCCTTGAATTCGTCATGCGACTTCATGTTGTCGCGGGACACGCCGAAAACGGTGGCGCCAGCCTTCTCGAAGTCCTTGTAGCGATCGCGGAATTGCATCGCTTCGGTGGTGCAGCCTGGCGTGTTGTCCTTGGGGTAGAAGTACATGACTAGCACGTGGCCGAGATGCGAGGTGTTCGAGACCTTCAGGCCGCCGGTGGCATTGGCGTCGAATTCGGGAATGGGTTTGTTGACAACGATCGCCATGAAACTTGTTTTCTCCGTTTGATTCCATGCCCGATCCGATCGGGTCATGAAGGATTGGTCGTTGCTAACTGAGGGCGGGACGCCGGTTTGCAACCCGCGATTTTACCCCGAAATGACCCTCACTGCCCAGCGTCCTGCCTCTCGACGAGCAGCGCCGCGACCACGTGACGGCCTTCGCTCGCCAGGATGTTGTAGGTGCGGCAGGCCGCGGGCGTGTCCATGGTCTCCACGCCTGTGCGCTTTGCCATGAGAGGCTGCAGCCAGGCGGCTTGAGGAAAGCGAATCCGTGTCCCGCTGCCGAAGATGATCAATTCGGCGCCCAGGGACGTGAGCTGCGCGAAGTGCTCTGCGCCGATCTCGTCGAAGCGACTGCAGTTCCAGTCGAATCGCTCGCCGCGAGAGCCGACGACCACGCTGGACTCGACCCGTTCATTGTTGATGGCGACCCAGCCGGGGCCGTGTGCCGTGAGTGTCTGGACGTCGGATTTGTCGGGCTGGAGCTTCATCTGGAGGGGGTGGGAACTGTGGTCAAATTATAGGTTTTCCCCTGCGCAGACCCCCTTGGAGGGACTTTGAAACCGCTCAAGAAATCGGCCAAGCTGGCCAACGTGCTCTACGACATCCGCGGCCCGATCATGGACGCCGCGAAGCAGATGGAGGAAGAGGGCCAGAAGATCATCAAGCTCAACATCGGCAACCTCGCGCTGTTCGGCTTCGATGCACCGGAGGAGGTCCAGCAGGACATGATCCGCAACCTGCCGGCATCGGCGGGCTATTCGGACAGCAAAGGCATCTTCGCGGCGCGCAAGGCCGTGATGCACGAAACGCAGAAGCAGGGCATCGCGGGCGTCACGCTCGACGACATCTACCTCGGCAACGGCGCCAGCGAACTGATCGCGATGGCGACCAACGCCTTGCTCAACGACGGCGACGAACTGCTGCTGCCGGCACCCGACTATCCCCTCTGGACGGCGGTGGCGAGCCTTTCGGGCGGCAAGCCGGTGCACTACGTCTGCGACGAAGACAACGGCTGGATGCCGAACCTCGACGACATCCGCGCCAAGATCACGCCCCGCACCAAGGGCATCGTCGTCATCAACCCCAACAACCCGACGGGTGCGCTTTATTCCGACGATCTGCTCAAGGGCATCGTCGCAATCGCGCGCGAGCACGGGCTGGTGATCTTCGCCGACGAGGTCTACGACAAGGTTCTGTACGACGGCGTGAAGCACACCGCCATCGCCAGCCTTTCGAAGGACGTGCTCACGCTCACCTTCAATTCCCTGTCGAAGAGTTACCGCTCGTGCGGCTACCGCGCGGGCTGGCTCGTGGTCTCCGGGGACAAGAAGATGGCGCGCGACTACATCGAGGGCCTGAACATGCTCTCGAACATGCGCCTTTGCGCGAATGTCCCGGGGCAGTGGGCCATCCAGACGGCGCTGGGCGGCTACCAGAGCATCAACGACCTCGTGGGCCCGGGCGGCCGTCTGCGCAGGCAGCGCGACCTGGCGTACGAACTCATCACCGCGATCCCTGGCGTGAGCTGCGTCAAGCCGAGTGCGGCGCTGTACATGTTTCCGAAGCTCGATCCCAAGGTCTATCCGATCGATGACGACCGGCAGTTCTTCCTTGAATTGTTGAAGGAAACCAAGGTGATGCTGGTCCAGGGCACCGGCTTCAACTGGTCGACGCCGGACCACTTCCGCATCGTGTTCCTTCCCCACGAGGAAGACCTGCGCGAGGCCGTCGCCCGCATCGCGAGCTTCCTCGAACGCTACCGAAACCGTGTCGGCTGAGACCCGCGCGGCATCCCGCTCCCATTGCCCCAGAGAAGAATCGAGAATCGAATGAAACCCATCCAAGTTGGCCTGCTCGGCATCGGCACGGTCGGTAGCGGCACCTTCAAGGTGCTGCAGCGCAACCAGGAAGAAATCAAGCGGCGCGCAGGTCGCGGCATCGAAATCACGATGGTCGCCGACCTCGACACGGCGCGCGCGAAGGAAGTCGTCGGCGAGGGCGTACAGGTGGTCAACGACGCGCGCGCCGTGATCGCCAATCCCGACATCGACATCGTGGTCGAGCTCATCGGCGGCTACAGCATCGCGAAGCAATTGGTGCTCGAGGCGATTGCGGCCGGCAAGCACGTCGTCACCGCCAACAAGGCGCTGCTCGCCGTGCATGGCACGGAGATCTTCGCGGCCGCGCATGCGAAGGGCGTGATGGTGGCCTTTGAGGCGGCGGTCGCGGGCGGCATTCCGATCATCAAGGCGCTGCGGGAAGGACTCACGGCCAACAGCATCCAGTGGATCGCCGGCATCATCAACGGCACCACCAACTTCATCCTGTCGGAGATGCGGGACAAGGGCCTGGACTTCGGCACCGTGCTGAAGGAAGCGCAGCGCCTGGGCTACGCCGAGGCCGATCCGACCTTCGACATCGAAGGCGTCGACGCCGCGCACAAGGTCACGCTGATGAGCGCGATCGCCTTCGGCATCCCGGTGCAGTTCGACAAGGCGCACATCGAGGGCATTACCAAGCTCGCGGCGCAGGACATCAAGTACGCCGAGCAACTGGGCTACCGCATCAAGCTGCTGGGCGTGACCAAGCGCAAGCCCCAAGGCATCGAGCTGCGCGTGCATCCCGCGCTGGTGCCTTCCAAGCGCCTGCTCGCGAACGTCGAAGGCGCGATGAATGCCGTCGTGGTCAACGGCGATGCCGTCGGCACCACGCTCTACTACGGCAAGGGCGCCGGCAGTGAGCCAACGGCCAGCGCGGTGATCGCCGACCTGGTCGACATCGCCCGCCTGCACACGGCCGACGCGGCGCACCGCGTTCCGCACCTGGCCTTCCATCCCGACGCGATGAGCGACCTGAAGGTCCTGCCGATGGCCGAGGTGGTGACCAGCTACTACCTGCGCCTGCGCGTGGCGGACGAAGCCGGCGTGCTCGCGAAGGTGACGGGCCTGCTCGCGAGCGCCGGCATCAGCATCGATGCGGTACTGCAGCGCGAAGCCGACGAAGTGGGCGGCGAGGGCTCGACGCAGACCGACCTGATCATCCTCACGCACGACACGCGCGAAGGCACGCTGGACGACGCGCTCGCCCAACTGCAGGCACTCCCCACGGTGCTGGCGCCGATCGTGCGCATCCGCAAGGAAGAGCTGTCCTGATGCGCTACCTCTCCACGCGCGGCCATCCGGACCGCCGACGCTTTTGCGAGATCCTGCTGGAAGGCCTCGCGCCGGACGGCGGCCTTTACCTGCCCGAGCAGTATCCGAAGTTCGACGCGGTCACGCTGTCGAAATGGCGCGCGCTGCCGTACGCCGAACTCGCCTTCGAGATCCTGTCGCTCTACATCGACGACATTCCGCCGGCCGACCTGAAGGCCATCTGCGCGAAGACCTACACCGCCGACGTGTTCGGCACGCCGGAGATCGTTCCGCTGCGCGAACTGGAAGACGGCGTCTATCTCGAAGCCCTGTCCAACGGCCCCACGCTGGCGTTCAAGGACATGGCGATGCAGTTGCTCGGCAACCTGTTCGAGTACGAACTGGCCCGCCGCGGCGAAGAACTCAACATCCTCGGCGCGACCAGCGGCGACACCGGCAGTGCGGCCGAGTACGCGATGCGTGGAAAGAAGGGCGTGCGGGTCTTCATGACCTCGCCCGACGGCCGCATGAGCCCCTTCCAGCAGGCGCAGATGTTCAGCCTGCAGGACGCGAACATCCACAACATCGCCATCACAGGCGTGTTCGACGATTGCCAGGACATCGTCAAGGCCGTGTCCAACGACCTGGGCTTCAAGCGCAAGTACAAGATCGGCACGGTCAACTCGATCAACTGGGCGCGCCTTCTCGCACAGGTCGTCTATTACTTCGCGGGCTACTTCCAGGCGACGGCCAGCAACGACAAGCAAGTCAGCTTCACCGTTCCGTCCGGCAATTTCGGCAATGTCTGCGCTGGACACGTGGCACGCATGATGGGCCTGCCGGTTCGCAAGCTGGTGGTCGCGACCAACGAGAACGACGTGCTCGACGAGTTCTTCCGCACCGGCATATACCGCGTGCGTTCCGCCGCCGACACGCACGAGACATCGAGCCCGTCGATGGACATCTCGAAAGCCAGCAATTTCGAGCGCTTCGTGTTCGACCTGGTCGGCCGCGATGCCGCCAAGGCGCGTGGACTGTTCGAGACTGAACTCGGCCGCGCCGGCCGCTTCGACCTGAGTGTGGACCCCGTCTTTGCACAGGCCGCGAGCCGCTTCGGTTTCGCGAGCAGCCGCAGCACGCATGCCGACCGCCTTGCCACCATTCGCGACACCGACAAGCGCTTCGCAACGCTGATCGACACGCACACGGCCGACGGGCTCAAGGCCGCGCGCGAGCACCTGGTGGCCGGCGAGCCCATGATCGTCCTGGAGACCGCGCTGCCCATCAAGTTCGCCGAGACGATCGTCGAAGCGCTGGGCCACGAGCCGGAGCGTCCGGCACGCTTCGAGGGCATCGAGGCGCTCCCGAAGCGCGTCGTCAAGCTGCCGGCCGATGCCGAGGCGGTCAAGGCCTACATCGCACAGCACTGCGACTGACGCGACAGGCGACGCATGAAAGTCATCGGCTTGGCCGGTTTCTCGGGCGCGGGCAAGACGACGCTGGTCGAGCGTCTGATCCCCGCCCTCAAGCGGCATGGGATGCGTGTGTCGGTCGTCAAGCATGCGCACCACAAGTTCGATGTCGACCACCCCGGCAAGGACACCTACCGGCACCGCGAGGCGGGCGCTTTCGAGGTGGTGGCCGCGTCGGACAAGCGACTCGCGCTGATGCGCGAATTCGAGCAGCCTACGCAACTCGACGTGCACCAGCTCGTTGCCGAACTCGATGCGCGTGTCGACTGGGTGCTGGTCGAAGGCTTCAAGCACATCGACATGCGCAAGATCGAGGTCTGGCGTGCGTCCGCCGAAGGCGAATCGCCCCGGCCTGCGCGCTATGCCGACGATGCATTCATCGTCGCCGTCGCGACCGACGATCCGGGCAAACTTCCCGTGACCACCGACCTGCCCGTCTTTGACCTCGACGACGTCGATGGCATCGTCGACTGGCTGCTGATGAATGCCGATCGTTTCGACTACAAGGTGAAGCACCATGGCTAGCACTTCCCCGCGTCCGCCCTTGATGGCCCTCGATGAGGCACTGTCGCGCCTGCTGGCCTTTGTCACGCGAGACGTCGGAGCCGAGAGCGTGTCGACTTTCGAAGCGGACGGGCGCGTGTTGGCCCAGGACGTGGTGTCGGGCCTCACCGTGCCGCCGCGCGACAACAGTTCGATGGACGGCTACGCGGTGCGGATCGCCGACTGTGCGGCGCCGGGCGCCGTGCTGAAGGTCGCACAGCGTATTCCGGCGGGGACCGTCGGCACGCCGCTGGTCGCGGGCACGGCCGCTCGCATCTTCACGGGCGCGCAGATCCCCGAGGGCGCCGACGCGGTCGTGATGCAGGAAGACGCGGCGGCGCTGCCCGAAGAAGGCGGCCTCGGCAGCGTCCGCATCGAGATGCCGCCCACCGCGGGCCAGTGGATCCGCCGCGCCGGCGAAGACGTGGCCACCGGCGATGTCGTGCTGTCGAAGGGCGAACGCCTCACGCCCGCGGGGCTCGGGCTCGCCGCAAGCGTCGGCCTGGCCCAGCTGCAAGTCTCGAAGCGGCCCCGCGTCGCGCTGCTGTCGACCGGCGACGAACTCGTGATGCCCGGTGAAGTGTCACCCGGCGAAATGAAGCCGGGCTCCATCTTCGCTTCGAACCGCTTCTTCATGCGCGCGCTGCTGCATCGCTTCGGCTGCGAGGTCAACGACCTCGGCATCGTGCCGGACCGGCGCGACGCGACGATCGAGGCGCTGCGCGCCGCCTCGCTGAGCAACGATCTGATCATCACCACCGGCGGCGTCTCGGTCGGCGAGGAAGACCACATCAAGGCCGCGGTGCAGCACCTGGGCCAGCTCGACCTCTGGTCGCTGTCGATGAAGCCGGGAAAGCCCTTTGCGTACGGCCGCATCGGCGACGCTCATCTCACCGGCCTGCCGGGGAATCCGGTGTCGAGCTTCATGACCTTCCTGCTGCTCGTGCGTCCGTTCCTGCTCGCGCTGCAGGGGGTCACGCAGCTGGCGCCTCGGGCGATTCCGATGCGCGCCGATTTCGACTGGCCTCGCCCGGATCGCCGACGGGAGTTCCTGCGCGCGCGGCGCAATGCCGCCGGCGGGCTCGATGTGTTCCCCAATCAAAGTTCTGGCGTGCTCACGTCCATGGTCTGGGGCGACGGCGTGATCGACACCCCCGCTGGGCAGCCGTTCAAGGCCGGCGATACGGTCCAGTTCATTCCGATGGCCTCGCTTTTGGGCTGAGCATGAAGATAAACGTCCGCTATTTCGCCTCGGTGCGCGAGGCGCTCGGTAAGGGCAGCGAAGCGGTCGAAACCGCCGCACCCGACCTCGGTGCGTTGCGCGACGAACTGATCGCGCGCGGCGAGCCGCACGCCAGCGCGCTGGCCCGCGGCAGGGCCGTGCGCATGGCGCTCGACAGGGTGATGAGCGGCGAGGGCGCCTTGCTACAAGAGGGCAGCGAGGTCGCCTTCTTCCCGCCCGTCACGGGCGGCTGAGCTCGGCCTGGATTCGCAGCAGGCGCTCGCGAAGCGCGTCCCGCGCGCGCGTCATCGGCGCTCGCAACTCGTCCTGCATCCAGCCCTCGTTGGCCAGCACGGCCTTCAATGGGCCGGGATTGGCGTCGCCAAAGAGCGTTTCAATCAGCGGTAGCAGGGGCCGCCACTGTGCACGGGCATCTTCCAGCCTTCCCTCGCGGAGGAGCCGCAGGACGCTGACGAAGCGTTCCGTCTGGAGATGCGCGCTGGCAGCGATGGCGCCAGCACCGCCTTCCGCGACGGTGCCGAACATTTGGGCGTCTTCGCCGGCCAGCACCTGCAGCCGACCATCCGCGATCAGTGCCCGGGTCTTGGCCATGTCGCCGCCGCAATCCTTGATGGCGCGAATGCGCGGGTGGCCGGCGAGTGCGAGGAGCGTCTCGCGGGCGATGGAACTGCCGGTGCGATAGGGAATGTCGTAGACCACCACCGGCACCGCACTGACGTCCGCAATGGCACTGAACCAATCGGTCAGGCCTGCCTGCGAAGGCCGGATGTAGTGCGGCGCAGGCACGAGCAGCCCGGCCAGCTTTCGATCGCCCAGCCGCCGCGTCCACGCCAGGGTCTTGCCGAGGTGATAGCCCGAGATGCCCATGATGCGCGGCATCGCTGGCGCGGCCCAGGCAACGGTGTCGAGCGCTGCCAGTTGCTCGTCGCTGTCGAGCGAGGCCGCCTCGCCTGTCGAACCGCACACCACGAAACCCGCGATGCCGGTGGGCGCGAGTCGCTCAGCCAGCCCCGCAAGCGCGGAACGGTCTACCGCGCCATCGCGAAACGGTGTGACGAGCGGAATCCAGAGGCCCGAGAAGTCGGGGGACGGAGAAAGAGAGTCTTGCACGCGAATTTCCTTCAGGAATCGACCGGTGGAACAACCACCGTCGGATGCGCGCGCACAACCAGCTTCGACCTGAGCCTTGCAGTTCCGTCGCTCATCCGACGACGGAACCGAAGCTCCGGTCAGACGAGCTTGGGTTTTTTGGCTTTGCCTTGCAGGCGCGCGCAGCCAGGCTCTTCGCGAGAGGAAGCGGGGTGGTGCAGCACGCTGGGAGGCATCGCCGCAGTCTATCGCAGTGCCACAATCCCCGAATGACCGGTGCACGCGTTTCGATTCAGACGGAAGATTTCGACTTGCAGAAGGAGGTCGCCGCGTTGCGTGCCGGCGACGCGCGTGTGGGTGCGGTCTGCAGCTTCATCGGCATCGTCCGCGACCACAACGACGGAAGCACGGTCGCCTCCATGGAACTGGAGCACTACCCCGGCATGACCGAGCAGGCGATCGAGGCCATGATCGACGAGGCCCACCGCCGCTTCGAAATGCTCGGCGCCCGCGTGATCCACCGCGTCGGGCTGCTCCAACCGCTGGACCAGATCATGATGGTCGCCGTCATCTCGGCCCACCGCGGCCAGAGCTTCCAGGCCTGCGAATTCCTGATGGACTACCTCAAGACCCAGGCGCCGTTCTGGAAAAAGGAACAGACCCCCGACGGGGCCCGCTGGGTCGACGCCCGCGTAGACGACGACGCAGCCTTGGCCCGCTGGGGCATCACCACCACCAACGCCTGAGGCGCGCCCAGATGCGTGAGCTGCGGTGGAACCGGCTCCGCCGGTCCACCCGCAGCGCCCCCGGTAGGGGGTGTCCGAGCACACGAAGTGAGCGAGGCTGGGGGCGAGCAACTATTGCGGAGTGAAGCCGCTAGCCTTGATGATCTGCTCCCAGGTCTGCGTGTAGCTGCGCACCCGACCCGCGAATTGCCCCTGCGGCATGAAGTCGACCGTCAGGCCCATGGCGACCAGGCGCTCGCGCACATCGGGCATCGCCAGCACCTTCGACAGTGCTTCCCCGAAGCGATCGATCACCGGCTGCGGCGTGCCCACGGGCGCGAAGATGCCGTAGTAGGGTAGGTCCTCCAACCCCGACAGACCGAGTTCGGCGAAGGTCGGCACCTGCGGCAGCACGGCCTGGCGCTTGCCGCCGATGACCGCGACGACGCGGATCTTGCCCGCCTTCTGGTTCTCGATGAAGTCGGGAACGGAACCGATGCCCGCGCTGATCTGGTTGCCCAGCATGTCGGCCATCATCGGCGCGCTGCCGCGGTAGGGCGCGGCCTGGAGGTCGAGCTTGTACTTGGTGCCGATCAGCTTGACCAGGAATTCCGGGATCGAAGCGGGCGCCGGCACGCCGATGGTGTCCTTGCCGCCGCGCTGGTTCCGGACCCACGCCACGTACTCGTTGATCGACTTGGCCGGCGTGCCGCCCGAAACAGCCAGCGCGTTGGCGAAGGTCGCGAAGCCCGCAACTGGCACGAAATCGCGCGCTGGGTCGAAGCCGGGGCTCTTCACCACCAGCGGAAGGATCGAGATCGAATGGTCATGCGACAGGAAGAGCGTGTGGCCGTCGGCCGGCGAAGCCTTCAGTGCCTGCGCGGCGATCTGGCCGCCCGCGCCCGCACGGTTCTCGACGACGACAGGGGTGCCCAGCTGGTCCTTGAGCTTCTCGGCCAGCGTGCGGGCAATGACGTCGGTGCCACCGCCGGCCGGGAAACCGACCAGCAGCCGGATCGGCGTACCGGCGGGCTGTGCCAGCGCCAATCCCCCGACGGCCAGCAGGCCGGCGGCGAAAACACCGCGCATCAGGCGCGAGGCGCCACCCCATGTTGACTTGAGCATCTATCGACTCCAAATGATTGCTTGATGGAAAAAAGTCCGAACGGTCTTGATATCGCTCCGGAACAGCCCTATTTTGAATGCAGGAATCAAGCCATGCGCCAAGACAAACTCACCACCAAATTCCAGGAAGCCCTCGCCGACGCCCAGTCGCTCGCCTTGGGCAACGACAACCAGTACATCGAGCCCGCCCATCTTCTGGTCGCCATGCTGCGCCAGGACGACGGGCCGCGCGCGCTGCTGGAGCGTGCCGGTGCCAACGTGCCCGGCCTGCTGACCGCTGCCGAGGCGGCGATGAAGAAGCTGCCGCAGGTACAGGGCCACGACCAGGTCCAGGTCGGTCCCGAACTCGGCAAGCTGTTGCAGGCGACCGAGAAGGAATCGATCAAGCGCAATGACCAGTTCATTGCGAGCGAACTCTTCCTGCTCGCCCTGGCCGATAGCAAGGCCGAGATTGGCAATCTCGCGCGCAGCAACGGCGTGACGCGCAAGTCGCTCGAAGCCGCGATCGAAGCCGTGCGAGGCGGCCAGGGCGTGAACAGCGCCGATGCCGAAGGCCAGCGCGAAGCGCTCAAGAAATACTGCCTCGACCTCACCGAGCGTGCGCGCCTGGGCAAGCTCGACCCGGTCATCGGCCGCGACGAGGAAATCCGCCGTGCCATCCAGGTGCTGCAACGCCGCACCAAGAACAACCCCGTGCTCATCGGCGAACCCGGCGTGGGCAAGACGGCCATCGTCGAAGGACTCGCGCAGCGCATCGTCGCGGGTGAAGTGCCCGAGTCGCTCAAAGGCAAGCGCGTGCTGTCGCTCGACATGGCCGCGCTGCTCGCGGGTGCCAAGTACCGCGGCGAGTTCGAGGAACGCCTGAAGACCGTGCTCAGCGAACTCGCGAAGGACGAGGGCCAGACCATCGTCTTCATCGACGAACTGCACACCATGGTCGGCGCCGGCAAGGCCGAAGGCGCGATGGACGCGGGCAACATGCTCAAGCCGGCGCTCGCGCGCGGCGAGCTGCACTGCGTCGGCGCCACCACGCTCGACGAATACCGCAAGTACATCGAGAAGGACGCCGCCCTCGAGCGCCGCTTCCAGAAAATCCTCGTGGGCGAACCGAGCGTGGAGGCGACCATCGCCATCCTGCGCGGCCTGCAGGAGAAGTACGAAGTCCACCACGGCGTCGACATCACCGACCCGGCGATCGTCGCCGCGGCCGAGCTGTCCGACCGCTACATCACCGATCGCTTCCTGCCCGACAAGGCCATCGACCTGATCGACGAGGCCGCGGCCAAGATCAAGATCGAGATGGACTCCAAGCCCGAGGTCATGGACCGCCTGGACCGTCGGCTGATCCAATTGCAGATCGAGCGCGAAGCCGTGCGCCGCGAAAAGGACGAGGCTTCGCAGAAGCGCCTCGGCCTGATCGAGGACGAGATCACCCGACTGCAGAAGGAGATCGCCGACCTCGACGAAATCTGGCAGGCGGAGAAGGCACAGGCCCAGGGTAGCGCGCAGATCCGAGAGGAGATCGACAAGATCAAGTTCCAGATCGCCGAGTTCACCAGCAAGGGTGACTTCAACAAGGTCGCCGAACTCCAGTACGGCAAGCTGCCCGGGCTGGAGAAGCGCCTGAAGGAAGCGCAGGACACGGAAGCCAACAAGGGCAAGTCCAGCGCGCCCACCTTGCTGCGCACGCAGGTCGGCGCCGAAGAGATCGCCGAGGTCGTGGCGCGCGCCACCGGCATCCCGGTCTCGAAGCTGATGCAGGGCGAGCGCGACAAGCTGCTCATGATGGAGGGGAAGCTGCACGAGCGCGTGGTCGGCCAGGACGAAGCCATCGGTGCGGTCGCCAATGCGATCCGCCGCTCGCGCTCGGGCCTGTCGGACCCGAACCGCCCCACCGGTTCCTTCCTGTTCCTCGGCCCCACGGGCGTGGGCAAGACCGAGCTGTGCAAGGCGCTCGCGGGCTTCCTGTTCGACAGCGAGGATCACCTGATCCGCGTCGACATGAGCGAGTTCATGGAGAAGCATTCGGTCGCGCGCCTGATCGGCGCGCCGCCGGGCTACGTGGGCTATGAGGAAGGCGGCTACCTGACCGAGGCCGTTCGCCGCAAGCCCTACAGCGTGCTGCTGCTCGACGAGGTCGAGAAGGCGCACCCCGATGTCTTCAACGTGTTGTTGCAAGTGCTCGACGATGGTCGCCTGACCGACGGCCAGGGCCGCACCGTGAACTTCAAGAACACGGTGATCGTGATGACCAGCAACATCGGCTCGCCGATCATCCAGTCGATGGTGGGCCGGCCGAGCGAGGAGATCAAGGAAGCCGTCTGGGACGAGTTGAAGAACTACTTCAGGCCCGAATTCCTGAACCGCATCGACGAGACCGTCGTGTTCCACGCGCTCGACGCGAAGAACATCGAGGCCATTGCCGCCATCCAGCTCAAGGTGCTACAGGAGCGTCTCGCGAAGATGGACCTGGGCCTCGACGTGTCGCCGGGGGCGCTGGCGGAGATCGCCAAGGTCGGATTCGACCCGGTGTTCGGCGCGAGGCCGCTCAAGCGGGCGATCCAGCAGCGCATCGAGAATCCGTTGTCGAAGCTGCTGCTGGACGGAAGCTTCGGGCCGAAGGACACGATCGTCGTGACCACCGACCCGATCCAAACGCCCGGGCAGTTCACGTTCCGCAAGGCCGGGGAACAAAGCGCCGAGGCCGTGGCCTAAGTTCGATGCTGAACTTCTTCCTGCGCCTCGTCCTGTTCTTTCTCGGCCTGATCTTCGCGGCCAGCCTGGCCGTTGCCGTGATCCTGCTGGCGATGGTCTGGGGATTGCGCTACGGATGGGCGCGCCTCACCGGGCAGCCTATCCAGCCGTGGGTGATGCGCTTCGATCCGCGCGGCGGCTTCGACCGCTTTCGCGCGGCGGGCCGGCCTGCGGAGCCGACGGCCGCCGACGTGGTCGCTGCGCGGGCGCGTGGGCAGGAGGCCGACAGCCCGGTGCGTCTTCGCGATCCGGGCCAGGTGACCGACGTGCAGGCGCGGCCGGTATCGCGCGAAGACTGAGTGCCGGGCGGCCCGACGAGGGGCCTCCGCGCAAGCCAGAATAGCGGATGCCTTCTCCGCGCCCACCCGTCCTGATCGATCCGCTGGAGGTCGAGTTCAGCGCCATCCGCGCGCAAGGCGCGGGCGGACAGAACGTCAACAAGGTTTCGAGCGCGGTGCACCTGCGCTACGACATCCCGGCCAGCTCATTGCCCGATGACTTCAAGGAGCGGCTGCTCGCCTTGCGCGACAGCCGCATCACGCAGGAAGGCGTGCTGGTATTGAAGGCCCAGAAGCACCGCAGCCAGGACATGAATCGCGCCGACGCGCTGGCGCGCCTGCAGGAACTGGTCGACAGCATCGCCACGCCACCGCGCGCGCGTCGTGCCACCAAACCGAGCTATGGCGCCCGGCAGCGCCGGCTCGAAGGCAAGAGCCAGCGAGCCGAAATCAAGAGCTTGCGTGGACGGGTGAAGGAGTGAGGTCCTCCTCCGCACGCGGCGTCCGGCAGGCAGTCGCAAGTGCCACCAGCGCTTCGCCGTCGGTCCGGTAGCTGAACAGCATCGGCCCCGGCGCCAGCAGCCCGGCGCGTTCCAGCACCTGCTGCGCAGGCAGCTTGAGTCCCGACATGTGAAACCGTACGCCGTGCGATTCGAGCAGGCGGCGAATGCTGCCGAAGACTTCAGCGCCCGTGATGTCGACCCGGTTGATCGGCTGCGCGAAGAGGCACACGTCGGTCAGGCTCGGTTGCTGCGCCAGCGCAACGGTGATGGCACGCTCCAGCGTGCTCGCGGAAGCGAAGTCGAGCTCGGCATCCATGCGCAGCGCATAGAGGTTCGGCGCGAGCGGCGGCAGATGCCACAGATGACGGTCGCGCAGGCTTCCGTCGGGATGCAGGCCGACCTCGATGATGCGCGGGTGCAGATGGCGATACATGTAGTGCGCCAGCGCGGCGAGAAGACCGCCCAGCACGCCCCAGTAGATCGACGGCGCCGTCGCGATGGTCAGCACGAAGGTGCCGATCGCGATGGCCGCCTCGATCCGCGAGATGCGCCACAGCGCCACGAAGGTCGACGGCCGCAGCAGGCCGATGGTGGCGGTCGCCACGATCGATGCCAGCACGGCCTGCGGCACGTGATAGAGCAGCGGCATCGCCCACAGCAAGGCGGCCGCCACCACGGCGACGCTGAAGAGCGTGGCCCATTGCGTCTTGGCGCCCGCATACAGCGTGATGGCCGAGCGCGAGAACGACGAGCTGGTCGGGAACGAACCCGTCAACCCCGAGGCGATCTTGCCCAGGCCCTGGCCGATCAGGTCCTGGTTTTCGTTCCACAGCTTGCCGGCGCGCGCGTTGTCCACCTTGGCGCTCGATGCCGTCTCCAGAAAGCTCACGAGCGTGATCAGGAAGGCGGGCAGCAGCAGCGTGCCCAGCTGGTTCATCGACAGCCCGCCTGGCCAGTAGAACGAGGGCAGGCCCGACGGCAGCGTGCCGATCACGGCGCCACCCTTCAGCGCGTAGCCGGTCGCAGCGCTGATCGCGCCTGCGACGGCGACCAGCGCCATGGTGGTCGGGAAGCGTGGCACCCATCGCTTGCCGAGCCACAGCATCGCCATGCCGCCGAGCCCGAAAGCGATGGCGACGTAGTCCGGATGCGGACCGTGGAGCACCTGCAGGAACGAACGCCCGGTGAACCCAAGCAACGCCGGCAATTGCGACAGCGTGATCAGCACGGCCGCGCCCTGCGTGAAGCCCATTAGCACCGGCGAATTGACCATGCGCAAGAGCCAGCCGAATCTCGCCGCGCCGAGCACTACCTGCATCAGTCCCGACAGCAGGGTGAGCCAGACGGCGAAGGCGACCCATTCGGTGCTCCCCGGAATGGCGAGCGGCGCGAGGGAGGCGCCGACGAGCAGGCTCGTCAATGCCGTGGGCCCCACCGACAGCCGGGCCGATGAACTGAAGAGCAGCGCGACCAGCGCCGGCAGCAGCGCGGCGTACACGCCGGTCACCAGCGGCATGCCGGCCAGCGCCGCGTACGCCACGCCCTGCGGAATGACCATCAGGGCGACCGTGACGCCGGCCATCGCTTCATTGACGAGCAGGGCCCGGTCGGGGCGCGGCCAGGAAAGGAAGGGGAACCAGCGCGCGAGCTGGTGACGGTTCAAGGCCATGGCCTCGGCACGCGAATGGGTGGGAGATGCACCCGGCGATGATACGAAAGCAGCACGCGCCGTTGCGACTCTGGGTCGGCTACGGCTTCCGCTTGTGCTGGAACGCCGTCGGCGATTGCCCCGTCGCCGCCTTGAACATCGCGCAGAAGGCGCTGTCGGTCGCATAGCCGCTCGCCGATGCCACCTGGCTCACCGCCATCCCACGCGCGAGCAGGGGCAGTGCATGCGCGAGCACGGCTTGCTGTCGCCACTGCTGCCAGCTCATGCCGAGCTGATCGCGGAACAGGCGCGCCACCGTGCGCTCGCTGGCGCCGATCGCGTCGGCGCGCTCCGCCAGCGTGGCACGGTTGGCGGGGTTGCGCAGCAGTGCCTCGCACAGCTGGCGCAGCCGCTTGTCCGAAGGCAGTGGCACGTCGATGCGGATCTGCGTCGCGCGCTCGAGTTCGTCGACGAGCAGCGGCGCGATCCAGCGTTCGCGCTGCGCCGCGTGCGGATCGGCCGGCGGCAGGCCGTCCGGCGTGGTGTCGAGCGCCAGCATCAGCGCCCGCATCAACGGGCTGATTTCCAGCACTTCGCACTTCTCCCAGGTCGGCCCGAGCCAGCTGTGCAGATAGACCGTCCGCAGCTCGGCGTCCTCGATCAGGGTGATGCTGTGCGACATGTCCGCCGGCACCCACAGGGCGCGGGACGGCGGCACGATGTAGCTGCCGTCCTCGGTGCTCAGGCGGATCACGCCGCGGGTCGAGAAGGTGAGCTGCGGCCACGGATGACGGTGTAGCTCGACGAATGTGTCGGCCTTGAGGAAGTGCTCCTTGGCCCGGAGCGGCCGCAGGGCGGTCGGCTCGTAGAGATGCGGCGTCAGCGGCCCGACGCTGGTGGTTGGGGCGGGGTAGGGCGGAGTCGGGCGTCTGATGGCCGTGTCGGCGGGTTCCAGGGACGGGACGGCTGTGGACGGCATGGTTTCGACAAATGTTGTCTCTGTATCGCCATTCTGCCGCGCCGTGCCGCCTTAGGATCGACGCCCGTCCCAGTTTCTTGTTGCAATCCATGTCTTCCACTCACGCGCCCGCAGCCACGACCACCCTGGGCTCCGACGCCAAGCTGATCGGCCTCGTCGGCCTGGCCCACGCCGTCAGCCACTTCAGCCAGCTCGTCCTGCCGCCGTTGTTCCCCTGGCTCAAGGACGCGTTCAACGTGAGCTATACCGAACTGGGCGCCGTGCTCACTGTCTTCTTCGTCGTCTCCTGCATGGTGCAGGCGGCCTCGGGCTTCATCGTCGACAAGCTCGGCCCGCGGCCGGTGCTGTTCGTGGGCCTCGGCATGCTCGGTCTCGCGGCCTTCGGGTATGCAATGGCGCAAAGCTACTGGATGCTGCTCGGCTGCGCCGTGGTGGCGGGCGTGGGCAACGGGGTCTTCCATCCGGTCGACTACACGCTCTTCAATCGCAAGGTGGCGCCGACGCGGCTTGGCCATGCCTACAGCGTGCACGGCATCACCGGCAGCCTGGGCTGGGCGCTGGCGCCCGCCTTCGTAGTGCCGCTGGCCATGGCTTTCTCGTGGCGCGTCGCGCTGGCGTCGGCGGGCACCGTGGCGGTGGTCGTGCTTCTCATCCTGTGGGTCAATCGCAGCGTGTTCGCGCTGGACGTGAAGGCAGTGCAGAAGGCGACCGGCACCGATGGCGCCGGAGGCAGCGAGTTCGCTTTCCTGAAGATCCCGGCGGTCTGGATGTGCTTCGGTTTCTTCTTCTTCTACGCGATGGCGTTGAGCGTGGTGCAAACCTTCGCGCCCGCCGCTGCGGGGCGCCTGCACGCCGTGCCGCTCACGCTGATCGCCATCTGCCTGACCATCTACATGGTCGCCAGCGCGGCGGGCATGGTGGTGGGTGGGTTCCTGGCGTCCGACCCCTCGCGCTGCGAGCGCATCGTCGGTGCCGGCTTCGGCGTGGCGGCGGTCATCGCGCTTGTGCTCGCCCTGGCGGACTTCGCGCCCTTCCTGGTGCCGGTGATGTTCGGTGCGATGGGTTTCGCGGCCGGCATTGCCGGGCCTTCGCGCGACCTGCTGGTCAAGCGCTCGACGCCGGCGAACGCCACGGGCCGTGTCTATGGCGTGGTCTATGCGGGCCTGGATATCGGGCAGGCCGTGGCGCCGCTGATCTTCGGCCGGCTGATGGACCATGGCCAGTACGCGAGCGTGATTGTCGGGCTGGCGGTGGTGCAGGGGGTGCTGATCGCCAGCGCGTTCAACGTGCGGCGCGTCCGGCGCGAGGCGCTGGTCCCGGCTTCGGCCTGACGCGCGCCTGCGGCTCGCGCTACTTGTTTGGCAGGATGTCGAGCACCTGCTCGGCAGGCCGGCACAGGCGGGTTCCGATCGGCGTGGCGACGATGGGCCGGTTCAGGAGAATCGGATGCTCGACGATGAAATCCAGGAGCTGGTCGTCGGTCCACTTCGGGTTGCCGAGGCCGAGTTCGTCGAAGGGCGTTCCCTTCTGCCGCAGCATGTCTCGCACCGGGACGCCCATGGACTTCACGAGCTCGCGCAACCGCGCCTTGGTCGGCGGCGTCTTGAGGTACTGGACGATGTCGGGCTCGAAGCCGTTGTCGCGGATCAACGCCAGCGTGTTGCGCGAAGTGCCGCACGCGGGGTTGTGAAAGATGGTGATGTTGGAAGACGTGGATGGCATCGCGCTATTTTCTGCGTTGTTCAGTCCGCCGGACCTTCCCAATCCGGCGTGAAAGGAAAGCGCGCCGCCCAGAAGTCGGCGAGGCGAGGATCCGTGTCGACCCGACGAACCACCTCGGCCATGCGCGGCGCTTCGCGATAGAAGCGGCTGCGACGCGGCGTCCACCGTGACACCACCGTCACGTAGATGTCGAGCATGCTCATGCGATCGCCCAGCAAGTAGGGCGTGCCGCTCGGCACCTGGGCGTCCATGAGGCGCCAGCACTCGGCGATGCGGTCCGCGGTGCGTTCACGGATGATCGCTTCGCCCTTCGCATCGGCGGCAAGCCGGGAAGGCTCGTCGCGCACCCAGAACATCGAATAGATCGCGGCGGGGATGTAGGTCATCCACCGCAGGTATTGCGCGCGCACCGGGTCGCCGACGCGGGGCGCGAGGCCCGCTTCCGGATACCGGTCGCCGAGCCAGATCAGGATCGCCGCGCTCTCCGTCATGACCTCCCCGGAGGGCAGCACCAGTACCGGCGCCTGGCGCATCGGATTGACGTGGCGCAACCGTTCGCGCTCGGCTTCGCCTTTCCAGGGCGCCACGTCGACGACCTCGACCGGCGCACCGATCAGGGTGAGCGCGGCATGCACCGGGGTGGCGCCTGAACCGGGCGCACCGTAGAGGGTGTAGGGCGTCGGTATGGCATCCATCGCCAAAAGCCTACACCGCTTCGTGCGGAACTCAAGCGGCGATCAGCGCATCGACGCGGCGCAGGCCGTCGAGGGTCTTGACGCAGGCTTCGGCCGCTTCGGTGCCCTTGACCGCGAAGTGGGCGTGGAAGTACTTGCGATGCTCGATGTGCTCGTGGAAATGATGCGGCGTGAGCACGGCCGACAGGATCGGCACGTTGGTCTCCAACTGCACCGTCATCAGCGAATTCACCACCGTGCCCGCGACGAATTCGTGCCGGTAGATGCCGCCGTCGACCACCAGCGCGCAGCCGACGATGGCGGCGTAGCGGCCCGAGGTCGCGAGCCGCTTGGCATGCAGCGGGATTTCGAACGCGCCCGGCACGTCGAACACGTCGATGGTGTCGAGCGGCACGCCCTGGCGCTTCATTTCGGCGAGGAAGGCGTCGCGCGCCTGGTGGACGATGTCCGAATGCCATTGCGCCTGGACGAAGGCGATGCGCTGGCCGCGCGGCGCATCCGATGCCGGGATGGCGGAGAGGGGAAGGTCGTTGATCTGACTCATGGTGTGCCTTTTAAAGGTTTTCCTGAATCAGGGCGCACGAACCCGAAACCCGGCACGCGCGCAAACGCACGGGCCCGGCAACGGGATCGCGCTCTCTTTCATCCGGACTGTGACCGTCGGCCCCGGGATCTCACCAGGTCTGCTGACCCTGCAACACATGGCGTGCCGCAGGCGCTCGCGGGCTCGTGCTGCTTTCGCCGCCATCACCGCCGGTGGGGAATTGCACCCCGCCCTGAGAACGCTGTTCCGGCCTAAGCCGGAACGAGGCAGATTCTAGGCAAGACGGCGAAAACGCGCTGTCACGAAAGCGGCAAGCCCTCGGCTTGCGGGCGGGGATCGGGGCGCCCGGCGAGAAACGCCGTCATCCGATGCAACTCGTCATCGACCGCCGCCCGGAACGCGGGGCCGGTCGGCTTCTTGCCGGCATAGCCGAAGGTGGGCTGCAGCTGCCCCTGGAGGAACGATAGGTTGGCCCATCCGATCACACGATCGTGCAGCAGCACCGGCAAGGCGTAGTAGCCGAACTGCCGTCGGGGCGCCGGTGTGTAGGCCTCGAACTTGTACGTCCAGCCCCAGAGCAGTTCGAAGCGCCGGCGGTCCCACACGACGGGGTCGAAGGGCGCGAGGAGACGGAGCGACTCGTCCGGCGCATGGCGGCGCGAAGCCGGGTTCTCGTCGGCCGGCCAGTACCAGGTGGTGCCGTCGATGTGGCAACTGGCGAATTCGTCGCGCGCCAGGCGCAGGGCCGCCTGCGTCTGCGCGGAAAGGTGCGGCGCGCCGTAGCCCAGCAGGCGCACGAGGTAGGTCAGGCTGGAGGACGGCAGAGGTGCGTACTTGCGCAGCACCAGATCGATCAGGGCCGCGGCGCGTCGCGCACGGGCGGCGGGGCTGTCGTCGGCGGGAGGATGCGTCACCGCCTCGTAGATCCGCGTGCCCCCTTCGCGCCGCTTCACTCGCAGCATGCCGCGGTAATGCATGCCGTCCAGCAGATGCGTCGTTGCATTGCTCGAGCCGCCCCAGTAGTTCGTCACCCGGCCGTGCGCGAAATGCTGTTCCACCAGCCGCGGATGGACCGGTCCGCGCTCGCGCACGAAAGCCAGCACGTCCGCGGCCTTGCGGCGCGTCTCGGCGTCCCAGGCACGGGCCGCCTCGCGCGGGTGCATGAGCGCGAGATGCTCGCGCGGCAGGAAGCCGTAGTTGACGAGGCAGTCTTCCTCGATCGGAAGTCGCGCGTAGCGGCGCTCCAGATCGCCGGCGTGGTAGTCCTTGACGCGGTGGCGCAAGGTCAGGTCCTGCGCGCGCGCGGGTGCACGGATCGGGTCGGCCTGCACGAAGCCGAGCCGCCGGATGGCCTGCGGCAGGGAGGTGGCGTTGAAGAGCGTGCGCGCTACCGCGTAGCGGCGCAGGTCATCGAGGGTCGGTGCGGCCATGCGGCGAATTGCAGCACAACCGCGCGCGTCACACAGCTTCCTTGTGGCGCTGGATGCAGGTGTCCAGCGTTTCCTCGCCGGTGCGCTTCCACCAATCGAGCACCGAGAAGATCTCGACTTCGCTGAAGCCCTGGAAACCGGCCGCCTCGACCCAGCCGCGGATCTTCTTCAACTCGACCACGCCGTCGCCCATCATCCCGCGATCGGAGAGCAGGTCGCGGGTGGGCGTGAGCCAGTCGCACACGTGGTAGGCGAGCAGGCGTTTCTTGCCGGCGCGGGCGATCTGGTGCTGCAGCTTCGGGTCCCACCACACGTGATAGATGTCGACCGCGACGCCGAGCATGCCGGAGCGCGCCGGATCGAGTTCGTCGCAGAGGTCGAGCGCCTGCTCCAGTGTGTTGACGCAGGCGCGGTCGGCCGCCTGCATCGGGTGCAGGGGCTCGATGGCGAGCGGCATCCCGACCTTGCGCGCGTAGTCGAGCGACGCGGCGATGCCATCACGCACCTCGCCGCGTGCGCGTCCGATGTCCTTGTAGAGCGCCTTGCCTTCCAGCGCACCCGGCAAGGCGCCGACGACCAGAACGAGGCAGGGTGCGTCGAGCGTCTTCGCTTCGTCGATGGCCCGGCGGTTGTCGTCGAGCGCTGCATTCAGCCCGGCCGCGTCGGCTGCGGGAAAGAAGCCCCCGCGGCAGTAACCCGACAACCCGATGCCGTGCGCCTTGAGCTGCTTCGCGACCCTATCGAGCCCCACGCCGGCCACCTGGTCGCGCCAGGGGCTGATGGCGCGGATGCCGCGCGCGGCGCACTGGTCGATGATGCGGTCGAGCGGCACTTCGGCTCCGATCTGCTTGCGGACCGTCGCCGTGTTGATCGACAGCCAGTCGTGGTTTTGCGAGAAATCACGCATGACTGATCAGCTTTCAACGCCATGGAGCGCCAGCAGCGTCTTCATCCGCTTGACCGCCAGATCGGGCTGCTCCAGCAGGTTGGCCGCGTCGGCCAGCCGGAACAGCTCGGCCAGGTGCTGCAGCGAACGCGTACTCTGCTGGCCGCCAACCATCGTGAAGTGGCTCTGGTGGCCGTTGAGCCAGGCCATGAAGACGACGCCTGTCTTGTAGAAGCGCGTCGGCGCCGCGAAGATGTGGCGCGACAGCGGCACGGTTGGGCCGAGGATGGCGTGGAACTTCTCGACCTTGCCCTGCGCGAGTTCGCCCAGCGCCGCGCTCGCGGCCGGCGCGATGGCGTCGAAGATGCCCAGCAGCGCGTCGCTCTTGCCGTGCGTCGGCTCCGCGCCGTGGCCGTCACCGGCGATCAGCTCTGCATAGTTGAAGTCGTCGCCCGTGTACATGCGAACGCCCGGCGGCAGACGGCGACGCATCGCGATTTCCTTGTCCTTGTCGAGCAGGGAGATCTTGATGCCGTCGACCTTGTCGGGATGCGCCGCGATGATGCCGAGGGCGGTGTCCATCGCGCGGTCGACATCGGCCGAGCCCCAGTAGCCGGCCAGGGCGGGGTCGAACATGTCGCCGAGCCAGTGCAGCACCACCGGCTGTTTCGCCTGCGACAGGATGCGGTCGTATACGCGCTCGTAGTCGGCGGGGCTCTTGGCGACGCGGGCGAGCGCGCGGCTGGCCATCACGATCAGCTTGCCGCCGAGGGCCTCGATCGCGGCCATCTGTTCCTCGTAGCCGCGGATCACATCGTCCACACTTCGGATGTCGTCGAGGTTCAGGTGATCGGTGCCGCAACCGGAGGCGACCAGCGCACCGGGCACGTCCTTCGCCGCATCGAGCGAGCGTCGGATGAGTTCGAGCGAGGTCGGCCAGTCCAGGCCCATGCCGCGCTGGGCGGTGTCCATGGCTTCGGCAACGCCGAGGCCGAGCGACCAGAGGTGGCGGCGATAGCCGATGGTGGCATCCCAGTCGACCGCACATTGGAGCCATGGATCGATGGATACCAGCGGATCGGCGACGACGTGCGCGGCCGAGTAGGCGATGCGATCGAATCGGACGCCTGCCGGCGGCTTGACCGGCGAGGTGCCGCGCAGCGTATAGGGCGCAAGGGCGCCGCTCGCAGTGGGAAGGGTGAGTGCGATGGCCATGGCAACCCTCAGATCTTCAGTTCGGGCACGTCGACCCAGCGACGGTCCTTCCAGCTTTCGAGGGCGGTCTCCACCAGTTGCACGCCCTTGGCGCCTTCGGGCAGCGTCCATTTGTATGACGCGTTCTCGGCCACGTGGCGGATGAAGTGCTCCCACTGGATCTTGAAGCCGTTGTCATAGACCTGCGAGTCCGGAATCTCCTGCCACTGGTCGAAGAAGTTCATCGTCTGCTTCTCGTCCGGGTTCCACACGGGTCGCGGCGTGGCGACTCGCGATTGCGCCCGGCACGACGAGAGGCCCGCCACAGCGGAGCCATCCGTACCGTCGACGTGAAAGGTCACCAGGTCATCGCGGCGCACGCGGGTGACCCAGCTCATGTTGATCTGTGCGATCACCGGCTCGCCGTTGTGGCCCTTGAGCTCGCAGGTGGCGTAGGCCGCGTCGTCCGCGGTGGCTTCGTAGGGTTTGCCTTCCTCGTCCCAGCGCTTGGGAATATGCGTGGTGCCGAGGCAGGACACCGACTGCACTTCGCCGAAGAGGTTGTCCAGCACATAACGCCAATGGCACATCATGTCGAGGATCATGCCGCCGCCGTCCTCCTTGCGGTAGTTCCACGAGGGGCGCTGGATGGGCTGCAGGTCGCCTTCGAACACCCAATAACCAAACTCCAGCCGCACCGAAAGCATGCGGCCGAAGAAGCCGGCGCGGCGAAGCATGTCGAGCTTGCGCAGGCCCGGGAGGAAGAGCTTGTCCTGCACCGCGCCGTGCTTGAGGCCCGAACCATCGGCGAGGCGCGCGATCTCGACGGCTTCGTTGAGGTTGGTTGCGATCGGCTTCTCGCAATAGACGTGCTTCCCGGCGCGGATGGCCTTGGCCAGCAAGGTGGGGCGCATCTGCGTGGTGCCGGCGTCGAAGAAGATCGTGTCGTCCTTGTTCTCGAGCGCGCGGTCGAGGTCGGTGCCCCAGCGCGCGATGCCGTGGGCCTTTGCGAGCGCCTCGATCTTGTCGGCATTGCGGCCGATCAGGATGGGGTCGGGCATGACCTTGTCGCCGTTGGAGAGCGTCACGCCGCCTTGCGCGCGAATCGCGACGATGGAGCGGATCAGGTGCTGGTTCATGCCCATGCGTCCGGTGACGCCGTGCATGATGATTCCGAGTCGTTGTTGTGCCATGGGGTTCTCCGCTGTGTGTGTGTGTCGGTGTTGGGAGGAAAGGGGCGTCTACACCAGGGCAGGCGCTTGCGAGAGCGGTTGCAGGCTTTCGAAATCGGGGTCGGCGAGGTGGGCGAACCCGGGGCTGGCGAGCGAAGCGATCGCCAGTCGGCCGTCGCGAATGGAAAGGCGCGGGCGACCGGCGCCGGTTTCGTACAGGTCGCCGTGCGCGGCGGCGAAAGCGGACTGCTCTTCGGCGGGCGCATCGCCGAAGCCGTCGACATAGTGATGACCATTGCGCTCGCAATGGGCCAGCCCCAGCAGCGATGCAAGTGCGAGGTCCTGTTGCACGGCGAGGCCGGCCTGGCAGGTCAGATCTTCGGCGGACATGAAGAAGCCGTTGCTGCCCGCGTCGGCGGCGAGACTCCATTGGTCGCAGCGCGCTCGGTTGATGACCGCCTTGTAGAGGCCCTTGCACGCCTTGCTCGAAACCCCGCGCCAGCCATGCCGGCGCCCGATGGCGAAGGCGTCGAGCGTTCCGTCGGCTTCGTCGAGCAGCAGCGGTGCCGGTGCGTCCAGTGCGGTCAGCGACATATCCATGCTTGCATCGCGCGGAAGCGGTTGCTCCAGGTAAAGGAGGGCCTCGGGCCGTGCCGCGAGCCTCGGCAGCGCGCGCAAGCCGTCGCACAGGGATTTCAGGGCCCGCATGTCTGCGTACTGCTCGTTGCCGTCGAGGGTGAATTGATGGCCCGGCGCCACGGCGTCCAGCGTCGCGAGAACTGCATCGAGCCGCGCAAGATCGGCTTCGGGCTGGCCTCCGAGCTTGATCTTGAAGTAGCGGTGTCCGTAGCTGCGTACGACGGCCGGGAGGCTGGTCGGTAGTCCTGCGGCGTCCTCGTTGTCGCCCTCCAGCGCGTCGAGCATCCCGACCGTGTGGCGCGCATGCAGGTGCGATGCCGGTTGAAGCCCGGCGAGCCAGTTGCTCCAATCCCACC
This sequence comes from Variovorax glacialis, assembly GCF_051216375.1. NCBI lineage: Bacteria > Pseudomonadati > Pseudomonadota > Betaproteobacteria > Burkholderiales > Comamonadaceae > Variovorax > Variovorax glacialis. The sequence goes on along the minus strand of NZ_JBPJZT010000002.1, from coordinate 230,502 downwards.
CGTGCAGGTCATCGACCAGCGACGTGTCCGCCATGCCGACCAGGTTGCGCTGGAACGCCTCGTAGACGGGGATCTGCAGCGCCCGGCACAGGGCATCCAGGACCGCGCGGTCGAGCACGGCCTGGCCGAAGGCGGTGGAGAGTGCCGTCATGCCAAGGGATGCGCCATGCGCCATCAACGCTGCGTAGTGCCGCTCGAACAACCCGAATGGCGGCAGCGGTGCGCCGGACTTGTAGGCCTCGGCCGCGGTCTCCAGCGCCTGCTGAAGATGGCGCACGTTGTCCTCCTGGCTGAGGCCGTCGCGCTTGTCGAACCAGCGCGGCACCATCAGTTCGGCCGCCCAGCCCTCGGCGGCGCCGTGCGTGCCGCAATCCACCGTGGCACGCACGAACACCTGCGGGCAGCGTGTGAGCGTGACGGCGCCGAACTTGAAGGGCAGGCGCAGTGTCATCGGCCGCACGCCGAACTCGACGGCGAGCACTCGCACAGGCGGCGCGGAAGAAGTGGGCACTGCGGACACGGGGAGGCCTCAGTGCGCGTCGAGGTGGCCCTGCGCGAAGAAATGCGCGCGCAGGGTGCGGGCATAGGAAGCGAACTGCTCGGTGCCCATGACGTCGAGGGGGCGGGGCCGCGGCAGGTCGATGTCGTAGACGGCGGCAATCGTTCCCGGGCGTTCGCTCATGACAATCACGCGGTCGGAGAGGAAGATCGCCTCCGGGATGCTGTGCGTGATGAGCAGCACGGTCTTCTTCGAGGCGGACCAGATGCGCTGCAGTTCGAGGTTCATCTTCTCGCGCGTCATCGCATCGAGGGCGCCGAAGGGTTCGTCCATCAGGAGCACCGAGGGGTCGTGCAGCAAAGCACGGCAGATCGAGGCGCGCTGCTGCATGCCGCCGGAGAGCTGCCACGGATACTTGTTCTCGAATCCTGCGAGCCCCGCCATCTTCATCAGCTCGCGAGCGCGTTCGCGCGCGGCGGCCTTCGGCAGATGACGGATCTCGGCCTGCAGCAGGATGTTGTCCTCGACGCTGCGCCACGCCAGCAGCACAGCGCTCTGGAACACGATGCCGACGTCCTTCTGCGGACCCTTGATCGGCTGGCCGGCGAGGCTGAGCGTGCCGCCGCTGATGGGCAGCAGCCCCGCCACCATCTTCAGCAAGGTGCTCTTGCCGCAGCCGGACGGTCCGACCACGGAGACGAACTCGCCTTCGCGAATCGAGAAGTCCAGCGGCTTCAGCGATTCGACCGGGCCATCCTTGCTCTGGTAGATCTTCGAGACGCCGCGCGCTTCGATCAATGTGTCATGGGCCATGGAGAGCGTGGAAAGTGGGGCGCGAGGCGGCAGTCTCAGTTGGTGGGGAGGAAGTCGAGGGTCACGTAGTCTTCGGGCTTCCCGCGGGTCGACGCATCCATGCCGCCGTACTGCACGAGCAGGTCGAGCGAGTCGTTGACGTCCTTCATCGCGACGCGGTACGGGCGCTGGTTCGCGGTGTCCTTGGTGTGATAGAGCGCCACGCTCTGCTTCATGCCGACGATGAGCGTGTCGCGCACGCCGGCCTTCGGGTTGGCCTTGAGCATCGCGTCGACCGCCGCTGCCGGGTCCTTTTCCGCGGCTTCGGCCGCGCGCGTGGAGGCGCGCATGAAGCGCTTCACGAGGTCGGGGTTCTCGGTGAGCAGGTTCTTGTTGGTGATGATCCCGGAACTGATCTGGTTGACGCCCGAGTCGGCGAAGCGGATCGGCGTGACGGGCTTGCCGGTGGCGTCCTGCAGCTTGATCGCCTGGTCCATCACGTAGCCGAGCAGCAGGTCGGCCTGGCCGTTGGTGACCGCGTTGAGCTTGGTCTGGGCATCGCCCGAGACGATCTTCACCTGGTCGGCCTGGATGTTGTTGGCCTTCAGGAACAGCGGCCACATCTGCGACATCGAGTCGCCCGGCGTGACGGCCACCGTCTTGCCGATGATGTCCTTCGGCGTCTTGATGTTCTTCTCGGAGAAGCCCATCACGGACATCGGGCTGACCTGGAAGAGCACGCCGGTCGACTTCAGCGGGGCGCCTTTCGCGGCGGCCTTGATCATGGTCGTGACGTCGATGTAGCCGAAGGTCGCCGACTTCGCGGCGACGGCCTGCGCGGTGACGGCGGAGCCGCGGCCCTCCTGGATGTCGAGGTCGATGCCTTCCTCGGCGTAGAAGCCGCGTTCCTTGCCCAGGAAGAAGGGCGCGTGCTCGCTGTAGAGATACCAGTTGAGCATCAGCGTGACCTTGTCCTGCGGCTTGTTCTGCGCATGCGCGGGGGTCATGGCGAGCGCCAGTGCCGTGGCGGCGCCTGCCAGCAGCGAAGGAAGCAGTTTCTTCATGGTTGTCTCCTGGTTGGATGTTGTTGCACGGAACTCACTGGGCGTGGCGCTGCGAGGCATGCCACGGAATCATCAGCCGCTCGACCAGGTCGACAGCCACGAAGAGGATCACGCCGATGCTCGACAGCACGACCAGCGCGGCGAACATCAGAGGCAGGTCGAAGTTGCCGTTGGCCACCTGCAGTACGTAGCCGATGCCCGAGTTGGAGCCGACGAATTCGCCGACCACGGCACCGACGACGGCCAGGGTGACCGACACCTTGAGTCCGCTGAAGATCGCGGGCATGGCCTGCGGCAGGCTGATCTTGAAGAAGGTCTGCAGACGGCTGGCGCCCATCGAGCGTGCGAGGTCGAGCATGTCGGGCTCGACCGACTTGAAGCCCATCACGGTGGAGACCACCACGGGGAAGAAGCCGAGGAGGAAAGCCGAGATGACTTTCGGGAAGATGCCGAAGCCGAACCACACCACGAAGAGCGGCGCGATCGCGACTTTCGGAATGCTCTGCGAGAACACGAGCAGGGGGTACACGAAGGACTCCACCACGCGGGAGTAGGCGATCACCATCGCGATCGGGATGCCGATCACGATCGTCAGGCCGAAGCCGCCGAGCGTGGCCAGGGTGGTCTTCCAGCTTTCGGAAAGGAGCCGCGGCCACTCCGCGATCAGCTGATGCACCACCTGAAGCGGCGGGGGAATGAGATAGGCCGGGATCCTGAAGAGCCGGATCGCGATGTCCCACAGCACCAGCAGCATCAGGATGAGCAGGAAGGGCCGCAGTGCAGGCGAAAGCAGGACGTTGCGAAGCATCGGCAGAAGATGGGTTAAACGGGAGATCGGTCGCTGGGCGGCCGAGCCGCTTTCAATTCACCGATAAGTGAATTAACGATTCTAGGAAGTCCTTCGTGCCCGTCAACGGGCGGGCTCCTAGGAGATACCCGCATCAGCGCAGCACGTAGCCGAGAACAAGTTCTGTCATGTGCGAGAGGCGCTGCGCCATGGCTTTGGGCGCGCGCAGGTTGCGGCCGAAGACGGCGGACAGGGTGTCGTTGTTCGACAGGTAGAAGTAGCAGAGCGACGCGATGGAGATGTAGAGCTGCACGGGATCGACGCCGGCGCGAAAGAGGTTGTCGCGCTTGCCGCGCTCGAGCACGTCGTCGAGAAGTTGCACCAGTGGCGAGTTCATCTCCTGGATGCGCTCGGAGCGCTTGAGATGCGCGGCGCGATGCAGGTTCTCGCTATTGAGCAGGGTGATGAACTCCGGGTGCTCGAGGTAGTAGTGCCAGGTGAAGGAGATCAGCCGCCGGATGGCTTCGACCGGCTCGACTTCATCGAGATGCAGCCGTTGCTCGGCTTGGCGGATGTCGGCGTAGGTGCCCTCCAGCACCGCGAGGAAGAGATCGTCCTTGCTGCCGAAGTAGTAGTAGATCAGTCGCTTGTTGAGCCCTGCGCGCTCGGCGATGCTGTCCATCCTCGCGCCTGCGAGGCCGCGCTGCGCGAATTCGTCGCGCGCCGACGCGAGGATCGCGAGTTGCGAGCGGTCGGCGTCGCGCGAACGTGGTTCGGCGGGCGACGTGGGTTGGTCGGTCATGGCGCGAATTTAACCAATTGGGGAATTAAGGCAAGCTGGTACGGGGCACGCCGATAATTCGCCCACCCTATTGCAGCAGAGAGGCGCAACGCACATGAGCTCATCACAACCCGCAGGCCACCTGATCGTCGAGTGCCTGGTCGAACAAGGTGTCGAACTGGCTTTCGGTGTCCCGGGAGAAAGCTTCCTGGCGGTGCTCGACGGTTTTCACGCCTATGGCGAGCGCATCCGCTTCGTCGTCAATCGCCAAGAGGGCGGGGCGGCGTTCATGGCGGAAGCGCACGGCAAGCTCACGGGTCGACCCGGCATCTGCTTCGTGACGCGCGGGCCGGGCGCCACGAACGCTTCGATCGGCGTGCACAACGCCTTCCAGGATTCGACGCCGATGGTGCTGTTCGTCGGCGACGTCGGCAGCGACTTCCGTGATCGCGAGGCCTTCCAGGAAGTCGACTACGGCAGCTTCTTCGGGCCGAGCACCAAGGGCTTCGCCAAGCGCGTGGAGCGCATCGACGATGCGGACCGGATTCCAGAGTACATCGCGCGCGCCTTCGCCACGGCGATGAATGGGCGGCCCGGTCCGGTGGTCGTCGTGTTACCTGAAGACATGCTGCGCGCCACGACCTCGGCACGTCCACTGCGCCGCGTGGAGGCGGTCGAACCCTGGAGCGATCCCGGCGCGCTGCGCACCTTGCGGGAGCTGTTGCTGAAGTCGCAGCGCCCGTTGGTGATCGCGGGGGGCGGCGGATGGACGCCGCAGGCCGCGCAGGCGTTGCAGCGCTTCGCGGAGAACTGGAAGCTGCCGGTCACCAACGCGTTCCGCTATCAGGACACTTTCGACAACCACCATCCGCTCTATGCGGGCGACGTGGGCATCGCGATCAATCCGAAGCTGGCCGAGCGCGTGAAGCAGAGCGACCTGATCCTCGCGATCGGCCCGCGTCTCGGCGAGATGACCACCAGCGGCTACACGCTGCTCGAAGCGCCGAGGTCGAAGCAGACGCTCGTGCACATCCACGCGAGCGCGGAAGAGCTCAACCGGGTCTACCAGGCGGACCTCGCCATCAACGCCGGGATGAGTTCGGCCGCGCGCAGCCTCGAGGTGTTGAGCGCGCCGACGGAACTGCCGTGGGAGGCATGGACGGCGGCAGCGCATGCGGACTACCTCGCGAACCTGGAACCCCAGGCGCTGGCCGGTCTCCCAGCGGAGACGCCGCGTGGCGCTGTCGACATGGTGGAAGTGGTCGCGCTGCTGCAGAAGCACCTGCCGCACGATGCGGCCATCACCAACGGCGCGGGCAACTTCGCGAGCTGGGTGCATCGCTACTTCCGCTATCACGGGCTCGCGAAGGGATCGAAGACGCAACTCGCGCCGACCAGCGGCGCCATGGGCTACGGCGTGCCGGCGGGGATCGCGGCCAATATCGCGACGGGACGCGTTGCCTTCACCATTGCCGGCGATGGCGATTTCCTGATGAACGGGCAGGAACTCGCGACGGCATCGCAGCACGGTGGGAAGAGCATCATCGTGCTGCTCAACAACGGCATGTTCGGCACCATCCGCATGCATCAGGAGCGGGAGTATCCGAACAAGGTCAGCGGCACCGGGTTGCGCAACCCGGATTTCTGCGCCCTGGCCCGGGCCTACGGCTACGCGGCGGAGCAGGTGACCGAGACTGCGCAGTTCGAGGAAGCGCTGCTGCGCGCGCTGGCGGCCGACACGGGCACGCTGATCGAGATTCCGCTGGATCCCGAGGTGATCACCACGCGTGGCACGCTCAGCGCCATCACCAAGGCTGCGCAGGCGCGGGGGTAGGGGTCATCCCCCATGGGCCAAAAAAAAGCCGGCAGAAGCCGGCTTTCTTGATGCGAGCGCGCGAGGCGCCCGCGTGCTCACTTGACGTGCTTGCCGATGAGCGCGGCCAGTTCGAACATCGACACTTGCGCCTTGCCGAAGATTTCCTTCAGCTTGGCGTCGGCGTTGATGTTGCGCTTGTTGGCCTTGTCCTGAAGGTTGTTCTTCTTGATGTAGTCCCACAGCTTGCTCACGACAGCGGTGCGCGGCAGAGGCGTCGAGCCGACCACGGCGGCGAGTGCCGGGCTGGGGGTCAGTGCCTTCATGAACGCAGCGTTGGGAGTGCGCTTCTTTGCGGGAGCAGCCTTCTTCGCAGGAGCAGCCTTCTTCGCCGGAGCCGCCTTCTTGGCGGGTGCCGCCTTCTTTGCAGGAGCAGCCTTCTTTGCCGGTGCCGCTGCCTTCTTGGCCGGAGCGGCCTTTTTCGCAGGAGCTTTCTTGGCCGGAGCCTTCTTTGCAGTTGCCATGGTTGATTTCCTTTTTTGGTTGGACACTTTCACCAATGAAAAACAGTGTCTCCATCGGCATTGCGGATGCTAAAGGAGAAAAAAAGCGTTTCCAAGGGAAAAAGCGGTTTTTTCATTGGAGGCTGTTGTTTTTTCAGAGGGGGAAAGAGGGGGTGTTTCCCCCTAGGGAGTGCGCACGAAGCACAAGCGTCGGCTGTCAGGCTCTGCGTGAGGGCCATGTCGCGAGCACCACGCCGAGCAGCGCGAGCGCGAATGCCAGCACCTGCGGCATCGACAAGCTCTCGCCGAGAACCAGCACGCCGACGACCGCGGCGCTCACCGGCAGCATCACGGTGAAGACGCCTGCCTGCGAGGCTGGAACGCCCTTCAGGCCCGTCATCCAGAGCCATACGGTCCAGATGCTCGCTGCGAGTGCATAGACGATCAGCAGGCTCCAGACGCCGAAGGACACGGCACCGAAATCGAAGCGCAAGGCAAACCAGATGCCGAAGGGCGTGGACAGTACGAAGCCCCACAGGTTGATGAGCGAGGAGATTCGCTTGGGGCCGAGTCGCCCGGTGAGCGACTTGCCGATGACCGCATACGAGGCCTCGCACACCACCGCGCAGAAGACGAGAAGGTTGCCAAGCCACGGCATCGAAGGCGCCGCCGCGTTGCTCGAATGCGCGGTGGCCTGCCCCGGCGCGAGGGCGAGCAGGCCGATGCCCAGTGCCGCGCAGGCGATCGCCAGTCCCACCCGCGCGGTGATGCGTTCGCGCAGGAACATCCAGCTGCCAATGGCGACGACGGCGGGGATCGAGGCCATGATCACGCCGGCCGACACCGCGCTCGTCAGGCTCACGCCGAAGAGCATGCAGATCGAGAACATGAAATTGCCGAGGAAGGACTCGAGGAAAACCAGCCCTCGCGTGTGCGCCGTCATGACGGGCTCGCCGGGCGGCCGTCGAAGCCAATGGGGCATTGCCAGCGCGGCAATGCCGAAGCGCAGCCATGCGAGCAGCAACACGGGAAAGGTCGCGACCAGCGGTTTGGAGAGGGCGACGTAGCTGCCGACCAGCGACATGCTCAAGGCGAGGCAACCGTAGGCCACCAGGCGGCCCGGCGCGGGGAGTGCGGTGTTCAATAGACTGGGAGCGTTGAGAGGACTGATTCGATGATGCCCCATTCCGCCACCCCGGCTCGCCATGTGTTCGTCTACGGCACGCTGCGCTGCGGCGGCCGCAACGACATCGCCCGCTTCCATCCGAAGCCGGAGCATGTTGCCAATGCTCGCATCGCCGGGACCTTGTACGACCTGGGTGCCTACCCCGGCGCGGTGCTGGGCGGATCGGGCAAGGTGGTCGGTGAGATCTACCGCATCGCGCCCGAACTCGAAGTGCAACTGGATGCGCTGGAAGAGGTCAGGCCGGACGACTCGGGGGAGTACATCAAGCGCGAACTGCTCGTCGAAGTTGCAGGTGGCGAACGCTTGCCCTGCCTGGTGTACGAGATTCATCCGGAGCGGATTCGGGGGAGGACCGTGATCTCGAGCGGCGATTGGTTCGGTCCGCGCTGACGATTTGGCCGCAGGTTTTCACGCACGAAAAGGTCGTTGCGCATCGCGAAATATCGCAGTGTTGCGCCGCAATATTTTTTCTCAATACAAGAAAAATTATTCCGCATTGAGAAAAAGAGTCGTAAGTCATTGATTTTGCTCGATCAAAAATATGTCTTCTATAAGACATAAGAGTCGCGCACTGGCGTACAGTTGGCCCCACGGCCGCGACAGCGCCACCTCTCAATCAACCCTTGGAGTGACCATGCCCCAAACCATCACAGAACAACTGAGCCGCGAACAGCAGATTGCCGCCCTCGAAAAGGAATGGGCGACCAACCCCCGCTGGAAGGGCATCAAGCGCGGCTACAGCGCTGCCGACGTCGTGCGCCTGCGCGGTTCCTTCCCGATCGAGTACACGCTCGCACGCCGCGGCGCTGAAAAGCTCTGGGACCTCGTGAACAACGAGCCCTACGTCAACTGCCTCGGTGCGCTGACCGGCGGCCAGGCGATGCAGCAGGTCAAGGCCGGCGTCAAGGCCATCTACCTGTCGGGCTGGCAAGTCGCCGCCGACAACAACAGCTACGCGTCGATGTACCCCGATCAATCGCTGTACCCGGTGGATTCGGTGCCGACGGTCGTCGAGCGCATCAACAACACCTTCCGCCGTGCGGACGAGATCCAGTGGTCCAAGGGCACGAACCCGGGCGACAAGGGCTACGTCGACTACTTCGCGCCGATCGTGGCGGACGCTGAAGCCGGCTTCGGCGGCGTGCTCAACGGCTTCGAACTGATGAAGGCCATGATCCGCGCCGGCGCGGGCGGCGTGCACTTCGAAGACCAGCTCGCCTCGGTCAAGAAGTGTGGCCACATGGGCGGCAAGGTGCTCGTCCCGACCACCGAAGCCGTGCAGAAGCTGATCGCTGCGCGCATGGCCGCCGACGTCTGCGGCACGCCGACGCTCGTCATCGCCCGCACGGACGCCGAAGCAGCCGACCTGCTGACCAGCGACTACGACGAGAACGACAAGCCCTTCCTCACCGGCGAACGCACGGCCGAAGGCTTCTACAAGACCAAGAAGGGCATCGACCAAGCCATCTCGCGCGCCATCGCCTACGCCCACTACGCCGACCTCGTGTGGTGCGAAACCGGCACGCCTGACCTGGAGTTCGCCCGTAAGTTCGCCGAGGCCGTGCACAAGGTGCACCCGGGCAAGATGCTGGCCTACAACTGCTCGCCGTCGTTCAACTGGAAGAAGAACCTCGACGACGCGACCATCGCCAAGTTCCAGCGCGAACTGGGCGCGATGGGCTACAAGTACCAGTTCATCACCCTGGCCGGCATCCACTCGATGTGGTTCAACATGTTCGACCTGGCCCAGGACTACGTGGCCCGCGGTATGTCGGCCTATGTCGAGAAGGTGCAGGAGCCCGAATTCGCAGCGCGCGATCGCGGCTACACCTTCGTGTCGCACCAGCAGGAAGTCGGCACCGGCTACTTCGACGAAGTGACCACGGTGATCCAGGGCGGCAAGTCGAGCGTGACCGCGCTCACCGGATCGACCGAAGAAGAGCAGTTCCACTGATGTCCCCTGCCGGCTCGCCGGCAAGAAGGATCGAAAAGCGCCCGCAAGGGCGCTTTTTTGTTTCGTTAGCTGCTTGCCCGCAGTTCCCGCACGCTCCGGCCGATGCGCTGGCGCAGCAGTGAGCGAAGCGTGACGCCGTCGGCGTACCCGACGAGTTCGGCGATCTGCTCGAGGCTCTTGTCGCTGGTCTTGAGCATGTGAACCGCTCGCTCGACCCGTAGGTCCTGGAAGTAAGACAGAGGGCTCTTGCCCAGCACCTGGTGCATGCGTCGGGCGAGGGTTCGCTTGCTCGTTCCCGCTGCGGCGGCAGCATCGTCGAGCGAGAACCCGTCGGCAAGACGGCCGCGCGCCCAGCGTTCGAAGCGCTCGACCGTAGGGTCCGAGTGGCTCAAATGGTCCGTGATCACGTACGCCGATTGCGACGGCCGCGCGTCGACGATCAGGTATCTGGCGACGAGGGCGGCGAGTTCCGGGCTTGCCTGACGCACGAGGAGGAGCGCCATGTCGATGTGACTCAGCGCCGCGCCGGCCGTGACGAAGGGGCCGGAAGTCACCAGCATGCGCGATTCGTCCAGGCGCACGGCCGGATAGCGCTGTCTGAACAGGGAGGCAAGCCACCAGGTCGTCGTCGCCTTCTGCCCGTCCAGCAGGCCGGATTCGGCAAGCACGAAAGTGCCGATGCAAGCGGCAGCGATCCTGCATCCGCGGCCGGCTTGATCTCGCAGGAACTCGCCTGCATCTGCGACGTCCCTCCTGTGAAGAGCGGATTGCAGCGAATCGGGCATCTTGGCGCCGATGGCGGGGACGACGACCCAGTCCGGGGTGCCCCCGGCTTCCAGCGAGGTGACTGGGATTCGAAGACCCTGGGCGGTACGCACCGTTCTCCGCATGCCGATCACGGCGACATCGAATCGAGCGACGTCGAGGCCGATCGCGCCTGCCAACTCGTTCGCCGTGCTGAACACGTCCTGCACCGTGGCAAGACCCGTGTCGAACGCGCCATCGAGGGCAAGGATGCTGACCTTCATGGCAATAACGATAGCAAAGATGTCAAAAATGCCAATAGGGCATTCGGCTGGCCGGGCATAGAGTCGCCTCCGGCAGCGCAATTCCGCGCACCGTGTTCAACCGGAGACTTTCATGATCAAGTTCGCACTGTTTGCCCGCCTCGAAGCCAAGGCGGGGAAGGAAGCCGAGGTCCAGCATTTCCTCGAAGCCGGCCTCGCGATGGCGCGCGACGAGAAGACCACCCCGATCTGGTTCGCCTTGCGTCTTTCGCCCAGCACCTTCGGCATCTTCGACGCATTCGAAGACGAAGCAGGGCGGCAAGCGCACCTCACGGGTCCGATCGCGCAGGCTCTCATGGCCAAGGCGCCGGACCTGTTTGCCAAGCCCCCGACCATCGAGTCCATCGACGTGCTCGGGCTCAAGAACGCGGCCGCTGCATCCTGAGCCGTAGCGGATAGAATCGCGAGCTCCGACTCAGCAGCAACAAGGGCGAGAAAGGCACTTTGGTTATGACACCGCGAACTACGCCGCAAGGATTCAGCGGCCTTTTCCGTGAAGGAAAAGGCCGGTAGGCTGCGCATGCTGGAGATCTCCAGCACCCGAACCAAAGCAAAGCGCGGTCTCAAACCGCGCTTTTTTGTTTTCTCGTCGAGGTTTTTTCATGATCCAGATCACGCTTCCCGACAACTCGCGTCGCGAGTTTCCCGGCCCGGTTTCGGTGGCCGATGTTGCCAAGTCCATCGGCCCCGGCCTGGCGAAGATGACGGTCGCCGGCAAGGTCGATGGCCGGCTGGTCGATGCGAGCGATGTCATCGACCATGACGCGAAGCTCCAGATCATCACGCCGAAGGACGACGAAGGCCTGGAGATCATCCGGCACTCCACGGCTCACCTGGTGGGTCATGCCGTCAAGCAGCTCTATCCGACGGCCAAGATGGTGATCGGGCCGGTGATCGATGAAGGTTTCTATTACGACATCTCGTATGAGCGCCCCTTCACGCCCGAGGACATGGAGGCCATCGAGGCACGCATGCGCGAACTGATCGCGCAGGACTACGACGTGGTCAAGAAGATGACGCCGCGGGACGAAGTCATCGAGGTGTTCAAGTCGCGCGGAGAGGACTACAAGCTGCGCCTCGTGGAGGACATGCCCGACGAGAAGGCGATGGGCCTGTACTACCACCAGGAGTACGTCGACATGTGCCGCGGCCCGCACGTGCCGAACACGCGCTTCCTCAAGGTCTTCAAGCTCACGAAGCTTGCCGGGGCGTACTGGCGCGGTGATGCGAAGAACGAGCAACTGCAGCGGATCTACGGCACGGCATGGGCCGACAAGAAACAGCTCGAGGACTACATCCGTCGTATCGAGGAGGCCGAGAAGCGCGATCACCGGCGGCTAGGCAAGGAACTCGACCTGTTCCACATCGACGAGGCCGCGCCGGGCGTCGTTTTCTGGCATCCCAAGGGCTGGGCGATCTGGCAGCAGGTCGAGCAGTACATGCGCCGCGTCTACCGCGACACGGGCTACCAGGAGGTCAAGGGCCCGCAGATTCTTGACAAGAGCCTCTGGGAGAAGACGGGGCACTGGCAGAACTACCGCGAAAACATGTTCACGACGGAGTCGGAGAAGCGTGAATACGCGCTCAAGCCGATGAACTGCCCTGGCCACGTGCTCATCTTCAAATCGGACCTGCGAAGCTACCGCGACCTGCCCTTGCGCTACGGTGAGTTCGGCCAGTGCCATCGGAACGAGCCGAGCGGTGCGCTGCACGGGATCATGCGCGTGCGCGGTTTCACGCAGGATGACGGCCACGTGTTCTGCACCGAGGACCAGATCCTAGAGGAGTGTGTCGCTTACACGGCGCAGTTGCAGAAGGTCTACGCGGATTTCGGCTTCACGGACATCCTCTACAAGGTGGCGACGCGCCCTGACAACCGGGTCGGCTCCGACGCACTCTGGGACAAGGCGGAGTTCGCGGTGATGGAGGCGCTGCGCCGGTCAGGCGTGGACTTCGTCATTTCGCCCGGCGAGGGTGCGTTCTACGGGCCGAAGATCGAGTACACGCTGAAGGACGCCATCGGGCGCCAATGGCAATGCGGGACGATGCAGGTCGACTTCAACACGGCCGAACGCCTGGGCGGGGAGTACGTGACGGAGACGAGCGGCCGGGCCTACCCGGTCATGCTCCATCGGGCGATCGTTGGCAGTCTGGAGCGCTTCATCGGCATGCTGATCGAGCATCACGCAGGCGCGTTGCCGGCTTGGCTTGCACCAGTACAGGTGGCCGTGCTCAACATCAGCGAAGGGCAGGCAGAGTACGCGACCCATGTTGCCAAAACGCTGATGGATCAAGGGCTTAGAGTTTTGCTCGACCTGCACAATGAGAAGATTACGTATAAAATACGGAAGCATTCGTTGCAAAAGCTTCCGTACATCCTCGTTGTAGGTGACAAGGAGAGAGAAGCCGGAGCCGTCGCAGTGCGCGCCCGAGGCAATCTTGACCTCGGTGCCATGTCGGTGGAAGCGTTCTCCCAAAAGATCGCCCACGACATCCAACACAAGCTTTGAATTTTGAACAAGTTCAAAGGCTGATTTTTTTGGTCAGGCTGCTTGTGGGCGTGGATTCGACGGTGTTAGCTACCATTGTGTAGCAAATTGTTTGAAGGATTCTGACCATCGCTACTGCATTTCGCGACCGCCGCCACCGCGAGGAACGCCAACACCGCCTGAACCGGGAAATCATGGCCCCGGAAGTCCGCCTGATCGGGCCCGATAACGAGCCGTTGGGTGTCGTGAGTCTTGCCGAGGCATTGCGCCTGGCTGGTGAACAAGACGTGGATCTGGTGGAAGTTGTCGCGGCGGCCAATCCGCCGGTCTGCCGACTGATCGAGTACGGCAAGTTCAAGTACCACGAGCAGAAGAAGGCGGCCGAAGCGAAGTCCAAGCAGAAGGTCATCGAAGTCAAGGAAATCAAGTTCCGCCCGGGCACCGACGACGGTGACTACAACATCAAGATGCGCAACATCCGGCGCTTCCTGGATGAGGGTGACAAGTGCAAGATCACGCTCCGCTTTCGCGGTCGCGAAATCACGCACCAGGAACTGGGTCTCGCATTGCTGCAGCGTATTCGTGACGAGCTTGGCGACCTCATCGTTGTCGAGCAGTTTCCGAAGCTCGAAGGCCGCCAGATGATCATGATGATCGCTCCAGGCCGCAAGAAGGCGGGCGGGGCGCCAAAGCAGCCTGCCGAGGCAGCGCCGGCGCCGGCAGCTGCCTAAGCAGCAAGAGATTGAAGAGATTTCGCCTCTGCCAGCACTACAAGGTGTGGGCTAGGGCGAGATGAAGAAGTGTCTCGGGGCCAACAAGTCCGTGGAGAATCCGCGGCGCCTCACGAGCACAAACTAAAGGAGCATTCACATGCCCAAAATGAAGACCAAGAGCAGCGCGAAAAAGCGTTTCCGCGTTCGTCCCGGTGGCACCGTCAAGCGCGGTCAAGCCTTCAAGCGTCACATCCTGACCAAGAAGACCACTAAGAACAAGCGTCACCTGCGTGGTGCAACGGCAGTTCACGAGACCAACATGGTTTCGATGGCCGCCATGTTGCCCGGTAGCGGCATTTAATCCAGACGAACAAGGAGTACACACATGCCTCGCGTCAAACGTGGTGTAACGGCTCGCGCCCGCCACAAGAAGGTTCTCGCACTCGCCAAGGGTTTCCGCGGTCGTCGCGGCAATGTCTTCCGCATCGCTAAGCAGGCGGTGATGAAGGCAGGCCAATACGCCTACCGTGACCGCCGCACCAAGAAGCGCGTGTTCCGCCAACTGTGGATTGCACGTATCAACGCTGCCTCGCGTGAACTGGGCCTGACCTACAGCCAGTTCGCCAACGGCATCCGCAAGGCCGGTATCGAGATCGACCGCAAGGTTCTCGCCGATATCGCCGTGCACGACAAGGCCGCTTTTGCCGGCATCGTGGAGCAGGTCAAGGCCAAGCTGGCTGCTTGATTCTGCACAGCAGGTTGCCGTCTCCAAGGATGGCTGCCTGCGCCCACGGCACAAGGGCTGGCGCTTGAAAGGGCTCCAGCCCTTTTTTCATCTTTGCGACAGTCCTAATTCCTCTTTCACTTCGAAGATTTCCCCATGAACGAGTTGGACTCCCTGGTCGAAACCGCACGCTCAGCCTTTGCCGCAGCATCGGCGCCGGCCGATCTTGAGAATGCCAAAGCGCAGTTTCTCGGCAAGGCTGGCCGCATTACCGAACTGATGAAAGGCATGGCGGCCCTGAGCGTGGACGAGAAAAAGTCCCGTGGCGCGGCCATCAACGTTGCCAAGCAGGCCATCGAAGCGGCTCTTACCGAACGCCGACAGCAACTGGCCGACGAAGAACTTGCAGTGCAACTTCGCGCGGAAGCGCTCGACGTGACCTTGCCCGGCCGCCGGCGCGTACCAGGAGGCCTGCACCCGGTGAGCCGAACGATGGAGCGCATCGAGGCAATCTTCTCCAGCATGGGCTTCGACGTGGCCGACGGTCCCGAGATCGAGACGGATTGGCACAGCTTCACTTCGCTCAACAATCCGCCCAACCACCCCGCCCGCTCGATGCAGGACACCTTTTACGTCGACATCGACGGAGAGGATGGCATTCCGTACAACCTGCGCCCGCACACCAGCCCGATGCAGGTGCGCTATGCGCATCAGCAGATCAAGAAGCACGCCGCGCAATTCGAAGCCGCCGCGGCGGACCTGAACGGCACGCTCAAGGCGCCGGAGATCCGCGTGATCGCGCCGGGCCGCACCTACCGTGTCGACAGCGATGCAACGCACTCGCCGATGTTCCATCAGTGCGAAGGCCTGTGGCTCGGCGAGAACGTCAGCTTCAAGGACCTCAAGGTTGTCTTCACCGATTTCTGCCGGACCTTCTTCGAGAGTGATGACCTGGTGCTTCGCTTCCGCCCCAGCTTCTTCCCGTTCACCGAGCCCAGCGCGGAAATCGACATCCAGTTCCAGAGTGGCCCTCTGGCCGGCCGCTGGCTCGAAGTCGCGGGTTCGGGACAGGTGCACCCGAACGTCGTGCGCAATATGGGCCTCGATCCCGAGCGCTACATCGGCTTTGCATTCGGCATGGGCCCCGACCGGCTCACGATGCTGCGCTATGGCGTGAACGACCTGCGGCTGTTCTTCGATGGCGACCTGCGCTTCCTGAGCCAATTCCAGTAATAGAACGAGAACGACGAGATGCAATTTCCCGAGTCCTGGTTGCGCGAATTCTGCGATCCGCAGATCAGCAGCGCCGAACTGGCCGAAACACTCACGATGGGCGGCTTCGAAGTCGAAGAGCGCCGTCCGGCGGCGCCGCCTTTTTCCAAGGTCGTGGTTGGCGAGATCAAGGAAGCCGTCCAGCACCCGAATGCCGATCGGCTCCGCGTGTGCCAGGTCGATGCAGGGCAGGGCGCCTTGCTGAACATCGTTTGCGGTGCGCCCAATGCGCGTGTCGGCATCAAGGTTCCGGTCGCGCTGGTCGGGGCCGAGTTGCCGGCAGGTGAAGACGGCAATCCGTTCCTCATCAAGCTCGGCAAACTGCGCGGTGTCGAAAGCCAGGGCATGTTGTGCTCCGCGCGCGAACTCAAGCTCAGCGAGGATCACGGCGGCCTGCTCGAACTCGCCGCCGATTTGCCGATCGGTGCCGATGTGCGCGAGGTGCTCAAGCTCGATGACGCCTTGCTAACCCTCAAGCTGACGCCGAACCTTGCGCATGGACTGAGCGTTTATGGCATCGCGCGCGAACTGGCCGCACTGACCGGCGCTCCTTTGAAGACGCCCATCATCAAGCCGGTGGCGGCAGCGCTCTCGGACAAGTTGCCCGTCAAGGTCGAGGCGCCCGAACTGTGCGGCCGTTTTTCTGGCCGCGTCGTGCGCGGCGTCGACACCAAGGTCGCGACACCCGCCTGGATGGTCGACAGGCTTGCCCGTTGCGGCCAGCGCAGCGTATCGCCGCTCGTCGACATCTCGAACTACGTGATGTTCGAATACGGGCAGCCGACGCACATTTTCGATCTCGACAAGATCCATGGCAGCCTGACCGTACGCTGGGGCAAGCCGGGTGAGCAACTGAAACTGCTCAACGGCAATACCGTCACGGTCGACGAGAAGGTCGGCGTCATCGCAGACGACCGCGAAGTCGAGTCGCTCGCCGGCATCATGGGCGGCGACGCCACAGCGGTCTCCGACGACACGCGCAACATCTACGTCGAAGCCGCCTTCTGGTGGCCGGAGAGCATCCAAGGGCGCTCGCGCCGGTTCAACTTCTCGACCGACGCCGGGCATCGTTTCGAGCGCGGCGTAGACCCCAGCCGGACCGTGGCAATCATCGAGCGGATCACCCAGTTGATCCTGGACATCTGCGGTGGAGAGGCTGGCGCGATCGACGATGAGACATTGCGCCTGCCCGAAGCCAAGCCCGTCACGCTGCGGGTTGCCCGCGCGGGGCGTGTGATCGGCATGCCGCTCACGCAGGCCCAGTGCGCCGATGCGCTTCGGCGCCTTGCGCTGCCGGTCGCGGAAGGCGAGGGCACCCTGGTCGTCACGCCGCCGCCGCACCGATTCGACTTGCTTATCGAGGAAGACCTGATCGAAGAGGTGGCCCGACTCATCGGCTACAACAATCTGCCGACCACGCCGCCGCTGGCTCCCATCACTGCGCGCGTGCGGCCCGAGGCCCAACGCAGCGGTTCGGCGGTGCGAAGCCGCCTCGCGGCATTGGGCTATCAGGAGACGATCAATTTCAGCTTCGTCGAGGCCCACTGGGAAGAGGATCTGTCCGGCAATGCCCATCCGATCAAGCTGTTGAACCCGATCGCAAGCCAGATGAGCGTGATGCGGTCGTCGCTGATCGGCTCCCTGCTGCAGGTGCTCAAGTTCAACCTGGATCGCAAGGCGCCGCGCGTCCGCGTGTTCGAGTTGGGCCGCGTCTTCGTTCGTGATGAGACGGTCGTCACGACTGACAGCACGGTCAAGGGCATCCGCCAGCCCATGCGCGCCGCCGGGCTGGCCTGGGGCGACGCGGACGACGCTCGCTGGGACGGCAAGCCGCAGCGCACCGATTTCTTCGACATCAAGGGTGACGTCGAGGCCCTGCTGGCGCCGCGTGTTGCGACTTTCGAGCCTGTGGAGCATCCGGCGCTGCATCCCGGGCGCTCGGCGCGCGTGCTTCTCGACGGGACCCCCATCGGCGTCGTGGGAGAACTGCACCCACGGTGGCGCCAGAAATGGGACTTCGCCCATGCGCCCGTGCTGTTCGAACTCGACCTCGACGCCGTCACCGCCCGACCGGTGCCGGTGGCCCAGCCCGTCCCCAAACTCCAGGCGGTCGAACGCGACATTGCGGTGGTGGTCGCCGAAGCAGTGACGCATGACGCGCTCATGCAGGCGATCGACGCTGCGTCCGATCCGGCGCTGCTGCGTGACGTCACGCTGTTCGACATCTACCGCCCGACGGTCGCGCGCGATGGCTCGGTTGCCACCGGCCTCGACCAAGGCGAGAAGAGCATGGCTGTGCGGCTCAGCTTCAATAGCGATTCCGTGACGCTGACCGACGAACAGGTCGAGGCCGCCGTTCGTGCCATCGTCGAACAACTTGGTGCGCGGCTCGGTGCGCGCCTGAGGGTATGAACGCCATGGAATTCACGCTCGAAGCACTCGAAACGCCGGCGCTGACCAAGGCGCACCTGGCCGACCTGCTGTTCGAGCAGATCGGCTTGAACAAGCGCGAGTCCAAGGACATGGTCGAGGCCTTCTTCGACCTGATCGCGAACAGCCTGATCGAAGGCGCGGACGTGAAGATCTCCGGCTTCGGCAACTTCCAGATCCGCGTCAAGGCGCCCCGGCCGGGACGCAATCCACGGACCGGCGAGGCCATTCCCATCGGCGAGCGCCGTGTCGCGACTTTCCACGCAAGTGCCAAGCTCAAGGAACAAATCCACGGAAGCATCACCTCGGACACGCCGCAAGAGGTCGAATGGAGCGTCGGCTCCGAATAGTGCTTGGTACTGCGAGCGAGGGTGGAGTAACCTCTGAGGTTTCGCTTGCACTGTATTGATTTCAATGGAGAAAACCCTCCCGCCGATCCCCGTCAAACGCTACTTCACGATCGGTGAAGTGGGGGAGTTGTGCGGCGTCAAGCCGCACGTGTTGCGCTACTGGGAGCAGGAGTTCACGCAGCTGCGACCCATGAAGCGACGCGGCAACCGGCGCTACTACCAGCATCACGAGGTGCTCATGATCCGCCGCATCCGCGACCTGCTCTACGACCAGGGTTTCACCATCAGCGGGGCGCGCAACAAGCTCCAGGAGCTGGTGCAGTCCGAGCGCGACCGTCGCAAGGCCGGCGAGGTGCCCCTCGAAGGCATGGAGGCCATCGAGATCGACCAGGAAGAGTTCGATGCCGCCGTGCAGGACGAGATGGACCCACCGCTGCCGCAGGCAGCGCGGACCGTCGATCTATCGCAGCTGCTTCACCTCCGGCGCGAGCTGAACGAAATTCGTGAGCTGCTCACCCCGAGTCACTGATTTCGCACGGCTATAATCGGGAGCTTCGGTGTGTGGCGCAGCCTGGTAGCGCACTTGCATGGGGTGCAAGGGGTCGAAGGTTCGAATCCTTTCACACCGACCAGTATTGACGGGGGTTAGCAGCGTAGTAGTTGCTAACCCCTTCGTCATTTCTGATGTGTGATGCCCTACCGGTGCCCTAGAAAAAGAGCGAGGAAATGAACAAGGTCCCCGAGGCCGAGGCCCGAGCGCTGCTTGCCAACGCTCTCTACGCCCACGATTGTGACGACTGGAGCGTGTGGCGATTGCAGCCGGGCACGCACGAGGTCAGCGTCGGCTTGGTCGACGCTGACGGCGTCGGGGTGCGGATGCAGGTGGTGTTGCGCTTTCATCGCGGTCGCAAGACAGATATCGCGCACTACCTCTTCAGCGTCTACAAGCAAGAGCCGCACGGCCTTGAGCGGGTGTATCAATTGGATGCGAAGCAATGGCCCAAGTTGGTCAAGACCGAGCACATGAAGCCGCACGAGCATTGGGGCGACAAACGAATCATGGGCGACCGGTCATGGTCAGTCTGGACGTTCGAGCAACTCCTTGCCTATTTCACTGAGCAGACGAGAATCGAGTTTGCTCCGCCTCCGGAACATCCGGAAGTCCTAATCCTCAAATGAATCATGAACGCGGTTTGTAGCGATCTCGCCGCCATCATCGGCGTCACCTGCTATCCCCTTTCGGACGACGGCAGCGTAGCCATGCTCGATACATCATTCAAATTTGCCGACGGGGACGACGCTCCCGTGTACGTGGAAAAGGCGGCGGGGCAGGTCCGGTTCTTTGATGATGGTGGCGTGCTGCTCCACTTTGCCGGCCGGGGCGTCCGGATCGATGACTACAGGAACGTCAAATTCATTCAGAACCTCGGTGCGCCCAATGGCGTCAAGCTGAACGAAGCGGGTGAACTAGAAGTCTGGGCTAACGAGAGGGGCGCACCTGCGGCCTTCGCGAACTACGTATCGACGCTGGTGGCGCTCACTACCTGGGAGCGGGACCAGGAAGGTGTGTCGACGGATATGACGCTCCTAATTGACGAGGTCGAAATGTGCCTGAGAGCAATTTCGCCTGATTGGCTGCCCTCCGTGCACCCCGAGTTCGTCGGCGTCTCCGGGCAGGTCTATCAACTTGATTTCGACTTCAAGGGCAAGGCCGTCATCGCGATCACGCCGCAAAAAGTGACAGTGAGCGCCGCTATTCGGAAGCTCTTGGACATCAAGAGCAAGGCGTCAAACATCGGATTCGATCCGCTAATCGTTTTGGATGACAGAGTCGACCCCGACGGCGCGAAGAGCGAAGGGCGGGTCCTCGATGCTGTCGGTAGGGTCTGGCCTATGAGCAGACTTGAGGTGGCGGCGCAAGTCGGTCCGGCCGGCGCGCAGTTTTTGTTTCGCACCTGAGCGGCCGGGGTCGCCTGCTCAAATCGGCGAGCGCCCGTAGGTGGCAAGGTCGGAATCGGCAGAAATCCAACCCTCTCGCACGCCTTGTTCAATCTCCCCCTCGACTCGATTAAGCCCGTCGATAGTTTCAAGCAGCGACGACATAAGGTCCGCCCGTTCTACGTCACCGTCCGCGCGAACGGCTTCGATCTCGGCGACCAGCTTCGCGCGCGCTGCATCGTTATCGGCCATGGTGTGAACCTCCAGAGCGAAAGTGTGACATGAGACGCTGCGTCTCGGCCCGGGACGCCTCATCCGACAAGTCCAGCGCGTCCAGCGCGTTGAGAACGGATGCTGTGAGCGTTGCACGCCGGAGGTTCTCAATTGCATTGTCCACATCGCCCGAGGTGTAGCCGTACGCAGCGGCCTCGCGGTCGATGCATTGGCGCTGTAGTTCGAGGACAGACTTCAGGTCGCATTCGGACGCGTCCGGCTGGCTCGCGAAAGACGTTGAGATCAACACAGCAAGACCTGCGAGCTTGGTGAGGGTCCCTTGCCCGAGGTTGTGACTGAGGCGAAGGCGCTTGGATTCGTCGGGGCAGTGCATTGTCAATTCGTTTAAATGAGTGTCTTGGAGCACTCAATGTAACTAGAATGAGCATTGCAAGGGGTCGGACGTAGGTTAATTCCTCCGTATGTGTGACTTAATGCCGATTCTTCTGCTTGCGCAAATGCTAAATCGATGCTCAGCGTTTGCGAAACTTTGTCAAAACGGCACGTTCGTACTCGGCGCTAGGCAGGCCACAGCCTGACCTAAGGGAAGGCGGGTGGCTTCGGTCGTCCCGCCGACTGTTGAATCCTTCCAGATCTCGACGTCGCGCGCCCGGTTCCAAGAACCGTGAATTTGTTCCAGGAGGCAGCCACACTCTGCGGCTAGGCTCGCACGGTCAAAACAACACCAACGGCAACTGCAATGAACGGTTTTACGGCTCGACGACTGCTCGGCATCGGTTTCGCATTGGCTCTCGTCTCAGCCGCGCTCCCTGCATCAGCACAGGTCTACCGGTGCAAGAACGCGGCGGGCGGGACCGAGTTCCAGGCCACCCCCTGTGGCGGCGCGGCGAAGGGGGAGCAGGTGGAAGTGCGGCCGGCTTCAGGCGCCGCACCAGCGCGCGCTGTGGATATCACTCCGGTAAAGCAAACACCGGACGCACCGGCCACCGACGGCGGCTCGGCAATGGCGGGCAACATGAAGAAGCACCTTGCCAAGTTGGAAAGCGAACGCTTGAAACGCGAAGCAGACCAGGCCGTCGACGACAAGAGAAACCAGATAACGGCTCAGCGTCAGCAGTGCGCGGCGCGCATCGACGCCGTTCGAGCTCAGAAGTCGCGCGCCGCTAACAATCTGGCCGGCGCGACGTGGGAAGGTGCGATCTCGCAAGAGATGCAGTCTCTAGCCGCTCAGTGCGAGAGCGAGTCGCGGATACTGCAGTCCGACTTGGACGACCTGCGGCGTGTGGCTGCTGAACGTGGGCGCGAGGTTGTGCGATGAGCCGCAATGTCGAACAGCATTGCTCGATCAGAACTGTGTAAGGCCGGAGATGGAAGAGGTTGGAAAACTAAGGCGCTGAGATGGAACGCGCGCGCGCAAACGATAGCGCTGCAGCCTCTCGCTAGCTCCTGCGAAGCATCCACCTCTGGACCCCTTCGCGATCGATCAAGATCGTGCCGTCAGGGTCCTTGATGTACTCACGCATCAAAACCCATTTGCCCTCTTCGATCTTGCGCCGGATGGATTTTTCCGTGCGACCTGTGATGGCGGCATAGACGCGAATCATCACGAAGCGGTCGGGCGCGATGTAGACGGGCACGGGCGGCGGTGAAGCGGCGTTCATCCCCCTAGTTGCCCCGAAGAATCCACTTCTGGACCCCCTCGCGGTCGATCAGCACGGTGCCGTCGGGGTCCTTGATGAACTCTCTGCCACTTAACCACTTGCCGTCCCTGATCTTCATTCGAATGGAGTTCTCGCTACGGCCGGTGATGGCGGCGTAGACGCGGACCATCACGTAACGGTCGGGCGCCAAGTAGACGGGCGGCGCGACCGCCGCATCTATCTCCCGCTGCAAAAAGCTAGTTGCCACGAAGAATCCAGTCCTGGAGCCCTTCGCGGTCGATCAAGATCGGCTCGATGGGGTTGCCGAGGGGGCGAAGGTGCCCCTGGCCCTTAAGCATGTTGCGGTAACTGTTGACCACCACGGCCTTGACCTCGCGCGCCACCGGGGTGCCTGCCGCTACGATCGTCCCGTCGTCCAAAACGATCGCGAGCCGGGCCGGCTTGCCGTTGACAGTGACCCGCAGGTTTTCGTGCGAGGCGGCGCTGATCACGATGCCGTCCAGCGTGCCGGTTGTTTGATCGCCGATCATTGCACGCTCCCGAGTTCAGGATCGAACGACAGCGCTGCGGCCAGGGCTGCGGCACGAATAGATGCGTGGTCAGAGACTTCGTTCATTGGTGTCCTTCAAGGCGGGTGCTGCAGTTTGCCAATGATGTCGTCAGTGGTCGCGCATAACCCGCCGTCTCATGTGCGAAATGCGCTTCGCATTTGCGCAACGTCTGCAGGCGCATGGGTTTGTGCCGAAACCTCCGGTGGTTTCGCAGGAAACCTCATTTGCTGTGCGGAGCCAAGAGCTTCAGCGCAACGAGCGGCGCGCGCGCTAGGCAGTTTGGTGCGCAGGCCGGGCACCCGCATGCGTGCGGCGGTCTGCTCAATGATGACGCGCTCGATGTGCGCCATCACGTCTTTGGTCAGCAACACGTATGAGCGGCCGATGCGCCCGGCGGGTAGCGCGCCGGCGCTGATGAGGTCTTGCACAGTCTTAGGGTGGACCTTCATCAAGTCCGCCGCGCCCACCAGATCAACTGTTGGTCCGATGTCCGTGCGAAGTGGTGCTGACGCCATCTATAGCCGCCTCTCTCGATCCGGATGAGGTCAGTCTACCTGCTGCGGCGTCGGTCGCCGTGTCGTCGGTCGCCTCCGAGTAGTCTTGCCCCAATGCCGGCTCGCGGTGCACGAGGTCGGTGGGGTTCGCGGCAGCGGGTTCCGCGGGGGTGTCAAAGACGATGTCCAGTACTGCCATTGGGTGCTCCTAGTTGATGATGGTGGGCGTGAGGTTGTCGCCGACGACGGCGCGTTCGTCGTGCGTGTGGTCGAAGGCAACGACGGTGTAAGTCTGCAGTTCGTCGACGTAGTCGAACGAATAGGCGCCGGTGATGGGATCGCTCCACGTTTCACGCATGGGAAGGAAGTCCCGTTCTCGGACCAGGCGAACGCGAACGCGCACAGGCACGTTGTTTGGGATGCCTACCTTTCGGGTCGTGCCGCTGATGCGGCCAACGCCTTGACCGAGTACGCCGCTGATGTAGTCGGTGCGACCGCGCAGAGGGCGCACGACGGGTGCCCCGGCGCCGAACGTTGTTGGAACGCTGGCCGCCGACGGAAGCGCCATGGACAACGCCGGCGCTGTCCTGCCACGAACAGTGTTCCGAACGATGCGCTGGCCCGTGCTGATCGCGTATTCGGTGGCGGGAATCGAAACGCCTTCGCCGTTGCCCAACGCCTCGCCGTTGAACAAAAAGAACTCGTCGAGGTAGCCCGTGAATGAATCGTTGCCGGTGTTGAACTGCCCGATCGTGAGCGTCCCCGCAGGTAGCGGATTCGGGTAGCTGATGCCCCCCGCGAACACCGTGTTGAGGTAGATCGACAACTGGCCGTTTGAGCGTTCCAGCGTTGCCGTGTTCCAAGAGTTCGCGGTTGGCGACTGCGCCGGCCCCGCCAGCGTGATGGTGCCGTTTGGCGTCGTAAACAAGGACAGGGCGTGCGTCGTCGGCTTCAGGTACAACTCCAGGTTGATGCCGTTCGCGCCAATGGTGAACAAGGCCCGCGACGTGGTCGTTGCGGTGCCGTCCCAATAGAACTGAATCTGCGCCGTGAAGTCGCCGGGGATGGCCGCATGTGGAACGCTCACGTTGCCGGCCACGAATGCACCTGAGGCCGCGCCGAACTTGGACTGCGTCGTGCTGATTGTCGGCAGCGTGCTGCCCGCGCGCGTAACCGTCTTGCCGCCAACTTCGGTGAAGGTCGTCGAGCCGTTGGTGCCGTTGAAGTGGAGAACAATCTGCTCCAGCGGCGCGGCCGAACTGGTCCTTGTCTTCGACCCTGGCCAGGTGATGCCGACGAAGGGTGTCGACGGCGTCCAAGTGGTCGCGTCGTCGGAATACTGCAGCCGGCACAACAGCAGGAACTTCGTTGCGTCTGCGTTCGCGCCGATGCAGATGTCGGTGACATCCTGCGGCGAGCCGCCGAAGTCCCAATTTAGCACTAGGCTCTTCAGCGCCGATGCACTCCACGCTGCGCCTGTGCTCGTGTCGTTGTCCTTGAGGTTCGCAAGCGCTCCGGTAGTCGGTGCAACGCTGGATGTCAGCGATGCCGATGCGTCGACGCGAGTTGTCCCCGCGAGCAGTTGAAACTCGGTGATGTCGAGGCCGGCGAGCCCGTAGGCTTCAAGGCCGACCGCACGCCAGTAGCGATGCGCAGCCATATCAGCGCCACGGTCCCGTGACGTCGAAGAAGACGATACCGGTGTTGCTTGATGTGGATGCGCTGTTGAGCGCCGTAGATGCGTCATTAGAGGTCGCTGCCGCAAGGTTGCGACCAGCGAGGGCGCCCGCTCCGGGGGTTCGGTCTCCGAGCTTGAAACTATTCCACAGTCCACTCTGGAGGCCGCTGTAGATGCCGGGCAGGTTGGCACGAGGGACGGTCGTTCCGGTGGCCGGTGCTGTCAGATACTTAGTTGCCAGCAGCAACGAGCCGTCCACCGGGCTAGGAAATACGCCCAGTGTGCTGGTGATGCCGGAATTCTGCGTCGACAGATTTCCGTAGACATATGCCGATGCGAGCACCGCAGAGCCCAGTCCGCTGTACTCCCTAGGCAGGGCAAACTGAGCTACACCGGTGCCCCCTGTCGCACCGTCGTACTGCGTCGAGACACTCGCCGACGAGGAATAATTCAACGTGCACGCATACGCGTCGCCCCCCGGTTTGAGCGGGGCGACATCGCCGAACATGCGGCCGGCGGTGATCTGATTGAGCGGGCTCACTCCCGAGCCGGATTGAATGTTGATGTAGAAGGTGCGGCCGTCCCCGACCAGGGACCACTGGACAGCGGTGCTGTTGGCAACTTGGCTCTTGGCCCAGTAGCCCCCGCCGGGAGTTTGTGCGGCAGTCGGGAACGCCCCCACACCGGTGTTGACGTCGCTCATCGACTCGTATCCGACCACGCGCGCAGAAGTCGTGCCGGTGTCGTCGACGCGAAGCAGCATCTTGGTCGAGGCCGGGTCATTCGACAGGTACGCCGCCAGGTTGGTGCCCGTGAAAGGCTTGAGCCACCCCATCGGCGCCATCTTCATCGTTGGCGATGAGAGGGTCGCCGTGCCGTTGGACTCGGCTGTCGCGAAGGTGAGCGACAGCGCGTTCTTGGTCAGCACCTTCTGTTCGCCATTCAGGGCGACCTTGTCGGTGACGCCTGCGATGAGCACCACAGCGTCCTTCAAGGCCGCGAAGGTGCCCGATGGCCATGTGACCGTTGCGATGCCGCCGGCGACCACGATGGAAGTCGGCGTGATGGTGTTGAAGCCGTCCTTCAAGCAGGCGTCCAGAAGCGCGACCAAGGAGCCGGCCGTGCCGCTGAGCACGGGCGCGTTGGGCATCGTGCTGTCGAAATACTTAACGCTGGTGTCTACGGGAGATGTCATGTTTCTTTCTTTCCTGGAGTGGTTCGCTCAGTGCGGCGGGTGTTCGTCTTCGATGGGCCGATATGGCGTCAGGTCCAGCGGGTTGAGATGCCGCAGCGACGCGGCGACGATGTGGACGCCAGGTCCGACCACGCGGACCGCGCCGGCGGTGCCGACAGGTTCGAGTCGTAGTCCGCTTGCCTTGATGGCGGCGCGCACTCGCTGCTCGTTTCTTGTTTGCGTATGCACGTCAAGCCCCTTTGAACTTGCAGTTCGGCCCGACCGCCCCGCGCACAGGCTCCAACCCTTCGAGCACCGCGGCGGCGATCAGCGCGCCGACGCTGACGTAGGTGCGCCCGCGGCGCTCGGCTCGGTGCTTGAGGAAATACGCACCACGTCCTGCGAGAGTCACGTGTGGATTCGGCGTGCTCACGATGAATTCGCGAGCGCAGTTGACTTGCCCGATGAAGTCTCGATCAGTGGGCAGCGGCGCGTCGCGGTGGAACCCGAAGCGTCCGAGGTCGGGTAGGCGCGCTGCGACGAGCGCGAGATCTTCGGGCGTCGTGATCCTGACGGGCCGCGGCGCTGGCGCGAGGGTCGACGCACACACGTCGAGTTCGTCGTGTTCGAAGTCCAAGCTGCTCATTTCCCGTCCTCCATCAAGATGGCTGCTGCCGCGCGCTGACCCGGTCGGGGTTCCCATTCGATGCCCTCGCGCTCGGCAGTGCGCAGGTACTGCTCTTCCTTGACCTCAAGTGCCGTGATCTGGTCGCGGATATCAGACAACCGCTTCGCTCGCTTTTCGGCGTCCAGCCCTTCGGGCATCTCGTCGAGCAGCGGCAGGAAACTGGCGTACAACCCCTCCCTGCCGATGGCAAGGGTGAGCCATGCGCGCGTTTCCTTCGCAAGCGTGTCCACAGCCGCGCGCGGGTCTTCGTATTGATTGAACTCGGGGACGAGCAGATCGACGTCCTCGCCGGCCGCTTGGCGCTTGATGCGATCCAACATGAGGTCTGACGCTTCGTCGTGCCAAAGGTCGATGCGTGCGCAGAAATCCGCGCGCAGTTCCTCTCGCGATGGCGACGAGTTCGCAGGGTCAATCAGTTGTTCCCCGAGATCGGCGATCTGTGCGCGAACGCTTTCGATCTTCTTTGTGATGTTGGTCATGCTGTAGTCACTCCGTGTTTTTTCGCTAGGGCACGGAGGTCGGAGGTGTAGTTGACCCAGAGGTTGGCGCGTCGGGCGAGTGGCGGAAGTGCGGCGGCTCGACGCGCTGCTCGCTGCTCAAGGGCGCTGACGTTTGCGCGCAGGGTTTCCAGTGGGGTGTGAAGCGCACGGCGCGCGCGCGCCAGAATCTCGGCCTCTTGCAGTTCGGCGCGCGCATCGCGCAGGTCGAGCAGTGCGTCAGTGTGGGCGGCCCGAGCTTGATGGTCGGCGCCGACTGCAGCTTCGCCGCGGTCGAGTAAGACGAACAGACGGTCGGTGTCGATAGTTGCTGCCATTTGTCTTTTCTCCAGGTTGGTTGTTACTTGCGCGCCGACCAGATGTCGACGGTTGACGCTTGTGTGTTGGGTTGGGGCAGGCGAGGGAGCAGGGCGGCGCGGACCTGTTCGAGTGAGGTGCCGGCCCCTATAAAGCCCGCGGCGTCCTGTGGCCGTTTGGCGAGGTCGCACAGTGCGTGAATCTCGGCCGCAACGTTTAGGGGCCGCGCTGCCGGTCGGCCTGCCGAAAGGGCGGCACGGACGTGTGCTGGGACACGAGCGTGCGCGGCGAAGGCGGCTTGGCGCTTCGTGTGGTCGACGACTTCGGTGGCGAAACCATTGGCGAGTGCATCGCGAGCGCCCAACCAGGTCTCCTTTGCGAGCAGCTTCCGAAGTGCGACCTCGCCCATGCTGGTGCGTGCTTTGAACACGGAGACGACCTCTTCGAGCACTTCGTCAGCCACCGGGGCAAGCGCAAGAAACGTATTGCTCGGCATGCTGCGGCGTGCGCCGGCCATCGCGACAACGGCCGCAGCGCCGCAGGCAACTCCGACCACCTTCGTTGTCACCGACTTCCTGGAGGCGGTCAGTTCGCGATGCATGTCGATTCCGGCAAGTACCGAACCACCGAGCGAGTCGATTTCCACACATATCGACGTGCCGTCGTGCGCGAGCAGGTCGGCGCGGAAGGCGTCGGCCCGGAATTGGTTGATCTCGCCGTAAATCTGTAGGGTGTTGCCGGCGAGGGCATAGAGCCTCTTCACGTGCGCGGCTCGGCTGCGAAGAGGTCGACGTCGGCGCCGGACGCTGTGCCCTTGGCCCGGCGGTCTTCGAGGAAGTCGAACAGGCTGGAGCCGCGCACGTATTGCGACGTGCCGATCTGGAGAATCTCGACGTTGCCAAGCTGGCCGGCCGCGGCTGCGACGAGAAAGAGCTTGGTGCTGAGGCCGGCTTCTTCTGCCGCCTTTGCCACGGGCATCAGGTGGTAAATCAGCTTCGGCGGTGTAGCGTTTTGGGTGCTCATGTAGCCTTTCAATCAATGACAAGGCCTCATGTTCGATGTTTAGGCTCGACACAGCCTGCGGCACAATTTCGCCGCCGCTCCCACGATCTCCGCAGCGTTCACCGCGGGCGAATCTGCAGCGGATTGCGCAAACGCGATGAATCAAGTTTTACCCGGATGAAATCTCGCGAGCACCGGGCCTCTCAGTCCCCGCACGTAGCTTGCGACCCTCCAGGAGCCTCTCGCCCTTCGCATCCGTACCTGGGCGGGAGCGCGGGGTGAGGCGGCGAGGGCACTAGCGGCCCCGTGGCGCGTCGATCAGGATGTAGGTGATGGTTGAGGTCGGTACTCGGCTGCACGCTCATCCAGACCCACGAGCCAGTAACGCGCGTCCGTGGCATCACCGTGATACGCCGCCGGGAGCCATGCACCAAGCTTGCCGTACTCGGCTTGCAACTCGTCCAGGGGCGGACACGTCACGTCACCCGCTCGCGCATCAAGCGCTCGTGCCAACACCGGCATCCAGGAGTCGGGCAGGTGAATCGTAGATAGATACGTCGCGGCGATCCTCGCTGCCGTGTGCGGCAGGCGTTCAGCATCTGCGCGGAGCACACGAAGTACTGCGAACTCGTGCGGTGTCGGCGCTCGGGGTGAGGTCATGTGCTGCCAGGTGCGTTGTGGTGCTGAAGTTAGAAACGTGGCCAGACGTTGGGGCGATGACGAGGCATCTGTCGGACATCGCGTGCGCCTTAGCTGCCAGCGGGGGTTTGACGGTTTGACGGGTTGACGGGTTAGGGTCTCTTTTACAAAACCTCTATACGTGTATGAAGGAGGTCTATGAAAAAGGCCCTTAACCCGTCAACCCGTCAAAAAAAAGGGGCCGAATCATCAGTCTTTCCGCTGATTTCTGACTTAAGCCGTACTCCCCTGCGTCCGCGCGCCCCCGTTGGAGTCCTAAACGTTGGGAAGCGACCCTCTAGACGACGTCCGAGTGCGACAGATGACTTCACATAGTTAAGAATCCCGCGGCTCTTGGCGAACTGTTCCCAAGACAACCAGAGCCGATTCGACTCTTCCGAATACCCCTCGGCGACGTCACAGCAGTCCTCAAGCCACTCGGCCAGGAGGTCCATTTGCGACCGGTACGATTCCCGTGCCGCCTGCACTGCCTTCGGGGGCGTCAGACCCTCCCTTTGGTATGCCAACGCAGCACGGACGCACAGCGCAAGAATGCCGGGCAATTCCGCCAGCAGTTTTTCCGCGCGCTGTGGGTCATTCGTCACCGTCGGGTCGTTTTCGAAGTTGCGATCAAAGGGCATCAACACCAGCCGGCGCCAAATGCCGTTGTCGCTGCCTTTGATGATGGGCTTGTGGTTTGTCGGCATGAACACCGTCCACGTCGGCATGATCTCAACACTGGTCGTCGCGTACACCCCGCGCGCCGTGATCGCATCGCCGCCCGTCATTGCCTTTACTGCGGCTTCGCGCAGTTCGCCGTTTTCTTCAGGCTCGCTCACATACAGGAAGCGCGCGCCGCGCAGCCGGACCAAGTCTTCCCGCGCGCCGCCGGCGTTGCCGGTCTTCCCGTCGCTGATGAACGTGCTGGCGTCGGCCACTCGGGCGTACCCCCCGAACGCCTGGCGCACCACGCCGAAGACCGTGGACTTGCCGTTGGAGCCATTGCCGAAGGGGATGATCATTTTGTCCTGGTCAGGCTTACCCATGAGCGCATAGCCGAGCGTCCGATAGAGATACTGCGCGAGTTCGTCGTCGCCCTTGAACGCGTCCAGCACCGTCTGCTCGAACAGGGGTGCCTGCGCGCTCATGTCCCCGTCACAGCCGGCCACCAACGTGATGCGGTGCTCGCGGTCGGGCTGCACAAGGAGGCCCGTGCGCAGGTCAATCGCGCCGTTGCGAACACCGAGGAGGTGGCTGTGCTTGTCGAGCTCTGCGGCAGGCACAAAGGTGCGCGGGTTGGCACGCGCGAGGGCGACCATATTCTTCACCATCTTGGCCTGCTGACTGACGGAACACCAGGCGTAGAAGGATTCCAGGTCGTCTTTGCGCACTTGGTCGATCTCGCCGCCCATGTCCTTCACCGTCTCGGCGGCAAGGTGCTCGATCTCCACCTGCACAGCCTTGCGCCAGTAGACGCCGGTCCACATGTACCATGCGTCCAACTCGGGCACGTACATAAGCTGTTCACCGAAGCGATCGAGCATGCGCTCGGTGTTGCCGAATTCGGTGTATGGATGCGACGTTCCCACCGCGCGGGGGTCACGCGGCGGAAGCAGCAGATCGTTCGCCGCCCTGACAGGTAGCAGCGTGCCGGTTAGGGCCTTGTGCCGCTGTTGGAGTACGCCGATGATCTCTGCGCGGAGCAGCGGGGCGTCCGGCATCAATGGCCGGACCTTGCGGAGCACTTCGCCACTGAGCGCCGTACTGTCGGCGGCCTCGTTGATCAGAGTCCGAATCTGCTCGACATTGGCACGGGCCTCATCTGCGATTTTCTTTCGTTGCGCCTCGTGGCACTTGGCCAGCAGCCATCGCAACGTGACAGGTGGGCCGCGGTATTTGCCGAATGACCGCCACTTGTAGCCATACTTGCTAGGGTCGTGCTTTGTCGACTGGGCGCCCATATCGCGCCACGCCTGCAGCGCGTCCGCCTCGCGATCGGTGCCTTCATACTCATGGTGCAAGGCCATGCCGTAGTTGACCCATCCGTCATAGTCGATGTCGTCGTTCTCGAAGTGCGGCAGGTGGTCCCTAGCCAATTCGTCGAATGGCATACCCACCCGTGGTACCAGCGCGAGCAGGTCGTCAACCGATCCTGCACTAGGTCCGCGGACGTGGCCGGCTGCGCGCATTTGGACATCCGACGCCTCGTTTACCAGGCGGGCCGCTTCGTCCAATAGTGCCGCAATCTGTCCACTGGTGACCAGGGGGAGACTGGCAGCAGCCGCCCACTCCAAGCCGCCGAACATGTCGACCCATCGATATTCACGCTTCGTATCTGGGTGCACGTGATAGCCGACGAACTGTTGGCCTGCACCGAGCACTTCGACCCTTTGGTCTTTTGGATTGGTGGCGTCTCGGAATGCCACGCTGTAGACCTTCGACCATCCGGCCTCGGCTGCGCGGTAAACCAGCAGGCTGCGCGGCGCGGCGCCAATGCGCTCGGGTGCGGCACCGAGGTTGTCCTGACACCAGGCGATCAGCGCAGGGCCAATGGTCGGGTGCGTAATGTCGATGTCGACTGCGCAGACCGGCGCGTCACCCACCCCGCAGAGTACGCCCACTCCGTAGTTAATGAACTGTGCAAGGTCGGCGGTGGTGCCGAAAACGCGGTCTTTCCATTTGACATCGTCACCAGGGTATTTGAGCCCCGGAGCGATGGGCAGCACGCTGTATCCATTGTTGATCAAGGCGGGCGCCACCGTCGCGAAATGCCCGCACGCTTGCGGAAGATCGCGCGCACTCATGCCGCACCCCTCTGCGCGAATGCGCAATTTTCCACTTGCCTGTTTTTTGAGCAGTCGCTAAAATCGCGTGCAAGGTTACTTTCGACGGTGGCCTGATTTTCTAGAGCGCCGGCCCCTGCCAGGGTCGGCGTTTTCATTTGTGGCGCCATGCTGGTACGCCCCCGGCCAGGTAGGCACGTACGTCCCCGACGTTCCACGCGGTGTGCTGCGGCCCCAACTTGCGCGGCCGCGGGAACGCGGGGTCCAGCCGTACGCGCCGCCACGTGGTGCACACGCTTTGCGCGAGCAGGCCGGACACCACGTCGACGCGGACGTGAGCGGAGTTTGGGAGGGAGTCGAAATTCTGAAGCGCGACGGGGACTGCCGGCTTTTCTTTTGCAGGTCGGGACATGAGTTGAATTTCCAGGCACGGTTTTCCAATCGACCAACCTGCCCGATTGATCGCCGTGCCGGATTTACGACTCCGACCGATTTGCACCTTGCGGTGCGCTCCATCTCGACCTGCTTGCGTGTCAGGCTTACCTCAGCATCGCCGCCGTGTTGGCGCCTTCCGGGGCCGTCAGTCGGGCACCTCGGTATCTCTGGTTAGGAGCCCGCGAGACTGCGGGGTCACGAACGCCACAAAGGGGCAGGGCGCGCGATCAGTTGACACAGAGTATATCGTAAAAAAGTCAATGAAATCAACAACTTAGTGTGCGCCATCGCTCAACGACTACGCAGTTTTGGGGCACATCAGGAGCCCGCTAGGGCCGTCTCGATCTCGCGGCCCAGGACGTCCCACGCGGCGCGCTTCTCCGGCGCATAGTCGTGCTGCAGATAGGAGGGGCGCGCCTTGCTACCGCCCGGTAGAACGTGGTTCAGGCACCTGTCGACGACGTCGGGGTTGACGCCTGCTTTCTGCATCATGGTGGCGCCGGTGCGCCGCAAGTCGTGAGGGGTCCACTCGCCAGTGGTGCCCTTCGACAGCACGAGTGAGTCGTCGTTGGTTCGGTTCTTAAGCGGCTTCGTGCGCTCCTTGAATTTGGTCTGACGGTCGCCCACTTGTTTCGAGACGCTCTTCACGTCTACGTGCCGATCGCCTACGGTCGAATTGCGAGCCGGGAAGCACCACTTCGAATCCTGATTTCGAAT
Organism: Variovorax glacialis; assembly: GCF_051216375.1. Taxonomy (NCBI): domain Bacteria; kingdom Pseudomonadati; phylum Pseudomonadota; class Betaproteobacteria; order Burkholderiales; family Comamonadaceae; genus Variovorax; species Variovorax glacialis. Next base: position 197,251 of record NZ_JBPJZT010000002.1, on the reverse strand, counting down.
CTCCTGCAAGGATTTGAATTGACGGATTGCGAACGGGCTCAGGTAGACGATGTGGTCCTCTTGCGTGGAGTTAGTCTGCTTCGTGTTCTCGACCGGGATGCGCCACACACCGGCCTGCAGATCGACATGCTCCCATCGGGCTTGCAGCAGTTCGCCGATGCGGCACATGGTCGACAAGCAAAGCCAAAGAGCGGCGCGACTCGCGGCGGTCAGGCCGTGCGCGCCCACGCGCTTGTTCTCGCGCGCGGCGCGGTCGGTCGACATGCTGTCCAGGATGTCGCGCAGTTCGCGCAGTTCGGCCGGCGATAGGCGTCGCTTGCGCGTGTCGTCCAAACTGTAAGTCGGCGAGACGATCTTCTCGATTTCGAGAAGGGCCGCGGGGTTCTGCTCGATCAGCAGGGCGCGCCACGGCTGGCGTTTCTCGGCCCATCCGAACAACTGCACCAGGTCGCGGTACACACGCACGGCCATGCGGTTGCGCTTGCGCTCGACGATAGCGCGCAGCAAGGCGCGCAGGTCGTGCTCGGTGATGTGCTTAACCGGCTTGCTGCCGATCGCGGGGTGCACGTCCTTGTTGAAGGCGCGCCGCAGTTCGTCGTTGCCGTCCTTGCGCCGAACACCGTCGCGCAACCACTCTTCAAACATGGCGGTGAACGGGAGCAGCGAGGCTCGCTCTTTCTCCGCAGCAACGCGCCGCTGTTCGGCCTCAGCGCGTGCGCGCTCGGCATCGTCGGCAGCCTGCTCTTGGAAGTCGGTACCGGCGCGCGCTAACGACTGAATGCGCTGGTTCTCGGTCACCGCATCCGCAAGCGACATGAGGCCGGGGCCGTTGGCTCCGTATGGCTTCGGCAGCCGTGCTTCACGCTGCTTGCCGTCGATCATGTACTTGACGATCCACCGCTTCTCGCCGCTAGTCGACACGCGGATATACAGGCCGGTGTCGACAGTGAGTTTGTACGGTGCAACTTTGGGCCGTGCGGCCTCGATCGCTTTGACTGTCAGTTTCGCCATTTGTGCCCTAACTTGCCCTAAATATCGTGAGTCGGCATTTTATGGCCTTCAGGCAGTTGATATGAAGAATACGCGAGAAAAACGTTGTATATCAACGAGTTAAGTGTCGATTCTTTGTGTCACATCGGAGCAGGCCGCGGCAACGAAAAGCAAGTTTTAAGTGCATGGGGTGCAAGGGGTCGAAGGTTCGAATCCTTTCACACCGACCAATTCAGTGTCCGGACTTGTCCGGCAAGCTCCAAGAAGCCCTTGAGAATTACCGCTCAAGGGCTTTTTTCTTTGTGGGCGTTGTTCGGGATTCCTCCGCCTACGTCGCACGCCTGACCCCCCTTGGATCGTGGCTATACGCGATGCGGCTGCCGAAACGCAATGTTCGGTGGCGCACATACAGGCGTTCGGGTTTGCCCTAGGCTGCTTCGATCCACGAATCAACTGCGAGGACGGGCATGCAAATCAAGGTCGGTTTCGAAATGACGTATCAGTGTCCTCAGCCGACGCCCATGATCCTGACGTTGAGCATCCACCATTCGCGCGCGTCCGATCTGATCCGGCCCGACCACCTGTTGACGCATCCGACAGTCCAGATCACCGCCTACCGCGACATGTTCGGCAACTGGTGCAGCCGCCTGGTCGCGCCGCGAGGCAAGTTCGTCGTCACCTCATCGGCGCTCGTCAACGACACCGGGGAGGTCGACGTCATCGATTTCAATGCGGCGCAAGTGCCGGTGGAGCGCCTGCCGGAATCGACGCTGATCTATCTGCTCGGAAGCCGCTACTGCGAGACCGACCGGCTCTCGGACATTGCTTGGCAACGTTTCAGCCCGGGCCCGACCGGCTGGGCGCGTGTGCAGGCGATCTGCGACTTCGTGCATTCCCATATTCATTTCGGCTACCAGTACGCCCGAAATACGCGCACCGCCCTGGAGGCCTACCACGAAGGCCAGGGTGTTTGCCGTGACTACGCGCACCTCGCAATAGCGCTGTGTCGGTGCATGAACATTCCTGCACGCTATTGCACTGGCTATCTCGGAGACATCGGGACTGCGCCGCCTTACGGGGCCATGGATTTCGCGGCCTGGTTCGAAGCCTATCTCGGGGACCGCTGGTACACCTTCGACGCTCGCAACAACACGCCGCGCGTCGGCCGCGTACTGATAGCGCGAGGCCGGGATGCCTGCGATGTCGCGCTGTCCTCGACCTTCGGCCCCAACATCCTCGAAAGCTTCAAGGTCTGGACCGATGAGGTCGCCATGACTGCGGAGTCTTGAGCCGCATCAGCGAGATCGCTTTCCTCGGGAGTTTCTCTTTTGACGGGTCACCCCTTCAATTGCGCTATCGTCGGCCGATAACAGTAGCGCATGCGTGCTCTCCGGCGAGCCGGGTCGCGCGTAGGTATTCCCAAGTCCCTCAAGATCACTCCCGCTCATGGCGATGCCTATCATCGGCATGAAGAACCCCATTCAACCCGCCGCCGGCAGTCGCAGCCGTATCGGATAAGGAGTCACCATGCCGATGCTTCTGATGATGACCTCCGCCGGCGAGACGCGACAGGTCCTCCTTCAGCCCCATGACAACAAGGTCGGACGCGGCGCGACCAACGATGTCATCGTCGACTCCGGTCAGGCCAGCCGCGACCACGCGGTGATCGATGTCGAGCAGGCCTTCGTCACGATCACCGACCTCGGCAGCCGCAACGGGACATTCGTCAATGACGTGCGCATCGAGAGCCAGGTGCTCGTGCACGGAGACGCCATCCGACTGGGAACCTACGAGATGCGGTTCATCGCGACCGACCAGGAGTTCACCCAGGTCGAAGCGATGCGCATGATGACCATGCACGGGCTTCTGGTGAATCTCGATCAGGAGAGGGTGCAGGCGGACGCGCCCACGGCGCCGGGCGTGCCACGGAGTCAGCGCGGGCCGCTGTAGGTCGATTGACACGCCCTGGGGCACCGGGCGAAACTGGGCCGCACCTTTGGAGCCCCGCAATGATCACTGGCAAGTACTTCCTGGCAACGACCTGCACAGCCCTGCTGCTTGGAGCGACCGGCGGGATGGCCGGCGCCCAGACGCCCGCCAGGCAGAAGGTGGAACTCGAAGACGCGAGAGGCGGCTCGACGGTCGTATCCGTCGTCGGTGAGGTTACAGCGATCGATCTCACCCACCGCATCGTCTCGATCAAGGGCCCCAAGGGGAACATCGGCGAGATGAGGGTCGACCCGGCGGTCAAGAAGCTCGACCAGGTGAAGGTCGGCGATCGCGTTCGCCTCAGCTACCGAATCGGCGTGGCGCTCGCCCTGGTGAAGGGCGGCGACGGCATTCGCGAAAAGGTCGAGACCGACTCGGCCGCCGTCGCGGCACGCGGCGCGAAGCCGGGCGGGGTCGTCACGAAGCGCACGACCATCGTCGCGAATGTCGAAAGCGTCGATGCCAAGCGGGGCGTTGCCACGCTCCAGGGCCCCAGCGGCATGCTCTATGACGTGAAGGTGCGCGACCCGAAGGTGCTGCACGAGGTCAAGACCGGCGACCAGGTCGTGGCCAACATCACTGAAAGTGTCGCGCTCCGCGTTCAGCCTGCACCCACGAAGTGACGCCGGCAGCGGCAGGCATGCGCAGGTGCTCGATCAGGGCGTCCGCCGCGCAGCCGGGGCCATCCACGTCGACGTAATGCTGCCGCGCCCGGACGGCGCCTGCGGCGTAGGCGGGTTGCGTGACGATCTCGCGCACTGCTCGCGCAACCTTGGCCTCATCCATGTGCCGTGGGCCGATGGCGATGGCCATGCCTTGACGTATCGCCAGGGCCACGTTGAGTTCCTGTTCCGGCTGCAGCGGAAATCCAACGAAGGGCGTGCCGCTGACCATCGCCGTCTGCACGCTGCCCTGTCCACCCATGATCAGTGCCACGGTCGCGCGCGGCATGACGAGGTGGCTCGGCAGGATGCCTTCGACCAAGACGTCCGGACCCTCCAGATCGCCCAGTTCATGGATCGTCGCGCCGACGAGCACCGGCAGGCCGGCTTCCCGAACGCCGGCGACCACGCGCCGAATGAACGCCGGCGCGCTCGATGACAACGCGACATAGGCCACTGGCTGCGCGTGATCGAGAAAGTCGTCCACGCGATCGGGAACGGGCATGTCGAGCCGGGCGTAGATGGGGCCCGACGTAGCGCAACCGCGTCGATGGCCGATACGCTCCGCTGCCATTCGGTCGCCAGGCCGTCATGTCGGCGTCGGGAATGCCCAGCACCCCGGGCACGTCGGTGACCAAGGTCAGGTCGCCGAGCATCAGTGCGGCCAGGCTGGGGACCGGCTCGACGCCGAGTTCCGTCGCGATCTCGTTGAGGAAGGCGACAGGCGCTCGCAGGCGAGGCGGGCCGGCGTTCGCCATGAACCTCTGCATCGATGCGGGCAGCCAATCGAGCGGCGGGATCGGCGATTGCGAAGGCGCCGGCGCGAGGCCACGTTCGAACACCGGCGGAACGTAGGAGCCGCCGTGCGATGCGGCCACGGGAATACCGACGATGCGCGAGGACAGGTAGGCGGTCAACGTGAATCCGATCACGACCATCTCCGCCGAATGCGCACGCAGGAATTCGACCTCGCTGCGCACGCCATCGCGAACTTCGTCCGCCGTCTGAAGCCGGGACCCGGGCCTGCCGAGGGCGATGATGCCGGCCAGAAACTCCTCGCAGCGCCGCGTGTCCATGGTCGGTGACAGAAGCGTGTAGGGCATGCCTGCCTCGTCGAGGACGCGCGTGTAGGGACCGCCGTGCGTGGCGACCACCACCGGCTCGCCACGCGCCTGCAGCGCACGGGCTATGGCGAGCATTCGCGAGGTTTCGGAGAGAAAGCCGCAGTTGGGGAACAGGGCGATCATGGGGCCTCCGTGGCGTTGGCGATCGCCAGGTCGACCGCATAAAGGTAATATATTACTTATGGATTCGCGACGTCAAATTCTCAGCCTTGGCCTGGAGGCGAAAAGGGGTGCTGCAAAGGCCGAGCGCGTCATGCTCTTCCGGCTCCTCGTTGCCAATGGCATGGAGTTGCGCACGCGCATGGACCGACAGCTTTCGGACAGCGGCCTCACGACCCAGCAGGCGATGCTGCTGCAGGTCCTGCAAGGCCAGGCCGAGGCGCCGACGCTGAAGCAACTGGCCGCGAGGCTGGCCATGAGCCACCAGAACCTCAAGCAGATTGCGAGTGTCCTGGAGCGCAAGGGCTTTCTCGAGATCGTTGCCGACGAGCAGGACGGTCGCGTCCGTCGCCTGCGCCTCACGAAGAAGCATCACCAGTTCTGGAAGAACCGGAACGAGGACGATCACGTCGAGGTGGCGCAATGGACCGCCGCCCTGTCACTGGCGGAAGTCCGTGTTCTCGTCCGCGGCCTGGACAAGCTTCATCAGGCCTTGATGGCATCGCGCGGCGAGCCATAGCCTCGATCCACCGCTACCATGGCGCGGACAATTCCGATCCTGTCCGAACCGAGGATGCTCATCATGGCTGACCAGAAGATTGATTCCGAGTCGCTGCCGGCCGTCGTCTCGACGGCCGCTTCGGAGTTCTCCAGCCTCAGGCCCAGCATGGTCGAAAACGCGTTGACCCAGGCGCTGCCGCTGCCCGACATCATGTTCGGCGGTGCGGTGCTCGTCACGGTGATCATGTTCCATGCCTTCTGGATCCGCGTCATCACCAGTTCCTATCTCAAGCGCACCACCGCGCTGAAGTCGCGCGCTTCGATATGGCAGGCAGATCTGCTGTTCACCGTGATGGTGATGATGCTGCTGGCGCTGCATCTTGCGGAAGTGGTGGTCTGGTCGGCCGCCCTGATCTTCGGCGACATCGTCGCCAACTGGTCGACGGCCGCGTACTTTTCCGCGAACTGCTACACCGCCCTGGGGGAGCCGTTTTCACTGCCTCGCGCCTGGCGCATGGTGCCTCCGATCATCGCGATGTCGGGCATCTTCACCTTTGCCTGGACGGCCAGCGTGCTCGTCAATTTCGTGTCGCGCTACAACGACCTCCGGGCGCTCATGATCGGGCGTCAAGAGGTCGCGCAAGAATCCTGAAACGCAGGCTCAGCCGATCCTGCACCTGGATCGCGCCGCCAAGAATCGAGAAGGGCGCCATGCCGAAGTCCGACTGATCGAACTCCAGCGTTCCAGCCACCTTCATTTCGCCAGGCTTCGTCTCCATCTGCGCCGGCACGTCGAAGGACCGGGTGACGCCGTGCAGCGTGAGTGCGACATCGAGCCGGATCCCGCCCTGAGGCGCTGCCGGGCCGTTGATGTGAATGAGCGCGTAGGGATAGCGCTGTGTGTCCAGCACCTTGTCGAGCATGTTCGAGCGCGTACCGACGATGTCCGACTCGCTGGGCTGCGTGTCCAGCCCCGCCTCGGTGCGCAGCGCCGGCTCGTCGACCGACAGGTCGACCAGGGGAACATACAGATCGGCACTGCCTTCGTCAGCGGCAATGTAGCCCTGCACGCTGCGGCTCGCGACGACATGATCGTGGCCCAGATGCGCGAGAGACCCGCCGCGCCGCACAAGGATGGCGACGATCGACCCCTCGGGTGCCACGCGGTAGACCGGCCGGCCTTGCGCCGCCGCCTGCTCGTAGGGCTTGCCAACGAAGCCTTCCGGCGCGGCTTGCGTCGTCGACGGTGCGACGGGCGCCGTCGCGCGCATCGGCGAAGCGCATCCCGCGATCAAGGTCGCGCATGCAATGACATAGCCGAGGCGCAGCATTCACGAGGCCTTGAGCAACTTCACGCGAAACTTCACCGTGACCTCCGGCCCGATCACGTCCGTCGCGGTCCACTCGCCCGTGCCGATGCCGAACGGCGTTCGCCTTACGACGAACTCGCCTTGCATGTTTGCACCATCCGCGGTGGCGGCCCACTTGAACGGGACTTCCACCGGTTGTTGCACCCCTTTCAGCGTGAGCGTGCCGCGCGCGACGTAGCTGCCACTCTGCGCATTGGCCGGGCGGATGTCGGTCGAATGGAACTCCGCCTGCTGATGACGGGCAAAGTCGAACCACTCGACGCCGGCGATGGCCTTGTTGATGTCCGCGCTCGCCATGTCCGCGCTCGCGACGCTGATGGTGACGTCGAGTCGACCGCCCGTGGGCTTGTCGGGGTCGAAACTCAGCCGCGTGTCGAACTCCTTGAACACGCCCGGCGCCGCCGCTTTCTCGAAAGTCGCGACGAACTCCAGGCGGCTCGCCGCCGCGTCCATCTTCCAGTCGGCGGCGTGCGCCAATTGCAGCGCGGCGCACGCGAGCAGGGCGCAAGTGCAGAGCAGTCTTTTCATTTCAATGAGGCCTCGCATGCAGCATGCGGATCAGCACATCGTTGTGTTTGACGAAGTGATGTCGCAGCGCCGCGCCGATGTGCAGGACGAGCAGCGCGACGAAAACGATCCCGAGGCTGAAGTGCACGAGCGCGGCGAGATCCGCAGTTTCCTTGTCAGGCGCAAGCAACGCCGGCAGAGGCACCTGCCAGAAGACCCGGAACGGTACGCCTGCCGCGGAGTTGATGATCCAGCCAGTCAGGGGCATTGCGATCATCAGGACATAGAGCAGGATGTGGCTCGCCCGCGCCGCGGTGCGTTCCCATGCGGGCATATCAGAAGGAAGCGCCGGCGTGGGCTTGGTCAGGCGATTCAGCAGCCGCAAGACGACCAGCACCAGGATCAGTATGCCGATCGACTTGTGCCAGACGAAGAGGTTGATCTTTGTCGGCGAAAGCCGCCAGCTTGCGGCCAGCCAGCCGAGGATGAACTGCGTGAAGATGAGCGCCGCGATGACCCAGTGGAACAACCGGATCGAAGCACTCCAGTGCGCGGCCCTTGCTTCCCGAGAAACAGCGGATGAAGGATCTGAGCGCATCGCGCCCAGTGTCGCAGCTAGACGCCGCCCTGGGCAATACCTTCCTGCGGGGCTCGGCCTTGAGGGCCGCAGGAGATTTCGTCCAGGTAGATGATCGGCTCGAAATCCGCGGCCGCCAACGTCACTGGGAGGTAAGGCGAAGCCCGGTAGCGCTCCAGTGCCTTCGATTCGATCGCTTGGAAATTCGCTTCGCACGCATCGAGCAGCCCCGTTTCATCGTTGCCCGCTCCGAAGACCTCGTCCAGTGCGTCGTCGGCAATGCGGGCCATGATGCGAGGTCCATCGAAACCGTCGGGATAGATCGCGAACCGGACCGTCGCCGTATCGGGACAATGGATCGCCTCGCAGATCATGGTGTGCTCCTTTTTTCTTGGGCTCATGGATTTCACGCTTTCGCGATCCGATAGGTGCACGTCATAGTCGCAATGCGGGGACAGAAGCCGCCTACAGGAACTTCATCCGATGAGCGATTCCTTCGATCTGCAGCGTTTCGTGGACGCCCAGGATGGCGTGGTCGACAGCGTCCTCGCCGAGTTGCGCGCGGGCAGAAAGCGCACCCATTGGATGTGGTTCGTCTTCCCGCAGATGCGTGGCCTCGGCGAGAGCGCGATGGCGTGGCGCTATGGCATTGCATCGTTCGATGAGGCGCAGGCCTACCTCGCGCATCCGCTGCTCGGGTCGAGGCTGCGCGAGTGCAGCGAACTGGTGTCGAAGGTGGAGGGGCGCTCGGTGCGCGAGATCTTCGGCGCGCCGGACGACCAGAAGTTCTGGTCGTCCATGACGTTGTTCGCCAAGGCCGATCCCTCCGTGGAGGTCTTCGAGAAGTGCCTGCGGAAGTACTTTGCAGGCCGGTCCGACCCGGGGACCCTGGCGCTGCTCGGCTAGTTCAGCTGCCCGCTGAGATAGGGCTCCGGATCGACCGGCACGCCCTGCTTGCGGATCTCGAAATGCAGCTTGACGCGGTCGGCATCGCTGTTACCCATTTCCGCGATCTTCTGGCCTTGTCGCACGACGTCCTTTTCTTTCACCAGAATCGTCTGTGCGTGCGCATAGGCGGTCAGGTAGGTGTCGTTGTGCTTGACGATGACCATGTTGCCGTAGCCGCGCAATTCACCGCCGACATACACCACCCGGCCATCGGCCGACGCGATGATCGGGTCGCCCATGTTGCCGGCGATGTCCACGCCCTTGTTGCGGGTGCCGTCGAAGCCCGAGAGCGTGCGCCCGTTCGCCGGACGAATGAACGTGGCCTGCGGTTTCGGCGGAGGCGGCGTCACGGCCGGCGGAGCGGGCTGGGCCACCGGGGGCAAGGGGTAGAACGGCTGCGTCGTCGTGCGTTGCGGAGGCGCGGTGCATGCCGTCAGGACGGCCGCGGCCAGCACGGTGAAGCCGGCGCGAAGGAGGTGTTTCTGGTCTTGCATGGCGCTTTTTGAAACGGATATGACAAAAAGGGTTCCCGGTCTCGGGGCCGGGTTGCCCTTTTTTAGCACGGAGTGGGTGCCACCGGCGTCATCATCTTTCGCAGCATGGGCTGGCGCGCCAGCACGGCGGCGCGCGGGCCGGCATCCACCACCTTGCCGGCTTCCATCAGCACCACCGTGTCGAAGCGATCGAGCAGGCTGAGGCGATGAATCGACGCGACCACGCAGGCCTCGGGAAACGCGGCACCGATGCGTTCGAGCACGCGGCCCTCGGTGGCCGCATCGAGCGCGCTGGTGGGCTCGTCGAGCAGCAGCAGCGAACTGCCCCGCGCGGCCAGCACCCCGCGCGCCAGGCACAGGCGCTGCCGCTGGCCGCCCGACAGGTTGAAGCCGCGCTCCGACAGGGGCGTGTCAAGTTCGCCATGCGTGGCCTTCAGCACTTCGTCGAAGGTGCTCACGTGCATGGCCGCCAGTAGTTCCTCGTCATCGAAAGGCTGGCCGAATCCCAGGTTCTCGCGCACGCTGGCTTCGAAGACTTCCGTCTCCTGCGGAATCAAGGTGGCGATGGTGCGCAGACGCGACCACGGCTGCGCCTGGCCATCGATCGCCAGCGTGCCGCCGTGCGGCGCGTAAAGGCCGGCCAGCACGCGCAGCAGGGTGCTCTTGCCTCCGCCGCTCGGGCCGACCAATGCGATCCGCTCGCCGCGGCGCAGCGTGAGCGACACCTCGTGCAAGCCGCTGCGGGCGGTCTCGCCGGGTGCCTGCGTGCCGCGTGGGTTGTAGTTCCACACCAGTCCATCGACTTGCGCGGTGTTCCAGGACACGTCCGGGTCGATGCGTTCCTGCGCAAGATCGTCCAGACGCGCTGGCGCAGCCCAGATTGGCGCCGCGCTGCTGTAGTCGGTGTGCATCCGCGCGAAGAACTGAAAGTTGGCCGCCATCGACGACACCACGCTCGCGGCCTGCTGCGCGTACTGGTAGATCATGAAGACCGAGCCCAGCATCACCGCCTGCCCCGGCGTGCGCGACTGCCACACGTACACCACCACCAGACCCCAGGTCAGCGCCAGTCCCATCAGGTCGACGGCGAACCACTTGCCTTCGTTCAGCACGACGGTGCGCTTCAGCGGTGCGGAGATGGCTTCCATGCGCCGCCCCAGCAGTCCTCGCGATGCGGTCGACAGGCGCAGGCCGATGACCGTCGATGCATTGCCGAGGAAGTCGAGCAGGGCGGCGACGTAGCGCCGGTCGGCATCGTTCTCGGTGCGCGCGAGCCGCATCAGTGCGCGGTCGAAGCGCACGATGATGATGGCGATCACCACGTAGCCGGTGATCGCCGTCGCACCGCTGACGCGCGACAGCAGCGTCAGCGCTACCAGCGGCCCGATGAAGTTCACGATGTTCGTCAGGTAGATGAACTGGTTCTGCGCGAAGTCCGACAACGCCCGACTCGCCTGGTGCACGCGGTGCTGCAGTTCCCCCGAGTGATGTCCGTCATGCCAGACCAGTGGCGCGGCGGCGATGCGGGCGTAGAGCGTGTCGGCGAGCCTCTCGCGCACGCGCAGCCCCACGTTGCGCTCGAGGATCCGCCCGGGCCCGTGGATCACCCACGAGAACAGATAGATGCCCGCGAGCGCAGCGATCCATTTGCCGGACGCCTCGATGTCCCCGGTCTGCAGTGCGTTGATGGCCTGCGCCGCAAGCCACGGCATGGTGAGCCGGAGCAATTGCGAACCGGTGAGCAACGCGGTCGCGCTGAGCATCTGCGGGCGCGCGCCCTCGGCGAAGTGCCAGAGCGCCACATAGAGCTCGCGGACAGCATTGCCGGGTGCGCTGCTGCTCATGCGGGGGGCTCCTGCGCTACTTCAGCGGGATCGGCGCGGTGCGATCGATCGGAACCGCGGTCACGCTGTTCTTCGGCGACCCGTCGACGAGGAGGTCGGAGTAGGTCAGGTAGACCAGCGTGTTGCGCTTCGCGTCGACCATGCGCACCACGCGCAGCCGCTTGAAGAGGATGGACAGGCGTTCGCTGTACACCTCCTCGCGCTTGGGCAGGGGTTGCGTGACGCTGACCGGCCCCACCTGCCGGCAGGCGATGGACGCCTCGGACTTGTCCTCGGCCAAGCCGAGCGCGCCGGAGACGCCGCCTGTCTTGGCGCGGGAGACGTAGCAGGTCACGCCATTCACCTTGGGGTCGTCATAGGCTTCGACCACGATCTTGTGGTCCGGGCCGATCAGCTTGAAGGCCGTATCGACTTCGCCCACCGGCTCCGCGCGCGCATGCGCCGCGGTCGCCGCGAAGCCAAGGAGCAGCGCAAAGGCCGCGAACGGCTGGCTTCGCTTCATTCGATGTTCACCGTGTGGACGTGGTCGAAGCTGCCGCGGCGCCGATCTTCGAAAAAGCGCTGGAGCGCTTCCTTGACCGTCCGGAACGCAATCTCTTCCCACGGAATCTCTTCCTCCGTGAAAAGCCGGGCCTCGATGGTCTCGTGGCCCGGATCGAAGCTGTCGCTCAGCAGCCTGGCGCGGTAGAACAGGTGGACCTGGCCCACGCGCACCACGCTCATGACCGCGAACAGGCCTTCCATCTCGAACTCGGCGCCGGCTTCCTCCGTCGTCTCGCGCGCCGCGCCTTGTTCGGTCGTCTCGTTGAGCTCCATGAAACCCGCCGGCAAGGTCCACTTCCCCCAGCGTGGTTCGATGTTGCGCTTGCACAGCAGCACGCGATCGCCCAGCACGGGGACAGTGCCGACCACGTTCAGCGGATTCTCGTAGTGGATCGTGTTGCAGGCAGGGCAGACCGCGCGTTCCTTGGTGTCGCCGTCGTCCGGAAGGCGATAGACGACCGCGGTGCCGCAGTTCTTGCAGTGCTTGATGGGGACGCGCAGGAACATTCAGTCCGCCCGCCGACGAGCGTCGAGGCCCATGTTCAGACGACCTTGACGGTCAGCGTCGGCAGGCCGGTGACCTCGCCCACCAGCGTGTCGCCGGCGACGACGGCGGCCACGCCCTCGGGCGTGCCCGTGAAGATCAGGTCGCCGGGTTGCAGCTCCCACGCGGCCGACAGGTGCTCGATGGTCTCGGCGATGTTCCAGATCAGCTTGCTCACGTTGCTGCGTTGGCGGTCGGTGCCGCCGACCTGCACGGAGATCTCTGCCTTCTCGACATCGCCGGCCTGCGCCACCGGGACGATCGGGCCGATCGGCGCGCTCTGCTCGAAGCTCTTGCCGATGTCCCAGGGCCGGCCCTGCTTCTTCATGTCGTTCTGCAGGTCGCGGCGCGTCATGTCCAGGCCGACCGCGTAGCCGAAGATGTGCTTGTGCGCATCGGCCGCCTGGATGTTCTTGCCGCCCGTGCCGATGGCCGCCACCAGCTCGATCTCGTGGTGCAGGTTCTTGGTGAGGGTCGGGTAGGCCATGGTGCCGGTCGTGCCGGCGTCGACGACCACGACCGCATCGGCCGGCTTCATGAAGAAGAAGGGCGGCTCGCGGCCGGTGAAGCCCATTTCCTTGGCATGCTCCTCGTAGTTCCGGCCCACGCAGTAGATGCGATGCACCGGAAAGCGCGCGGGCTGGCCGACCACGGGAATCGACACGACAGGGTGGGGGGTGAAAACGTACTCGGAAGCCATGGGAAAACCGTCCTTTTCTGCGAAAACGGCAGTGTGCCAGAGGGCAGGGCCAGCCGCCCGGGGGAATGGCCCCGGTGGCGTGGCAAGGCTATGCTTGCCGGATGATGAAGCTGCACAACTATTTCCGATCCTCGGCCTCCTTCCGCGTGCGCATCGCGCTCAATCTCAAGGGGCTCGACTACGAGTACATCCCCGTGCACATCGCGCGCGGAGAGCACCGGACGGGGCCCTTCGCCGCCATTTCGCCCGACATGCTGGTGCCCCTGCTCGAAGACGATGGCGAGCGCTTCACGCAGTCGATGGCCATCATCGAATACCTCGACGAGACCAACCCGGAGCCGGCGCTGCTGCCGCGCGATCCAGTCGGCCGTGCGCGCGTGCGAGCGCTTTCGGAGACCGTCGCTTGCGAGATCCATCCGCTGAACAACCTGCGCGTTCTCAAGTATCTCGTCCACGACCTTAAGCTCGGCGACGAGGCCAAGAACACGTGGTACCGCCACTGGGTGCGCGTGGGAATGGAGGCTTTCGAGCGCCAGCTCGCGCTGCTTCCCGCCGGCCCCTATTGCTACGGCAATACGCCAACCATGGCCGACTGCTGCCTGGTGCCGCAGGTCTTCAACGGCCAGCGCTTCGACTGCGACTTCAGCGGCTTGCCGCGCACCATGGCGGCGTTCGAGGCGTGCATGCAGCTCGACGCCTTCCAGCGCGCGCAGCCTTCGCGTTGCCCTGACGCCGAAGCGTGAACGCCGCCGACTGGATCGTCCCCGACTGGCCGGCGCCGCCCGGCGTGCATGCCCTGTGTTCCACGCGGGCCGGGGGCGTCTCGGTCGGCAACTACCAGGGCCTGAACCTGGGCGACCACGTCGGTGACGAAGCCGAGCACGTGCGCGCCAACCGGGCCATCCTGCGCGATGCGATCAAGGCGAGGCCAGTGTTCCTGCAGCAGGTGCATGGCACGGACTTGGCGGCGTTGGGCGTGTCCAGCGCCGATGGCATCACGGCGGACGCCTGCACGACCGTCGAAAGCGGCATCGCCTGCACGATCATGGTGGCCGATTGCCTCCCCGTGCTGGTCACCGATGAAACGGGGCGCCGCATCGCCGCCGCGCATGCAGGTTGGCGCGGGCTCGCCGGGGGCGTGCTGGAACGGACGCTCGATGCCTTCGAGACCGAGGGCGGCAGGCAAGGACTCATGGCCTGGCTCGGCCCCTGCATCGGGCCGGATGCGTTCGAGGTGGGCGACGAGGTCCGGGCGGCCTTCGAAGCCTCCACGCCAGGGGCGGGCACATGCTTCAAGCCGGCAGGCTCACCTGGCAAATGGCTGGCGGATCTGCCGGGCCTCGCCCGTCAGCGGCTGCGCGCCGCCGGGGTGACGCAGCTCCACGGCAACGACAGCAGCGAAGCCTGGTGCACCGTGCACAACCCGTTACGCTTTTTCTCGCACCGGCGCGACCGCGTCAGCGGGCGCTTCGCCGCCTGCATCTGGCGCGACTGATTTCGCCCTGGCCGCCTCGATGGCAGCCTCGCGCTCCGCAGCCTCACGCGCTTTGATGGCGCGGCGCCGGGCCGGCGTCGCCATCAGGTAAACCACCAGTGCCACCGGCAGCAAGCCGTACAGTAGAAAGGTGAAGACCGCGCCGAGCACGGTGCCGTTGGTGTTGGTGGCCTCTGCGACCGCCATCATCAGGGCAACATAGAGCCAGGCAATGACGACGAGGTGCATAGACGATGTTTTCAGGAAGGTATCGGGCACCGCGCTGGTGGGGTGCCTCTGAATGCAGCATACTCAAAACCCGTTTCAAAGAGGTGAGGGAGCCGGAGACATCATGAAACAAGCACACGCCAGTGCGGCGGAGACCTTTGCGCCCTTCCAGCAGGCGCTGACCCAGGGATGGAGCAAGGCGCTCGAATCATTCCAGTCGCTGGGCATGGGCGGCAATGGCAATGGCCAGGCCGCGTCATGGGACATGCCGCGCTTCTCGCTGTCCACCGAGAAGCTGCAGGAACTGCAGCAGCAGTACGTCAGCGAAGCCACCGAACTCTGGCGCCAGGACGTGGCCAACCGGTCCATCGGCGACAAGCGCTTCGCCGCCGAAGCGTGGAGCAGCAATCCCGTTGCTTCTTTTGCGGCCGCCGTCTATCTGCTCAATGCGCGCACGCTGCTGGGCATGGCGGAGGCCGTCGAAGCCGACGAGAAGACCCGCTCGCGCCTTCGCTTTGCGGTCGAACAATGGATGGCCGCCTCGTCGCCCAGCAACTACCTGGCCTTCAACGCCGAGGCGCAGAAGAAGGCGCTGGAAACGCAGGGCGAGAGCATCGCCAAGGGCATCCAGAACCTGCTGCACGACGTGCAGCAAGGCCACCTGAGCATGACGGACGAGAGCGCTTTCGAGGTCGGCCGCAATGTCGGTAGCACCGAGGGCGCCGTCGTCTTCGAGAACGATCTCTTCCAGCTGCTCGAATACAAGCCGCTCACCGCCAAGGTCTACGAGCGGCCGCTGCTGCTCGTGCCGCCGTGCATCAACAAGTTCTACATCCTCGACCTGCAACCCGAGAACTCGCTCATCCGCTACGCGGTGGAGCAGGGGCACCGCGTCTTCGTGGTGAGCTGGCGCAACCCCGATGCGTCGATGGAGCACTACACGTGGGACCAGTACATCGAGGACGCCGCCATCAAGGCGATCCACGTCACGCAGGAGATCACCGGCCAGGACAAGAACGGCGGCAAGATCGACACGCTCGGCTTCTGCGTCGGCGGCACGATCCTGAGTACCGCGCTGGCCGTGCTCGCGGCACGCGGCGAGCAGCCCGCCTCCTCGGTGACCTTGCTGACGACCTTGCTCAATTTCACCGACACCGGTGTACTCGACATCTTCATCGATGAATCCTTCGTGCAGTTCCGCGAGATGCAGATGGCCAAGGGCGGCCTGCTGAAAGGCGGCGAACTCGCATCGACCTTCAGCTTCCTGCGCCCCAACGACCTCGTGTGGAACTACGTGGTCGGCAACTACCTCAAGGGCGAGACACCGCCACCCTTCGATCTGCTGTACTGGAACAGCGACGCGACGAACCTGCCGGGCCCGATGTACTGCTGGTACCTGCGCAACACCTACCACGAGAACAAGCTGGCCCAGCCCGGCGCCCTCACCGTCGCCGGCGAAAAGGTGGACCTCGGCAGCTTCGACGCACCGGTCTACATCTACGGCTCGCGCGAGGATCACATCGTGCCGATCGGCGGTGCGTACGCATCGACGCAGGTCCTGAGCGGAAAGAAACGTTTCGTGATGGGCGCTTCGGGCCACATCGCCGGCGTGATCAACCCGCCGGTCAAGAAGAAGCGCAGCCACTGGATCCGCGCCGACGGCAAGCTGCCGGCCACGCAGGAAGATTGGCTCGAAGGCGCGATCGAGCACCCCGGCAGCTGGTGGACCGACTGGTCCAACTGGCTCAAGACCCACGCAGGCAAGCAGATCGCTGCACCCAAGACCTACGGCAAAGGCAGCGCCTACAAGGCGACCGAGCCCGCGCCGGGACGCTACGTCAAGGCGAAAGCCTGAGCCCTTTTCCCTGTCAATTCAATCCACGCATCGGAGAGCACACCATGGAAGACATCGTCATCGTTTCAGCCGCACGCACCGCCGTGGGCAAGTTCGGCGGATCACTGGCCGGCATCCCGGCCACCGAGTTGGGCGCCATCGTGATCAAGGAAGTGCTCGAACGCGCCAAGGTCGGCAACGACCAGATCGGCGAAGTCATCATGGGCCAGGTGCTGACGGCGGGCAGCGGGCAGAACCCGGCGCGTCAGGCGCTGCTGAAGAGCGGCATCATCAACGCAACCCCGGCGCTCACCATCAACGCGGTCTGCGGTTCGGGCCTGAAGGCCGTGATGCTGGCGGCGCAGGCCGTCGCGACCGGCGACAGCGAGATCGTGGTGGCCGGTGGCCAGGAAAGCATGAGCCTGGCGCCGCACGTGCTGCCGAACTCGCGCAACGGCCAGCGCATGGGTGACTGGAAGCTGGTCGACTCGATGATCGTCGACGGCCTGTGGGACGTCTACAACCAGTACCACATGGGCATCACCGCCGAGAACGTCGCGAAGAAGTACGACATCAGCCGTTCCGCGCAGGACGAACTGGCGCTGGGCAGCCAGACCAAGGCCGCCGCGGCGCAGGACGCCGGCAAGTTCAAGGACGAGATCGTCGCGGTCAATATCCCGCAGAAGAAGGGCGACCCGATCGTCTTCGACAAGGACGAGTTCATCAACCGGAAGACGAATGCCGAAGGGCTGGCCGGCCTGCGTCCCGCCTTCGACAAGGCCGGCGGCGTGACGGCCGGCAACGCATCGGGCCTGAACGACGGCGCTGCCGCCGTGATGGTGATGACCGCGAAGAAGGCAGCAGCACTGGGCCTCAAGCCGCTGGGCCGCATTGCGAGCTATGCCAGCACCGGTCTCGATCCGGCGTTCATGGGCATGGGTCCGGTGCCTGCTTCGCAGAAGGCGCTGCAACGCGCTGGCTGGAAGCCGCAGGATCTGGACGTGCTCGAGATCAACGAAGCCTTCGCCGCACAGGCCTGTGCTGTGAACCGCGAGATGGGCTGGGACGTGAACAAGGTCAACGTGAATGGCGGCGCGATCGCGATCGGCCATCCGATCGGCGCGTCTGGCTGCCGCATCCTGGTGACGCTGCTGCACGAGATGCAACGCCAGAATGCCAAGAAGGGCATCGCCTCGCTGTGCATCGGCGGCGGCATGGGCGTGGCATTGACCATCGAACGCTGACCCCCAGCCTCGCCCACTTCGTGTGACTCGGGCACCCCCTTCCAGGGGGCAACCCGGTCCGCGGCGTTTCCGGTATCCGGAGGAGATGCTTTGAACAATAACGACGCTGAGCTATTCCAAGTCATCCGCGACGAACTCTTCGTCGCCGCCGTGGGCGACGTGCTCGACACGATGGGCTACCAGCATCAGTTCCTCCCCGCGGGCATCGCACCGCTGGAGAAGACGATGCGCATCGTCGGCCGCGCGATGCCGGTGCTCGAAGCCGACGTGATCAACGATGGCAACCGATCGGCCGGCCCGCTGTCGGGCAAGCCTTTCGGGCTGATGCTGGAGGCGCTGGACGACCTGAAGGAGGGCGAGATCTACATCGCCACCGGTGCGTCGCTGCGCTACGCGCTCTGGGGCGGGTTGATGTCGACCCGGGCGCGGCACCTGAAGGCGGCCGGGGCGATTCTGGACGGCTACGTGCGTGACGCCGACGAGATCGAGCGGCTGCAGTTCAACGTCTTCTGCCGTGGCACTTACGCCCAGGACCAGGGTGTGCGCGGGCAGGTCATCGACTACCGCTGCACCATCGAGATCGATGGGGTTCGCATTGCGCCGGGCGACCTGCTGTTCGGGGATCGCGAGGGCGTGCTGGTCATCCCGCGGGCCGTCGAGGCCGAAGCGGTGGCGAAGGCGCTCGACAAGGTGCGCACGGAGAACAAGGTGGCCGATGCGATCCGCAGCGGCATGAGCGCCTGCGAGGCGTTGGCTACCTTCGGGGTCATGTAGCTCGCCCCCAGGCTTACTCACTTCGTGTAGACGCCTACCCCCTACCGGGGGCAACACCTGCGGCCCGGCGGAGCCGGTTCCTCGGTGTTCCTGGCGTTTCGGTGCGCTATCAGTCGCTGAGTTCGACCAGTACTGGCTGGTGGTCGGAGGCTTGGGTGTTCAGGTCGACTTCTACTCGGCGCACTCGGGGGGCTAGAGCGTTGCTGACGAAGACGAAATCGCAGGCGAGGGGGTCGGGGCCGTATCTGCGGTCGAAGAGGCGGAAGGTGGGGTCGTGGGGGCGGTCGGGGTGGGCGAGGGGCCAGGCGTCCTGCAGGCGCTTGTCGGGGGTGCCGCCGACGGGGAGTGCGGGGTCGGTGAAGGACTGCTGGATTTCGTCGTAGGCGGGGTCGGAAGTTGCCATGTTGAAGTCGCCGCAGAGGATGGCCTGGGGGGTGTGGAGCTTGGGCTGGAAGGGCGATCCGCGGAGTTCGGCGACGGGGGGCGTGGCGGCCTGCTCGCAGGCTTCGACGTGGAGGGCGCGGACGGCGCGGGCCTGGGCCAGGCGCTGGGTCGACGAGTAGTACTCCAGGTGGGTGGTCATCACGCGCATCGAGCCGAGTTCAGGGCTGGTCAGGGTGACGACGGTGCACATGCGGGGCATGCTGCTCACGCTCGGGTCGGCGGGCCAGGGGAGCAGGTGATGCTGGACGCGGGATACCGGCAGCCGCGTGGCGATCAGGTTGCCGAAGCGCTGGCGGCGGCCTTCGGCGTCGAATTCGTCTACCGCCGCGCCGAAGAAGAGCTGGAAGCCCGGCAGGAGCGCCTGCAGTTCGGCGGGCTGGTCGCCGGGGCGGCCCTCCATAGCGTCGAAGCCGGACGCGATTTCCTGCAGGCACAGGACGTCGAAGTCGCCCATGGCGCGGGCGCCGTCGACGATGCGTTCGGCGCTCACGACCCCGTCGAGGCCGCAGCACCACTGGGTGTTCCAGGTCACGAGTTTCATTTGATGCCGGCCCTCATGAAGCTCTGCACGAACTGACGCTGAAAAAGCAGGAACGCGATCAGCAGCGGCGCCGATGTCATCAGCGTGGCCGCGGTGATCACCGACCAGTCGACGCCCTGGTCGACCGACGAGAAGACCTGCAGCCCCACCGTCAACGGTCGCGCGTTGACGCTGTTGGTGATGATGAGCGGCCAGAGGAAATTGTTCCAGTGAAAGCTGACGGACACCAGCGCGAAAGCGGTGTAGACAGGCTTCGCCAGCGGCACGTACACGCGCCAGAGCGTCTGCATGGCGGTCGCGCCCTCGACGCGCGCGGCCTCGTCGAGCTCCTTCGGAATACCCATGAAGGTCTGCCGCAGCAGGAAGATCGCGAAGGCGGAGGCGAAGTAGGGCAGGCCGATCGCCACCAGCGTGTCGACAAGGCCGAGCCGGGCCATGGTCTTGTAGTTCTCGACCAGCAGGATGTCCGGCATGATCATCAGCTGCACCAGCACGAGGGCGAAGGCGATGCCGCGGCCCTTGAATTCGTAGCGTGCGAAGGCGTAGGCCGCCAGGGTGCCCAGCACGAGCTGCACGACAAGGACCATGCCGACAAGCAGCGTGGTGTTGAGGAAATAGCGCGCGAAGGGCGCGGCCTCCCAGGCGCGGCGGAAGTTGTCCAGCGTGAGCGGCGCTGCGAGCGCGAAGCGCGTCGAATACTCGGCAGGATGAAACGCCGTCCATACAGCGTAGGCCAGCGGCAGGATCCACAGCAGCGCCAGCAGCCACGCAGCCACCGTGTCCAACCAGGTCGGCTCGTTGAAGGCCAGCCGCTGCGCCGGCGCCGCCGTAGTCATGGCGCCATCCCTTCACGCGGGGGCCGCCGCGCACGGCCGCCCGAAGCGGCCGGCCCGCCCCCGGTAGGGGGGTGGCGTACCGACACGAAGTGCGGGAAGCCTGGGGGCGAGCTCATCTGTAGTGCACCTTCTTGTCCAGGACAAAGAATTGGAAAAGCGCAATGCCGGCAAGCACCACCACCAGCACCACCGTGATCGCCGACGCATAGGCCGTGTCCCAGAAACTGAACCCGACCTCGTACAGGTGATAGAGCAGCAGGATCGACGCGTTGTCCGGTCCGCCGCGGGTAAGTACGAAGAGATGGTCGACCATGCGGAACGCATTGATGAAGGCGTTGACGAGCACGAACAGCGTGGTCGGCATCAGCAGCGGCCACTGCACGCGGCGGAAGAAGTACCAGCGCGATGCCCCCTCGATGGCGGCCGCCTCGCGCAGGCTCGGGTTGAGCGTCTGCAGCGCGGCCAGGTAGAAGATCATGAAGAAGCCGGCTTCCTTCCAGACCGCGACCAGCGTGACGGCGCCCAGCGCGGTGGAAGGGCTGCCCAGCCAGTTGTGCGAGGGAAGGCCGAGCGCCCCGGTGATCTGCTCCAGCAGCCCGTACTGCGGGGTGTAGAAGAAGAGCCAGATGTTGGCCACCGCGATCATCGGCAGCACCGTCGGCGTGAAGTAGGCCATGCGCAAAAAGGCGCGGCCGGCGATGCGCTCGTTGACCCACAGCGCCATCACGAGCGCCAGCCCGATCGACAGCGGGATGGTCGCACCCGCGAACCACAGGTTGTTGCGCACCGCCTTCCAGAACACCGGGTCGCTGGTCATCACCGCGTAGTTTTCGAGCCCGACCCACACGCCCGGGCGCCTGCCCTTGGGCGCGGAGAAGAAGCTGTCGATCAGCGTCGAGACGACGGGCCAGTGCGTGAACGCGACCAGCAGCACCAGCGCCGGCAACAGCATCAACCACGCGTGCAGCGCGTTGCGCGATGCGGTGCTTCCGGTGGCGATGCTGGGGCCGGCCATCCTTGCGGTGATACCTACTTGACCGCGCGAAGGATGCGGTCGGCCTCGCGCTGGGCGTCCTGCATGGCTTGCGCCGGTGTCTTGGTGCCGGTCAGTGCGGCCTGGAGGCCGTCGTTCAGCGCCTTGGTCACGCGCTGGTTGTCGTGCGTCGAGAACTCGGCCACCGACACGGGCAACTGGTCACGCGCGACGAGAGCCGCGGGGAAGTCGCGGCCGTACTTGCGCAGCGTGTCGGTCTCGTAGGCGGCGGGCGAGACGGCGACGTAGCCGGTGTCCATGCTCCACTGCGCGGCGCGCTCGGGCTGGGTGATCCACTTGACGAACTTGAAGGCCGCTTCCTGCTGCGCCGGCGTCGACTTCTTGAAGATGTAGAAGTTGCCGCCGCCGGTCGGCGAGCCCTTGCGCTTGTTGCCCGGGATCATGCCGACACCGAAATCGAACTTCGCGTTGGTCTTGATGTTGGTCAGGTTGCCGGTGGTGGTGTAGATGATCGCGGCCTTCTTCTCGAAGAAGTCCTTGGGCGTGGTGCCCCACTCGACCACGCCGGGCGGGTGGATGCCGGCCTTGCCGAGGTCGACCCAGTACTGCAGCGCCTCGATCACCTTCGGATCGTCGAACCTGACCGCGGTGCCGGCTTCGTTCGCGAGGATGGCGTCATTCGGCGTGGTCAGCGTCTGGAACAGCCAGTAGGGGAAGCCGCTGGAAGGAATCTGCACGCCCCATTGCGACACCTTGCCGCTGGCGTCCTTCTTCGTGAGCTTGGTGGCCGTGTCCTTGAGCTCGGCCCAGGTCGTCGGCGGCTTGTTCGGGTCCAGGCCCGCTTCCTTGAAGAGCTCCTTGTTCCAGTACATGACGACGGTCGAGCGCTGGAACGGAATGCCCCAGGTCTTGCCGCCGGTCTGGCTGTTCATCATGAAGGCCTTGTAGAAGCTGCCGAGCCAGGCCTTGTCATCCGCCGTCTTGACGAAGTCGTCGAAGGGGACGATGGCTTCTTCGTCGATCAGCGTGAACATGTCCGTCGAGAGCAGCACCGACGTGACCGGCGGCGTGCCGGACTTGTGCGCGGTCAGCGCCTTGACGATGGTTTCCTGGTAGGTGCCTGCGTAGATCGGGGTGACCTTGACGCCCGGGTTCTCTTTCATGAAGCCGGCGGCGAATCCGTCGATGGTCTTCGCGATCGGGCCGCCGACGGCCACCGGGTAGTAGAACTGCAGTTCCACCGGCGTCTGTGCGTGCAGCAGGCCCGCGCTGCCGGCAAAGAGGCCGGCGGCGGCCATCACTTGGACGGCGAGCGTCCGGATGAAAGTCTTGCGTTGCATGGTCGTTCTTGTCCTTGGGAGTGGCTGGAAAGTTGTGAATCAATCGATGCGTCGGCCACCGGAATCGAAGCCGTGCGCATCCTGGCTGGCCCAGCGCAGGCCGACACGGTCGCCGGGTTCGGCGTGGTGCTGGCCGGCCGTGCGCACGAGCAGCGTCTCGGTCCCTATGACGCAGCGCAGCACGAGGTCGGCGCCGAGGTATTCCACGCTCTGCACCGTGGCCGGAATGCCTTGCGGATCGAGCACGATGGCTTCGGGCCGTACGCCGAGCGTGGCGGCGGGCAGGCCGATGGCGACGTCGCTGCCGGCGATGCGGCCGTCGTCCAGCGTCACGAGGTTCATCGGCGGGGTCCCGATGAAGCGGCCCGCGAAGGTGGTGGCGGGCCGGGCATAGAGATCGCGCGGCATCCCCGCCTGCTCGACCCGTCCCTGGTTCAGCAAAACGACCTGGTCGGCCATGCTCATCGCCTCGGTCTGGTCGTGGGTGACGTAGACCACGGTGAGGCCGAGCTGGCGCTGCAGGTCGCGCAGTTCGCGGCGCATGTCCTGCCTGAGTTGGGCGTCCAGGTTGGACAGCGGTTCATCCATGAGACAGACCTTGGCCTGGGCGACCAGTGCACGTCCCAGCGCCACGCGCTGCTGCTGGCCGCCGGAGAGTTGCGAGGGCTTGCGGTCGAGCAGCGCGCCGAGACCCAGCAGCGCAGCGGCGTCGCGCAGGCGCTGCGCGGTCTCCGCGGCGGGCGTCTTGCGCACCGAGAGTCCGAAAGTGATGTTGTCGGCCACGCTCAGGTGCGGAAAGAGCGCATAGTTCTGGAACACCATCGCAATGCCGCGGCGGGCCGGCGGCAACGTGGTGACGTCCTGGCCATCGATCAGCACCTGGCCGCCCGTGGCGCTCTCCAGACCTGCAACGATCCGCAACGTCGTCGACTTGCCGCAACCCGAAGGGCCGAGGAGGACGCAGAATGAGCCCGGCTGGATCTCCAGGTTGACGGCATGCAATGCGGTGCTCTCGCCCCAGGATTTGGCGATATCGATCAACACGATGGAGGACATCGAATCAGTATATGGAGCGTCTGTGACACCCGGTTGCAAAGAAGGCTCAGTGTTTTCCTGATCGGGTGTTGGTGAGAAACTTCGCTACAGTGAACTTCGCCCGTCAGGGCTTGCACACACCAAGGAACACTCATGAGCAAGAAAGTCGCATATGTCACCGGGGGCATGGGGGGCATCGGAACAGCCATCTGCCAGCGCCTTCACAGGGACGGGTTCACCGTCATCGCCGGCTGCGGCCCCACGCGGGATCACGCCAAATGGCTGGCGGAACAGAAGGCCGAAGGCTTTGACTTCCATGCCTCGGTCGGCAACGTGGGTGACTGGCAGTCCACCGTCGAGGCCTTCACCAAGGCCAAGGCGGAGCACGGCAGCATCG
Source organism: Variovorax glacialis (assembly GCF_051216375.1). Classification (NCBI taxonomy): domain Bacteria; kingdom Pseudomonadati; phylum Pseudomonadota; class Betaproteobacteria; order Burkholderiales; family Comamonadaceae; genus Variovorax; species Variovorax glacialis. The sequence goes on along the minus strand of NZ_JBPJZT010000002.1, from coordinate 173,158 downwards.
ACGTTCTCGTGAACAACGCGGGCATCACGCGGGACCGGATGTTCCTCAAGATGACGCCTGAAGACTGGAGCTCGGTGATCGAGACCAACCTCAACAGCATGTTCAACGTCACCAAGCAGGTGGTGGGCGACATGGTGGAAAAGGGCTGGGGCCGCATCATCAACATCAGCTCGGTCAACGGCGCGAAGGGGCAGGCAGGGCAGACCAACTACTCCGCGGCGAAGGCCGGCATGCACGGCTTCACCATGGCGCTGGCGCAGGAACTCGCCGCCAAGGGCGTGACTGTGAACACCGTGAGCCCCGGCTACATCGGCACCGACATGGTCAAGGCGATCCGGCAGGAGGTGCTCGACAAGATCGTCGGCACGATCCCCGTCAAGCGCCTGGGCGAACCGAGCGAGATCGCGTCCATCATCGCGTGGCTCGCTACCGATGAAGGCGGCTACTCCACGGGGGCCGACTTCTCGGTCAACGGCGGGCTGCACATGCACTGAGGCACCCGCAGCCGATCACTTCCGAAAAGACCCGCTGCTGCGGGTCTTTTTTTTGCTGACAAGGAGACATTCGATGACCCCAGCCGCAACAGCTACAGCAGGCGCACCCGCCGTGCCGGCACGCAAGCCGCCGATCTACAAATCGCTCTATGCACAGGTGATCACCGCGGTGATCATCGGCGTGCTGCTCGGCCACTTCTTCCCCGCGTTCGGCGAGATGATGAAGCCGCTCGGCGACGCCTTCATCAAGCTGATCAAGATGATGATCGCGCCGATCATCTTCTGCACGGTGGTCGTCGGCATCGCCGGCATGGAGGACATGAAGAAGGTCGGCAAGACCGGCGGCCTGGCGCTGCTGTACTTCGAGATCGTGAGCAGCGTCGCGCTCGTGGTGGGCCTGGTGCTGGTCAATGTGTTCAAGCCCGGCGTGGGCATGAATGTCGACCCGGCATCGCTCGACACGCGGGCGCTCGCGGCCTACACCGGCCCGGGCAAGATGGAAGGCACGGTCGGGTTCCTGATGCACATCATTCCCAACACCGTGGTCGATGCCTTCGCCCAGGGCGAGATTCTCCAGGTGCTGCTGATCGCTGTGCTCTTCGGCTTCGCGCTGCACCGCTTCGGCGGCCGCGGCACGCTGGTGTTCGACGTGATCGAGAAGGGCTCGCACGTGCTCTTCGTGATCATCGGCTACATCATGAAGCTGGCGCCCATCGGTGCCTTCGGCGCGATGTCCTTCACGATCGGGAAGTACGGCATCGGTTCGCTCTTCCAGCTCGGCAAGCTGATGGGCACCTTCTACCTGACCTGCCTGATCTTCATCTTCGTGGTGCTGGGAGGCATTGCGCGCTTTCATGGGTTCAGCATCTGGAAGTTCATCAAGTACATCAAGGAAGAACTGCTGATCGTGCTGGGCACGTCCTCGTCCGAGTCGGTGCTTCCGCGGATGATGGAGAAGATGGAGAACCTCGGCGCGAACAAGACGACCGTCGGCCTCGTGATCCCGACGGGCTATTCGTTCAACCTCGATGGCACCTCGATCTACCTCACGATGGCGGCGGTCTTCATCGCGCAGGCGACGAACACGCCGATGACGCTCATGCAGGAGATCACGCTGCTGGCGGTGCTGCTGCTGACGTCGAAGGGCGCGGCCGGTGTCACCGGCAGCGGCTTCATCGTGCTGGCGGCGACGCTGTCTGCGGTCGGCCACGTGCCCGTGGCGGGGCTGGCGCTGATCCTCGGGATCGACCGCTTCATGTCCGAGGCGAGGGCGCTGACCAACCTCATCGGCAACGGCGTCGCGACCATCGTCGTTGCCAAGTGGACCGACGAACTCGACATGGAGAGACTGCAGGCCGGGCTGAACAACGAGACCTGGGTCGAGGCGCAGGCGCCCGAGGAAGTGATCAACGCCCGTACGGAAAAAATGGCTTCCTGACCCGTCGCCGGGTGTCGTTCTTGCAGAATGCAAGTCGATGCCCCACAGCGTTTCACTGATCAACACCATCGCGGCTGGCCTCGGGCTCGCGCTGGTGTTCGGCTTTTTGGCGGCGCGCCTGCGCTTGCCGGCGCTCGTCGGCTACCTCCTGGCGGGCGTGATCATCGGCCCGTTCACACCCGGTTTCGTCGCGGATGCAGGCATCGCGGCACAGCTCGCCGAGATCGGCGTCATGCTGCTGATGTTCGGGGTCGGGCTGCACTTCTCGCTCGACGACCTCCTCGCGGTGCGAAAGATCGCACTGCCCGGCGCGCTGGTGCAGATGGTCGTGGCGACGCTCCTCGGTGCTGCGCTCGCCACCTGGTGGGGCTGGAGCCCGGGTGGCGCCCTGGTGTTCGGCCTGGCGTTGTCGGTGGCGAGCACGGTGGTGCTGCTGCGCGCGCTCGAGAGCCTGGGCATCCTGGAGTCGTTCACCGGCCGCATCGCCGTTGGCTGGCTGGTGGTGGAGGACCTTGCGATGGTCCTCGTGCTGGTGCTGCTGCCGCCATTGGGGGCGGCGCTGGGCGGCACCGACAGCGCCGTCGATGGCGCTCCCCTCTGGCAGACCCTGGGGCTCACGCTGCTGCAGGTCGGCGGGTTCGTCGCGCTGATGCTGGTGGTGGGACGGCGGGTGTTTCCTTGGATCCTCTGGCAGGTCACGCGGACCGGCTCGCGCGAACTGTTCACGCTGTGCGTGGTGGCGGCCGCGGTGAGCATCGCGTTCGCATCCGCGGCGTTGTTCGGGGTGTCATTCGCGCTCGGGGCCTTCTTCGCGGGCATGGTGATGCGCGAGTCGGAGTTCAGCCACCGGGCGGCGCAGGAATCGCTGCCGCTGCGCGACGCCTTCGCGGTGCTGTTCTTCGTCTCGGTCGGCATGCTGTTCGATCCGGCGGTGCTCATCGAGCGCCCGCTGCAGGTGCTGGCCGTGGTGCTGGTGATCGTCGTCGGCAAGTCCGTGGCGGCTTGCGCGCTGGTGCTGCTGTTTCGCTATCCGCTCGGCACGGCGCTCACGGTGAGCGCGAGCCTGGCGCAGATCGGCGAGTTCTCGTTCATCCTGGCCGCATTGGGCGCGGGACTCGGTCTGCTGCCACCCGAAGGCCAGAACCTGTTGCTGGCCGGTGCGCTGATCTCCATCGCCACCAATCCGTTGTGGTTCAGCCTGATCGAGCCGCTGCAGAAATGGCTGCACGCACATTCGTCGTTCGCGCGGGGGCTCGAAGCACGGGACGATCCGCTGGCCGAACTGCCGATGAGCACGGAGGCCCGATACCTTTCAAGGCAGGTGGTGCTGGTCGGCTATGGCCGCGTCGGGCGGCGCATCGCATCGGCGCTCACGGCGCATGACATTCCTTTCGTGGTGGCGGACCAGAATCGCGAGCTCGTCGAGAAGCTGCGTGCCGAAGGCATGGCCGCGGTCTGGGGCGACGCCGCGGATCCGGCCGTGTTGATCCAGGCTCACATCGCCCGCGCGCGCGTGCTCGTGGTGGCCACGCCCGACGCCATGAATGTGCGGCAGATGATCGAGGCGGCACGAACGCTCAACCCGGCCATCGAAACCGTGATCCGCAGCCACAACGAGGACGAGGCCCGTCTGCTCACGCAGGAGGCCGCGGCGACGGTGTTCCTCGGCGAACACGAGCTGGCCCAGGCCATGGCCCGCGCGGTGCTGCTGCGCGCGGCCGGCGCCTGAACTCAGAGGTCTTCGATCACCAGCGTGCGATACCGCTGCGCGATCGAATAGCGCACCTTGCGGACGTGCTCCATGAGCCGTTCGGCCATGGACTCGTCCTTGGTACGCACCATCAGGGCCGTGTGGCCCTCGCGGGCGAGCTGAGTGTAGGCGCGGACGGTTGCCGCGTCCGTGCCGGCCGAGGGCAGGGGGCTGTCCGATTCGTGGATCGTGGGCGTGATCTGCTCGAGGACGATGTGGGGCGGGATCAGGTAGACCTCGTCGCCGCTGAATCCGTGGTCGATCAGCTGGTGTCCGATACGGCTGGCGTCCTGCGCGTCCGGAAACATCACCACGGAATGTCCTGTGGGGTAGAACGCGCCGCCGACGGCGGCGGTCATGTTCTTGGCCAGGGTGAAGTGCTTCATGTCTCCTCCTGATGGTGGGTCGACGAAACCGTAGCTTAGGCCCGGCATGGGCTTGGCGCTGTAGGGAAACCTAGATGACATGTTCCCGAATTGCACCAACGTGCAGCTTGCGTGTTTGTACGACTTGCGTATTTAATTACGACTGGTCACATTTGTGACGAATCGTGAAATTGTGGCTAGGCGTTATCGACGGGGGTGAATAGGATCGTTTTGTCCTATCACTATTCATGGCCTTCCTGGCAACTTCATGTCGCAATTGCGAAATATCGCGCTCACCGTCCAGGAACTCGAAGAGGGCGAGTTCTATTGGGTTTTGATGGAGGCCACCGATTACGAGTTGGAGGACGTGCTCCCCTATTTGCCCATCGAAGCGGCAAGCGACCCTCACAGCACCTACGCCAATGCCCTGGTCGCAGGGATTGCGGCGATCCGGAAAATGTTTGGCAAGGACGGTCCGCGCGAGTGAATGACGCGGACCCCGATTCTGGGGAAACCATGCGGAAACTTGGAGCGGCCACTGCCGCGGGCACCGTTGCGTTGGTTGTCGCAGGCTGGTTCTTTCGGCCCGCCACGTCGGCGGAGTGGGCCGCATGGGTCCAGACGCTGGGCGTGCTGGCGGCCATCCTGTGGGCGATCCGGCTGCAGCTCGCCACGTCGAAGCAGAGCCTGCGGCAGGCCGGGCAAGTCGCGGCCATGTTCGCGAACAACATGCACTGGGTCTTCCGCGAGCTGAACGACGCCTGCGGCAAGCGCAGCTGGGACGACTTCACCGTGCACAGGCGCATCCTGCAGGAGGTGCTGGCGCAGGGCCGCGAGGTGACGCTGCAATTGCTCGACGGCCGCTCGCTGGCGATGGTGAGCAGTCTTCGCACCATCGCCGTCGAGGCGCTGGAGATGTCCGAGGGGCACGGAGAAGACGGCGACTGGCCGCGCCTGCACATCTATTTCGATCGCCGGCTGCCCAGCATCTCCGCCTGGCTTTCGGCCACCGGCAATCCGCCGGAGAGCAGCGGCCCGACGGACTACGCGGGGCTGCGCACCTCGTTCGGGCAGATCAGCTAGGCGCCGAACTCGGCGAAAGTCGGGCGTAACGCTGCATACACCTGCCTGAAGCGCGCATGCCGCGCCATGTTGGTGGCCGACTGTTCCCCGTTCGGCTCGAAGCGTTGCCGGACATCCGGGCGACGACAAACCATTGCTTCCGTTCCTCCGTCCGCCAGCCAGGCCAGCCGCGCCGCGCCGAGGGCGCCGCCTGCCTCGCCGCCTTCGCACACGGCGAGCGACGTCTGGAGAATGTCCGCCAGCAGGTGCGCCCACCACGAACTGCGCGCGCCCCCGCCGACCAGCACGAGATCGCCGCTGGGCTTGACGAGCGTATCGAGTCCGTCACGGAGGCCGAAGCTCACACCTTCCACCACGGCGTAGGCGACCTCCGCCGGTCCGTGCGCATGCGTCAGGCCGAACAGCACGCCTTGCGCATTCGCGTCGTTGTGCGGCGAGCGTTCGCCTGAAAGATAGGGAAGAAACAAGGGCGCCTGACTGCGCGCATCGGCATTCAACGTGGCCGCCGCGGCCAGCAGTGACGCCTCGTTGCCGAGACCGAAACTGCGCGCGGCCCAACTGACCGCGCTCGATGCCGACAGCATGACCGACATCTGGTGCCAGCGGCCCGGCAAGGCATGGCAGAAGGCGTGCACCGCGCGATCGGGGTTCGGCTCGAAGCGATCGCCGCACACGAAGATGACGCCCGACGTGCCCAGCGAGACGAAGCCTTCACCCGCCTTCACCAGCCCCATGCCGACGGCACTGGCCGCGTTGTCGCCGCCACCGCCTGCGATGGGTATGTCCGCAGAAAGGCCCCATCGCGCGGCGAGGTCGGGCTTGAGCCTCCCGGCGACGGCGCTGCCTTCGACCAGGTCAGGCATGTTCTTGCGGGAGAGGCCGCAGGCGGCGAGCAGTTCGTCCGACCAGTCCCGGGCGCCGACGTCGAGCCAAAGAGTGCCCGATGCGTCCGACATGTCGCTCGCCAGCGTGCCGCTCATCCTGTAGCGCAGCCAGTCCTTCGGCAGCAGCACGCAGGCCGTGCGTGCGAAGTTTTCCGGCTCGTGGGTCTTCATCCAGAGCAGCTTCGGCGCGGTGAACCCCGGCATCGCGAGGTTGCCGGCAATCGCGGTCAGGCGAGGCACGCGCGCCTTGAGCGTCGCGCATTCCGCGGCGCTTCGCCCGTCGTTCCAGAGAATCGCGGGCCGCACCACCTCGCCGGCCACATCGATCGCGACCGCCCCGTGCATCTGGCCCGACAGCCCGATGGCGCGAACCGAGGACATCGCCTGCGCATTGCTCCGGTGCAGCGCTGCCATCACGGATTCGAGCGCCTCCCACCATTGGGCGGGCGCCTGTTCCGACCAGAGCGGCGCAGGCCGGCTCACGCTCAACGCCGCCCGGGCCAGTGCGACGATGCGGTGGTCCTTGTCGAGCAGCAGTGCCTTCAGCTCCGAGGTGCCCAGATCGAGGCCGAGGTACATGACTGTCCTTCAGACGAGGCTGCCGAAGCGGCTGTCACTCTGGCGCCGGAACTCGGTCGGCGTCATGCCCTTGATCTCGAGAAAGCGCCGGTTGAAATTGGCGACGTTGTTGAAGCCGACCTGGTAGCAGATGTCCGTCACGTAATGGTCGGTCTGCATCAGCAAGTGGCAGGCACTGTTGATCCGCACCCGGTTCACGAAATCAGTGAAGCTGTTGCCGGTCGAGCGCTTGAAGAAGCGGCTGAAGCGACTTTCGCTCATGCCCAGTTCGGTGGCGATGTCGGCCATCACGATCGGCTCGGAGAGATTGGCGGTGATGCGGTTGACGATGACGTTGATCTGGTCGACCTCGGCGTCGCCCTCGACGCCCTGCATCTGCACGTTGGAGAGCAGGCGATAGTCGGTGCACTGGGCGAGGTCGGCGAGGTATTCGAGGAAGCGGGCGAGGCGCTGAAGGCCGTGCGCCGCCTTCACCGCGTCCCAGTGCGCCAGCGCGCGTTCCGCAAGGCCGAAGAACTCGATGCCGTGGCGCGAGCGTTCGAGCAGTTGCAGCGCCTCGCGCAGTTCGGGAATGCCGGCGGCCGCGCTCTCGATGGGTTCGTGCCGGAACTGGATCACCCGGTCGCGGCCGGCCGCGCCGCCTTCGGGTGCATCGAGCGAGATCCAGTTGTGCGGCAGACGTGGTCCGCACAGCACAAGGTGCCCGGGCTGGAAGGGGCCGATCCAGTCGCCGACGAAGGCCTTGCCGGATGTCTCGGTGATGAGGTGGAGCTCGTATTCCTCGTGGAAGTGCCAGCGCACCAGCGGGCTCGGGAAACCATGCGCCAGGCAACGGACGAGGCCTGTTTCCTCGGGCGCTTCGTAACCCAGCGACGGCGAGCGCGTGATGTCGCGCTCGAGCTCGGGCTCGCGATGGCGGGGCAGGTGCCGTTGGCGTACCGATGTCATGAAGTCGTCCCTTCGTCCTTCTCATGCACCTTCAGCTCATGACGTTACCACCATCGACGTTGAGCGTTTGCGCCGTGATGTATCGCGCATCGTCGCTGGCGAGGAACACGACCGCGCCGGCGATGTCGCCCGGCTTGCCCATGCGGCCGAGGGGGACTTCGAGGCCGACCCGGCGTTTCTTCTCGCCCGGCGCGAGCTGCTCGTACCTGGCGAAAAGCGAATCGACCTGGTCCCACATCGGTGTGTCGACCACACCGGGCGAAATGGCATTCACACGGATGCCGTGAGGCGCCATCGCGAGCGCGGCACTCTGCGTGTAGCTGATGACGGCCGCCTTCGTCGCGCAGTAGTGCGACACGAGCGCCTCGCCGCGCCGGCCGGCCTGCGATGCCATGTTGATGACGGCGCCGCCTTCCACGCCGGCATCGACCATGTGTTGCAGCACCCGCTGCATCACGAAGAACATGCCCTTCACGTTGACGGCGAAGAGGCGGTCGTACGAGGCCTCGCTGCTTTCCAGCAAGGGCGCCATGTCGAACAGGGCGGCGTTGTTGACCAGCGTGTGGACCGGCCCGTGCGCCGCCTGCGCAGCGAAGAGCATGCCGCCGATGGACGGCATGCTGGTGACGTCCGTCGCAACGTAGGCCAGGGTGTTCGGGTGCTTGCGCCGAAGCGCCTGCACGCCCTCGGAAGGGTCGGCCGCCAGGTCGGCCAATGTGCAGCAGGCGCCTTCGGCGAGGCAGGCTTCGGCGATGGCGAGCCCGATGCCGCCTCCGGCCCCGGTGATCAGGACGTGGCGCTCCGCGAGCCGGCCGGTCATTGGCCACCCCGCTCGACGAAGGTCCGGACCCGCTCGCTCGCCTTGCGCATCGCCTCGACGAGGCGCGGGTCGCCGGCCGCGTCGCCCCACAGCGTGCGATCGGCGCACATCGCGGCGACGGGGTCGGCGGCTTCGCAGATCGCGTGTGCGTCGCTTTCGTCCATGCCTTGGTCCTGGTAGGTGTAGGGAAGCGACTTCGCATGCCAGCGTTGCAGGAAGGCAAGGAAGAGGGCGGGCAGCATCGCCACGCTGTCGATGCCTTCCCCGCGCGAAAGCCGCTCGTGGATGGTGGGCGCGATGAAGCCGGGAATCTTCGAGAACCCGTCCATCGCCACGCGCTGATTGGTGTCGCGGATCGCGGGATTGCCGAAGCGGTCGAGCACGACGTCGCGATAGGCCGGCAGGTCGACCGGGCTTGGCCGCCCTGGCGAGTTCAGGCACGGAATGACGTCATCCGTCACGTAGTCGAAAGCCATGCGCCGGATCGACGGTACGTGCGTGCCTTCGTGGATGTACTGCAGGCCGAGCAGGGTTCCGGCCCAGGCGATGCAACTGTGGCTCGCGTTGAGGATGCGGATCTTCGCTTCCTCGTAGGGCGACACCGAATCGACCAGTTGCACGCCGACGCGCCCCCAGTCGGGTCGACCGTTCGCGAAGTCATCCTCGATCACCCACTGGATGAAGCTCTCGCCCGTCACGGGCGCCGCGTCGTCCCAGCCTGTCGCCTTGAACACGCGCTCGCGCAGTTCGGGCGGCGGCCGTGGCGTGATGCGGTCGACCATGGCGTTGGGGCTTCGGGTCTGCGTACGGACCCATTCCAGCAGGCCGGTGTCGCCGGTGCGCTCGATGAATTCCAGCAGCCCCTTGCGGAAGCGCTCGCCGTTGTGGCGCAGGTTGTCGCAGTTCAGCAGTGTCACGGGACCGGCATCGGCAGCGCGGCGGGCGCGCAGGATCGCGCAGATCGCACCGTAGATCGTCGTGCCGGCCTGACCCTTGCGGGCCCGGTCGAGGTCGTTCGCGAGATCGGCGACGACGAAGTCGAGGCGGTCCTGCGAATCGAGGTAGTAGCCGGCCTCGGTCACCGTGAACGAGATGACCCGCGTGCGCGGATCCGAGCCCCGCGCGATGACCTCGACCAGGTTCGCGTCGAAGGCCAGCACCTCGCGGATCGATTCGATGCGCTGGTAGCGATAGTCGCCGGCAGGCGATACCGTCTCCAGCGTGTAGCGTCCGCCTTGTGCGCGCAAGGCGCTCTCGACGTCGGCCATGTCGGGGCGCAGGTTCGCGCCGACGAGCGACCAGTGCGTGTCGCCGGTGTCGATCAGCGCTTGCAGGTACACCGCCTGGTGCGCGCGATGGAAGGAGCCGAGTCCGAGGTGCAGCACCACGAATTCGGTAGAAGTGGCATCGTTCATGGCAGTGTCAGGCCGCGACGGTGCGGCCTTCGCGGTTGAAGAAGTGGAGAACGGACGGATCAAGCTCCACGCTCACGGCATCGCCGGCCTGGAGGTCGGTGCGGTCGTTCTGGCGCGCGATCAGCGGGACGCCGCCGACGTCGACGTGGATCAGCGTGTCGGCGCCCAAGGCCTCGATCAGCTCGACCCGTGCCGGCGCACCTGGCGCCTGGCCATGGTGCACGCGCAACCCCTCGGGGCGTACGCCGAGGAATCCATCGCTCGGCAACCGGCCGCCAGTGAGCGCTGAGAAGCTCGGTATCGCCTTCGCCTCGACCATGTTCATCGACGGCATGCCGATGAACTGCGCAACGAACTGGTTGGCCGGGCGGTCGTACAGGTCCATCGGTGTACCGACCTGCTCGATCAGACCGTCGCGCAGCACGACGACGCGGTCGGCCAGGGTCATGGCCTCCACCTGGTCGTGCGTCACGTAGATGCTGGTCGCGCCGAGCGCGCGATGCAGCTTGTGGATCTCCACGCGCGTGTTGCCGCGCAGAGCCGCATCGAGGTTCGAGAGCGGCTCGTCGAAGAGAAACACCTTCGGCGCCCGCACGATCGCCCGTCCGATTGCCACGCGCTGCCGCTGTCCGCCGGACAGTTCCTTCGGCGTGCGGTTCAGGTACTGCGTGAGGTTGAGCGTCTTGGCGGCATGGTCGACCTTGGTCTTGATCACGTCCTTCGAGACCTTCGCCAGCTTGAGCGCGAAGGACATGTTGTCGTACACGCTCATGTGCGGGTAGAGCGCATAGCTCTGGAACACCATCGCGAGGTCGCGTTTGCCCGAAGGCGTGTGCGTGATGTCCTTGCCGTCGAGCGAGAGCTTGCCGCTGGTGATCGGCTCGAGCCCGGCGATCAGGCGCAGCAGCGTCGACTTGCCGCAGCCCGACGGGCCGACGAATACGATGAATTCGCCCTTGTCGATCTCGAGGTTCACGCCCTTGATCACGTGCGTTTCGCCGAAGCTCTTCTTGATGTTGTCGAGTTGGAGGTAGGCCATCAGATGACTCCTTGAAAATCTTGTTCGGCTGCCGGCGCGATCCATTCCAGCGGCCGCCACGGAACCGGCTCCGCCGGTCCGCCGGCGGTGCCCCCGGCAGGGGGTTGGCGAAGCGACACGCAGTGCGCGGAGCCTGGGGGCGAGCTCATTTCACGGCGCCAAAAGTCAGGCCCTGCACGAGCTGCTTCTGGCTGAACCAACCAAACACCACGATCGGCGCGATGGCCATCAACGAAGCGGCAGAAAGCTTGGCCCAGAAGAGCCCCTCGGGACTGGAGTAAGAAGCGATCAGCGTCGCCAGCGTGCCTGCCTTGGCGGAGCTGAGGTTCAAGGCCCAGAAGGCTTCGTTCCAGCTCAGGACCAGGCACAGCAGTCCGGTGGATGCCAATCCGCCGATGGACAGCGGCAACACCACGTGGCGGAACTCGGTCCAGAGACTCGCGCCGTCCATGCGCGCGGCTTCGAGGATCTCGGGCGGAATGTCCTTGTAGCTTGTGTAGAGCATCCACACCATGATCGGCAGGTTCGACAGCGTGAAGACCACGGTCAGGGCAGTGCGCGTGTCGAGCAGGCCGGCGGTCTGCGCGATCACGTAGATCGGCACCAGCGCGCCGACGGCCGGCATCATCTTCGTGGAGAGCATCCACATCAGGATGTCGCGCGTGCGCTTCGTGCGGAAGAAGGCCATCGAATACGCCGCCGGCGCCGCGATCAGCAGGCCGATGATGGTCGAGCCCACGCTCGTGATCAGCGAGTTCTTCGCGAAGAGCAGGTAGTCGCTGCGGCGCTGCACCTCGGTAAAGTTTTCCAGCGTCGGCTCGAAGATGAAGAGCGGCGGCACGTGGATCGCCTGCAACTCCGTCTTGAACGACGTCAGCACCAGCCAGCCCAGCGGGAAGAAGAGCAGCAGCGACGCGGCCCACGCACCGGCGGTGCGCAGTGCGAGGGCGAGAATGTTTTCGGTTTGCATGCCGGTGTCCTCAGTCGAGGTTCTTGCCGATGATGCGGATCAGGAAGGCCGCCACGATGTTGGCCAGCACCACCGCGAAGAGCGCGCCCGCCGAAGCCACGCCGACGTCGAAGTTCATCAGCGACTGCTTGAAGATCAGGTAGGTGAGGTTGGTGCTCTCGTTCCCCGGGCCGCCATTGGTCGTGACGGCGATCTCCGCGAACACCGAGAGCAGGAAGATCATCTCGATCATGATCACGACCGCCATCGGCCGGCCGAGGTGGGGCAGGGTGAGATAGCCGAAGCGCTGGAAGGCGCTGGCACCGTCCATGCGCGCGGCTTCCATCTGCTCGCGGTCGAGCGACTGCAGGGACGTGATGAAGATCAGGCAGGCAAAGGGCAGCCACTGCCAGGCGACCATGATGATCACGGAGAACAGCGGCACGTCCGTCAGCCAGTCGACCGGCTCCGCGCCGAAGCTTCGCCAGAGGTCCGCGAGGATCCCGTAGATCGGGTTCATCATCATGTGCTTCCACAGCAGCGCGTTCACCGTCGGCATGACGAAGAAGGGCGAGATGAGGAGCACGCGCACGATGCCGCGGCCGGGGAAGGGCTCGTTGACCAGCAGTGCCAGCAGGACGCCCAGCACCACCGTGATGATGATCACGCTGCCGATCAGCACCAGCGTGTTCCACACCGCGGGCCAGAAGTCCGGGTCGGTGACGAAGTAGTGGAAGTTCTCCAGACCGTTGAACGTCCGTTCGCCGGGCTGCATGAGGTTGTAGTTGACGAACGAGAAGTAGATCGTCATCACCAGCGGCACGATCATCCAGAGGACGAGCGTGATCACGGCCGGGGCCATCAGCGCCCGAGGCAACAAGCGGTTCATAGAGAGATCCCCAATGCATGCGTTGTCGTGAGCTGCCGCGGAACCGGCTCCGCCGGTCCGCTGGCAGCGCCCCCCGTGGGGGGCGGGCGAAGCGACACGAAGTGCGCGCAGCCTGGGGGCTACTTGTAATACCCGCCCTTCTTCATTTCGCGCTCGGCCGCTGTCTGTGAGGTCTTCAAGGCTTGGTCCACGGTGACCTTGCCCGAGAGCGCCGCACTCATCTGCTGACCGACCGCCACGCCGATCGCCTGGAACTCCGGAATGGCCGCGTACTGCACGCCCACGTAAGGCGACTTGGGCAGCGTGCTGTCGTTCGCGTTCGCGCTGTCGATGGCCTTCTTCTCGGATTCGGCGAAGCGTGCCGCCTTCAGGAACTCCGGCGAAGCGTAGGTGGACTTGCGCGTACCGGTTGGCACCGAGCCCCAGCCTTCTTCCTTCGCAACCAGCTTGACGTAGTCCTTCGAGGTCGCCCACTTGACGAAGGTCTGCGCCGCATCGACCTTCTGCGAGCTGGCCGGAATCGCCAGTGCCCAGGCCCACAGCCAGTTCGCGCCCTTCGGCGTCACGGCCACGGGGGCCTGTGCGAAGGCCACCTTGTCGGCCACCTTCGACTGCTTCGGATCGCTCACGAAAGAAGCCGCAATGGTCGCGTCCACCCACATCCCGCACTTGCCTTCGTTGAAGAGCGCGAGGTTCTCGTTGAAGCTGTTGGCCGAGGCGCCGGGCGGGCCGTAGGCCTTCATGAGGTCGACGTAGAAACTGATCGCGTCATGCCAGGGCTTGGTGTCGATCTGCGGCTTCCAGCTCATGTCGAACCACTGGCCGCCGTTGGTGTTGACCATGGTGGTGAGCAGCGCCATGTTGTCGCCCCAGCCCGGCTTGCCGCGCAGGCAGATGCCGTAGACGCCCGCCTTCGGGTCGTGCACCTTGCCGGCGAGTTCCTTCACCTGTGCCCAGGTCGGCTGGTCGGGCATCTTGAAGCCCACCTTGTCGGCCAGGTCCTTGCGGTACATGAGCATCGAGCTCTCGCCATAGAACGGCGATGCATAGAGCTTGCCGTCGGCCGAGAGGCCGTTGCGCATCGCGGGCAGAAGGTCGTCGACGTCGAAGTTCGCGTCGGTCGCGATCGGCAGCAACCAGCCTTTCTTGGCCCAGATCGGCGTCTCGTACATGCCGATCGTCATCACGTCGAACTGGCCGCCCTTGGTCGCGATGTCCGTGGTGACGCGCTGCCGCAGCGTGCCTTCCTCCAGCGTGACCCACTTGAGCTTGATGTCCGGATTCGCCTGCTCGAAGAACTTGGTGAGCTTCTCCATCTCGATCATGTGGCCGTTGTTCACGGTGGCGATGACCAGTTCGGTCGCGGCATGCGCGAGACCCGTGGCCGCGATGGCGAGCACCAGGCCTGCCTTCAGAAAGCGCTTCATGAGTTGTCTCCTTGTTGGTCGACGACAGGCGGTCGTCGTTGCCGGATTCTGGAGACTCTGCGTTGCGGGTTTGGTACTGGGATTGACCCGTTCGATACTTGGTTGCACCAGTTGATCGGTGACTTCCCTAGTTTCGGAAAGCAGGGATGTGAGTCGGCGGCCCGTTCGGGGGCCGCTTTGCGCGTCAGGCCGCCTGAAGCGAAGGCCTGCGTTCGCCGAGTCGGCTGCTCCACGCGGCGAGCGCCAGGGCACCCAGCGTGATGCCCGCGCCGGCCCATGGAAGGTCCGCCAGCGGCGCGCCCGCGGCGAGCATGCCGCTTCCGATCCAGGCGCCGGTGGCGTTGCCGAGGTTGAACGCGCCCTGGTTCAGCGTCGAGGCCAGGTTGGGGGCGGCGTCCGCATGCTGCACGATGAGCGTCTGCAGGAGCGGTACGAGGGCGAAGGAGAGGGTGGTCCACGTCGCCATCAACACCACGGTCGCGGCCTTGACCGGCAGGACGAAATGCATGAGCCCCAGCACCAGCGCGTTGAGTCCGAGCACCAGCAGCATCGAGGGCACGAGACGACGGTCCCCGAGCCGTCCGCCGACCGTGCTGCCGATGGTGAGGCCGACGCCCAGCAGAAGAAGGATGGGCGCGATGGCCGCGTTCGAGAAGCCGCTCACTTCCGTCAGCAGCGGTGCGATGTAGGTGAAGACGCAGAACAGGCTCGCCGACGTCAGCGCGCTGGTTGCGAGTGCGAGCAGCACGCGGCGATCGGCCAGCACGGTGAACTCGCGAAGGATGTTGCCTTTCTGCATCTCGATGTGCCGGGGCAGCAGCAACACGAGCGATGCGACCGCCGCCAGCGCGATCACCACGATCGATGCGAAGGTCATGCGCCAGCCGAAGTGCTCGCCGATGATGCGGCCGAGCGGCACGCCCAGCACGTTGGCCAGCGTGAGGCCGGTGAACATCAGGGCGATCGCCTGCGAGCGCTTGTTCGGCGCCACCAGTCCCGCAGCGACGACCGAGCCGATGCCGAAGAAGGTGCCGTGCGCGAGGGCCGTGATCACCCGGGCCGCCATCAGCAATCCGTAGTTGGGCGCCAGTGCGCACAACAAATTGCCGAGGACGAAGAGCGACGCCAACGCGATCAGCGTCGCCCTGCGTGGGAGCCGTGCCGTCGCGACCGCGAACACCGGCGCGCCGATCACCACGCCCATGGCGTACCCGGTGACCAGCAGGCCTGCCTGAGACAGGGTGACGCCGAGGTCGAGCGCCATGTCGGGCAGCAGGCCCATCACGACGAATTCGCTGGTTCCGATCGCGAATGCGGCGGCTGCCATTGCCAACAGGGCGATGGGCATGCGCGACGAAGCGGCGGGTGGCGTGTCGGTCTGATGGGTCATGGCGGGAGATTAGGGTTAACCCCTATTATCCCGGACGACCCCTCTCAACCGGTTGCCAGAAGGGCATTCCGTCGGAACTCAGTGGCGTAAAACAACAGTGCGACCACCGCAAAGGCCCCGCCCAGCAGGCACAGGCCGCCCCAGCCGTGGAAGGCATAGATCGCCGCGGCCAGCCCCGAAGCGACCGCCGCGCACATGAAGATGAAGGTGAGGAACAGCCCGTTGAGCCGGCCGCGGAGCTCCGGCGCCAGGATGTAGAGGCTCCTCAGGCTGAGGACGTTGCACAGCTGGACGGCGGCGTCGAGCAGGATGCCGGAGACGACCAGGCCGGCAAGGGACCGGAAGTGCACCGCCACAGCCCCGAGCCCGAAGGACAGCAGCGCGACGACGATCGCCATGCCCGTTGCCGGCCGCGTGAGCCCGCGATCCGCCAGTCGCCCGGCCCACGGTGCTGCCAGCGCGCCAGCGGCACCGGCCAGGGCGAACAGTGCGATCCCGCCCTGTCCCAAGCCGAATTCATGCGCCAGTGCGAGGGGAACGGCGGTCCAGAAGGCCTGGAAGCCGGCGAACATCATCCCCTGGTAGAACGCCCGCCGGCGCAGCAGCGGCGTGCGCCACACGATGCCGGGCAGCGAAGCCATGGTGCGCGCGTAGCCGGTCGAGGCGTGTGGCCGGCGCTGCGGCAGTGCGCGCCACAACACGATGGCCAGGGTCGCCATCAACACCGCGGAGACGGCGAAAACGGCACGCCATCCGAAGGCTGCCGCGATCAGGCTCGAGAAGGGCCGCGCCAGCATGATGCCGGCCAGCAAGCCCGCCATGATGTTCCCCACGACCTTGCCGCGCGTTGCTTCGGGAACGAGGTGCGAAGCCAGCGGTACGAGCACCTGGGCCGCCACGGCGCAGGTCCCGACGAGAAACGATGCTGCCAGGAAGGTCGCGGCCGAATTCGAGATTGCGATGCCGACCAGGCCGACGACCGCGCCCACCATCAGGCAGGTGATCAGCCGCCGGTTTTCCACCACATCGGCCAGCGGCACCAGCATCAGCAGGCCGGCGCCATAGCCGAGCTGGGTGAGCGTCATGATCAGCCCGGCCAGGCCGGCATGCAGTTGCAGCGTGACCGCGATCGGCCCGATCAGCGGCTGCGCGAAATAGATATTGGCCACGCAGAGCCCGCACGCGATGGCGAACAGGATGGTCAGACCGGTGGAAAGCCCGGCGGGCTCGGAGTGTGGGGAGGGGGGCACGGAAGGGTCTCGCAGTGGGTTCCGGCGCGCAAGCCCGGCGGAGCGGCGGCACCTTAGCATGTCCCTCGCAAACCTGCCGGGCACCTGGAATGCACGTTCTGGCATACAGCGAAAGTCGCATGGATTCTCCGCCGCGAAGAGCACACACTGCGCCGCATCGACGCCTTCGGAGAAGGGATGCGACATGCCAAAGAACATCGTATTTTGTGCCGACGGCACATGGAACGGCCTGGGCCACGGCGATGCCCAGGAGCTCCAGGCCGACGCCACCAACGTGCTGAGGCTCTTTGCCGCCCTGGCGGGCGCGGTCACCGCCGACTCGCTGCGAAGGCAGGACGAGCAGGAAAAGGTGAACACGGGGTCGGACGGCAAGGTCACGCAGATCGCGAAATACCTGCACGGCGTCGGCGACTCGCAGAACGGCATCCGCAAGCTGCTGGGCGGCGTCTTCGGGGAAGGCTTCATCGAACGCATCGTCCGGGGCTATACCTTCCTGTCGAGAAACTACGAGCCGGGTGATCGCATCTACCTGACCGGCTTCAGCCGGGGGGCGTACACCGCGAGGGCGCTCGGCGGCATGGTCACCCGAATGGGCCTCCTGCCGCAGGATGCCATGCGAGGCAGCGACGGCAGCTACGATGCCGACCTGGCCTACAGGCTCGGCGTCTTCGTGTGGGCGGCGCACCGCCGGGCGTTGGGGAAGCAGAGCACCTTGCTGGGCTATCTCGAGGAGTTCAAAGCGCAGTCCATCGCACTCGACAAATTGGTGAAGGACGTCGGTATCGAGGCCATCGGGGTCTGGGACACCGTCGGCGCTCTTGGCGTGCCGGTCTACGACCTGGCCGACGCATCGAAGGTCGACATCTTCGAGTTCGCCGACTTGGCGCTGTCGCCGAAGGTCCGCCTGGGCTTCCACGCGCTCGCGATCGACGAGCAGCGAAGCGATTTCGAACCGACGCTGTGGGATGCCAGGGACGGCGTCAGCCAGCGATGGTTCTGCGGCGCCCATGCCGACGTCGGCGGCGGCTATCCGACGCTGGACCTCTGCAGCTTCTCGCTGGACTGGATGATCGAGCGCCTGCGCGACTGCGGGGTGGCGATCTCGCCGCAATACCAACCCTCGGCGCCGTCCAGCTTCGGACCCATCCACACCCCGTACGAGGATCCGCCTTTCGACTTGCGGCCGCATGCGCCGCGGCAATACCCCAAGGACGTGCTGTTCCACCCGAGCGTCCAGCTCTATCTCAGCAGCTTCGAGGCCTATCAGCCGGCCAACCTGGGCCCGTTCCTGACCGGGCGACAACTCGACTCCAAGGTCATGAGCCCTTAGCGCCGGCGCCCGCGGGCTTTCGCGGGTCCATCCACGGCACGGTAGCGTTTTTGCTATCGTCCACGGCGCATCTATGAACTCAACCACCTACGCCGGCAAGCTGTCCATTGCGCCCATGATGGACTGGACGGACCGACACTGCCGCTTCTTCCACCGCCTTCTCACGCGCCGCGCGCTGCTCTACACCGAGATGGTGACGACCGGTGCGCTCATTCATGGCGATGTGCCGCGCCACCTGCGCTTCAACGGCGAGGAACATCCCGTCGCGCTCCAGCTCGGCGGCAGCGAACCCGCCGACCTCGCGCATTGCGCGAAGCTGGGCGAGGCATGGGGCTACGACGAGATCAACATCAATTGCGGCTGCCCCAGCGAGCGCGTGCAACGCGGCGCGTTCGGCGCCTGTCTCATGAACGAGCCGCAGCTCGTGGCCGATTGCGTGAAGGCCATGGTCGACGTGGTGGAAGTGCCGGTCACGGTCAAGCATCGCATCGGCATCGACAAGATCGAGAGCTACGAGTTCGTGCGCGATTTCGTCGGCAAGGTCAGCGAGGCCGGCTGCGACACCTTCATCGTCCATGCCCGCAACGCATGGCTCAAGGGCCTGTCGCCCAAGCAGAACCGTGAAGTGCCGCCGCTGCGCTACGAGCTCGTGCACCGGCTCAAGCACGACTTTCCGACGCTGCGCTTCTCGATCAACGGCGGCTTCAACGACAACGCGCAGATGCACGCGCACCTGCGCCTGCTCGACGGCGTGATGATCGGTCGCGAGGCCTACCACAACCCCTGGTGGCTGGCCGAATGGGATGCCACCTTCTTCGGCGATCCGCCCACCGCGCTCACGCGGGAAGAGATCGAGCTGCAGATGTGCGACTACATGGCACGCGAGGCCGCAGACCACGGCACGCCCTGGTCGAACATCGCCCGGCACATGCTCGGCCTGCGCAATGGTCTCGCCGGCGCACGCCGCTGGCGCCAGGTCTGGAGCGACCACCGGCTCAAGACCCGCACCCCGCACGAAGTCATGGCAATAGCCCGCGAGCCGGCAGAACAGCCGGCTTAACCCAGCCGCGCAAGTCTGTGTCCCAGTCCAGGGATACCGCGGATCCGGCTCAGCCGGTCCGCCGGTATCGCCCCCGGCGGGGGGTGGAGAGCGACACGAAGTGCGCGAGCCTGGGGGCGAGCCTAATTCGCTGCCTCGAGCCCGTTGCTGAAGTGCTGCTGCATGCGCGCCATCGCATCGGCAGGATTGCGTGACTTGATCGCCGCCATGATGGCCCGGTGCTCCCTGAGCGATTCCCCGATCCGCCCCGACTTCAGCAGCGAGTTGTGGCGGTTCAGCTTCATCACCTTGCGCAGGTCGGCCACCATCTGGTCGCGCCAGCGGTTGTTGGCAATGGCGAGCAGCCGCATGTGAAATCGCTCGTTGATGGCGAAGAAGTACGCGCGGTCGACGTGGCCCGGCGTGGCGGCGGCTTCGAGATCCGCATGCAGGGCGTCGAGCTCGGCCAACTCGGCGTCGGACGCATGTTCGGCGACCACCCCGGCGGCGTCGCTCTCCAGCAGGCTCAGCAGGTGATAGACGTCGGCCAGGTCTTTCTCCGACACCTCGGTCACGTAGGCGCCGCGCCGAACCTTCATGGTGACCAGGCCTTCGGCCGCCAGCACCTTCAGCGCCTCGCGCAAAGGCGTGCGACTGATGCCGTATTCCTCGGCCAGCTTCAACTCGTCGATCCAGCTGCCGGCCTCGAGCTCGCGGCTGAAGATGCGTTGGCGAAGCAGTTCCGCCACCTCTTCGTAGAGGGCGCGGGGGGTGAGGGTGACAGCGGACATGGCTGGAATGTACCGCAAGTTCGTCGTTTGAATTAATAATTACGGATGTTAGACTCGCTTTAAATTGAACTGTGCCGCAACCCGGCGGACACTCCGACTCACACCTCTCGCACGACCTGCAAAGCGGCGCTCATGAGCAAATCCGACATCAACTTCTCCACCGCCACTCTCGAAGCCTGGACCAAGGCTGCGGCCAAATCGGCCCCGGGCGGGGACCTCAAAGCGCTGAACTGGGTCACGCCGGACGGCATCACGGTGAAGCCCCTCTACACGGCGGCCGATCTCCAGGGCTTGAAGTACACCGACACGCTGCCCGGCTTCGAACCCTACCTGCGCGGTCCGCAGGCCACCATGTATGCGGTGCGTCCGTGGACCATCCGCCAATACGCCGGCTTCTCGACCGCAGAGGAATCGAATGCCTTCTATCGCAAGGCCCTCGCGGCGGGCGGCCAGGGCGTCAGCGTGGCCTTCGACCTCGCCACGCATCGCGGCTACGACAGCGATCATCCGCGCGTGACGGGTGACGTCGGCAAGGCCGGCGTGGCGATCGATTCGGTCGAGGACATGAAGATCCTGTTCGACCAGATCCCGCTGGACAAGGTGAGTGTCTCGATGACGATGAACGGCGCGGTGCTGCCGGTGCTTGCAGGCTACGTGGTCGCCGCCGAAGAGCAGGGCGTCGCGCAGGACCAGCTGAGCGGAACGATCCAGAACGACATCCTCAAGGAGTTCATGGTCCGCAACACCTACATCTTTCCGCCCGCGCCGAGCATGCGGATCATCGGCGACATCATCGAGTACACGGCACAGAAGATGCCGAAGTTCAACTCGATCTCGATCAGCGGCTATCACATGCAGGAGGCCGGGGCCAACCA
Organism: Variovorax glacialis; assembly: GCF_051216375.1. Taxonomy (NCBI): domain Bacteria; kingdom Pseudomonadati; phylum Pseudomonadota; class Betaproteobacteria; order Burkholderiales; family Comamonadaceae; genus Variovorax; species Variovorax glacialis. Next base: position 152,403 of record NZ_JBPJZT010000002.1, on the reverse strand, counting down.
GGCGCTCGAACTCGCCTTCACGCTGGCCGACGGCAAGGAGTACGTGAAGACGGCCCTCGCCAAGGGGCTCGACGTGGACATCTTCGCCGGCCGCCTGAGCTTCTTCTGGGCCATCGGCATGAACTTCTACCTCGAAGTGGCCAAGATGCGTGCCGCGCGCCTGCTGTGGTGCCGGATCATGAAGGAGTTCAACCCGAAGAACCCGAAGAGCCTGATGCTGCGCACGCACTGCCAGACCTCCGGCTGGTCGCTGACCGAGCAGGACCCCTACAACAACGTGGTTCGCACCACCATCGAGGCGATGGCGGCCGTGTTCGGCGGCACGCAGAGCCTGCACACCAACGCGCTGGACGAAGCCATCGCGCTGCCGACCGAGTTCAGCGCCCGCATTGCGCGCAACACGCAGCTCATCATCCAGGAAGAGACGCACATCACGAATGTCGTCGATCCCTGGGCGGGCAGCTACATGATGGAGAAGCTCACGCAGGATATGGCCGATGCGGCCTGGACCATCATCGAGGAAGTCGAGGCGATGGGCGGCATGACCAAGGCGGTCGACAGCGGCTGGGCCAAGCTCAAGATCGAAGCCGCCGCCGCCGACAAGCAGGCGCGCATCGACTCCGGCCGGGACGTGATCGTGGGCGTCAACAAGTACAAGCTCAAGGAAGAGGACACGCACGACATCCTGCAGATCGACAACGTAAAGGTGCGTGATGGCCAGATCGCCAAGCTCAAGGCCATCCGCGAGAAGCGCGACAGCGCCGGCGTGCAGGCCGCACTCGATGCGCTCACCGCGGCTGCGGAAAGCGGCGAGGGCAATCTGCTCGACCTGAGCATCCAGGCCGTGCGCCTGCGCGCGACGGTCGGCGAGATCAGCGACGCACTGGAAAAGGTCTATGGCCGGCATCGCGCCGATACGCAGAAGGTGACCGGCGTCTATGCCGCCGCCTACGACTCGGCCGAAGGCTGGGAAGCGCTCCAGCACGAGATCGCCGCCTTCGCCGAGGAGCAGGGCCGGCGTCCGCGCGTGATGATCTCCAAGCTCGGGCAGGACGGCCATGACCGTGGAGCGAAAGTCGTCGCCACGGCATTCGCCGACCTCGGCTTCGACGTCGACATGGGCCCGCTGTTCCAGACGCCCGAGGAGTGCGCCCGCCAGGCGATCGAGAACGACGTGCACGCGGTCGGCGTCAGCACGCTGGCCGCGGGCCACAAGACGCTGGTGCCGGCGATCATCGAAGAGCTGAAGAAGCAGGGCGCCGACGACATCATCGTGTTCGTGGGCGGCGTGATTCCGCGCCAGGACTACGACTTCCTGTACGAGGCCGGCGTCAAGGGCATCTATGGCCCGGGCACCCCGATCCCGGCCAGCGCCAAGGACGTGCTGGAACAGATTCGCGCGGCTGTTGCGGCGTGAACATGCCGGTTCGAACACCGGTCACCGCCGAGGCGCTGGTGACCTCGGAGGGGCCTGCACAGCGCCGCGCGATCGCCAAGGCGATCACGCTGCTCGAATCGACCCGCGACGACCACCGCGCGCTGGCCGACGAAATGCTCACTGCGCTCCTGCCGCGCACTGGAAACTCTTTCCGGCTCGGGATTTCGGGGGTGCCGGGCGTCGGCAAATCGACTTTCATCGAGGCGTTGGGACTGTTCCTGATCGCGCGCGGCCACCGGGTCGCCGTGTTGACCGTGGACCCGTCGTCCACGGTTTCGGGCGGATCGATCCTCGGCGACAAGACCCGCATGGAGCACCTCTCCGTGCACGAGCGTGCGTACATCCGGCCGAGCCCGTCCTCGGGCACCCTCGGCGGCGTTGCCGAGAAGACGCGGGAAGCGATGCTGGTGTGCGAGGCCGCGGGCTACGACATCGTCATTGTCGAGACGGTCGGCGTCGGCCAGAGCGAAACGGCGGTTTCGGGCATGACCGACATGTTCGTCCTGCTGCAATTGCCGAATGCCGGCGACGACCTGCAGGCCATAAAAAAGGGCGTGATGGAACTGGCCGATCTCGTCGTCATCAACAAGGCCGACATCGACAAGGACGCCGCGACGCGCGCGCAGGCGCAGATCACCTCCGCCCTGCGCCTGTTCGGCCACCATGGCAATCCGGCGCACGCGCAGGTGATGCACGCGGCCCACGCCCCGCCGGGCTCGCCCGAATCGGAAGTGCGCTTCTGGCTGCCGAAGGTGATCCAGCTGAGCGCACTGGCCGGCACCGGCATCGACGCGTTCTGGGATGCGGTGCTGCAGTTCAAGGCACTCCAGACCGCCAACGGCAAGCTGGCCACGCGCCGCGAGAAGCAGGCGCTGGCCTGGATGTGGGAGCGCATCGACGCCGGCCTCAAGCAGGCATTCCGACATCACCCGCAGGTGCGCGAGCTGCTGCCTCAGGCCATCGCCCAGGTCGCGGCCGGCACGCTGCCCGCATCGACCGCCGCGCGCAATCTGCTCGCCGCGCAGGCCGGACGAGCGTAGGCTGCCGGCTGCCACCACCCAACAAGATCAACTTCTCCGACGGAACCTCATGAAAGAAATCCTCGAACAACTCGAACAGCGCCGCGAACAAGCGCGGCTCGGCGGTGGCCAGAAGCGCATCGACGCCCAGCATGCCAAGGGCAAGCTGACGGCGCGCGAGCGCATCGCGCTGCTGCTCGACGACAACACCTTTGAAGAGTGGGACATGTTCGTCGAGCACCGCTCGAGCGATTTCGGCATGGCCGACACCAAGATCCCGGGCGATGGCGTCGTCACCGGCTACGGGATGATCAACGGCCGCCTGGTCTTCATCTTCAGCCAGGACTTCACCGTCTTCGGCGGCGCGCTCAGCGAAGCGCATGCCGAGAAGATCTGCAAGGTGATGGACCAGGCGATGAAGGTCGGCGCACCGGTCATCGGCCTCAACGATTCGGGCGGCGCGCGCATCCAGGAAGGCGTGGCGTCACTGGGCGGCTATGCGGACGTGTTCCAGCGCAACGTGATGGCTTCCGGGGTCGTCCCGCAGATCAGCATGATCATGGGGCCGTGCGCCGGTGGCGCGGTTTACTCGCCGGCGATGACCGACTTCATCTTCATGGTGCGCGACAGCTCGTACATGTTCGTCACCGGGCCCGAAGTGGTGAAGACGGTGACGCACGAGGACGTGACTGCGGAAGAACTCGGCGGCGCATCGACGCACACCACCAAGAGCGGCGTGGCGGACATGGCCTTCGAGAACGACGTCGAGGCGCTGATGATGCTGCGCCGGCTGTACAACTACCTGCCGCTGAACAACCGGGAGAAGCCTCCCGTCCGACCCAGCGGCGACCCGGCTGATCGTGCCGACCTCTCGCTCGACACGCTGGTGCCGGACAACCCGAACAAGCCGTACGACATGAAGGAGCTGATCACGAAGGTGGTCGACGACGGCGATTTCTTCGAGCTGCAGCCCGACTATGCGAAGAACATCGTGATCGGCTTTGCGCGCATGGAAGGGCAGAGTGTCGGCATCGTCGCCAACCAGCCGCTCGTGCTTGCCGGCTGCCTGGACATCAAGTCGTCGATCAAGGCGGCGCGCTTCGTGCGCTTTTGCGATGCGTTCAACATCCCGGTCGTGACTTTCGTGGACGTGCCTGGCTTCATGCCCGGCACGAGCCAGGAGTACGGCGGCATCATCAAGCACGGCGCCAAGCTGCTCTATGCCTATGCCGAGTGCACGGTGCCGAAGATCACCGTCATCACGCGCAAGGCCTATGGCGGTGCGTACGACGTGATGGCCTCGAAGCATCTGCGCGGCGACGTCAACCTCGCGTGGCCCCGTGCCGAGATCGCGGTGATGGGGGCCAAGGGCGCCGTCGAGATCATCTTCCGCGAGGACAAGAACGATCCCGAGAAGCTTGCCGCGCGCGAGGCCGAGTACAAGGCGCGTTTTGCAAATCCCTATGTGGCGAGCACGCGCGGCTACATCGACGACGTGATCCTGCCGAGCGAGACGCGCAAGCGCATCTGCCGATCGCTCGTCATGCTTCGCGAGAAAAAACTCGAAAACCCGTGGCGCAAGCACGGCAACATCCCCCTGTGAGCCCGCGAGAGAAGAACATGTTCAAGAAAATCCTCATTGCCAATCGCGGCGAAATCGCCTGCCGCGTCATTAAGACCGCAAAGAAGATGGGCATCCTCACGGTCGCCGTCTATTCGGACGCGGACAAGGACGCGCGCCATGTCGAACTCGCCGACGAGGCCGTGCATATCGGCGCTTCGGCCAGCCGCGAAAGCTACCTGCAGGCGGACCGCATCATCGCGGCCTGCAAGAAGACCGGCGCCGAAGCGGTGCATCCGGGCTATGGCTTCCTTTCCGAGAACGAGGCTTTCGCACGCAAGGTCGAGGAAGAGGGCATCGTCTTCATCGGCCCCAAGCACTATTCGATCGCCGCGATGGGCGACAAGATCGCCTCGAAGAAGCTGGCGAACGAGGCCAAGGTCAACACCATTCCCGGCTGGAACGACGCCATCGAGACCGCCGAGCGGGCGGTCGAGATCGCCAGGGACGTCGGCTACCCCGTGATGATCAAGGCGTCGGCCGGCGGGGGCGGCAAGGGCTTGCGCGTGGCCTACAACGACAAGGACGCCTTTGAAGGCTTCACCTCCTGCCGCAACGAGGCGCGCAACAGCTTCGGCGACGACCGGGTGTTCATCGAGAAGTTCGTCGAAGAGCCACGCCACATCGAGATCCAGGTGCTCGGCGACGCGCACGGCAACGTGATCTACCTGAACGAGCGAGAGTGCTCGATCCAGCGCCGGCACCAGAAGGTCATCGAAGAGGCGCCGTCGCCCTTCATCAGCGAGGCGACGCGCAAGGCCATGGGCGAGCAGGCCGTGGCGCTGGCCAAGGCCGTGAAGTACCAGAGCGCGGGCACGGTGGAGTTCGTGGTCGGCAAGGACCAGAGCTTCTACTTCCTCGAGATGAACACGCGGCTGCAGGTGGAGCATCCGGTGACGGAGGCGATCACCGGGCTCGACCTGGTCGAACTGATGATCCGCGTTGCCGCGGGCGAGAAGTTGCCGCTGGCGCAGGAAGACGTGAAGCGCGAAGGATGGGCCATAGAGTGCCGCATCAACGCCGAGGATCCGTTCCGCAATTTCCTGCCATCGACCGGCCGCCTGGTGCGCTTCCAGCCGCCGAAGGAGAGTATGTTCTCGGCCGACACCCAGCATCTGTACGGCGTTCGGGTGGACACCGGCGTGTACGACGGCGGCGAGATCCCTATGTTTTACGACTCGATGATCGCCAAGCTGATCGTCCATGGCCGCGATCGTGCGCATGCCATCGCGCTGATGCGCGAGGCGCTTAACGGATTCGTGATTCGCGGCATCAACAGCAATATTCCGTTCCAGGCGGCATTGCTCGCGCATCCGAAATTCGTGAGCGGCGAGTTCAACACGGGGTTCATCGCCGAGCACTACGGCAAGGGCTTCCATGCGGAGGACGTCCCCCACGACGATCCGGATTTCCTCGTGGCACTGGCGGCCTTCATGCATCGCCGGTACCGGGCGCGGGCATCGGGCATCAGCGGGCAGCTCGAAGGCCACGGCGTGAAGGTCGGCGAGCAGTTCGTGGTGGTCGTGCTGGATGAAAAGGGCGAGCACGTGCACAAGGCCGTCTCGGTCACGGACTTTCATGGGCAGACGGGCTCCAGCGCCGTGGCGGTGGGCGACCGCAGCTACAAGATCGACAGCAAGGCGGCGCTCGGAAGCATTCGCGTGGAAGGCAACGTCAACGGCCGCGCGTTCGTTGCGCAGGTCGAACGCGGTGCGGGCAAGAATCCGCTTTCGCTGCGCGTGTCGCACAACGGCACGCAGATCGAGGCCATGGTGCTGTCGCCCCTCGGCGCCCGGCTGCTGAAGCTGATGCCGTTCAAGGCACCGCCGGACCTGAGCAAGTTCCTGATGTCGCCGATGCCGGGCCTGCTGGTCGAGGTGGCGGTGCAGCCGGGCCAGAAGGTCCAGGCCGGCGAAAAGCTCGCGGTGATCGAGGCGATGAAGATGGAGAACGTACTGTTCGCGACACAGGACGGGGTTGTCGCCAGCATCGACGCCGCGAAGGGCGAATCGCTCTCCGTGGACCAGGTGATCATGGAGTTCGCATGATGGGAGCGCTCGACATGAATCGTCCCTTCAAAGTGCTGGGGATCCAGCAGATCGCGATCGGTGGTCCCGACAAGGCCCGGCTGCAGAAGCTGTGGGTGGAGATGCTGGGACTCGAAGTCACGGGCACGTTCAAGAGCGAACGCGAGAACGTCGACGAGGACATCTGCGCAATCGGCAGCGGGCCCTTCAAGGTCGAGGTCGATCTCATGCAGCCGCTGGATCCGGACAAGAAGCCTGCGGTGCACACGACGCCGCTGAACCATGTCGGCCTCTGGATCGATGACTTGCCCAAAGCGGTCGAATGGCTGACGGGGCAGGGTGTGCGATTTGCGCCTGGCGGGATCCGCAAGGGCGCCGCCGGCTTCGACATCTGCTTCCTGCATCCCAAGGCCAACGAGGAGTTTCCGATCGCGGGAGAGGGCGTGCTGGTCGAGCTGGTGCAGGCGCCGCCGGAGGTGGTCAAGGCCTTCTCGGCCCTGGCCGCGGGCTGAAGTCGAGGGTCAGGGGGTCTTGCCGCCCGCCTTGGATGCGCTCGCAGCACGAGCGCGCGCCAGGGCCGCCTCGACGATCGCGCGCTTGCGATCCGCCGGTGCCGTTGCGTCGGGCGAGCTCTCGGATGCCTTGACGGCAACGGGCTCCGGCTTTTCGCGCCGACGGTTGCGCGCTTCGTAGCGACTTCTCGCGTGGTCGGCCTGTTCCTGTGACCAGGCCTGCCATCCGCTGCGCCCCGGTGTGGCGACTTCGAGCGAGATGCAATCGACCGGGCAAACGGGAATGCAAAGCTCGCAACCGGTGCAATGCGGCTCGATCACGGTGTGCATGCGCTTGTGGATGCCCAGAATCGCATCTGTCGGGCACGCATCGAGGCACAGCGTGCAGCCGATGCACCAGGACTCGTCGATGACCGCCATGGCCCGTGGGCCTTCGACGCCGTATTGGGGGTCGATCGGCTGCACGGGGATGCCGGTGAGGTTCGAGAGGCGCGCCACCCCTTCGGCACCGCCGGGGGGGCATTGGTGGATGCCCGCTTCACCTGCTGCGATGGCTCGCGCGTAGCCCGCGCAGTCTGGATAACCGCAGCGAGTGCACTGCGTTTGCGGCAGCGCCTCCAGGAGGCGTGCGGCCAGCGTGGTCACGATCTCAAGAGGACTTGCGCGAGGCGGAACGCGCTTGGCGTGGGGCAGTCTTGCGTGCCGCGGCCGTCGCCGGGCGATTCTTCGGCGGGGCCTTCACCGTGTCTTCCGACGCCAGCACGGTCTGGCTGGCGCGCTTCTGGGGCTTGTCGTGCGCTGCAATGAACGCCTGGACCTCGGGATAGACGCTCTCGCGCCAGCGGCGCCCGCTGAAGATCCCGTAGTGGCCTGCGCCCTTCACTTCGTAGTGCCGCTGTTCGTCAGGGGACACGCCGGTGCAGAGTTCGTGTGCCGCGCGGGTCTGGCCGGAGCCGGAGATGTCGTCGAGTTCGCCTTCGACCGTCAGCAGCCCGATGGTGTGAATGTCCTGCGGGCGCACGGGCTCGCGCACGCCTTCGGGATTCTTGACCTCCCAGGTGCCGTTCACGAGGTCGAAGTCCTGGAAGACGGTGCGAATCGTGTCGAGGTAGTAGTCCGCGTCCATGTCGAGCACGGCGTTGTACTCGTCGTAGAAGGTGCGGTGCGCCTCGGCGCTTGCATCGTCGCCCTTGATCAGGTTCTTGAAGTAGTCGTAGTGGCTGCTCGCGTGGCGGTCCGGGTTCATGGCGACGAAGCCGGTGTGTTGCAGGAAGCCCGGGTAGACACGGCGACCGGCACCGGGGAAACCGTCCGGCACACGGTAGATCACGTTGTTCTCGAACCACTCGAAGCTCTTGTTCATCGCGAGGTTGTTGACGGCGGTCGGCGACCTGCGCGCATCGATGGGGCCGCCCATCATGGTCATCGACAGCGGCGTCTTCTCGCCGCGGCTCGCCATGAGCGAAACCGCCGCCAGCACCGGCACGGTGGGCTGGCAGACGCTGATCACGTGGCAGTTGCCGTATTCGGACTGCAGGTAGCGAATGAAGTCCTCGACGTAGTTCACGTAGTCGTCGAGGTGGAATTCACCGTCAGACAGCGGCACGAGGCGGGCGTTGACCCAGTCGGTGATGTAGACCTTGTGGCCCTGCAGCATGGTGCGCACGGTGTCGCGCAGCAGCGTTGCGTAGTGGCCGGACAACGGCGCGACGATCAGCACCACCGGCTGGCTTTTCAGCGTCTGGAGAATGTGGGGCTCGTCGGTGAAGCGCTTGAAGCGGCGCAACTGGCAGAAGGGCTTCTCGATCTCGACGCTTTCGTGGATGACGACGTCGTGGCCGTCGACCTTGACCGTCTTGATGCCGAATTCAGGCTTTTCGTAGTCCTTGCCCAGTCGGTAGAGCAGGTCGTAGCCGGCGGCCATGCGCTGCGCGATCGGCGTCTGTCCGAAGACGGCGCCCTGGCCATAGAGTTTGGAGGCGGCCTGTGCGAAGTCCGCAAACGGCTCCATCAGGGAACGTTGCGCTTCGTAGAGTTGGTAGAGCATCGGAGGGGCCAGATAGTTATTGCAGTGCAATATATCAGTAGCTTCCCGCAGTAAATAGAGGGAGCGCCCCACTGCCCTGACACCGCCGCGACATCCGTGAGTTCTCCACGAAGCGGCACAAAAAAAGGCAGCGACGCGGGCCATCCGCGCCGCCGCCCGGGTTCAGAGCACCTTGGCGATGCTCTGGCAGACGTAGTCGATGTTCTTGCTGTTGAGCGCCGCGACGCACATGCGCCCCGTGTCGGTGCCGTAGACACCGAATTCATCCCGCAGGCGCACCATCTGGTCCTTGGTCAGACCCGAATAGCTGAACATGCCGATCTGCGTGGTGATGAAGCTCATGTCCTGCTTCACGCCCGCAGCCTTGAGGCCGTCCACCAGCCTCTGGCGCATCGCCTTGATGCGCACGCGCATTTCGGCGAGTTCCTTTTCCCAGACCGCGCGACGCGCCGGGTCGTTCAGCACGGCCGCGACCACCGCGCCGCCGTGGATCGGCGGGTTGCTGTAGTTGGTGCGGATCGCGATCTTGAGCTGCGACAGGACGCGCGCGGCCTCTTCCTTGCTCTCGCACAGTACGGACAGGGCGCCCACCCGTTCGCCATACAGGCTGAAGCTCTTGGAGAAGGACGTCGACACGAAGAAGGTGAGGCTGGCCTTCACGAACTTGCCGATCACCGCGCCGTCCTCGGCGATGCCGTGGCCGAAGCCCTGGTAGGCCATGTCGAGGAAGGGGGTCAGGTTCCCCGCCTTGACGGCGGCGATGACCTGGTCCCACTGGGCGGCAGTGATGTCGTAGCCGGTCGGGTTGTGGCAGCAGGCGTGCAGCACGACGATGGTGCCGGCCGGAGCGGCCTTGAGCGCGCCCAGCATGCCCTCGAAATCGATGCCTCGCTTGGCCGCGTCGTAGTACGGGTAGCTTTCGACCTGGAAGCCGGCGTTGGTGAACAGGGCGCGGTGGTTTTCCCAGCTCGGATCGCTGATCAGCACCTTGGCGGTCGGGTTGAGCTTCTTGAGGAAGTCGGCGCCGACCTTGAGGCCGCCGGTGCCGCCGATGGCCTGGATGGTGGCGACGCGACCGGAGTTGACCGGTTCGCTGTCCACGCCGAAGACCAAGCCCTTGACAGCGTTGTCGTAGGCGGCAATGCCGTCGATGGGCAGGTAGCCGCGGGCGCTGGGCGCTTTCATCATGTCTTCTTCCGCGGCTTGCACGCACGACAGCAGCGGCAACTTGCCGTTGTCGTCGTAGTACACGCCCACGCCGAGGTTGACCTTATTCGGGTTGCTGTCCGCGGCGTATTGCTCGTTGAGTCCCAGGATCGGGTCGCGTGGCGCCATCTCGACGGCGGTGAACATTGACATGGAAAAGTCCTTTGGGGGTGATCGGTTCGCGTGAACGCCGGACCTGCGTTACGCTGCCCGGTTCGCTTGAATTTTACCGGCCGCGCCATCACCTCCCTGTCACGCCATGCCAGAAACCTCCGAAGTCATTCCAGAGCCGCAACACGCCGATCCGGTGGGCCCCGCCAAGCAGGGCGAATTCATCACCTTCCCGGGCTCGCCGTTCGAGCTCTTCCAGCCGTATCCGCCCGCTGGCGACCAGCCGGTCGCGATCGCCGGGCTGGTCGAAGGCGTGCAGGACGGCGAGGTGTTCCAGACGCTGCTCGGCGTGACCGGTTCGGGCAAGACCTTCACCATGGCCAACGTGATCGCGCGCCTGGGGCGGCCCGCGATCGTGTTCGCCCCCAATAAGACGCTGGCGGCGCAGCTCTACAGCGAATTCCGCGAGTTCTTCCCGAAGAATGCGGTCGAGTACTTCGTCAGCTACTACGACTACTACCAGCCCGAGGCCTACGTCCCGCAGCGCGACCTGTTCATCGAGAAGGACAGCTCGATCAACGAGCACATCGAGCAGATGCGCCTGTCGGCCACCAAGAGCGTCCTGGAGCGGCGCGACACGGTGATCGTGGCGACCGTGAGCGCGATTTATGGCATCGGCACCCCCGAGGACTACACGCAGATGCGTTTCATCATGCGGGTGGGCGACAAGATCGGGCAGCGCGACGTGATCGGGCGGCTGATCCGCATGCAGTACACGCGCAACGAACAGGACTTCGCGCGCGGCACCTTCCGCGTGCGGGGCGACACGATCGACGTGTTTCCGGCAGAGCACAGCGAACTGGCGATTCGCATCGAGCTGTTCGACGACGAGATCGAGACGCTGCAGCTGTTCGACCCGCTCACGGGGCGCATCCGGCAGAAGATCCCGCGCTTCACGGTATATCCGTCGAGCCACTACGTCACGCCGCGCGACAAGGTGTTGAGCGCCGTCGAGACCATCAAGCTCGAACTGGATGAGCGGCTCAAGTTCTTCGTCAGCGAAGGGAAGCTGGTGGAGGCGCAGCGCATCGAGCAGCGCACGCGCTTCGACCTTGAAATGCTGGCCGAAATCGGCCATTGCAAGGGCATCGAGAACTACTCCCGGCACTTGTCCGGCGCAGCGCCGGGCGAGCCGCCGGCCACACTGACCGACTACCTGCCGAAGGATGCGCTGATGTTCCTGGACGAAAGCCATCAGATGATCGGGCAGCTCGGCGGCATGTACAACGGCGACCGGGCGCGGAAGACCACGCTGGTCGAATACGGCTTCCGCCTGCCTTCGGCCCTGGACAACCGGCCGCTGAAGTTCGAGGAATTCGAAACCCGCATGCGGCAGTGCATCTTCGTTTCCGCCACGCCGGCGCAATACGAGAAGGACAACGCCGGAAACGTGGTGGAGCAACTGGTCCGGCCCACGGGGCTGATCGACCCGGAGGTGGAAGTTCGCCCCGCCACGCACCAGGTGGACGATGTGTTGCAGGAGATCCGCCTGCGGGTGGAGAAGAACGAGCGCGTGCTGATCACCACGCTGACCAAGCGTATGGCCGAGCAGCTGACCGACTACCTGGGCGACAACGGAGTCAGGGTCCGATACCTGCACAGCGACGTCGACACGGTCGAACGCGTCGAGATCCTGCGCGATCTGCGGCTTGGCACCTTCGACGTGCTGGTGGGCATCAACTTGCTGCGGGAGGGGCTCGACATTCCCGAGGTGTCTCTGGTGGCCATCCTCGATGCCGACAAGGAAGGCTTCCTGCGCGCCGAACGCTCGCTGATCCAGACGATCGGCCGGGCGGCGCGCAATCTCAACGGCAAGGCGATCCTCTACGCGGATCGCATGACCGACTCGATGAAGAAGGCCATCGACGAAACCGAACGCCGCCGCGCCAGGCAAGTCGCCCACAACGAGGCGCACGGCATCACGCCGCGCAGCATCGTGAAGCAGGTGCGGGACCTGATCGACGGCGTGTACAGCGAAAAGTCGGGCAAGGAAGCCGCCAAGCGCGACCTCGAGCGGGCCAAGGTGGAGGACATGTCCGAGAAGGACATCGCCCGTGAGATCAAGCGTCTCGAGAAAACAATGCTCGAGCACGCGCGCAACCTGGAGTTCGAGAAGGCGGCACGGGTGCGGGATCAACTGGCGGTTCTGCGAGAGCAGGCTTTTGGCGGACCGGGGCATGACAACGTCATCCTTCCGCCGGCGGGCGAGAGGACCGCCTGAGCGCCCCTCAGGACGCAATCGGGTTTACCCGAGCAGTCTGAAGGGCCTTCTGCTATACTTGAGCGAAATACTCAACAACAAAGAAACTTCGCGATGAAGGGCCGACTCCCAATGACTGGTTCACCAGCAAATGCAGGGTCGGGCAGGGCGGAGACGACGTCACCAGGGCCCCGTGCCACGGTGTCATTTCAACGGTAAGCACACAAGGAGCTTGCGATGCGTCTCACTACCAAAGGCCGCTTTGCGGTTACAGCCATGATCGACCTGGCGTTGCGCCAGAACACCGGTCCGGTCACGCTGGCCGCAATCAGCCAGCGGCAGCAGATTTCGTTGTCTTACCTCGAGCAATTGTTCGGCAAGCTGCGTCGCCACGAACTGGTCGAGTCGACCCGCGGCCCCGGGGGCGGCTATTCGCTCGGCCGCAAGGCTGCGGATATCACCGTCGCGGACATCATTGTTTCCGTCGATGAGCCGATCGACGCCACGCAGTGCGGCGGCAAGGAAAACTGCCTCGGTGAAGCGGGTCGTTGCATGACCCATGAGCTCTGGGCTTCGCTGAACCAGCGCATGGTGGAGTTCCTCGATTCCGTCACCCTTCAGAAGCTGGTCGATGACCAGATCGCCAAGGGCGTGCAGATCGAGAACAAGCCGGCCGTCAAGCGCGCCATCTCGAGTCAGCCGGTGGTCAAGCCGATCCGCGTCAACGCGCCGAACTCGGTGTTCGCACTGGGCAACGCGTTCGCCAAGTCGTGATCTGGGGGCGCCTTCGGGCGCCCATTGACCCGCCTCCCAAAAAGATAAACCCCACGCCAGCCTGAGCCAGCCATGGACGTCACTCCTCATTTCCCGATCTATCTCGACTATGGCGCGACCACGCCTGTCGATCCGCGCGTCGTCGACGCGATGATTCCCTGGCTGCGAGAGCATTTCGGGAATCCGGCGTCGCGCAGTCATGCCTGGGGATGGGAAGCCGAGGAAGCTGTCGAAAAGGCCCGGGCCGAAGTGGCCGACCTGATTGGCGCCGATCCGCGCGAGATCGTCTGGACGTCGGGTGCCACCGAGTCCAACAACCTCGCCCTGAAGGGTGCTGCCCATTTCTACAAAGGCAAGGGCAAGCACCTCATCACCGTGAAGACGGAACACAAGGCCGTGCTCGACACCATGCGTGAACTCGAGCGCCAGGGCTTCGAAGTCACCTACCTGGACGTCCAGGAAAACGGCCTGCTTGATCTGGAAGCCTTCAAGGCCGCCATTCGTCCGGACACGATCCTCGCAAGCGTCATGTTCGTGAACAACGAGATCGGCGTGATCCAGGACGTGGTCGCCCTGGGCAATATCTGCCGCGAAAAGGGCGTGATATTCCACGTCGACGCTGCGCAGGCCACCGGCAAGGTCGAGATCGACGTCAAGACCCTCCCGATCGACCTGATGAGCCTGGCCTCGCACAAGACTTACGGCCCCAAGGGCATCGGCGCGTTGTATGTGCGCCGCAAGCCGCGCGTGCGGCTCGAAGCCCAGATGCACGGCGGCGGTCACGAACGCGGCATGCGCTCGGGCACCTTGCCGACCCACCAGATCGTGGGCATGGGCGAGGCGTTCCGGCTCGCCAAGCTCGAAATGAAGGAAGATATCGCCAAGGCCCGCGCGTTGCAGCAGCGCCTTCTCGATGGGTTGAAGGACGTGGAGCAGGTCTTCATCAACGGCGACCTCGAGCATCGTGTGCCGCACAACCTCAACATGAGCTTCAACTATGTCGAGGGCGAGTCGCTGATCATGGGCATCAAGGGCCTGGCTGTTTCCAGCGGCTCCGCCTGCACCTCGGCCAGCCTGGAGCCCAGCTATGTGTTGCGCGCACTGGGCCGCAGCGACGAACTCGCCCACAGCAGCCTTCGCATGACGATCGGTCGCTTCACGACCGAGGAAGAAATCGACTACGCGGTTTCCACCATCAAGTACAACGTCGCCAAGCTCCGTGAACTGAGCCCGCTGTGGGAGATGTTCAAGGACGGCATCGATATCAGCACGATCCAGTGGTCGGCTCACTAAAGCTCAAAGAGGTACCCCATGGCTTACTCATCCAAGGTCATTGACCACTACGAAAATCCGCGCAACGTCGGCTCCTTCGAAAAGGGCGACGACTCGGTGGGCACCGGCATGGTCGGTGCTCCGGCCTGCGGCGACGTCATGAAACTGCAGATCAAGGTCAACCCGGAAACCGGTGTGATCGAGGACGCACGGTTCAAGACCTACGGCTGCGGCTCGGCCATCGCCTCTTCCTCCCTCGTGACCGAATGGGTCAAGGGCAAGACGCTCGACGAGGCGGCTGCACTGAAGAATGCGCAGATCGCCGAAGAGCTGGCGCTGCCGCCCGTGAAGATCCATTGCTCCATCCTCGCGGAAGACGCGATCAAGGCGGCCGTCAGCGACTACAAGGCCAAGCACGGCGTCGCTGCCGCGACGACGGAAGCCGTTCACTGACATGGCTGTGACCCTGACCGAATCGGCCGCGCGCCACGTCACACGCTACCTCGGAAAGCGAGGCAAGGGTGTGGGTGTGCGGTTGGGCGTCAAGACCACCGGCTGCTCGGGCCTGGCCTACAAGCTCGAGTACGTGGATGAGTTCACGCCAGAGGACGTGGTTTTCGAGGACCATGGCGTCAAGGTGCTGGTCGATCCAAAGAGCCTGGCCTATATCGATGGCACGCAGTTGGATTTCGTTCGCGAAGGCCTCAATGAAGGCTTCAAGTTCAACAACCCCAACGAACGCGACCGTTGCGGCTGCGGCGAAAGCTTTCGCATCTGATCCCGATCGGCCTCGCGCCCGAGCCGCCAACATGTCATGTGCTGGCGGCTTTTTAACGCCATGAAACTGAACGACACCGATTTCGAGCTATTCGCTGTCCCCGCGACCTTCGCGCAGGACCGCGCCAGGCTGGATGCGCGCTGGAAGGAACTGCAACGCGAAGCCCATCCCGATCGGTTCGCCGCTCAAGGTGCCGCCGCACAGCGGGTGGCCATGCAATGGTCGGTGCGGGTCAACGAGGCGTATCAGCGACTCAAGAACCCGATCAAGCGCGCCACCTACCTGTGCGAACTGAACGGCTCGCCGATCAACGCCGAGCACAACACGGCCATGCCGTCGGACTTCCTGATGCAACAGATGGCGTGGCGAGAGGAACTCGATGAAGCCCAGGACGCCGCTGCGCTCGACAAGCTGCGGCGCGAAGTCGAGGCGGGTCGCGCCCGTGCGCTTTCGTCACTGGATTGGCTCATCGATGAAAAGGGCGACTACCCCGCAGCGGCGCGCCAGGTCAGAGCCCTCATGTTCATAGAGCGCTTTGCAGAGGACATCGAAGCCAAGTCCGATCAGTGGGGACAATAGCGCCATGGCATTGCTTCAGATTTCAGAACCCGGCCAGGCGCCAGACCCGCACCAGCGACGAATCGCCGTGGGCATTGACCTCGGTACGACCCACTCCCTCGTGGCGGCCGTGCGCAACGGCATTGCCGAATGCCTCCCCGATACAGAAGGGCGCGTGGTGATGCCCTCGGCGGTGCGCTACCTCGACAAGGAGCGGCGCCAGATCGGATTCGAAGCGCTGGCAGCCCGCGCCACCGATCCGGCCAACGTCATCACCTCGGTCAAGCGCCTGATGGGTCGCGGCATCCAGGATGTCGCCAACCGCGACGCCATGGCCTATCACCTGACGGGCGATGACGGCATGGTCAAGGTGCAGACCGTGGCCGGCGAGAAATCGCCGATCGAAGTCAGTGCCGAAATCCTCGCCACCTTGCGCTACCGCGCCGAAGATACCTTCGACGACGAACTCTACGGCGCCGTGATCACGGTGCCCGCCTACTTCGACGAAGGCCAACGGCAAGCGACGAAGGATGCCGCGCAACTCGCCGGCCTGAATGTATTGCGGCTGATCAGCGAGCCCACGGCCGCTGCCATCGCCTACGGTCTGGACAACGGCAGCGAAGGCGTCTATGCCGTCTACGACCTCGGCGGCGGCACCTTCGACATTTCGATCCTGCGACTGACCCAGGGCGTGTTCGAGGTCATCTCGACCGGGGGCGACTCGGCCTTGGGCGGGGACGACTACGACCACGCACTGGCCAACCTCGTGCTGTCGCAAACCGGCCACAAGGCGCAGGACGATGCGGACAGGGCCTCCCTTCTCGTGGAGGCACGTGCCGCCAAGGAGGAGCTGTCTACAACCGAATCAACCACCTTCACTGCAAGACTGGCCGAGGCGGACATCCGTATCGACGTGCAGCGCGAGCAGTTCGACGCCGTCACCGCCAGCCTGACAGCGCGAACGATCGCAGCCGTGCGCAAGGCGCTGAGAGATGCCCGCCTGCAGTCCGCAGAGCTGCAGGGCATCGTGCTGGTCGGTGGTGCCACCCGGATGCCACAGATTCGCCGTGCGGTCGGCGACTTCTTCGGCCGCGACCCGCTGGTCAATCTCAACCCCGATGAAGTCGTCGCGCTCGGCGCCGCGATCCAGGCGAACCAGTTGGCCGGCAACGGCGGGGCCGATGATCTGCTGCTGCTCGACGTGATTCCGCTCTCGCTCGGCCTCGAGACCATGGGTGGCCTCGTCGAGCGCATCGTGCCGCGCAACCAGACCATCCCCACGGCGATGGCGCAGGACTTCACGACGTACAAGGACGGCCAGACCGCCCTGGCCCTGCACGTGGTGCAGGGCGAGCGCGATCTCGTCGCCGATTGCCGCAGCCTTGCCCGCTTCGAACTGCGGGGCATTCCGCCGATGGCCGCGGGGGCCGCCCGCATCCGCGTGACCTTCACGGTCGACGCCGACGGCTTGCTCAGCGTGAGTGCCAAGGAGCAGGGCAGCGGCGTGGAGGCCAGCGTCACGGTCAAGCCCTCCTACGGGCTTTCCGACGACCAGATCGCTACCATGCTGCAGGAGAGCTTCTCGACCGCGCAGCAGGACATGCACGCGCGCGCGCTGGTCGAGGCGCGAGTGGATGCCGATCGAATGTTGCTCGCAACCCAGAGTGCGCTTGACGCGGATGGTTCGCTCCTGACGCCTGAGGAGCGCACTGCCATCGAGGCATTGATGAATGCGCTGCGCAGCGCGAAGTCCGCCAGCGATGCCGCCGTGGTCGAGGCGGCAACCAAGGCGCTGGCCGACGGCACGGAGGCCTTCGCCGCCCAGCGCATGAACGCCGGCATTGCACGCGCGCTCTCCGGCCGCCAGATCGAATCCCTGTAGAACCTCCATGCCCACGATCAAGATCCTTCCCCATCCCGAGTACTGCCCTCAAGGCGCGGAAATCAGCGCGCCCGCGGGCACCTCGATCTGCGAGGCCATGCTCGAGAACCACATCAACATCGAGCATGCCTGCGAAATGAGCTGCGCCTGCACCACCTGCCACGTCATCGTGCGCCAGGGCCTCAGCTCGCTCAACGAAGCGGAAGAGGGCGAGGAAGACCTGCTGGACCGGGCGTGGGGCCTCGAACCGCAATCAAGGCTGAGTTGTCAGGCGATACTCGCGCAGACCGACCTGACGGTCGAGATCCCGAAGTACTCGATCAACCACGCCAAAGAAAACCACTGATGACCCGGCAAATCGTTCTCGACACCGAAACCACAGGCCTCTCGGCCGAGAACGGCGACCGCATCATCGAACTCGGATGCGTGGAGCTGTTCAATCGCAAGCTCACCGGCAACGACCTGCACATCTACTTCAACCCCGAGCGCGAGAGCCATGAGGACGCGCTCAAGGTGCACGGCCTCACGACCGACTTCCTGCGCGACAAGCCGAAGTTCTCCGTGCTGGCGAATGACGTCGTCGACTACTTGCGTGACGCCGAGCTGATCATTCACAACGCGGCCTTCGACGTCGGCTTCCTCAACAAGGAACTGGAGCTTGCCGGCCTGGCGCCACTGCGCAGTTTTGTCGGCGACGTGACCGACACCCTCGCCATGGCGAAGATGGTCTACCCCGGCAAGCGGAATTCGCTCGATGCGCTGTGCGACCGCTTCGGCGTCGATCGTTCGAACCGCACCTTTCACGGCGCGAAGCTCGACGCGCAGCTGCTGGCCGATGTCTACATCAATCTCACGCGCGGACAGGACGCGCTCCTGATCGACATCGCCACGAACGAGCCGACGCAGGGCATCGTCATCGCGGTGGACCTGAGCACCTTCGAGCTGCCGATTCTCATCGCGACCGAGCACGAGCTTGCCGCCCATGAGGAGGTCCTGATGCAACTCGACAAGTCCAGCAACGGACGCACGCTTTTCCGTCAGATCGACGAAAAAGCTGTGGCATAATTGCGGGCTTCGCACCACACGGCGCGAAGAATTCCAACGGCGCATATCACCTGCATGTGCGCTACGGGCGGTTAGCTCAGGGGTAGAGCACAGCATTCACACTGCTGGGGTCGGAGGTTCGAAACCTCCACCGCCCACCAAAAATACTCAATAAAATCAACAACTTAGAGCGCCACGGGCTCTAAGGGTAAACTCGTGCGTTGACTTCGTGGGACAGTTGTGGGACACTTGGGACACAACACAACGAGGAGTAACCATGGGAACCATCACCAAAAGAGTTGACAGCAAGGGTGCCAAGTCCTTCCAAGCGAAGGTCCGGAAGGCTGGGTACCCAATCATGTCGAAGACCTTCCCGGATGAGGGTATGGCGAGGGCGTGGATTCAGCAGACCGAGCTTGGAATCTACAAGGGGCAGACGGCCCCAACACTGACCGGCAACACCACCACCATCAACGATCTGGTCGAGCGCTACCTGCGCGAGGTGACGCCCCACAAGAAGGGCGCGGAGCAGGAGAAGTTCCACTTCCGCACGCTCCAGAACAGCCCGCTGATGAAGTACACGGTGTCCACCCTGACGCCCGAGGCGGTGCGCAAGTGGCGTGACGACTGCCTCACCCGGTCGGCCCCGGCAACGGTCAACCGGAAGCTGAACATGCTGCACCACGTCATCGAGCACGCTCGGAAGGAGTGGGGCATCTCGGGCGGGCCGAACCCGGTGTCGGACGTGTCGCGGCCCAAGAACGGCCCCTCAAGGGACAGGCGACTGTCCCACGACGAGGAGGCGGCGCTCTTTGAGGCGGCGAAGGAGACGCGGGGCGGCTACCTGACGGACGCCATCGTCCTGGCCCTTGAGACTGGCATGCGGCAGTCCGAGATTGTCGGGATGCTCTGGGAGAACATCGACCTCAAGCGGCGCACGGCGCGGCTGCTGGACACGAAGAACGGCGAAGGCCGGGGCGTGCCCCTCAGCACCAAGGCGATGGAGGTGCTGGAGCGCCGGCTGCGCGAGTCCGATGGGTCGGGCTACGTGTTCCCGGACGTGACGCAGGAGGCGCTCAAGCGGGCCTTCATCCGCACCGCGGATCGGGCCAAGCTGGAGAACTTCCGGTTCCACGACCTGCGGCACGAGGCCGCGAGCCGGTTCTTCGAGAAGGGGCTGAACGTCATGGAGGCGGCGGCAGTCACTGGGCACAAAGACCTGCGGATGCTGAAGCGCTACACCCATCTGGATGCGTCGAAGCTCGCGGCGAAACTAGGCTGAGTCGCCAGTAGTTCGTGCCCTCGCTGCCCCAAGGGGCGGTGGGGTCGTACAGCGAGAAGCCGGCCTTGATAAGGTTGTTCCCGCTCCGGGGGTTGCAGTAGGTCGTCGTGATGACCACCTTGGCTTCCAACCTCCGGGCGTAGCTCAGGCGGGCGCGCAGCAGTCGGCGCTGGAGGCCCCGGCCCCGGTGTCCGGGCAGGACGCCGCAGCGCGACAGGTAGGCCCCGTCGTCCTCGCTGAGTGAGGCCCGCATGCCGGCGAAGGCCACCGGCTCATTGTTCTCGTCGTAGGCCAGCCACCACCATCCGCAGTCGTAGGGCTCATGCGCATCGGCCGGGAAGGTCAGGACGTGCAGGGCGTGGAGGGTGTCGGTGTACTCGACCCCGCACACGCGGCGGATGGTGTACTTCACTTGGCCCACTCCCGGAGTGCGGCCTTGTCGGCGTTGCAGAGTTCGATCACCGTCCGGTGCTCGGCCACAGCGCCGGCCAGCGCGGCGTTGGTGCGCTCGGCTGGACGTTCAGGTAGGGGACAGTCCTCCAGCCACTCAAGGGGCGGCAGGAGGCGCTGCGGGGCCGTACAGGCTGTCCCACACAGCATCAGGCACAGGAGCATCAGCCCAAGCGCGGTTCGCTTCAGTAGCATGGTTGAGTTCCTTGGTTCGTTTGGCTGCGGCCTTGGTGGCGGCAGCAGCGGCCTTCGTGCGGGCCTTCTGGCCGGCCTCGTTGGCTGCGATAGACCTGCGCAGCAAGCGGGTCGTCTCCTGCTCGACTTCGAGCGCGGCGTTGGACTGCTTGAGGAGGTGGTACTGGACCCCGCCCAGCGCCATGAGCGCCAGGACGAGGACGAGGAAGATTCGGTTGAGGGTGGTCATAGGTTTCTCTCGCAGATGTCACGGACGACAGCGCGCCGATTGACGAGGCCGGGGAGGCGGATGTCAGCGGCGTAGACCCAGCGTGAAAGCTCCGCGCAGGCCCCACGGCGGTCGCCAGCGTTGAGCTTGCGGAGCATCGTGGAGGTGCGGAAGTTGGTCAGGCCCGCGTTGAACACGAAGTCGCCATAGGCGGCAAGCTCGTTCGGGGACAGTTCGACTGCGACCACGCGGCCCACGTCAGCCATTGCGGCTTCCATGTCCTCGCGCAGCCATGCATCGCACTGCGCCTGCGTGGCAACGTCGCCCCGCTTCACGCCCTTGGTGTGGCCGTAGCAGATCGTGGGCACCTTCCAGCCGTGCGCCGGGTCGGCGTAGGCGTGAAAGCGCAGGCCCTCGAAGCGGGCCGTCACTGGCAGGATGATTGCGAGAGCCGTCACGACCACCCATCGCTTGATGGGTGTCATGGCGGTTCCTTACTCGGCGTTCTGTGCGGTCGCCAGCAGCGACAGCTTGGTCGCCATCGACTGGAAGAACAGGCCGACTTGGGCCGTGCGGCTGGCCGAGGCTGCGCCTGCGGCACCACGCGGGGCCAGTTCGCACTGGGTCACGACGGAGCGCACTGCTTCGCGCAGCTTCTCGATGCCCACGGTGTCGAGGGGCAGGTTGGGGAGGTCTTCGAATCGCATTGGGGTTCCTTGTTGGTTACGCCGGGAGTCGGCGGTAGATGCGGCCGTGGCCGAGTTCTGGGATGACCGGGAAGTCGGCCTTGGGGATGCTGTACATCTGCACGCCGTTCTCGCCCACTGCGGCTCGGCCGACCTGGGGATCGACCGTGTAGACGCCCTTCTCGGGTGTCCAGATGAAGTCGCCGTCTTGGACCACGCTGGGAAGCAGTGGGGCCTCGTCGCCGAAGTGACGGCCGAAGTAGACGAGCACGTTGGGGTCCAACTCCATGTAGACGGAGAAGGTGATGCGGCGGACAAGCTCGCAGTAGCGGGTGTCCTCCAGCGCCCTCGGGTACAGCGTCCACGGCTTGTCCGGGTTCGCGGCCCAAGCGGCGGCGCTCGCCGTCTGGTCGATGCCGATGGGGTCAGGCGTGAGGTACGGCACCAACTGCAAGAACGAGGCGACGTTGCCGTCGTTGTTCGGATGCAGCGTGTCGTACATGAGCGGATGCGACGGCAGCGCGGTGCGGCCGAAGATCGCTTGCTTGTCGAGGTGCAGGACGTTCTTGAACTCGCCCTTCAGGGACTCGTACGCGTTCCACATCACGTCCGTGTATTCCTGCGCGGCCGACAGCGGCACCATCCAGCCGTAGCCGTCCTCGTCGGTCGTCAGCAGGCTGTTGGGCGTCCACAGAACGATGTCGCAGTTCGGCAGGTTGGCTTGGAGGCGCGTGACGGCCTCGCGCAGGCGGCTCGCCAACTCGATGGCGTCCACGCCGCCGATGCGTACATCGTTGATGCCGAAGCACAGGACGACCAGTTGCGGGTTGTCGTCGTAGATGGTCTGGATGCCGTTCAGTGCGCCCTGCATCGTCTGACCGTTGAAGCCACGGTTGACCGGCACGACGCCAGCCCAGTCGCCTCCGGGGAGGACGGCCTGATTGATGCCCTCCCACAGGAGGAGCGCAATCTCGGTCGTGCTGTCGCCCCAGAAGACCACCTTCTTCCCGGAGATGCCACCAAACAAGAAGCGGCTCAGTGGCCGGCCGGGGCCGACGCTGCCGTTGCCCTGCGCGGACGCGAGCGTGGCGAGCCGGGTTGCGATGCTCTGGAAGAACCCGCCGAGTTGGGTCGTGCGCGGCCCCGCGCTGGGGCTGCGGGCCGAGAGTTCGCACTGCGTGACGGCGGCAAGCACCGTCTCGCGCAGGAGGGACAGGTTCACCGTGTCCAGCGGTATCGAGGGGAGGCTCTCGAATCTCATGTTGTCTCCACTGCCTTAGCGGCGGTATTTGTTGAATAGGCTCCCGCCGCGCTTCGATGGCGCTGTGCTGGAGAATCTGTTGATGCCGAGGGGGTTCTTCTGCCAAGCCTTGAACTCGGCCTCGCGCTGACGCGCAATGGCCTTCTCCTGCTCGATGCCAAGCTGGAGGGTCCAGTAGCGGCACGCACCCGCGAGGGCGTCAAGGCGGTCGTCGTGAACGAGCGATGCCTTGTCCCGCGTGATGTGCGCAAGCTGGTGGAAGATCGAGTAGGTGGTCTGCTTCTCGGAGGCGTGCCGAGCGAGCGATGCATGCTCGTTGCGGGCAATCTCGTCGTTGAAGACGAGCGACCCACGAGCGATGATCGGCTCCAGCACGTCGATGATGCGAAGCTCCTTCTGCCCGGACTCCCACGTCTCCTCGATGGCGCACCCGCCGCCGACGACGTGCGGGTACTCAGCGCGGAGCGTCGGTAGCCATGTGTGCAGGTAGGCCCCGTTGCCGAAGTTCTTCTCGACGAGGATGCGGTTGACCTTCCAGTCGCGTGCGATGTGCGAGAGCTTCACGAAGCCCGCATGGTCGAACCCGCCAGGAATGCCGCCCACGTCGAGGACGTAGAGGTTCCCGTTGAGGAAGCCCACGACGGCGTAGCCAGTCTCGTCCCCGTTCTTGCCGCCGCCCGCAGGGTCAACGTACATGACGATGCCTTGCAGCTTGCTGCGGTCGGCAGACATCGCGGACGGTGAGCCGAGCGCGTAGGTCGTGCCGAGCAGTTCGTACTTGACCACTTCGTGATCGAGCAGACCGGGCGTGAACGTGAGCGGGTACGCGTCGTTGATGACGCGCATGACCTGCACCTTGGCCCAGCGCAGCGGGAAGCGTTCGGCGTCGGCCAGCTTCGTGTTCAGCATGTGCTGAAGCTGGAAGTAGGCGGGGCCTTGGTCGCGTTCCTTCTTGGTCAGGAACTCGTCGGTGCCTGCCGGCAGTTGCGTGTCGGTCGGCTTGCCTTGGTCGCCCAGTGCGCCGCCGCCGAGCATCAGCGACTCGTCGTTCGCCATGCGGCGTGCGATGAGCGGTGCCAGCATGCCGCCGTAGTTGCCGACCTGCGCAGCGGTGGGATAACGTCCCGGCCAGATGCGCACGCAGTACCCGCGACCGGGCAGCGTGTTGTAGATCGAGTTGATGGACTGCGGCGTGCCGAGGTAGATGATGCGGCCGGTCGAGCAGATGGACGCGAAGTCCTTGGTCAACTGGAGCAGTGCATCGCGCTGGTGCTGCGTCAGCGAGTTCTTCGCCGACTCAACGTCGTCCGCAATCAGCAGGTCAGCCCGCTTCCCTTGCAAGTTGCCGGTGATACCGACGCATGCAACGGAAACCGCCGTGACCAGCTCTGGCTACAACTCCAGCCGTCTGGGTTTCCGTGGCACCGAAGACCTGGGCGGCGGCATGGCCGCCAGCTTCTGGCTCGAAGCCGGCATCAACAGCAACAACGGCTCGGGCGTTGGCGGTGGCGGCTTGAGGTTCGACCGTCGTTCGACGATCAGCCTGTCCGGCCCGTTCGGGGAATTTCGTGGCGGACGCGACTACACGCCGACCTACTGGAACGACACGGTCTTCGATCCGTTCGGCACCAACGGCGTGGGCGCCAGCCTGATCAATACGGCCAGCAAGGATACGGGCGACCGCAACTACACCCGCGCCAGCAACTCGATCGGCTACTTCCTGCCGCCGAACCTGGGCGGCGTCTACGGTCAGCTGATGTACGTCTTCAACGAGAAGGCCAGCCTGGAACCAGGCGAGTTGGTTCAGCCGGGCATCCCCGAGGGATATGCTTTCAATAATTCGCGTACCGGCCGCTACATCGGTGGTCGCGTCGGCTACGCCAAAGGTCCGCTCGACGTTGCGCTTTCCTACGGTCAGGACACCGTGGCGAGTGACTTCTACGCTGGCTCGACCACCAATCTCGAAACGGTGAATCTCGGCGCTTCCTATGACTTTGGTCCGGTGAAGCTGTTCGGCGAGTACTCGGACAACAAGTTGAAGACCGACTGGAGCGTGCCGGTGTTTGTCAACCAGCGGGATCCGGGCTTCAGGGGCTGGCTTCTGGGCGCAACGGTGCCGGTCGGTCCGGGCGTGATCCGCGCCGCCTACTCGGCAGTGGACTACCAGAATATCGTCGCGCCGGGTGCCGACAAGCCGAAGGCCGGCAAGTTCGCGATCGGCTACGTTCACAACCTGTCGAAGCGTACGGCGGTGTACACGACCATTGCGCGCGTGACCAACAAGAACGGTGCCGCGCTGAGCCTGGGTGGCCCGCAGTACTTCCTGATCGACGGCGCAGCGATGACGCCGAAGACCTCCACGGGCTACGACATCGGTCTGCGTCACTCGTTTTGACAGGGCAACTGGTAAGTCCAACTTCACCAGCCAAGTCCTGAAGGCTGCCCGCGAACGTCGGGCGGCCTTTTTCGCTTTGATGCGTTCAGGCGGGGTCAAAGGTTGGACAGGGAGAGAAAAAATGTCGAACAGTGTTCTGTCAACACACACCACACAGAAGATGCTGGATCTCAATGATCTTCGCGTCTTCTCGTACGTCGCTTCATTTGCCAGCTTTTCGCAGGCAGCTGATGCATTGAAGATTCACAAGTCGAGCGTGAGCCGAAGTGTCGCGCGGCTCGAGACGATGCTCGAAGCGCCATTGCTCCAGCGCACGACGCGCAAGGTTCGGCTCACGCGGCGCGGGAACGCACTGAAAGAGCATTGCTCCGAAATTCTCTTGCACATCAATGAGACGATCGGGTACGTGGGCGGGGTGGCCGAGGAGGCCTCGGTCCGCGACTAGCGTCTCAGTCCGGTCCGCCTCGGCGCGGACGCTTGACGCGATGAGGGTCTGCCGACGACACCTCATCGCTCCTTGCCGGTCAGTGAAAGTCGCCGCTGCGCAGATCCTGGCGCATCTTGCTCGGCGCGACGCGATACCAGCCCTTGAACTTGCGGCTGAAGCTGGTTGGATCGGCGTAACCCAGTTGCGATGCAATCGACTCCATCGACAGCTCGGTGTGTTGCAGGTACCAGGCGGCGTGCGTCTTGCGCAACTCGTCCTTGATGTCGGAGTAGGTGACATCGGCCGCCGCGAGCCTCCGCACCAGCGTCCGCGGGGAAATGCCCAGGTCCGATGCGAGGTCATGCGTGTCCGGGTTGCTCGTCAGGCGCTCAAAGAGCGCACGCCGAACGCGTTGCACGAACGCGCCTCGTCCCATCTCCGACTCCAGGCGCTGACAGGACTGGGAGGCATCGGCGAAGGCCTTCGCGTCGGCCGAGGCCGACGGTGCATGCAGCAGGTCCGCAGGCAATTCGAAGGTCAGGCATTCCTGATCGAAGGCCACGCTCCGGACGTAGCGCAGGCACGGCACATCGCTCTTGGATGGCCGAGGGTAGGGCAGTCCCACTGTCAGTTCGTCGACGGGCCGCCCGAGGATGGCCTCCAGCAGGCGCACCTGCGCGCCAATGATGGACTGCATCACGAAGACATGGGTCTCGCCAAGGGGCAGCAGCGGCTTGACCTTGAGTGCGCTCCACCGGGGTCCGTTCTCCACCTGGAACTCCACGCTCCCGAAGATCAACTTCGCGTGACGGCGCATGACCTGCAGGCCTTGGCCCAGGCTGTCGCTGGTCACCGCGGCGATGCCGACCGGGCTGTGGTACGGCTGGAGCATGGAGCCGGCCATCAGGCCGAGCGCGGGCTCGCCGCTGCACTGGATGGCATGCGCGACGAATCGACGGAAGACGGCGAAGTCCACCATCTGCTGGCCTTCATGGAGATCCTGCCAGGCCAGGCCTGCATTGGCGAGCACGGTCGATGGCCGTACACCTCGGCCGTTGAGGCAGTCGAGGATGCTTCTTATGTAGACCGGGTGGGCGAACGGGATGGAGGTCTCGTCCTTGATGTTCATAACTCAGTGATTGCGCGATGCCGGGCGGCTCGGGCGACTGTCTTGCGTCCAGCGATCGGGTCGCTGGATCGAGTGAAATGGGGCGACTGTGTCGAGTCGTTTTTCGACCGTTCGACTCTACAGTTTCCCCCTGAAACGGCGGTCTTCAAATCGACGTGAAATCTCGGAAAATGCGACTGAAAGTGAGGCGCGGAGAGCGGCTGTATTCGACGCCTTCATCATGAGAACAACGGGCTTCCAAAAAGCGAAGTGAATCTGCTTTCGATGGGGTGGGAATGTCTTCTGCGCAGCAAGACCCTTCTGTGAGCGAGCCGAGGTTCGCATCGGTTCACGCCGACGCAAAATGGCTCGATTCGCCGTGGTTCCCTTTTGTGCGGGAACCGTAGAACGGCGCAGAAAGGAGAACGCCATGGCCACCAGTCCCGATCGCCCGACGCCGATCACAGCAGATCCTCCAGACCTGCCCGAGCTGCCTGTGGAGCCCGACAAGGGCCCGGCCACGCCGCCGGGCAACCCGACCGACCCCGAGAGCCCGTTCACGGTGCAACCGGAGTGAGTGGATCGTCCTCCGCCCCGCTAAGCTCACGGGATGGATGAATTCGATTGCGCCGTCATCGGCGCCGGCGTTGTCGGCCTTGCTGTCGCCCGCGCACTGGCGCTTCAGGGCCGTGAGGTCATCGTGCTGGAAGCCGAAGGCGCCATCGGCACCGGCACGAGTTCCCGCAACAGCGAGGTGATCCACGCCGGCATCTACTACCCCCAGGGTTCGCTGAAGGCCCGGCTGTGCGTGGAGGGCAAGCAGATGCTCTACGACTACGCCGCACAACGAGGCTTTCCCCATCGACGCTGCGGAAAGCTCATCGTGGCGACGTCCGAGGCCCAAGTGGCGCAACTCGACGCGATCATGGCCAAGGCACGCGCCAACGGCGTCGACGACCTGGTGCTGCTCACGCGGGAACAGGCCTGCGCGATGGAGCCGCAGCTCGAATGCCACGCAGCCCTGCATTCGCCGAGCACCGGCATCGTCGACAGCCATGCGCTGATGCTGAGCCTGCAGGGCGACCTCGAAAACGCCGGAGGAATGGTGGCACTCAAGTCGGGTGTTGAACGCGCCGAGTGCATGGATGGCGGGATAGTCCTTCGGGCCCAGGACGGGACTGCGCTGCGGTGCAGCGCCGTGGTCAACGCCGCCGGCCTGGCGGCCCCCGCGCTGGCTCGTCGCTTCCAGGGACTGCCCGCTGAGGCAGTGCCGTCGACGTACTACGCCAAGGGAAGCTACTTCACCCTGGCTGGCCGCGCGCCGTTCAGTCGCCTGATCTACCCGGTGCCGGAGGCTGCTGGCCTCGGCGTGCACCTGACGCTTGACCTGGGCGGGCAGGCCAAGTTCGGCCCGGATGTCCAGTGGGTGGCATCCCCCGACGATCTGGTCGTGGATCCGGCGCGTGGCGACGGCTTCTATGCGGAAGTGCGCAAGTACTGGCCTGCCTTGCCTGATGGCGCGCTGATTCCAGGCTATGCGGGCATCCGTCCCAAGATTTCCGGGCCGGACGAGCCGTCAGCCGATTTCAGGATCGAAGGGCCGGCGACGCATGACGTGCCGGGGCTGGTCAATCTGTTCGGTATCGAGTCACCTGGGCTCACCAGCAGCCTGGCGATCGGCCGGCGCGTGGCTGAACTGCTGTCGTAGAAGCGCGCAGGCATGTACCATCGACCGACACGTCGTTTGGCGTGGACCGCCGGCGCGGTGCCGGCGCGTCTGAGTTCTGAGGAGGACCCCATTCAATGACTGCATCCACCAATCTCGAAGCTGCGGCCAACGCCGTGGCTGAAGACATCGCCAGCGACGTCCGTGGCGTGCTTGCCAGCAAGGATCTCGATTCGGTGCCGCACATCAAGGCGCTGCGTCAGCGCATCGACAGCAAGCTGGCGATCGCTCGCGAACTCGCCGCCGAAAAAAGCCGGATCGCCGCCAAGAAGGCCCGGGAAGCAGCCAATACGGCCAACGCCTACGCTCACGACGAGCCATGGCAGATCGCCGGCGCTGCGCTGGCGGTGGGCGTGTTGGTGGGCCTCCTGCTTGGCCGCCGCTGAGCGTCGCCCCAGCGGCACCTGCGGGGGCAGCCGATGAGGCTGTCGAAGCTTTTCGGGATCAAGCGCTCTCTGCGCCAATTGCGCATCCTGGCCGGTGAGGCTGCCCTGGCAGCCGATGACCGGGTTCAACTCCTGCGCTTCGCATGGGAGGACGAAAAGAAGCGCCTGCAGGCGATCCTGGCGTTGGTGATCGCGGTCATCGGACTCACGACGATTGCGATCGCGTTGTTGTCCGTGGCGATCGTCGTTCATTTCTGGGATACACCGTATCGGATCACGGCAGCTTGGCTGGTGGCCGCGGCCTGGATCGCTTTATGGCTGGTGGCGGTGGTCGCGCTGCTGTCCACGGTGCGCAAGTCTTCCGACGCTTTCGATCCGGCGCGCGAGGCTTTCGAGCGTGACCTGGCGTGGTTCCAGGAGAGCCTGGGTCGCACCCCTCGCGAAGAGACTGAGCGACCCGCACGACCTGTCACCCGCGAGGAACTGCTCGCGCGCATCGAGCGGCAGCGTCAGCGGGTGTCGACGATGCAGGACGCCGCCGCAGGCGTGGGAGATGCACCTCCTCCGCCGGACGAACCCGCGAGCGCCAAGGCGATGCGCCTGGCCCGCGAGCATCCCATCGCGACCGGTGCAGCGGCCGCGGCCCTCGTGGCTGTGGTGGGACCCCGCCGCCTCGTGCGCTGGGCGTCCGTTATCGTTCCGGTGATCTGGCGGATGCGCTGATCACCGCCGCGTGCTCAGGTGCGGCGCTTGCGCAGCGCCTGGGCCGCTTCCCGCACCAGTGCGGGCCCCCGATAGATCAGGCCGGTGTAGATCTGCACGAGGTCGGCGCCTGCTTCGATCTTGCCTCGCGCATCAGCCGCGCTCAGGACGCCGCCGACCCCGATGATCGGAAAGCGTGGCCCTAACTCGGCGCGCAACTGTCCGATGACGCGATTGCTCGCCTCCCTGACAGGTGCGCCCGACAGGCCGCCAGCTTCGTCGGCGTGCGGCAGCCCCGCGACCGCGTCGCGCGCCAGCGTGGTGTTGGTGGCGATGACGCCATCCATCCCATGCCGCCGAAGGGTGGCCGCGATCACCTTGACCTGGGCTTCGTCGAGGTCCGGCGCGATCTTCACGAAAAGCGGAACCCGCCTGGCTTGCCTCACTGCCAGCGCCTCGCGCTTGTCCGCGATCGCGCCGAGCAGGGCGTCCAGCGCCTCGTCGCTCTGGAGTGAACGCAGGTTCGCCGTGTTGGGGCTGGAGATATTGATGGTCGCGTAATCCGCGTGCGGATACACGCCATCCAGGGCGATGAGGTAGTCGTCCACTGCCCGTTCGATCGGCGTGGCCGCGTTCTTGCCGATGTTGAGGCCGAGGAGCATCGGCGCCTTGGATCCGTTGCGCCGGAAGCGCGCGCGCTGCACGTTGGCGATGAAGGCTTCGAGCCCGTCGTTGTTGAAGCCGAGCCGGTTGATCAGGGCGTCGCGCTGCGGCAGGCGGAACATGCGCGGCTTCGGATTGCCTGGTTGCGGCTTGGGCGTGACGGTCCCTACCTCCACGAAGCCGAAGCCCATCGCGGCAAAGGCATCGATGCAGCGGGCATTCTTGTCCAAGCCTGCCGCGAGTCCCACGCGGTTCGGAAACTGGAGGCCGGCGATCGTCACCCGGTCGTCCACGCGCGGCGCGGCGTAGGCGCAGGCCAGCGGCGTGTTCTGCGTGCGCGCGAGGGCATCGAGCGTCAGTTCGTGGGCGTGCTCGGGGTCGAATCCAAAGAGGAAGGGTCGGGCAAGCCCGTACAGCGAAGAGGGCAACAGCAGGGGCATCGGATAATTCTCGACTTCAATCAGCCAAGGATTCTCCCCGATGACATCACCCGCCCCCGCTCCCGCCCTGACCCAGGACGAACTCAAGGCGCTGGTCGGCCGTGCCGCACTGGATTACGTGGTGAAGGGCGAGATCGTCGGGGTCGGCACCGGCTCGACGGTGAACAAGTTCATCGATGCCCTGGCGACCATCAAGGACAACATTCGTGGCGCCGTGTCCAGTTCGGTGGCATCGACCGAGCGCCTTCGCGCATTGGGCATCCCCGTATTCGACAGCAATGAAGTCGAGGAACTGGCGGTCTACATCGACGGCGCGGACGAGATCGACGGCCGCGGCTACATGATCAAGGGCGGTGGGGCGGCGCTCACGCGCGAGAAGATCGTGGCCGCGCAGTCCAGGCGCTTCGTCTGCATCGCCGACGCTTCCAAGCTCGTGAACACGCTCGGCGCCTTCCCGCTGCCCGTGGAGGTGATCCCGATGGCGGCGCGGCGCGTGATCCGGCAGTTCACGCGGCTGGGCGGCGTGGCGCAGGTGCGGGAGAAGGACGGCTTGCCGCTCGTGACCGACAACGGCCAGCACATCGTCGACGTGACCGGACTGCGGATCCCCGATCCGCTCGGCTTCGAGAGCGAGGTGAACCAATGGCCGGGCGTCGTGACGGTGGGCGTCTTTGCCCATCAGCGCGCCGGCGTGTGCCTCCTGGGCACATCGACGGGTGTGCGGACCATGCGCTTCAACTGAGCGCGGGCGTGGCCGGCGTCAGAACTTGATGCCGGCAGGGTTGCTCGGCGTCGGTCCGGTGGCCGCGGCGGGCGGCGGAGGTGCCTGCGCGGGTATGGGCGCAGCGGCTGGCGCCTGCTGCGGGGCCGACTGCAAGGCGACCAGCGGTTGTGCCGGCGGATTGCGATAGCCGCTGGGCAGCTGCGCGCTCCTGGGATAGCCCGCCGCATCCAGGTACTGCGACCATTCTGAGTCCGAGAAGCCCTTGAGCTGCTGCGAGCCGATCGCGAGCAGGGGCAGGTTGTTCTGCCCGCTCAGGCGCTGCAGCGCGCCGATGTCCTCGTTGGTCTTGACGGTGCGCTCCTCGAACGGCACGCCCCGCGTGATGAGCAGGGAGCGGCCCGCGCCACAGGGCCCGCATTCGTCCCCGGTGTAGAGGGTGACGGGGTAGCGCTGCGTCACTTGCCGCAGCTCATAAGGCAGGCCTGAATTGGCAGCGATGGAACTGCCGGCGGACGGCGCGGCCGGCTGTGCGTTGGCGGCCGGCGCCTGATCGGAAAAGGTGACCTTGCCGTTCTTGTCGACATTGCGGTAGACCGGCTGCGCCAGCGTGGCGCAGGCGACCGTCAGCAGGGCAAGGCCCGAGAGGGCGGCGTTGAGCTTCATCGATGACTCCCGTTTTCGGATGTAACCGAGTATCTCAGGCTCCGCGGCCAACGCCGCCTGATTCTCAGGCTGCCTGGGTCTCCGCCATGCCCTGGTGTCGCAACAGCGCATCGAGTTGCGGTTCGCGGCCTCGGAAGGCCTTGAAGGATTCCATTGCGCTGCGGCTGCCGCCGGCCTCGAGGATGGCTTCGCGGTACTTGCGGCCGGTCTCGATGCTCGGCTCGCCATTGGCGCCCGCCGTTTCCTCGAAGGCCGCGTAGGCGTCGGCGCTCAGCACCTCGGCCCACTTGTAGCTGTAGTAGCCCGCCGCATAGCCGCCGGAGAAGATGTGGCTGAAGGTGTTGGGCGTGCGGCTGAAGGCCGGCGAGGGCATCACCGCGACCTCTTCGCGCACCTTGGCGAGCAGCGCCATCACGTCGCCCGGCTTGGCCGTGGTGGCGTCGTATTCGGTGTGCAGCAGCATGTCGAACAGCGAGAACTCGATCTGGCGGAGCGTCTGCAGGCCGCTCTGGAAGTTCTTGGCCGCCGTCATCTTGTCGAAGAGTTCGCGCGGCAGAGGCTCGCCCGTGTCGACGTGCGAAGTCATGTGGGCGAGGACGTCCCACTCCCAGCAGAAGTTCTCCATGAACTGGCTCGGCAGTTCGACCGCATCCCATTCGACGCCGCTGATACCCGAAACGTCGCGTTCGTTGATCTGCGTGAGCATGTGGTGCAGGCCGTGGCCGAACTCGTGGAAGAGGGTGGTCACGTCGTCGTGCGTGAGCAGCGGCGGCTTGCCGTCGACGCCCTCGGCGAAGTTGCACACCAGTTGCGCGACCGGGGTCTGCAAGGTGCCGTTGTCGGGGCGCAGCCAGCGGGCGCGCACGTCGTCCATCCACGCGCCTCCGCGCTTGGCGGCGCGGGCCGACGGGTCGAGGTAGAACTGGCCGACCTTCTGGCCGCCGCGCTCGATGCGATAGAACTCGACGCTCGGATGCCACACCGGCGCGCTATCGCGCCGGATCGAGACTTCGAACAAGGTCTCCACGATCTTGAACAGGCCCGCCATCACCTTCGGCGCGGTGAAGTACTGCTTGACTTCCTGCTCGCTGAACGCGTAGCGCGCTTCCTTGAGCTTTTCGCCGATGTAGCTCCAGTCCCAGGGCTGCGGATCGAGCAGGCCGAGCTGCGTTTGCGCAAATGCGCGCAGGTCCGCGAGGTCGCGTTCGCCGAAAGGCTTGGCCTTGGTGGCCAGATCGCGAAGGAACTTCACGACTTGCCCAGCCGATTCGGCCATCTTGGGCACGATCGAGAGTTCGCCGAAGTTCGGATAGCCGAGCAACTGCGCCTCTTCCTGACGCAGTGCGAGGATCTCGCGGATCAGGTCGGTGTTGTCGAAGGCCGGGTCGCCGAACTCGCTGGCGCGCGTGACATAGGCGCGGTAGAGCCTTTCGCGCAGCGCGCTGCTCTTGGCGAACTGCATGACCGGCAAGTAGGAGGGCATCTTCAGCGTGAGCTTGTAGCCGTCCTTGCCTTCCGCTTCGGCCGCAGCGCGGGCGGCGCTGATGACGTCCTCGGGCAGCCCGTCGAGTTCCCCGAGCTGCGCGTACCAGGCAAAGGCATCCGTCGCGTCCAGTGCGTTCTCGCTGAACTTCTGGCTCAACTCGGCCTGCCGTTCCTGGATTTCCGCGAAGCGCGCCTTCGCGTCGCCCTGCAGTTCGGCACCGCCGAGCACGAAGTTCCGAATCGCATTGCGGTGCGCCTGCCGCTGCTCGACATTGAGCGTGGCCGGGTTGATCGCCTTGTACTTCTCATAGAGCCGCTCGTCGGAGCCGAGCCTTGTCCAGAAGGCGGTGACCCGTGGCATCGCCTCGTTATAGGCCGCCCGCAGCTCGGGCGTGTCGGCCACTGCATTGAGGTGCCCCACGGCCCCCCAGGCGCGGCTGAATCGCTCGGAAGCCACGTCGAGCACCTTGGAGATTGCGATCCAGTCCGCCGGGAACTCCGGCGCCGTCACCGTCTGCAGCGCAGTCTCGGCATCGGCGAGGAGCGTGTCCACCGCAGGCGCTACATGCTCTGGCTTGATCTGATCGAACAACGGGAGATCGGTGAAGTCGAGAAGCGGATTGGTCATATACATGTTTCCAGGCAAGCGAAGCGAGGCCCCTTCGAGGACCACCGCGGAACCGGCTCTGCCGGGCCGCCGGTGGTGCCCCTTGAGGGGGAGGCGGCTACACGAAGTGAGCAAGCAACGGGGTGATCAACATGTTGTTCCGTGTTCGGCCGCTTCAAGGGTGTTGACGAGCAGCATCGCGCGGGTCATCGGGCCGACGCCGCCCGGCACGGGGGTGATCCAGCTGGCGACTTCCTTCACGCCGTCGAAATCGACGTCGCCAGCGAGCTTGCCGTCTTCCTTGCGGTTCATGCCGACGTCGATGACCACCGCGCCGGGCTTCACCATATCGGCCGTCAGGATGTTGCGCTTGCCGACGGCCGCGACAACCACGTCGGCCTGCCGGGTGAGAGCGGCCAGATCCTTCGTCGCGCTGTGGCAGATGGTCACGGTCGCGTTCTTGCCCAGCAGCATCATCGCCATGGGCTTGCCGACGATGTTGCTGCGGCCGATGACCACCGCACGCTTGCCGCGGAGGTCGTAGCCGATCGATTCGAGCATCTTCATGCAGCCGTGCGGCGTGCAGGGCCAGAAGCCCGGCTGGCCGACCATCAGCGCGCCGGCGCTGGCGACGTGGAAGCCGTCGACGTCCTTGGCGGGCGAGATGGCCTCGATGACCCGGTGGCTGTCCATGTGCGGCGGCAGGGGCAGTTGCACCAGGATGCCGTGCACCTTGGGGTCCTCGTTCAGGGCGCGGATGCGCGCGAGCAGGTCGGCCTCGGTCATGGATGCGGGATAGCGCTCGAGGTTCGCGGTCAGCCCCGTCTCGCTGCTGTCGTTGACCTTGTGCTTGACGTAGACCTGGCTCGCCGGATCGTCGCCGACCAGCACGATCGCGAGCGTCGGCTGGATGCCCCGGGCCTTGAGCGCTTCAATGCGGCCCGCCACTTCGGCGCGGATTTTTCGGGACAGCGCGTTGCCGTCGATCAGTTGGGCGGTCATCGTTTTCGGGATTTCCAAGTAGAAACGCCCGCTTGCGCAGGCGTGGAAGGCTGTGGGTGCTTCTCGCTCGGACGGCCGCTAGGCCTTGGCGGGGGCGGCCTGGCCGAGGGCGATCTTGAGCAGGTCGGCCACGGTGTTGGCGTTGAGCTTTTCCATGATGTTGGCGCGGTGCGCCTCCACCGTCTTGATGCTGATGCCGAGGTCGTCGGCAATCTGCTTGTTGAGTCGGCCGGCGACGATCCGTTCGAGCACCTGTGCCTCGCGACCCGTGAGCTTCGACAGCAGGGCGTCGCGGCTGGCGGACTGCTGGTGCTGCGCGAAGGCGCCGCGCGCGTGTTCGAGCATGCGCTCGACCAGTGCCACGAGAGCTTCGTCGTTGAAGGGCTTCTGGATGAAATCCATCGCACCCTTCTTCATGCTGTCGACGGCCATCGGCACGTCGCCGTGGCCGGTGATGACGACGATCGGCAGGGGGGATCGGCGCTCGATCAGGCGGTCCTGCAACTCGATGCCCGACATGCCGCCCATGCGGATGTCGACGATCAGGCAGGCGACTTCGCGGGGGTCATAGCGGGAGAGGAACGATTCGGCGGAGTCGAAGCAGCGGACCCGATAGTCCTTGCCTTCGAGCAGCCATTGGAGCGAATCGCGAACCGCTTCGTCGTCATCGACGACATAGACCGTGCCCTTCTTCGGAATCAAACTCATGCAGGTACTTTCGCCTCGTTGCTTGCTACGGAATCGATAGCGTCCAACACCGGTAACCAGAAGGAAAAACGGCATCCGACGACATCCGGACCATTGTAGATGTTCTCCGCCTGCATCCGGCCGCGGTGCGACTCGACGATCGTGCGGCACAGATTGAGCCCGATGCCCATGCCTTCGGGCTTGGTAGAGAAGAAGGCTTCGTACAGGCGGTCCATCACTTCGGGTGCGAGGCCCATGCCGGTGTCCTGCACCGAGAACTCGACCGCGTTGTGCCCGTCGATGATCTTCGGCAGCACGCGCAGCTCAACGCTGCGGCGCGCCAGCGGACGGTTTGCCAGATCGATCGACTCGGCCGCGTTCTTCAGCAGATTGACCATCACCTGCTCGATCAGGATCGGGTCGACGCGCAGGATCGGCAGGCGCGCCGCGACGTAGTGGTTGAGCCGCACGTTGCGCCGGCGCAATTCGATGCCGGCCAGTTCGACCGCCTCGCTCACCATGGTCGAGACTTCGGCCGGCGTCCGGTTCGGCTCGCTGCGCTTCACGAAGGAGCGAATGCGCTGAATGATCTGGCCCGCGCGCTGCGCCTGCTTCGACGTCTTGTCGAGCGCCGCAAGCAAGGCCTCGGAATCGATCTGCTGGCCCTTGATGCGCGACATCATGCCGTTGCAGTAATTGGTGATGGCGGTCAGCGGCTGGTTGAGTTCATGCGCGACGCTGGAGGCCATCTCGCCCATGGTGATCAGTCGGCTGGCGGCTTGCGCCCGATCGGCCTGCGCGGCCGACAGGTCCTCGGCGTCACGACGCGGCGTGATGTCGGTCGCGATGACCAGTTGCGCGAGGCGGCCGTCGACCCAGGTCAGGTAGCGCGAGCGCACTTCGAGCCACTTGCCGAGTTCGGGGACGAAGATCTCGTTATTGGCCGGCTGCGCGGCGGTGAGTTGGTCGACCGGCAGCCCGGCAAAGGGGTCGACGTCGTCGAGGCCTTCATCGTGCGCATGCGAGGCCGGCACGCCTGCCTGCGCGACCATGCCCAGGTGGCCCACGGTATTGGAGCCGAACCAGAGCCGGTAGAGCTTGTTGGCGAACAGC
The DNA here is from genome assembly GCF_051216375.1 of Variovorax glacialis. NCBI lineage: Bacteria > Pseudomonadati > Pseudomonadota > Betaproteobacteria > Burkholderiales > Comamonadaceae > Variovorax > Variovorax glacialis. Next base: position 115,644 of record NZ_JBPJZT010000002.1, on the reverse strand, counting down.
AACTCCTCGCTGCCCAGCGGCGCGACCGAGACCGAGGCATCCAGCGCTTCAAGTACGGTGGTGAAGCGCTCGTAGGAAGCCGAGAGCTGTTCGCGGATGCGCGTCGGCTCCGTGATGTCGGTCATCGACGTCATCCAGCCGGTCTGGTGGCCGCGCGCGTCGATCAGCGGCGACACATACAGGCGCGCGTTGAACACGCTGCCGTTCTTGCGCTTGACGCGCACCTGGAAGCCGCCCGGCAATGCCCGGCCGTGAAGCTCTTCCTCGAGCCGCTCGTTCATGACCTCGCGGTCGGACTCGAGCCAGTAGGGGAACGGCGGCGTCTGGCCGACGAGTTCGTTCTCGCTCCAGCCGGTCATCGCGCAGAAGGCGGCGTTGACGTAGGTGATGCGGCCTTCCAGATCGAGCACGCGCATGCCGGTGAGCATCGAGTTTTCCATCGCGCGGCGGAAGTTGGTTTCGGCCACCAGCGCCTGCTGGGCCTGTAGTCGGCGCCGTGTGTGGCGCCAAGTGCCGATCAGCATCCAGCTCGTCAGCACGCTCAGCGCGCCGACCAGCCAGAACAGGCCGTTGCCGACCACGCCCTGCGAGGTGCGATAGGCCTGCGCCCGCAGGACCAGCGCATTGCCGACCGGGGAGACCGGCACCTCGTATTCGTTGGTCCTGACGGTCCACGGCAGGAGCCGCGTGCCGGCACCGCGTGGGCTCGCGACCGTGTTGCCGGCGATCAGGCCGCCCTTGGCGTCCAGCAGCGAGACGGCGTAACGCGCCGAGACTTCCGCGGGCATGCCGTAGCGCAGCAGACCGTCGACGGAGAACTCGCCGAGCAGCATCCCGGCGAACAGGCCCTGGTCGAAGAGAGGGATGTGGAGCTGCAGCATCGGTGGCGGATCGCCACCGGCCAGCGGCAGCGAGAACACCGGCTGGCGCAGTTCGCGTGCGAGGGCGTAGTTGCTTTCGGTATCGCCCGGCCGCAGCACGTCGCCGATCTCGTGTTGTTGCGCCGGGTGGACACTGGGTGCCGCATAGCCGGCCTTGAAGCGGCGGCGGTCGTCGATCCAGCTGATGGCCTGCAACTCCGGGAACTGGCTCACCAGCGACTCGGCGCGGCTGGTGAATTCGGTGGCGTCGATCTCTCGATTGGAGGCATCGCGCGCGAGGCGCATAAGTTGCTCCTGTCGCTCCAGGAGCCGAAGGCGCACGCGCTGCTGGGCGTACTCGACATCGCGCTTCACCGATTCCTGGACGCGTTCCATTTCTTCCGCGCGCAGGTACCAGAAGGCCGACACGATGGCGGCGAGGAACAGGAGCACTGCCGCCAGCGGAGCGAGCATCGCGACCGCGTCCTGTAGCACAGGCGTCTGACGGCGCCACCAGCGTCGCCACCAGGAAAGCGGCGACGTTGCGCTGCGCGCGACGGCGATCGGTGAGGAAAAGGGCATCGGACAAGTTTAGGTGAACGCTCTCCTGTCAGCTTGGACGTGCGAGACATTGAAACGGATCAATTTTCCGGCTTTCTTCGCCTGAATTTCATAATAAGAAAACATCAAGCACCATTTGAAATCTCACTATTTCTGTGAGAAACTCCGCGCGCTGCCGGTTACGGCACTAAATTACGGCCACAAACCCCTCACAAGGAGACAAGCATGTCGGCAAATCCAGAGAGCCAGTTCGGCTCCGCCGCGAATGACCCGGACGCGCAGGAGACGCGTGAATGGATGGACGCCCTGTCGGCGGTCATTGAAAGCGAGGGGCCGGAGCGAGCGCATTTCCTGCTCGAACAATTGCTCGAGCACGCCCGCCAGAGCAGCATCGACAAACCCTTCTCGGCCAACACGGCCTACGTGAACACCATCGAGACGGACCAGGAGGAGCGCTCCCCCGGCAATCTCGAGATCGAGGAGCGCCTCCGCTCCTACATGCGCTGGAACGCCATGGCGATGGTCGTGAAGGCCAATCGCCATCACCCGCCCGAAGGCGGCGACCTCGGCGGCCACATCGGTTCCTTTGCGTCGCTGGCCAGCATGTTCGGCGCCGGCTTCAACCACTTCTGGCATGCCGAGAGCGAAAACCACGGCGGCGACTGCCTCTATATCCAGGGCCACGTCTCTCCCGGTATCTACGCCCGCGCCTACCTCGAAGGCCGCCTGACCGAAGAGCAACTGCTCAACTTCCGACAGGAGGTCGACGGCAAGGGCCTCTCGAGCTACCCGCATCCAAAGCTGATGCCCGAGTTCTGGCAGTTCCCGACCGTCTCGATGGGCCTCGGCCCGCTGATGGCGATCTACCAGGCCCGCTTCCTCAAGTACCTGCATGCGCGCGGCATCGCGAACACCGAGAACCGCAAGGTCTGGGTCTTCTGCGGCGACGGCGAGATGGACGAGGTCGAGTCGCTGGGTGCCATCAGCCTCGCGGCCCGCGAGAAGCTCGACAACCTGGTCTTCGTCATCAACTGCAATCTGCAGCGCCTGGACGGCCCGGTGCGCGGCAACGGCAAGATCATCCAGGAGCTCGAGGGCGAGTTCCGCGGCTCGGGCTGGAATGTCATCAAGCTGATCTGGGGCAGCAGCTGGGACCCGCTTCTGGCGCGCGACAAGGACGGCGCGCTGCGCAAGATCATGATGGAGACGAACGACGGCGACTACCAGTCGTTCAAGGCCAACGACGGCGCGTATGTGCGCAAGCATTTCTTCGGCCGCGATCCGCGCACGCTGGAGATGGTCGCCAAGATGAGCGACGACGAGATCTGGAACCTGCGCCGCGGCGGCCATGATTCGCAGAAGGTCTACGCAGCGTTCCATTCGGCCGTGAATCACAAGGGCCAGCCCACGGTGCTGCTGATCAAGACCGTCAAGGGCTTCGGCATGGGCAAGATCGGCGAGGGCAAGAACACGGTCCACCAGACCAAGAAGCTCGGCGAGGAGGACATCAAGGCCTTCCGCGACCGCTTCAACATCCCCATCCCGGACAGCCAGCTCGCCGACCTGCCGTTCTACAAGCCGGCCGACGACACGCCCGAGATGAAGTACCTGCACGAGCGCCGCAAGGCCCTCGGCGGCTACCTGCCGCACCGCCGCGTGAAGGCGGACGAGAGCTTTACGGTACCTTCGCTCGAAACCTTCAAGGCCGTGCTGGAGCCGACCGCCGAAGGTCGCGAGATCTCGACTACGCAGGCCTACGTGCGTTTCCTGACGCAATTGCTGCGCGACCAGGCGCTCGGCCCGCGCGTAGTGCCCATCCTGGTCGACGAGGCGCGCACCTTCGGCATGGAAGGCCTGTTCCGCCAGGTCGGCATCTACAACCCTGCGGGGCAGCAGTACACGCCGGTCGACAAGGACCAGGTCATGTACTACAAGGAAGACAAGTCCGGCCAGATCCTTCAGGAAGGCATCAACGAAGCCGGCGGGATGTCGAGCTGGATCGCGGCGGCCACGTCGTACAGCACGAACAACCGCATCATGGTGCCGTTCTACGTGTACTACTCGATGTTTGGCTTCCAGCGCATCGGCGATCTGGCATGGGCTGCGGGCGACATGCAGGCGCGCGGCTTCCTGCTGGGCGGCACGTCGGGTCGCACCACGCTGAACGGCGAAGGCCTGCAGCACGAGGACGGCCACAGCCACATCCTGGCGAACACCATCCCGAACTGCGTGAGCTACGACCCGACCTTCGCGCACGAGGTCGGCGTAATCCTGCACCACGGCCTGAAGCGCATGGTCGAGAAGCAGGACAACGTCTATTACTACCTGACGCTGCTCAACGAGAACTACCCGATGCCCGGCCTCCAGCCCGGCACCGAGGAACAGATCATCAAGGGCATGTACCTGTGCAAGCAGGGCCCGGCGCTCAAGGCCAAGTCGCCCACGGTGCAGCTGCTGGGCAGCGGGACGATCCTGCGCGAGAGCTTCGCCGCACAGGAACTGCTCGAAAAGGACTGGGGCGTAAGTGCCTCCGTCTGGAGCTGCCCGAGCTTCAACGAGCTGACGCGCGACGGCCAGGAAGCCGACCGCTGGAACCTGCTGCATCCGACGGAGACGCCGCGCGAGTGCTTCGTGTCGAAGCAGCTCTCGCCGACCGCCGGCCCGGTTGTCGCATCGACCGACTACATGAAGGCGTACGCCGAGCAGATCCGCCCCTACATCCCGAAGGGCCGTACCTACAAGGTCCTCGGGACCGACGGCTTCGGCCGCAGCGACTTCCGCAGCAAGCTGCGGGAGCATTTCGAGATCAACCGCCACTACATCGTCGTCGCGGCGCTCAAGGCGCTGTCCGAAGACGGCGTTGTTCCGGCGCAAAAGGTGGCAGACGCGATCAAGAAGTACGGCATCAACGCTGACAAGATCAACCCGCTCTACGCATAAAGAACAATCAACTGCGCCTCAAGGGCGGGAGACACGATATGGCAACAGTGGAAATCAAGGTGCCGGACATCGGCGACTTCGACGAAGTCGCGGTGATCGAAGTGCTGGTCAAGGTGGGCGACACGGTGAAGGCCGAGCAGTCGCTCATCACGGTGGAGTCGGACAAGGCCTCGATGGAGATTCCGTCGAGCCAGGCCGGCGTCGTGAAGGAACTCAAGGTCGAGGTGGGCAGCAAGGTCAAGGAAGGTTCGGTCGTGCTGGTGCTCGAAGGCGAGGGCGCTGCTGCGCCTGCCGCGGCACCGGCGGCGGCCGCGCCCCCGGCAGCTTCCGCGCCGGCTCCGGCGGCTGCGCCTGCTGCTGCCGCCGCGCCGGCTGCGGCTGCGGGTCCGATCGAGGTCAAGGTGCCCGACATCGGCGACTTCAAGGACGTCGCCGTGATCGAGGTGCTGGTGAAGCCCGGCGACAGCATCAAGCAGGAGCAGTCGCTGATCACGGTCGAGTCGGACAAGGCATCGATGGAGATCCCGTCGTCCGCGGCGGGCGTGCTCAAGGAGCTCAAGGTCAAGGTCGGCGACACGGTCAACATCGGTGACCTGATCGCCATCGTCGAAGGTTCCGGTGGTGGCGCTGCGGCACCTGCTGCCGCGCCGGCACCGGCCCAGGCCGCTGCTGCCGCGCCTGCAACCGCCAGTGCCTCGGCGCCGGCACCGTCGGCCGCACCGGCCGCCGCCGTGCCCGCGCACGACCCGACGGTCGCGCCGTCCGGCAAGCTGCCGCATGCATCGCCTTCGGTGCGCAAGTTCGCCCGCGATCTCGGCGTGCCGCTCGAAGAAGTGAAGGGCAGCGGCCCCAAGGGCCGCATCACCCAGCAGGACGTCCAGGACTTCACCAAGGCCGTGATGAGCGGCGCGGCCAGCACCAAGGCCTCGGGCGCCAAGGCCCCCGCAGGCGGAGGCGGCGGCGAAGCGCTGGGGCTGCTGCCGTGGCCCAAGGTCGACTTCACCAAGTTCGGCACGGTCGAGCGCAAGGACCTGTCGCGCATCAAGAAGATCAGCGGCGCGAACCTGCACCGCAACTGGGTGATGATCCCGCACGTCACGAACAACGACGAAGCCGACATCACCGAGCTCGAGGCCTTCCGCGTGTCGACCAACAAGGAGAACGAGAAGTCGGGCGTGAAAGTAACCATGCTTGCTTTCGTGATCAAGGCGATGGTCTCGGCGCTGAAGAAGTTCCCCGACTTCAACACCAGCATGGACGGCGACCAGCTCGTCTACAAGCAGTACTACAACATCGGCTTCGCGGCGGACACGCCCAACGGACTGGTGGTGCCGGTGCTCAAGGACGCCGACAAGAAGGGCGTGCTGCAGATCAGCCAGGAAATGGGCGAACTCGCCAAGAAGGCGCGCGACGGCAAGCTCGGCTCGGCCGACATGCAGGGCGGTTGCATCTCGATCAGCTCGCTCGGCGGCATCGGCGGCACGCACTTCACGCCGATCATCAACGCGCCCGAGGTGGCGATCCTGGGTCTCTCCAAGGGTGCGATGAAGCCCGTGTGGGACGGCAAGGCGTTCCAGCCGCGGCTGATGCTGCCGCTGTCCCTGTCATACGACCATCGTGTGATCGACGGTGCAGCCGCGGCCCGGTTCAATGCTTACCTGGGTCAGGTCCTCGCCGACTTCCGCCGGGTACTGCTATGACCCCCCAAGCGCCCGTGGCGCTCCCCCCGGTGGGGGGCGTTTCCCTTGGGACGGCCCGGCGTGGGCCCCTATGACCACGGTCGTGGCCGTCCGCAAAGGCGGCCAGGTGGTGATGGCGGCCGATGCGCTCGTGACGTTCGGCGATACGCGACTGTCGTACAAGGCCGAGAAGAACCAGAAGCTATTCATGGTCAACGACGCGGCCGGCCAGAGCATCTTTGCGATGGCCGGTGCGGCGGCGCACTTCCTGGTGCTCCAGCATGCGCTCGCGGCCCAGCCGGCCGAGGCGCTGCGCTTCGGCAGCAAGGACGAGATCTTCCGCACCTTCACGCTGCTGCATCCGGTGCTCAAGGACTCGTTCTTCCTCCAGACCAAGGAGGACGAGCATGAGCCCTACGAGTCGAGCCAGTTCACGATGCTGCTCGCCAACGCGAGCGGCATCTATGGCATCTACAGCTACCGCGAAGTCTTCGAGTTCAAGCAGTTCTGGAGCATCGGCTCCGGCCGCAGCTTTGCGCTCGGGGCCATGCATGCGGTGTACGACAAGGCGCGATCGGCGCGTGACGTGGCCGAAGTCGGCGTTGCCGCGGCCTGCGAATTCGATCGAAACTCGGCCGGCCCGGTCGACGTTCTCACACTCAAACTGAAGGTGTCCAAATGAGCGAAGTACAAGTCAAGGTGCCGGACATCGGCGATTTCGACGAAGTCGCGGTGATCGAGGTACTGGTCAAGGCCGGCGACACGGTGAAGGCGGAGCAGTCGCTGATCACGGTCGAATCGGACAAGGCGTCGATGGAGATTCCGTCCTCGCACGCGGGCGTGGTCAAGGCGGTGGCTGTGAAGGTCGGCGACAAGGTGAGCGAAGGCTCGGTGGTATTGACGCTTGACGCGGCCGAAGGTGCCGCCGCTGCGCCCGCACCGGCGCCAGCGGCACCGCCATCGGCAGCACCGGCGCCCAAGCAGGCCTCGGCGCAGGCCGCACCCGCGCCAGCGGCTGGCCCGGCCTCGACCTACACCGGTTCGGTCGACGTCGAATGCGACCTGCTGGTGCTCGGCGCCGGCCCAGGCGGCTATTCCGCCGCATTCCGCGCGGCCGACCTCGGCCTCAAGGTCGTGCTGGTCGAGCGCTATGCCACGCTGGGCGGTGTCTGCCTCAATGTCGGGTGCATCCCCTCGAAGGCGCTGCTGCACGTCGCGGCGGTGATCGACGAGGTCAAGCATTTCGCCGATCTCGGCGTGAGCTACGGCGCCCCTACTGTCGATCGTGCCAAGCTGCTCGGCCGCAAGAACAAGGTGGTCGGCAAGCTGACCGGCGGCCTGGCCGCCATGGCCAAGATGCGCAAGGTCACGACGGTGCGCGGTGTCGGCGAATTCGTCGATCCGTACCACGTCAAGGTGCAGGAAACCACCGGCGACGGCAAAGACGTGACCGGCAAGGCGCAGACCGTCAAGTTCCGCCATTGCGTGATCGCGGCCGGCTCGCAGGCGGTGCATCTGCCGTTCATGCCCAAGGATCCGCGCGTGGTCGACTCCACCGGCGCGCTCGAACTCGGCGTCGACCCCAAGCGCATGCTGATCCTCGGCGGCGGGATCATCGGGCTCGAAATGGGCTCGGTGTATTCCACGCTGGGCGCGCGGCTCGACGTGGTCGAGATGCTCGACGGCCTGATGCAGGGCGCCGACCGCGACCTGGTCAAGGTCTGGCAGAAGCTGAACGCGCCGCGCTTCGACAACATCATGCTGAAGACGAAGACCGTCGGCGCCGAAGCGACCAAGGAAGGCATCCGCGTCACCTTCGAAGGCGAGCAGGCGCCGAAGGAGCCGCAGGTGTACGACCTCGTGCTCCAGGCCGTCGGCCGCAGCCCCAACGGCAAAAAGATCGGCGCCGAAAAGGCGGGTGTGAACGTGAGCGACCGCGGCTTCATCCCGGTCGACATCCAGATGCGCACCAACGTGCCGCACATCTTCGCGGTCGGCGACATCGTCGGCCAGCCGATGCTGGAGCACAAGGCGGTGCACGAGGCGCACGTTGCCGCCGAGGTGATCGCCGGCGAGCAGAAGGGCGACAAGGAACTTGCGAGCGCGGCCTTCAATGCCCGCGTGATTCCGAGCGTGGCCTACACCGATCCCGAAGTGGCGTGGGTCGGCCTCACCGAAGACCAGGCCAAGGCGGAGGGCGTGAAGATCCACAAGGGGTTGTTCCCGTGGACGGCCTCGGGTCGCGCCATCGCCAACGGTCGCGACGAGGGCTTCACCAAACTGCTGTTCGACGAGGAAACGCATCGCATCGTTGGCGGCGGCATCGTCGGGACGCACGCGGGCGACATGATCGGCGAGATCGCGCTGGCTATCGAGATGGGGGCGGATGCCATCGATATCGGCAAGACGATCCACCCGCACCCGACGCTGGGCGAAAGCATCGGCCTCGCGGCAGAAGCAGCCCACGGTAGCTGCACCGACCTGCCACCGGTGAGGAAGTAACCCCCCAGGCTTACCCACTTCGTGTGGCCGCCTACCCCCCTGCTGGGGGCGATACCGGCGGACCGGCGTAGCCGGATCCGCGGTATCTCTGGTATCCCCGGGGAGGTCACTCGGGGGGCTCGGGCGTAAAAAATCCCGCCGGCGGCGGGATTTTCTGTTGAGGGTCTGGCGGGTCAGTCGCCGGAGGTCTTGAGTTCGTCTTCGATGACGCGGCGGGCGCCTGTGAAGCGGCGCTGCCAGTAGCTGTTGCTCATGTCTTCCACGCGGACCTGGGCGCCGGGCTTGGGAGAATGAATGAATTTACCTTCGCCGACATAGATGCCAACATGGCTGAACGCGCGGCGCATGGTGTTGAAGAACACGAGGTCGCCGGGCTTCAGGTCGGTGCGGTCGATCTTCTGGGTAGCGGCGGCTTGTTCTTCGGCTCGGCGGGGCAGCAGGTGGCCGACGGTCTGGTTGTACATGGCACGGACGAAGCCGCTGCAGTCGAAGCCAGTTTCGGCGGTGTTGCCACCACGACGGTAGGGGACGCCCAGGAAGCCGATCGCCGTGACGACGAGGTCAGAGGTGCGGTCCACCATGGTCTGCCGGACTTGGTGCAGTTGGCCCATCAGGCTCTTGTCGACGGCCAGCAGTTCGGCGTGGTCGTCGGCCCGTTCGGGTTGCGGCGCGGCATGGGCGGCGCACGCAAGCAGGAGGGCGGCGGTGAGCATTAAAAATCGCATGGCGCGTAGGATATGGACGACACTGCCGAGTGTCAATTTGAAGTGAGTTCTGGATTTTGCACGTAACTACTTGTCAAGGATCGATTTTTTCAGTTTCTCACATCAGAAAATGTAAAGAGTTCGGTTATTCGCGATAAGTTATTTCGCCCGTGTAATGCAAAAGTCTTTGAATTTCGGTTGAATGACCAAACGATTGCAAATTCCGAGACGTCGAAAGACCCTTGTGCCTGCCCGATTTGTAACTGCGCGTCCAAGGGTATTCACCTGTCTGACGGATGTGCTGGAGATCCGGGCTGGGACGGCAAGGTCGTGGCAAAACACAAGCTGCACGAAGACGCCCGCGCGCGCACCCGCGACCTGAAGTAGCGGCCGAACGGCTTGCTCTACGTGCTGACGGACGAATCCAACGGCAAGCTCATCCGTCTCTTGCCGGACTGACGTCGCTGCGCCCGGCCGCCGCCGACGGCAAGGAGGGCAGATCCACCATCACGGGCTGACCCGGTGCCGTGCAACCGCTGTCGCAGCATTTGCCCGGCTGGCGATTCCGGGTGATGGCCCGCTTCGGATCATGCGGCGCAGCCGCGGGCGACCCGTCGCTTGCCACGCCGCGCTCCAGGATGCGTTCGACCAGTTCCACCTTCGACCCGACCGGATAGTTGCGGTAGATCTCCTGCTTCATCGCGGCCGGCGAGCCGCCGCCGTGCAGGCTGATCACGCTGTACCACCCGCCCTGGTAGCCAGCGGTCAGGTCTTCGATGAAGCGGGCGGTCTCGATGCGCTGCGCGTACGGGATGTCCGGATTCGCGCGCAGCACCTCGGACAGGCGCGCGGCCGTCTCCGGGTTGTGGTCTTCGTCGGGGCCGGGCAGCGTGACGATCAGGCCGCCGCTCACGTAGTGCGCGATGCGGTGCATGTCGTAGATCCTGGTGGCCAGCAGCAGCTTCCCGATGTTGCTGAACACCGGATCAGGCATGAAGACGTCGCAATGCGCATCGGCCTTGCCGTACACGCTGGCCGCGACGCCGCAGGCAAAGAAGCCCTCGGTGATGGTGATGAGTTCCACCATCTGTTCACGCAGGTGCGTCTCGCTTCCGGGATCGAAGCCGTTCGCCTCGCACATCAGCGCGCCGGCGCCGATCAGCAGGTCGCCGAAGCCTGCGCGAGCGCCGATGCAACTGTGGCGGTGATGCGTTGCGTAGCTGTAGGTGAGATGGCCGCTGTGTTCCCATTCGCCGGCGTAGAACACGCTCTCCCAGGGGACGAACACCCGATCGAACAGGCAGACGCCGGTGCTTTGTCCGTACTTGCGGCTGAAGAGCGCCTCGCCGTGCTCGAGCTTTTCGCCGGGCCGACCCGCGGGGCGCGCGACGATGGTGAGCCCGGGGGCATCCAGCGGCACCGCACAGCAGACCGCGAAGTCGGCGTCCTCCTGGCCCATGTTGCGGCATGGCATGACGAGCAGTTCGTGCACATAGGGCGCACCGGTCACGATGGCCTTGGTGCCCGAGATCACGATGCCGCGCACGCCATCGCGGATCGCATTGCGCTCGACGATGTGCAGGTAGCTGTCGACGTTCGCCTGCTCGTGCGGACGTTTGCTGCGGTCGCCCTTGGCGTCGGTCATGGCCACGCCGAGCGTCAGGTCCTGGTCCTGGATGCGGTGCAGGTATTCGGTGAAGCGGGCCGTGTGTTCCTTCGTGCCACGGGCGTCGTCGATGCGCGCCGACACCTGCGCGATGGCATTGAGCGCGTCGTGCGTGAGGTAGCGCTGGGCGCAGCCGGTTTCCTGGCAGACCAGCCGGACCGCCTCCAGCTTGTTGAGCAGGTCGCCCGAGCTCGTGTTGATGTGCGACAGCCGGTTCACGCGCTTGCCGCTGGTGTGCTGCACCGCCGTCATGAGCGGCTCGTACTGCGACTTCAGCGCGTAGTCGTAGGTCAGCGCGATGGCGTTGATGCCGGGCTGGAAGGCGCGGTCGTCGGCGACGCTGTCGACGCGTTGCCCATCGACGAAGACCGTGGGGCGGTAGCGACGAAGTGATTCGCGGTAGTCGGCACCGGACATCAACGTGGCTGGAGGGAGGGAAGCGTTCATCGTCTCGTCCGTCGTTGGAGTTGTTCGTCGCTCCGCCCTGGAGCGCCCGATCGATTATTGTTCCGGCAACCGGCCGACTGGTGTACGGTCTATCCCCCTCCCTGTTATTCGCGAAAGACATTCCTCCCATGCTGCTCGACGCATCGCAATCCCAACTGGTTCTGGTCGACTTTCAGGCGCGCCTGATGCCGGCCATCTTCGAGGCGGATGCCGTGGCGAAGAATGCGGTGCGCCTCGGCAAGCTCGCCCAGTTGGTGGAGGTGCCGGTCTGGGGCACCGAGCAGAACCCGTCGAGGCTGGGCGAAAACCTGCCCGACATCCGTGCCCTGTGCCAGCGCACGCTGGCCAAGATGCATTTCAGCGGTGCGGAAGAGGGCCTCGGCGAATGGCTGCGTGTCCCGGCCAAGGCGCCCCAGGGCAACGCGCGCAGCCTGCCCAAGCATCTGCAGAAGCCGGCTGCGGCTGAAGAGCGAAACACCATCGTGATCGCCGGCTGCGAGGCGCACGTGTGCCTTATGCAGACCGCACTCGACCTGCTGGAGGATGAATTCGAGGTCTGGGTGGTGACGGACGCGTGCAGTTCGCGCACCGAGCGCAATCGCGACGCCGCTTTCGACCGGCTGGCGGGCGCTGGCGCGGAACTGGTGACCACCGAGATGGTCGGCTTCGAGTGGCTGCGCACCGCGGAGCATCCGCGCTTCAAGGATCTGCAGGCGCTGATCCGATAGCCTATTTCTGCAGGCGCCGGTAGGCGCTGTAGTGGCGGATCGCCTCTCGCGGGTGGCCCAGGTGATCGTGCAGGCGAGCCGCATTGAAATGCGCGTCGGCAACCGCGGGATCGAGCTGCAGGCATCTTTCGTAGCCCTGGAGTGCCTCCGGGAGGCGTCCCAGATCCTCCAAGGCCACCGCGCGATTGAAGTGCAGCAGCGCGACGTCCGGTTCGTGTTTCAAGGCAAGGTCGTACAGCGCTGCGGCCTCCGCATGCCGCCCGGATTCGCACAGGATCGCCCCGAGGTTCAGGTAGGCATCGGCAAAGTCCGGCGCCAAGGCTAGCGCCTCCCGGTAGGCGGCTTCGGCGGCCTGCATGTCCCGCGCTTCGAGTTCTTCACCTTGCGCGAACCACGCGTCGGCCGACGATGACGCTGCCGTCGCATCGTCGCTTGGCAGATGTTCCACGAATGAAACGGACCCGCGCGCGGGCGCGACCTCGAAATCCATGAGCAACTGGCCGGACTCGGCCTCCCATTGGCTGTTGCGCTCGCGCACGGCGATCGTGCTGCCCACCGCGGTGATCCGCAGGCCGGTCAGCGGCAGTTCGGAAGGCAATGTGGCCTTCAGCCGCTGGAGCGCACGGAGGATCTTCCGCGTCGGGATGTCGGCGGCCTGCAGGTCGTGGGCGGTCCGCAGGAGGACCACGTCGCGAAACGAAAACCGGTATTCGTTGCGCTTCCCGCGCGCCGGATGGACGAATCCATTCGCGATCAACCCCGAAATTGCACTCCGGGAGAGGCCGAGCATCTCCTGGAGGCTGCGCAGGGTATGGGGCGCCTCGACCTGGACGTCGGTCACTTCCTCAATCGCGCGGCCGCCGGGGCGGCGGTCGTCGTCTTCGCGGCCGCGCGCTTGACGCCCTTGCGCTCCTTCGAGGCAAGCGGCGTCACGACTTCAGTGGCCGGTGCACGCGGCGCCGCCGGGCGCTTCGCGTTGCCGGTACCCGCGCGATTCAGGCTGGCGCGCAGCATTTCGGTCAGGTCGATGATCTGGCCGCTGCTCTCGGTCGCTTCGCGCTCTTCCACGGCAACGACCTGCTTGCCTTCGATCTTGGCATCGATGGCCGCAAGAATCCGCTTCTTCTCCTCGTCGACATACTGGGTCGGGTCGTAGCTGTCCTGCGAAATCTGGTCGATGAGCTGGAGTGCGAGTTGCACTTCCGCAGCCGATGGGGTGATCTCCTCGATGTCCAGGTCCTTGAGCGATCGGACCTCGTCGGCGTAGAGCAATTGCTGCAAGACCAGCCCGTCCTCGGCAGCCCGGACCTGCACGACGTACTGCTTGCCCTTCCAGGCCCACTTCGCGAGGGCGCACCGGCCGCTCTTGCGCATGGCCTCGCGCAGAAGGGTATAGGGCTTGGCGCCGCGCTTGTCCGGGGCGATGAAGTAGGCCTTGTCGTAATAGATGGGGTCGACCGCCTTTTCGGGAATGAAGGCGACGATGTCGATCGTGTGGGTCGAACTCTCCTCGACCGCCTTCAGTTCGTCGGGGGTGAAGAGGACGTACCGGTCCTTCTCGAATTCATAGCCCTTGAGCATTTCGGACCGCGGCACGACGACCGTCGGATCCCTTTCGGAGACGTACTGCTGCTTCACGCGCGAGCCGTCCTTGGCGAGCAGATTGAACCGGACCGATCCGGAACTTTCAGTCGCGGAGTACAGCTTGACGGGAATGGAAACCAGCCCGAAGCTGAGCGACAACGAGGCGATCGAACGTGCAGCCATGAAACCTCCAAGGAGGCATGGGGCACCTCCCGGCGCTAGGATGCCATTTTCTTGAGCAGCCGACCAGAGGGCGGAGTGCCGTCCGTGGCCGCGCGTCGCTTGCTCAGGCTCGCCAGAGCGAGACCATCTGGTCCAGTCTCGGCGCGCCCGTCTCGGGCAATGATGAGGGCACGAGGGGCTTGAAGGTGAATTCCGTGGGCGCACTACGGGCGCGGGGGCGGTTGGGCAGGGGCGCCCGTACCACCTTCAGGCCGTCGGCATGCGACTCCGTCCAGAACACGTTCTTCCAGGGTGTGCCGAAGGGAAATTCCGACGCCCAGTCGGTGTTCGCCTTGACCCAGATCCCGCAGACGGTGGCAAGCCGTCCTCTCCAGGCCGGTGGACACACGAAGACGCCGGTGTCGCCAGGTCGCAGCTTCAGGAGCCGGGACGGGTAGGCATACAACGTTTTCCAGTCCTTGCTGATTCTCTCGTCCTTCACTTAGTGCCTTTCAGAGTCCTTCGGGGCGGTCGACGACGACGTATCGGGATCGGGCTGGAAGTCGAGCCCCACGCGGGTAAGGACTTCCCGCAGGCGGCCCAGTGTTTTCGGCCCGATGGCCTCTTCCCTCAGCAGCTCCTGCTCGCTGATGGCGGAAAGATCCTCGATGCAGAAGATGCTGAGTTCCTTCAGCGCTTCGCGGGCGCTCGCACGGACGGAGATCTCGTCGATCGGCGTTTCGGGCGTCAGGTGGATCGGCAGGTTGAAGCGGTGGGCGCCGCGGGGCCGCCAGGTGAACGACTGGAAATTGAAGGGCGAATCCTGGGGAAGCTGGCGCTCCCGCAAGGCCGCGGCGTACTGCCGCTTCGCTTCGTGAATGGCGCTCCGAAGGGCTCCCAGGCAAGGGAGGAGTTCGTCGTCGGGCAACTGGGCGAGATCGTCGACGGAATTGATCATGCTAGTCATTCAGGGTCTCCACCAAAAGTTCGCTATCGGGCGTGGCTGGCCACGTCCGCAAGACGGATAGAAAGGGAAAAGCAACGAGGCGATGCGCCTCCGGGGGCAGCGGCGCGGGACTCCGCGACACTCATCGCAGCCGGGCGATGCCGATGGGGAAGGTGCTGTCCCAGTGGAACCGCGGCGCGAATTGCCGCGATACCTTGACCTTGAACTCCAGAATCTGCATGGCTGGTTACTCTTGCATGCCGAGTGTTCGGCGACGCTTCAAGTATTGGCAGGCCGGCCTGCGAAGTCCATGCCGCGCCCGAATGGCGGCTATGCGCGCAACGAATGTCCGTTGGAGGCGTTTTGCTCGAGGCTCTTCATCACCTGGTCGCGGAACCAGACATGCGCGGCATGCCGGTGGGTGCGGTCATGCCAGGAGATGTAGACGTCGAAGGCGGGCACCACGACCGGCAGCGACACCTCGGCCAGCCCGAAGCGCTCGCGAAAACGCGATGCCAGCGACAACGGCAGCAGGGCGACCATGTCCGATTTTTCCAGCACGTGCGGCGCCGTGAGGTAGTTCGGCGTGACGTACCGGCGCTGGCGCTGCAGGCCTTGCGCAGCCAGCACCTGGTCGACGGCCTCGCCGAAGCAGTTGACCGTGTTGGGCATGACGATCACATGTTCGAGCCCCGCGAATTCCGTCGGGGTCAGCTTCTTGCCGACGGCCCAGTGGCCGGCGCGCGCCACGCAGACTATGCGGTCGCGAAAGAGCAGCCGATGCCGGAGTTCGCGCAGGCTGGGCGGCAGCATGCCGACGCAGAAGTCGACATCCCCGGCCTCCAGCACCTTGTTGAACAGCGAGGGATGGACCGGGTGACGCACCGACAGCGAGATGCCCGGAAATGCGGTGCCGAGATGCTGGAGCAGGTGATCGACGAAGAGGCATTCCAGGTAGTCGGTGGCGACCATCCGGAAGAGGTAGTTCGTGACGTTCGGATCGAAGGCCACGGCATTGCCCAGCAGCGCGTCCATCTCGCCCAGGATGCGCCCGGCGAACTCGCTCAACTGGAGCGCCTTGGCGGTAGGGATGAGCCCGGCGCCGCCCTTCACGAGAATCGGATCGCCCGTGACCGTGCGCAACTGGGCGAGCGCGCGGCTCATTGCGGGTTGGCTGATCGAGATGGCGTCGGCGGCGCGCGAGATATGTGATTGATCCACCAGCGCCACCAGGCACTTGAGCAGATAGAAATTCAGTTCCCCGTTGTCGTTTCTCTCTTGCTGCATATTCAGGCGGCGTCGAACGCCAATTCCGGAGACTTGACGCGCATGCCTAGCCGAACGTGAAAACGTAGGCCTGCGCGCCGGGGTCGAGGAATTCGATCTCGAAAAGTCGTTCTCTTGTGTTCATTTTCTGGCGGACCAGCTGGTAGAGCCGCTGTGCGCCGATGGTACCGTTTCCCTGCTCGTCGATGTCGGCGCCGTGGTCCGACAGCGGTGGCTTGCCATCCACGGTGACCCTGAAGCGCACCGGCTTGCCATCGTCTGCCGGACCGAGGACCAGGTGAAGGTCGCGTGCCTGGAAGCGATAGACGATGCGGCCGTTGGCTCGATCCAGCACCGCGCGTTCCCGTTCCACGGTCCAGTCGCCGGCCAGCGCCCATTGGTCGAGCTTCAGCGAACCAGGCCGTTCGTACGTCTTGGCGCGATCCTTGGCGATGCCTCCGGGTGAGGCGAAATTCTGCGCACGCCCGTGGCCGAGGTAGCTCTCTTCCGACAAGGCGGGCGATGCGCCCGGCGCCGCCTGCGTGCCTTGGCCCACGGGGTCGACCAGCGTGGTCGGTATGTTCGCCTGCCCCGCCTCCGCCAGCAGTTGCTGGATGACCCGCTCCGACTGCGCGTACTCGCCCTCGCCGAACTGGTGGTGACGAACCCGGCCTTGCGCATCGACGAAGTAGATCGCAGGCCAGTACTGGTTGTCGAAAGCGCGCCAGATCGCGAAGTCGCTGTCGACCGCGATGGGATAGGCGATGTCGAGATCCTTCACGGCCTGGTGGACGTTGGACGAGCGCTTCTCGAACGCGAATTCCGGCGAATGCACGCCGATGACGACCAGCCCTGCATCCTTGTACTTCTCGGCCCAGGCCCGGACGTAGGGCAGGGTGCGCAGGCAGTTGATGCACGAGTAGGTCCAGAAGTCGACGAGCACCACCTTGCCGTGCAAGCCTTCCGGGGTGAGCGGTGGGGATTGAATCCACTCGGTCGCGCCCGCCAGGGAGGGAAGAACGCCTTCCGTCTGCGGCGGCATCGGGGCCGTGGCTTCGGGTGCGGCGTCGGTGTTGCCGGCCGTTGGCGGCTTCTGGAGGCCGAGGCGATCCACCAGCGCCTGCTCGATCGTCGACGTGGTCCCGATCGAGAGACGGCTGAGCAGGCCGGTGTCGAGGCCCAGCGCGATGGCGCCGACGCCGACGAGCACGGCCGCTCCGGCGACGCGTCGGACCCATTCGCCTGTGTGGAGCGTCCGCTTCATGGCGGCGAACACGCGTCCGCCCAGCAGCAGTGCGGCCGCCAGCGACGTGCAGGCGCCGGCGGCATAGGCAAGCAGCAGCAACGACGTGCCGACGCTCGCGCCGTTCAGCGCCGCGCCAGTCAGGATCAAGCCGAGGATCGGGCCCGCGCAAGGCGCCCAGAGCAGGCCCGTGCCCAGGCCCAGCAGCAGCGGCGACACGATGGAGGCGGATGCCTCCGCGCCCGATTCCTTCTCGGACAGCCGGACGCCGAGCGCGACGACCGGTCGGGTCATGCGGTCGGCGATGCCCGGGAACAGCAGCGTGACGCCAAACAACGCCAGCATCGCCATGGCCGCGTAGCGCCCGTACTCGTTGAGCGCGACCACCCAGCCCCCACCGACCGCCGCCAGGCTGGCAATCGCCGCGAAGGCCAGCGCCATGCCCAGAAGCATCGGCAGTCCGTGCGACCTGAAGGGCCGGTCGGCACGTGCGAACACGAAAGGCAGCACCGGAAGGATGCAGGGGCTCAGGATGGTGAGCACGCCGCCCACGTAGGCAATGATCAGGATGAGCATGATGTCGAGGGGGTGAGGTGTCAGGCGGTCAGGCCCCGGCAGCCTGGGCGGTGGTCATGGTGAGCAGGGCTTCAAGCCCGCCTTCTTCGCGGTTGCGCAGCTTCAGTTCGGCGCCCATTGCTACTGCGAGCTGTTGGGCGATGGCAAGTCCCAGTCCGGTGCCGCCGGTGCTGCGGTTGCGAGAGCCTTCCACGCGATAGAAAGGCTTGAGCACGGCATCGAGTTGATCCGGCGGAATGCCCGGCCCGTTGTCGACGACGGCAACGACCCATCGGTCCGCATCGACCCGCACCCGGACCCGCACATCGCTGCCGAACTTCAGCGCGTTGTCGATCAGGTTCACGAGGATCCGGCGCAACGCGTTCGGGCGCGTCACGATCGGCGCCTCGATCCGGCCCTCCAGCACCACCGGCAGGCCTGCGTCCTCGTAGTCCGCAACCATGCTTTCGAGCAGCGCGTCGGCATCGATGCGGCAGGGTGGCTCCGTCGCGCCGTGGAGCGTGCGGGCGTAGGTGACCCCCTCTTTGACCAGCGTGTTCATCGCGTCGAGGTCCTGCCGGAACTTGACCTGGTCCTTCTCGTTGTCCATCAGGTCGGTGCGCAGGCGCATCCGGGTGATGGGCGTCTGGAGGTCGTGCGATATCGCCGCGAGGATCTCCACGCGCTCGGCCATGTAGCCGGCGATGCGTCGTTGCATGGCGTTGAACGCGCGCGCTGCGTGGGCCACCTCTGTCGGGCCCTCTTCGTCGAGTGCCTGCATGCTCAGGTCGGGTCCCAGTTCGTCCGCTGCCGCCGCGAGCCGGGCCAGGGGCCGCGTGACGAGCCGGACCGCGAACCATGCGCAGCCGGCGAGCACGACCAGCTGCGCCGCGAGCGCCCACATGACCCAGTCGGACACGGGAATGCCGAGCCGTCGCGCATCGACCACCACCGAAGTGCCGTCCGCCAGCCGCACCTGGATCTGCAGGGCCCCCTGCGGCTCGGCGACCTGGGCGACCTTGACCACTTCGAAGGGATTCAGCGCGCTGACGATGGCTTCCGCGAACTCCTGTGTCGCGGGTGAGTCGGGCGCCGGTCCCGTCACGGTGCCGCCGAGCATGAACCGGTAGTTGCGGCGCTCCAGCCGTTCCAGCCAGCTCTGGCGCTCGTCGGCCGGCAGGCGGTTCAGGATGGCGATCGAGCTCGCGATGTCGCGCTCGATGCCGCTCATCATCAGTTCCCGAAGCGCGACGCCACGCTCGTAGCGGATCGACGCGAAGGTGAGCACCTGCGCGATCACCAGTCCCACGACGATGATCAGCGTGACGCGCGAGAACAGGCTGCGGGGGACCAGCCGCCGCCAGCCGGTGGCCGGGCCGGGCTTCGCTGCGGGGTCTGCTGGATTGGGCATGCCCGAGGTTATAGGCCCCGAAGCGCCGTCCGGCGCAATGCGTGTATGCCAGTGTGTCCGCGCGGGACCCTCGCGTACACACCAATACAAGCCAAGAGCGGTCGCCGGACCGTGGAGCGTCGACGCTCAGCGTTCAATGCTCTCCGTCCCGGTCTTGCGATCCAGGTTTTCGCTGAGCCGGACCATGCTTTCCTCGCTCACGCGGATGAGGCCGCTGCGCGGCTGGTCCATGTCAATGATGATCGTGAACACCATCGCGATCAGCAGTGCGAAGAGGGCGGTCGACACATGGCGTCGCTGGCCCGTCAGCCCGTAGCCGTAGGCGATGAAGCCCAGCGCACCCAGTGCGACGGCTACCAGGAGGCTGATCACGGTTTGCGGCACATGGTTGTCCAGCGCGGCGTGGCGCTTTTCGTTCGCGTTGAACATGTCGTTGAGCGCCTGGATGACCAGCACCCTCGCGGGCGAGGCCTGACCCTCGGTCGACGATGCGCCGGCCAATGCCCAGAGTTGCGCCTCGATCTCCGCCGTTGTGGCGCTGGTCTTCTCGAGCTGCGCCGGATCGACGCCGGCCCGCATGAAGTCGATGCGCGCCACGACATAGTGCTTCAACAGTTCGGAGACCCGTTCCCGTTGCGCCTGCGGCAGCAACTGCGCCCGGAGATAGCTCGTGCGGATCGCATTGACTTCTTCCTGGATGAGTGTCTTGCGCGTGTCGAAACGCGAGGCCGCCATCGCGAAATTGAAACCGAGCAGCAGCGCCAGAAGCCCCAGCAGGGCCGCCTGAAGCGCGCTGATGTGCGATCGGGACATGTCGTCGCTGCGACGGGTGTGCCGGCGACCCAGCCGGAACGCGATCTCGAGCACCGAGAAGAAGGTGACGACGACGACGATGAACAGGATGGCTTCGTCCGGTGCGGCCAGCATGGGGTCTCCTTCGAGGAGTCGCCATTCTGCTTCCGGATCGTCCACCGCGAAACAAAGTGTCGCGTGCGCCGGCCCGGATACCTGGGCATACAAAAGCGCGAGACTGTCCCGGCAGGCGGACTACATTGAGGGGCAGTGCCTTCCAGACTCACCGCCATGACGACAAGACCCTCGGACCATATCCTCATCGTCGACGACGACCGCGAGATCCGCGAGCTGCTGACCACCTACCTGGTGAAGAACGGCCTGCGCGCCGTCGCCGTGCCGACCGGGCGCCACATGCGGGCGGCGTTGGAAGAGTCGGGGCCCTTCGACCTGATCATCCTCGACCTCATGCTGCCGGGCGAGGACGGGCTCACCCTGTGTCGCGACCTGCGCACGAGCAAGTACAAGGCGATCCCCATCCTCATGCTCACCGCGCGCAGCGAGGAGGCCGACCGCATCCTCGGCCTGGAGATGGGCGCCGACGACTACCTGGCCAAGCCCTTTTCCGCCCGCGAACTGCTGGCCCGGATTCGCGCCGTGATGCGCCGCACGCGCATGCTGCCGCCGAACATGCATTCGACCGAGACCACCCGCATGCTGGCCTTCGGCGACTGGCGCGTCGACACGACCGAGCGGCACCTGATCGACGCGAGCGGCACGATGGTCGCGCTGAGCGGCGCGGAGTACCGCCTCCTGCGCATCTTTCTCGACCATCCGCAGAAGGTGCTGAGCCGCGACCAGCTGCTGAGCCTGAGCCAGGGGCGCGAGGCGGAACTCTTCGAGCGCTCGATCGACCTGCTGGTGAGCAGGCTGCGCCAGCGGCTGCGCGACGATGCGCGCGAGCCGCGGTACATCAAGACCGTCCGGAGCGAAGGCTACGTCTTCGCGTCGGCCGTGGAGACTCGGGACTGAATTCGTTCCGGCGCGAGCTGATGCACTGGCAGCTCACCGGATTGCGAACCTCGTGCGCGAAGCCGCCGGCGAAGAACAGCAGTGCGAACCACAGGTTCTTCATGGCCGCTTCAGGTGCCTGCGGCGGCGGGTTGCGCGAGCAGTGACTGGATCTTCTTCTCGGTTTCGCCGTAGCTGCCTTCGCCGAAGTGCGAGTACACGATGCGCCCTTGCTTGTCGATCAGGTACACCGCGGGCCAGTACTGGTTGTTGAACGCCTTCCAGGTCGCGTATCGGTTGTCCTGCGCGACGGCGTGCTGGATCTGCAGCCGCTGGATGGCTTCCTGCACGTTCTTCGTCGACTTCTCGTACGCGAACTCCGGCGTGTGCACGCCGACGACGACGAGGCCCTTGTCCTTGTACTTCGCATTCCAGTCCTTGACGTACGGAAGATGGTTCAGGCAGTTGATGCAGGTGTAGGTCCAGAAGTCGACGAGCACGACCTTTCCGCGCAGGTCCTCCAGCTTGAGCGGCTGGGAATTAAGCCAGGTGTCGATGCCCTGGAACTCCGGTGCCGTGCGCTGCTCGGCCACGGGCGTGTTGCCGCCGTCCGGCGGCGCGGCGAAGGTGAGGGCTGCGAACGAGGCCGCAAGGCCCACGCCCAGGAGCAGTGCGCTGGATCGGATCGTCATGGTGAGTTCCTTCGGGTTGTCGGATGCCCGAATCTTCCGTCGCTGCGGCCCCCGTTGGCGCACAAGACGTACGGTCGTGTATCGCGCAAAGGCGCTGGACACACTACGTTGCACAGCCCGCCGGGCGTGCCTGGAGGTCGGGCTGCCTACGCGCCCACCTGAGCGCCCAGAAGGCCAGCCACCTTCTTCGGCACGTCCCGGATCAGGTTCAGCGCGTCCTGGTTGCAGGCTCGCAATTGATCCTCCGCATCGAGCGCCTTTTCCATCGCCGCCTTCAATGCGGCGTAGGTGCTGGCGCCCATGGCAATGGCCTGGCCGACATAGGGCGTGACCTTCTCGTACAGGGCAAAGTCGAGCGCGGCGAGATGCATCTGCGCGCCCACTAGGTCGGCCACTTCGGCGTGGAACTCGACCTCGAACGACGCGAGCGTCTCGTGGCTCGCCTTGCCGGCGGTGAGCACCTTGAACGAAGCCCACATCATCGAATGCGCCGTCGATGCCAGCGTCTTCGCGAGCGCCGCCACCGCATTCCGGGTATCCGAACGCGCCTGGTCTTCACGCGCCCGCGACCTCTTCTCCGCGGCGAGCTTCGATTGACGCCAGCCGGCGATCGCGAATCCGATGATGCCGGCGAGGGCGCCCACGGCTGCGCCCAGGACAACGGCCAAGCCTTGGTCAAGTGCCATGTTTCTTCAATCTCCAGTCTGGATTCCGGCTTTGGATCGAATATCGGCACCGGCGCGGAAAACTTGAGTCAGTCGAAAGGTGCGGCAGGCATCTGACATCATGGTGCTACGCGAAACCACCCCAGTCAGGAGACTTCGATGACGCTCACCGTTCAAGAGAAGCGCTCGGCCTTCCGTGCGCTTCACACGCAAGGCTGCTTCGTACTGCCCAATCCGTGGGACGTCGGCAGCGCACTGATGCTGCAGCGCCTGGGCTTCAAGGCGCTCGCATCCACCAGCTCAGGCTATGCCTGGTCGCTGGGGCTCCCCGACGGCGGCGTGTCCCGTGACACCGTGCTGGCGCACCTGCGCACCCTGGTCGAAGCCACCGACCTCCCCGTCAATGCCGATTTCGAAAGCGGCTACGCGTCAGATCCCGAAGGCGTCGCCGCCAGCGTCCGGATGGCGATCGAGACGGGCGTCGCGGGGCTCTCGATCGAGGACGCCACGGGCAACCTCGACGATCCCGTGCGCGACGTCGACGAAGCCGTCGAAAGGCTCCGCGCGGCCCGGTCGGCCATCGACGAGGCCGGCGGCGACACGCTGCTGGTCGGGCGCGCCGAGAACTTCCTGTACGGACGCACCGACCTTGCGGACACCATCGCCAGGCTCCAGGCCTACGCCGAAGCTGGCGCGGACTGCCTGTATGCGCCGGGCATCCGCACCCGCGAGCAGATCACCGCCGTGGTGGCCGCCGTGGCACCCAAGCCGGTCAATCTGCTGATCGGCTCGGCGAGCGAACTCACACTCCAGGAAGTGGCGGCGATGGGGGTGCGGCGCATCAGCGTCGGCGGCGCGCTCGCACGGTCCGCCTGGGGCGGCTTCATGCGGGCCGCGCGCGAGATCGCCGAGAGCGGTCGCTTCGCGTTTGCCGAAGCGGCGCGGGGCGACGAGTTGAACGCGTTGTTTCGTCGCGCGGATGGCGCTGGCTGAACACCCGCTCCACCGGGTCGTGCAACTCAGAAGTCCGAAGTCCTGACGACGATCGGCTCGCGGTGCGTGACGTCGTAGCGTGACCATGCGGCCACGTTGATCGCCACGTAATTTTCTTCGTACGCACTGACCGCACGGCTTGCACCATCCGCCGCGTGCACGTAGGCACCGAAATGGGACGCCAGCGCGTCATCGGTGATCAGCGCGTCGAGTTCCCGGCCTTGCGCGGGAAGTGTGAAGGCCACGCCATTTCCAACCCAGCGCGCGCCACGCGATCCGCCGATCCGGTGGCCGCTGGCATCGAACCCGACGGGCGGCTCGAGTGGCGCGGCCTCGGTCTCGACGGTCTCGGTGGTCTCGACGACGGGCTCCGGCGGAGGATCCGGAATGATGTCGGCCGACAGCAGGTCCCTGTCGAGGAAGAGCATCTCGAAGTCGCAGATCTGGATGATGTCGTTGTCGAGCAGCGCACGCACCGACACGTCATCGCCATTGACGAGCGTGCCGTTGGTGCTGTGGAGGTCGTGAAGGGTGACGAAATGCCCTTGCGCGGTGAGGACCGCATGGGCCTTGCTGACGGTGCCTGCCGGCAGCACCAGATGGTTGCTCGGGCCGCGCCCGATCTTGAACTCGCCTTCGAGCAGTCGCACCATGCGCCGGACCCTTGCATTCTTCGTCACGATCAACGTCGGCATGCTCGATTCCCCCTTGCGTATCGATGGTAGTGCCTTTGTTTGCAAAAACCATGCCGAAGTCACGCGACGAGAGGAATGAAATCGACTGATACAAGGGAGCTGCTGCCCTTCAGGTGTCGAACGAAAAGATCCGCTTCCAGTCGTCCTTCATGCTGATGACGGTCCAGCCATTCTTCTTCGCGTCGTCGTAGAGCGCCTGCGGGAACGCACCGACCTTGGTGGCGGGCAGGCCCTGGGCCGGGCCGTAGGCGTACTCGCGGGTGGCATCGTCGTGCAGGAGCAGCATCGAGAGCCGTGCGCCGTCACCCGCTTTGGTGTACTCCAGCATCTGCCGGTCGCCCGTCGAGTTGCCGAAGGACGCGAAGGGCCGGCGGCCGATCATCAGGTGGATGCCCTCCGGCTTGCCGGCGTTGTCATCGTTCAGCAGCAGCTTGGGTTGCTTGGTCAGGAAGGGTTTGCCGTCCTTGGCGTAGCCGTAGCTCGTGCCGCCGGCCGAGCCGACGACCTGTTCGGGCGGAACGCCGTAGGTGGCCTCTGAATAGGTTCGCACGAAGTCCTGCCCGCCGCCGGTCACGATGTAGGTCTTGTAGCCGTTGGCGCGGAGGTACTGCATCACTTCCTTCATCGGGAGGTAGGTCAGATCGGTGTAGGGCCGGTTCCATCGCTTGTCCTTCGCACTCGCGATCCACTTCGTCGCTTCGGCGTTGAACTCTTCGACGCTCATCCCCGTCAATGTCGCGGCCAGGATCTTCTCGAGCTGCGGCAGGGGAAGCTTCGCAATCGCTTCCATGTTGCCGGTGAGCACCGTCTTGAAAGGCTCGACACGGGCCAGTGCGGGCTTGGCCCTGACGACATCCGGAACCCGGTCCAGGCAGTAGATCACCTGGCTGTACATCGGGTGCTCGACCCACAGCGTGCCGTCCTGGTCGAAGGTCGCGATGCGCGCCGGCGGCGGGACGAAGTTCGCGTTCGAGGCGTCCGTCGTGACGCGCACGAAGTCGAGGATCGCCTGCCTGGCCGGCCCGTCGTTCCACGACGCCAGCGGCGGCGTCTCGGGCACGGGCACGGGCTGCAACTTGCCCGTCACGCTCTGGGATTGCGCGAGCGCCATGCCCGGCAGGACGGGCAGCACGGTCGCAGCCGCGAGCGCCTGGAGCCATTGACGTCGACGCGTTGGTTCGGGAGAAGTCATGCGTGATTCCCTGTGCGGTGGAGACCATCGCATTGTGGGGGACCGGCCGCCATGCGTTTCGTGGCGTTGGGACCGGGCTTGCGTCGGAGGCTAGAGCCCCATCAGCTCGGAGATCCGTTGGGTCACTGTCTTCTTCGGCGGTCTGGGGCCGAGCGCGCCCATGCGGTGGTCCGCCAATGCGTCCAGCGCGTCTGCGACCCGGAGCTTGCGCTCGTCCGCATCGCAGCCGCGGCGCCATCTGCTGGCCACCATCCGGATTTCTTCCAGGCTCAACGGCGGCGGTGGCGCATCGGGCGCCTTGCCGGGTTGCGGTGCCGGACCTCGCCTTTCATTCGCGGGGACGCGCATTCGTGGTCGTCCGAATAGCCCGGTGGGATCCGGCCCGGGCCGGCCGGAAAAATGGAGCGGTTCCATCCGCCGGATTCTGTCGAGTCGCTGCGCGGCGGGCCAATAGCGCTGAGGTTGTAGGCCCGCGCCGACGCAGGGTCAGCGTGCCGTATTGCTTCCCGCATATCGCTTCCGGCACCTTCGCAACGGGATTGAACTCCCTAAACTGACCTCTCGAAAACTAGTACCTTATTAGTACGCGGAGGACTCATGGAACCCATCACCGAGGATGCCGCCCAGCTCCGGGCCGCAGCGACAAGAGCCGACGCACTGGCGAGGCGAGCGCAGCGTGCGGCCGACGAAGCGTTCCGGGTGTTTCTCAGGGACGACGGCGCGGCGTCACCCGACCAGGCCGTCGATGCGGCGAAGGCCAGCGCCAGGGCGGCCCAGGAAGCCTGGCACAAGTACGTGAAGCACATCGCGCGGCATGGCGCGAGCCCGGCGCCCTGAGCTGAGGCTTGGCGCGATCGAGGGCGCGCCCACGTCGCTCGCGGCGGTACGATCCCTGCGATGAGTTCGACGCCCCCCAAACCCCCCAACCGTCGGCCTCGCGTCTATCTGGCAGGCCCCGATGTCTTCTTCCGCGGTCAGGAGGAAATCTTCCAGACCCTCAAGGCGCACTGCGCCCAGCTCGGCATGCAGGGGCTCGCGCCAACGGACACGAACTTATCCCTCGCGACACACGCCGACCCCCACGACCTGGCGCAAGCCATCTACGAAGGCAATGTCGAGATGATCCGGCAGGCCGATGGCGTCATCGCCAACCTGGTGAGCTTTCGCGGGCAGGAGCCTGATTCGGGCACGGTGTTCGAGGTGGGATTCGCGGTCGCGCTCGGAAAGCCGGTGGTCGGCTATGGCGTGCCGGAAGGCAGCTACGCCGATCGCGTCTCCGCTGCGATCGCCTGCAGCGCGGATGCGGTGGGCGAGGTGAGGGAGGTCGAGACCGGTGCGATGGTCGAGGGCCTCGGCCAGCCGCTCAATCTCATGCTCGCCCGCTCGATCCGGATTGCACCGACGGCGCGCGATGCACTCGAATGGCTCGCCGCCGACATGAACAAAGAGGCCCAGCGGGGTTGAGTCGCTGGGCCCTGGGTTTCCTTATCGTGCTGCATTTGCCTGCGAGAGGCTGCGACTGCCTACGTGAGAGGCGCACAGGAAACCCAACAAGGACACTCTACGGGCTTGTGCCGCCCGCGTCTCGATCCGCGACCCGTTCGACTGCGTTCCCCAGGTTTCAGGTGGCACAAAAGGTTTCACCGACGCGGGCCATCAGGCCGGGCTGTTCGGTGCGGGGCGCAGCAGTCCGGTAGCGGCGCGCGCGCCGAGCGTCATCTCCGTCATCCACGAGACCAGGAGCATGCCGTAGGCCTGCCGGCTTCGTTCATCCGACAAGGCATGGTCCGCGCCCGCGATGCAGCGGTAGGTTACCGACCTGACGTGCTTGAACGCGCCGACGTAGCTCTCAATCACCGGGTGCGGCACCGTCTTGTCATGCTCCGATTCGACGATCAGCGCATCGCCGCGAAACTGTGCGCACGCGGCCAGCGCGCGGTTGTCAGGTGGCGCGACGATCGACCGGCGGTATTCCGCGAGATCGCTGCGGCTGAGTTCGCCCTTGGGCACATTCCACTGCGTATCGCGATACAGGGCCGGCACGCGGAGCGCCAGCCAGCGAACGGGCCGCAGCGTGGTGGCAATGGCGGCCAGGTAGCCGCCATAGCTGCTGCCGACGATCGCGATCGACTCCGGGTCCACCGTCGGGTGGTGCACCAGCACGTCATACGCCGCGAGCACGTCGCGCAGGTTTTCCTCCCGGCTCACCGATTGCTTCTGGGCCGCGTGGCGGGCATGCCCGCGCAAGTCGAAAGTGAGGCAGACACAACCCAGGGCGGCGATCTCGTGCGCGCGCGCCTTGTACTGCTCCTGGCTACCGTCCCAGCCGTGCACGAGCAACACGCCGGGCACGGCATGCGATGCCGCGACCAGCGTCCCGTCGATGTGCTGCCCGTCGACGGCGATGTCGACCTGCTTATGCCGCGTCGGCATGCGCTTCGACGAAGCTGTACTTGGTCAACCGACCCACTTCGGGGTCGTGGCCGCTGTAGTTGACGCAAGCGCCCGGCGGCAACTCGGTCTCGCCGAAGACCTCGAAGCACGAGGCGCGCACCAGCGCGCGTTCCGGCTGGCTCTTAAAGACTTCGAGCGCGGCGACTTCCGCCCCTGTCGCGCCGCCGACCCGCCAGGACTGCTCCAGGACGCCCGAATGCCAAATCCCCGAATCGTCCTGGCCCTGGGCCACGTCGTAGTTGATGCGCGAAGCCATGAAGCCCGGGAAGCTGTCGACCACCGCGGCGTGATAGACCGCGGCCTGGTCGATGGCCAGACGCAGCGACGGCTTCAGCAGCAGCTTGTCGAGCGCGTCGAACCCGCCGCGCACGGCAGTCAGGTCGGAGCCTCCGTAGACCCAGTGCCCGTGATGGTTGCGGGTCAGCCGCTGGAGGCCGTAATAGCTCATCGTCAGCGCACCCACCTTCACCTGCCCGATGCTGAGCGTGCGAGGTGAACGCAGGTTCCGCTCGAGGACCACGCCGTGGGTGGCCACATCGGGCACGCCGGCGAGCGTTCGATCGAGTGAGGCTTCATCCTGCACGACCGTCTGCCCGTTGCCGCCGGTCGCTCGCACGGGCTTGACCCGCACGTCTCCGGCGCGAAGCAGCGATCGGCCCGCGCGACGCGCGTCTTCCTCGCTGAAGGCCGAAAAGCCGGGCAGTACGCAGCGGGCGATCCGCGGGGCAAAGGACTCCACCCAATCCCGCGGGCCGTCGGCGCCTGCCTCGTGCAGGCGATGGCTGATGGCCTTGGTCGCCACGTAGCCGAAGGGCACCGCCCCGCCGAAGAAGTCGTCGTCACTCCGAATGCCGATCGCATGGGCACGATGGCATTCGACCGTGTCGCTCGGCACGAAATACAGCGGGCCTACGGGAGGCGGACGACGGCTCACCGGGCCGAAATAGTGCAGCCCTTTCAGCCCGGCAATGCGCTCGGCCAGCGCGCGCCGCGTGATGCGTTCGTGCTCGCTGCAGTAGTTGGCCGGATCGATCACCCAGTCCATGACGTGGCCGGCCGTTCCGGTCGCCGGCGCGGCTTCCGGCGGCATGAATCCAGTGACTTCGCTCAGGAGGCTTTTCATGTCGGCACCCTCGGCTTTCATATGGATTCCTGCGAAGCCAGATGGATGCGCGCGCGGGCATACAGCACGGCCTCCTCCGGTGTCATGGTGCTCTCGACCTCGGCGAGTTCCGTGCGCTCGTCGTCGTATGCCACCCATTCGAGAAGATGCGACGGGGGCATGGTGTCCAGCGTTTCGGAGTCGCACCATGCGTCGAGACGCTGCGGCGCGCTTGCAAGGAGGAGTTGGAGGAAGAGGGCGCGACCCAGGCGAACGGCCGACCGTTCCTCGGGGCTCATGCCGCCTTGCAGCGCATGCAGTTCACGGACGCTTCGGTCGATGCGCTGCTGGTAGTCGAATCGTCGGGGGCCGGCTTGCGGGAATCGCGAACCGGACAGTCGCATGCATTCGCACTGGACGCGCGCGTACGCCACAGTCTGCAGAAGATCGAGAACCCGTCGCAGTGCCGCACCCATGATGGCAAGCATCACAACGCCTCCGTCGTCCTCCCTGCGTAGGACGATCGATCACGAGAAGGCGAGAAGCCTTCCCGGCTGCCGCAAGCAATTCAGCCCGACTCGTGCGCCGACAGCTCGAAGTCGTGCGTTTCGAGCACCACCGGCCGCCCGCCTCCGCTGCGGTGACGCTCCCGGGCACGTTCGTCGATCAGGTCGGCGTTCCGGACATAGGCCTCCACCAGCGATTCACCGTCGCCGGTCGCGCCGAACAGGTCGCGCAACGGGTCTTCGCCAATTGCGGCGACTACGCGCGCGCCGTCATCCGTCTGAAACGCAAACCTCACCGTCGCCGTGTCGAAACAATAGATCGCCTCTGCCATTTCACTTGTCTCCGTCGTGTGTCGCAGCAGTGGCGATACGCTTGCGGCGGCGCTTTTCCGGCAGCGGAATTTGACAGTGCGTGTAGGTAAAGTCTTACAGCGCCGGTCGTTACAGTCGGCCCGCCTGGATGTCCGCTCGCAAGGCGTCGTTCGCGCGCGTCTGCCAGCCCGGGCCGGAGGCCTTGAGCGCCGCCAGCACGTCCGCGTCGAAGCGGATGGTGGTGGACACCTTGACGTCCGCCTTCACGCTGCCGGCGGGTCGGCCACGCTTGCGCGCAGCGATCTGTGCTGGCGTATGCACTGCGGCATGTTCGCCGCGCTTCATTTCGTCGATGGACTTGAGCAGGTCTTTCTCGAACTGCAACACGTCAGGGTCTTTGGACTTACGCATTGATCGCCTCCGTCAGCTTCACCAGGAAGGCCGGTGCAATGTTGTCGAGCTTGGCCTTCGTATACACCAGCAGCAATACCAGATCGCCTCGGTCATTGCGGCTGAAATAGATCACGCGCGCACCGCCGCGCTTGCCCATGCCGGGACGTGTCCAACGGACCTCCGCAGGCCGCCCGTGCCTTTGATGACGTCTCCGGATCCTGCGTTCGCAGCAATCCATGCACGAAATCGAGCCACTCTTCCTCGGACCAGATTTCGGCGGCGAGGCGCTGGAACGTCGGGGTTCCAATGACCGTGAAAACCAATTGATTGTAGTAACAAATAAATCAAGACCTGAGAATTTTTTGTTACTACGAAAAAACTGCACCGCGAGTGGCCGGCCGCGGTCCTCGGCTTGCCAGACGAAACGGTTGACGACGCGGCCAACTACTCCACGTCGCGAGCGACGAGAGCGGCGCCCGGAAACGCGCGCAGAAGAGGCGCAACGACCAGACGGCCGCCGGCGGCGCTGCATGAAACCCCGGTGAGGCAGTCCTCGAAATGCCATTCGCGTTCTCCCCGCGGCAGCAGCACCTCGGTGTCGTCCCACGGGATCGAAAGTGGCGACGGAGACTGATTGCCGGCAGAGGGCGAGCTGGTCGAGGCTCCCATGTCGAGCGTGGCGAACAGGCGCACCACGAGTACGACGATGGCGCGACCCTGGTGGCGCCGCATGAAGGCGACCAGATGGCGTTCGCGTGCGCCGCGCACCTCCAGGGGCTCGTAGCTGCCTTCGCGGAACAGTTCGGGCTCCTGCTCCCGCAGCGCCAGCAACCGGCAGATGACCCACAGCTTGGCCCGCCCGTCCGCGGCCTTTTCCGCAAGTCCCGACACGGTCGTCGCCAGGTCCGGCCGGTTGGCGAAGGCCTGCAGTTCCTGCAGTCGCCGCAATCGCAGGTCGTAGTCGACCGCGCGGCGGTTGTCGGGGTCAACCAGGCTGCGATCGATGAGTTCGCAGCCCTGGTAGATGTCCGGCACGCCTGGCGAGCCGTACTTGAGCAAGGTCAGGCTGATGCCGTTGAGCGCCCCGTAGTGATCCAGGAAAGCCGCGCCCTGGCGCAATTCCGTGAGGGCCCTGTTCCCGGACGACGATGCAAGAACGCCGCGCACGAAGTTCTCCAGCGCTTCTTCATAGGACGGGTTCGGAAGGATCCAGCTCGTCCCGACCTTGCCTTCGCGCGCAGCCTTCAGCATGTAGTTGACGATGCGCGTCACATAGGTCTCGTGCGCTTCCGCACCGTCGTCCGAGGCGCCCAGCGTTCCGAGCACCGTCTGGTAGAGCAGGTATTCATGCGACGGCGAGACCACGCCTCGCAGCGGCGCGTTCAACTGGCGCCAGCGCCGCAGTGCCAGCCGCCAGTGCGCAGGACATTCCGACAGCACGTCGATGCGCATCCGGACGTCCTCGGAGCGCTTGTTGTCGTGCGTGGAGGTTGCCAGCATCGTGTGCGGCCAGCGGCGTTGCCGGTCGCCCGATGCCTCGTGGAACTCGGCACGCGTCATGCCGATGAGATCGGGTTCGCCGCCCACTTCGTTGAGCGAACTCAACGGGAAGTAGCGGTAGAACGCCGTGTCCTCCATGCCCTTGGCCGCCACCGGCGCGCTGAACTGCTGGAAGCGCCGTGCAAAGGCAACGGTATCCCGCTTCGTCTCGGGCGTCGCGCCGTCCGGCGGAAGGCCGAGCAGCGCCTCGCGCACGAACTCGAAGATGGTGGGGTCGGGCAGGTTCAGCCGATCGCGCGCCGCAGCGACGGCCTCGTCGATGTAGCGAACATCCTGCGGTGTCGCTTCCTCGGCGTTGTACGTTCGATAGACCGTGAAGCAGGCCGCCACGGTCGCGATCACCTCGCGCAGCGTGTTGAGCGTGTGGTCGCGCGTCGCGCGATGGCTCTTTGCAATGCCGAGCAAGGCGGAAGCGAGCACTTCGAGGTCCGAGGCGAGCGTGCCGCGCGCGACTTCGCGCTTCGCGCGGTAGACGATTTCGTCGAAGCTCTCGGCCATGCCGGTGAAGTTGCGCCAGATCCTGCCGAGACGATCGGCCGAGCGATTCTCGACGAGCACGGCATTGGCCACATTGGCGAAGCGATAGCCGGTGGTGCCGTGGACGGCCCATGAAACCGGCACGTCCTCATGCGGCGCCGCGATCTTTTCCGCGACCACATACAGCGGGCGCTCGGGCCGGCCCTGTGCATCGACCGAACGCCCGTGGGCGCCGACACGCGCGCAGAAGCCGTCCTGGAGGCGGTCGAAGTACTGCGCCGGGTCGTGCAGGCCGTCGGGGTGGTCGATGCGCAGGCCATCGACCCATCCGCGCGCGGCCAGGTCCAGGGCCAGTGCGTGCGTGGCTTCGAATACCTCCTGGCGTTCGGTGCGCAGCGCGGCGAGTTCATTGACGTCGAAGAAGCGGCGATAGTTGATCTCGTCCGCCGCTGCGCGCCAGTAGGCGAGTCGATAAGACTGTGCCTCCAGCAGCGCGTGCAGATCGGATCGGCGAGCAGGTGCGTTCAGCGCTTCGACGACTTGGGCAATGGCTTCGTCTCCGGAGCCCGCCGCGCGGCCCAGGAGATCGGCGCAAGTCCCGGGCGCCAGCGGAAAGCGATGGTCGAAGTAGCAGACGGTGAATTCGCCGGCACCGGCGTCCCAGCGCAGTTGCAGTTCGCCCCGGTCGAGCACGGCGCCGTAGTGGTCGCCGAGCACCGGGAGCAGCACCTTGCCGGACAGGCCCGGCGTCGGGGACTGCCAGTGGATGTCGAAGTAGGTGGCGTGGCGCGAGGCCATGCCGTTCGCCAGGACGTCCATCCACCACCGGTTGTCCGTGCCGAGCACGCCCATGTGGTTGGGCACCAGGTCGATGAGCTGGCTCATGCCGTGGCGCTGCAGCGTCAGCGTGAAACGCTCGAAGGCCGGCATTCCGCCCAGCTCCGGATTCACTTCGTCGTGCGACACGACGTCGTAGCCGTGCATGCTGCCCGGGCGGGCGCGGTGAATCGGCGAGCAATAGACGTGGCTGATGCCCAGCATGGCGAGATAAGGAACGATGCGCGCGGCATCGTCGAAGCCGAATCCCCTGTGGAACTGCAACCGGTAGGTGGCCCGAGGCACGCGCGACAGCTGGCGCCTGCGCACTTCCGCGCGTTCGCCCTCGTGGGGCCGGGCGCGCGCCAGGGCGGCTCCTACCTCCCGCACCGTCTCGTCATTCCACAGCGTCTCGACCGGCTGCCTGTACTTGCGCCGCCAGTTGGGGTGCTGAAAGGTCGTGCCGGGCAGGTTGGGTTGCTCGATCTCGCCGAGCGCGTCCTCCAGCTGCACCATCATCACTTTCGAAGGCGCGCCGGCCAGGAAGCCATGAATCGCTGCCACGTCGGATGCTTCGAGCGATGGCTTTGCCGGATCGATCGGCACGGCGTCGCTTCCCTGCATCGCCCCGACCAGCCGGCGCCGTTCTTCCTCGCGATCGCGACGCTGGTGCTCGAAGCTCCCGGCGTCCGGGATGAGTCCGAGTTCATGGCGTACCTGCAGATCGCGGCCGGTCCACCATCCGGCGAGCGTCGGCAGGTCGTGGGTGCTGACCGCCGCCACGGCATCGCGCGGGTACTCGTGCGGCGCACGAAAGCTTCCATCGTGATGCCGCTCGAAGTACAGGAGCCGGTAAGACAGCACGCCATAGCGGCGCAGCGTCTCGCGCATGGTGTCGGGCACGGTGCCGAGGTCCTCTCCGATCACCAGGCATCGGTGGCGCCGGCTTTCGAGCGCGAGGATCGCGAACAGCTCGTCGACGGGGTAGTGCACGTAGGCGCCGTTGCGCGGCGTGCCCTTGGCCGGAATCCAGAACAGGCGCATCAGCATCATCACGTGGTCGATGCGGATCGCGCCCGCGCCGCGCATGTTGGCGCGCAGCGACTCGATGAAGACGCGGTAGTGCGATTCGCGCAACCGGTCCGGGCGAAGCGGTGGCAGGCCCCAGTCCTGGCCCTCGACGTTGAAGGCGTCCGGCGGGGCGCCGACGCGCGCGTCGAGCGCGAAGCTGCTGCGATGGCGCCAGGCGTCGGAGCCGGCCCGGTCGACCGACACGGCCAGGTCCAGGTAGAGGCCGAGGCCCATGCCGAGCGCGGTGCAACGCGCGCCGGCCGCTTCGAGCTGACGCGCAGCCTGCCATTGCAGGTATTCGAAGTAGCCGATGCGCTCGGCGTGCGCCACCGCGAACTGCTTCGTGGCCTGCGAGGCCGGATCGCGGTATTCCTCCGGCCACACCGGCCAGCCCCAGACGTTGGAATCCGCGGCATGGAAATGCGACTGCAGCGCTTCGAAGAGTGCATGCTGCGTCAACGCGTCGCCGCCACGTTCGCGAAACCGTGCGAAGGCGCGAACCTCGGGGTCGGCATCGTTTCGCTCGCGGAACCGGCGATACATCAGCCCGAGCACTTCATGCTTGGCGGCTGCCACGCCGGCGTGGTCGACGAGCGTCTTGGTCCGCAGCGCATCCAGTCGCGACTGGAACTCCGTAGATCGCACGCGCTCACGGGCAGCTGCGCAATCCGCAAAGTCCTTCAACGCCTCGACGTCGATGTAGAGCACGTTGAGCTGCGCACGCGACGAAGGGCTGTACGGACTCGCATGCGCCGGGTTGTGCGGAAAGAGCGCGTGCAGCGGATTGAGTCCGACGACATCCGCGCCCTGGCGCGCGGCACGCGCCACGAACTCGGACAGGTCGGTGAAATCGCCGATGCCCCAGTTGCGGCCCGAGCGAAGGCCGTGGAGCTGAAGCGTGAATCCCCAGACGCGCGCACCGCCTTCCAGGGCGGACGGTGCGTGGCATCGGTCCGGCGCGCAGACGACCAGGGTCTCGCCCGGCAAGGTGACGATGCTCAGGCGGTGGTAGCCCTCGGGCAGCGCCAGTGCGATCGGCAGGCTGTACCGCACGAGGTCTTCGCCGTCGATCTGCACGCGTTGCGCGACGTGGAGTCGTGCCGTCTCGACGATGCTCTCGTGGAAGGCGCCGCTCTCGTCCACCATGCGCCACTTGAAATGCGCGACATGTGCCGGCAGGCGCACGTCGATCGTGAACGACTCGGAACCCGCAGCGACCACGTGCACCGGTGGAAGTGCGCGCAGCCATGGCTCGCGATCGGCATCCGCTTCGGCCGCTGCGAAATCCGCACCTTGCGCGACGAAGCCCGCGTCGAGGAGCAGCGCCGCGAGCGCGTCGGGCGTGACGACGTGCCGCTCGCCGAATGCGTCGACGAACTCCGTGGCAATGCCGTACCGCGCGCACAGCTGCCGAAGAGCGTCGCCATCGCCGTGGCCCATCTCATGCATCCGATGGCTCCTCGATGGCGGCGCACACGCCGCCTGGTGGCAGCACGAGCGCGGCCTCGCCGGCAGTGTCCTGGCGGACGCTCATCATGTGGATCACCCGACCCGGTGGCCATGCCACCTCTGCGTCGGCACTGCCGAAGTTGGCAACGACATGCAGCAAGGCCGGCGCTGCGCCGTCGCGTGCCTCGTCGAATTGCCAGACCATGCGCAGCGCATCGCCTTCGCACGACCATTGGTGGATGCGGGTGTTGTTCCCGAAGCGGGGCACGAGCTCGGCATGCCGGACCTGGAGCAGTGCGCGAACCTGCCGCAGGACTTCCGCATGCGCAGGCAGGGCCTGTTCGGAGGCATCGAGCTTCGACGCCGCGAATGTCGCTTCGCTGTTCGGATCGGGGATCTGGATCGCGGACTTGTCGCCGGCAAACGCCGCGAACCCGCCGAACTCTTCGCGGCGTCCCGCAGTGACGGCCGCGGCCAACTCCGGACCGAAGTCGCAGAAGTACTGGAAGGGCGTGGTGGCGCCGTATTCCTCGCCCATGAAGAGCATCGGCGCGTGCGGTGAAAGCAGTACGCAGGCGCGTGCCGCCATCAGGCGCGACGCATCCGACAGCGCATCGATGCGATCGCCGAGCGCGCGATTGCCGACCTGGTCGTGGGTCTGCAGGAAGGAGACGAAGGCGGCGAGCGGCAGGTGATCGCAAGGTTCTCCCCGCGGCTCGCCGCCGCGAAAGGCCGACGGCTGGCCGGTGTAGATGAAGCCCTGCGCCAGCGCAAGCCCGAACTGTTCAAGCGGCCGTTGCGCGTAGTCGGCGTAGTAGCCGTCGGACTCGCCCGTCAACAGCACGTGCGCCGCATGGTGCAGGTCGTCGTTCCATTGCGCGGTGCCGGCGAGCGCGGTGCCTTCCTCGTCCCGCTCCAGCCGGCGGGCTTCGTTGAGGTCGTTCTCCAGGACGACATGCACCTCGCGAAGCCGGCCCGGTCCGTGACGCAGTGCCGCGCAGACCTCCTCGACGATCGGTGGAACGGACGCGTCGCGGATAGCGTGGATGGCATCCATGCGCAGGCCGTCGAAGCGGTATTCCTCGACCCAGTACAGCGCGTTGTGCACGAAGAAATCGCGCACGGTGCGCGCATGCGCTCCATCAAAGTTGATGGCCGCGCCCCAGGGTGTCTGGTGATCGGGGTTGAAGAACTGCGGGCAGTAGGCGTGCAGGTAGTTGCCTTCGGGGCCGAAGTGGTTGTAGACGACGTCGATCAGCACCATCAGGCCCAGGCCGTGCGCGGCGTCGACGAAGGCCTTGAGCGCCGCCGGCGTGCCGTAGCTGGCATCCGGCGCATAGGGGAGCACGCCGTCGTACCCCCAGTTGCGGCGGCCGGGGAAGTCCGCCAGCGGCATCATCTCGATCACCGTGATGCCGAGTGCCGCGAGTTCGGGGAGCTTGCGCGCCGCCGCGGTGAAGGTGCCCTCGGGTGTGAAGGCGCCGACATGCATTTCGTAGATGACGGCCTCTTTCCAAGGGCGACCGCTCCAGTGGTCGTCCGTCCATTCGTAGGCGCGCGGATCGATCACTTCGCTCGGACCGTGGACATCGTCGGGGTTGCAGCGCGATGCCGGGTCCGGAACCCGGAGCCCATCGTGCATCAGGAAGCGGTAGCGCGTCCCGGCGGTGGCCTCGCGGACCACTTGCTCGTGCCAGCCGTCGTCGCTGTGCTGCATGACGACCGTCTGCCACGATGCGCCCTGCTGGCATTCGAGGGTGACCTCGGCCATGTCAGGCGCCCAGATCCGGAAGCGGACCCCCCCGCCTTCGAGCGCCTCCGCGCCGAAGGGCATCGAATGGATGTGTTTCATGGCTTGACGAGACTGCGTCGCAGCAGCGCCAGCGAGCGGCACTGCAGCTGATAGGTGGTCTCTGTGAGGGGGAGCGACGGCGCGCTTTCGCGTGCCGTGTCGATCTGTCGGGTCCAGCGGTCGTCGGGGCGCGACGGCAGGGTGAAGGGAAGCGGCTCGTGATAGGCGTTGAGCAGCAGGAGGAAATCGTCGTCCTGCTGGGCTTCGCCCTGCGGGCCGACGTCGATGATCCCGGTGCCCGAGAACATCATGCCGAGGCAGCGGACGTGCTCGCCCCAGTCGGGGGGTGTCATCTCGTTGCCATCGGGCCGCAGCCACAGCACGTCCTTGGTCTCGCCTTCGCCCGCCGGCTGGCCGCGGAAGAAGCTGCGGCGCCGGAACGAGGGATGGAGTCGGCGCGTGCGGATCAGCAGGGCGACGAACTCCTGCAGCGAATCGGCTTCGGGCGACGAGGTCCAGTCGAGCCACGTCAGCTC
The DNA here is from genome assembly GCF_051216375.1 of Variovorax glacialis. Classification (NCBI taxonomy): domain Bacteria; kingdom Pseudomonadati; phylum Pseudomonadota; class Betaproteobacteria; order Burkholderiales; family Comamonadaceae; genus Variovorax; species Variovorax glacialis. Next base: position 77,882 of record NZ_JBPJZT010000002.1, on the reverse strand, counting down.
GTTGTCCTGGCAGTAGACGTTGTTGTTGCCGCGCTGTGTGTGGCCGCGTTCGTCGCCGGCCAGCAGCATCGGCACGCCCTGCGACAGCAGCAGTGTCGCGAGGAAGTTGCGCTTCTGGCGTTCGCGCAGGGTGATGATCTCCGGATCGTCCGTCGGCCCTTCGACGCCGCAGTTCCACGAGCGGTTGTTGTCGTTGCCGTCGCGGTTGTCTTCGCCGTTCGCATCGTTGTGCTTGTCGTTGTAGGAGACCAGGTCGTGCAGCGTGAAGCCGTCGTGCGCGGTCACGAAGTTGATGCTGGCGTGCGGCCCCTTGCCGGACCATCCGTAGAGATCCTGCGAGCCCGAGAGCCGGTGCGCGACGTCGCCCGCCACGCCCGCGTCGCCCTTCCACCAGCCCCGGATGCCGTCGCGGTAGCGGTCGTTCCACTCCGCCCAGCCGGGCGGGAAGTTGCCGACCTGGTAGCCGCCGTGGCCGAGGTCCCAGGGTTCCGCGATCAGCTTGACGCGGTTGAGCGTCGGGTCCTGGCGGATCGCGTCGAAGAAGCCGCCGAGGTTCTCGACCTTGCCCGCTTCGCGTGCGAGCGCGGAGGCCAGGTCGAAGCGGAAGCCGTCGACGTGCATCTCCTCGGCCCAGTAGCGCAGCGAGTCCATCACGAGCTGGAGTGCGCGCGGCTGCTCGAGGTTGACGGTGTTGCCGCAGCCGGTGAAGTCGTCGTAGTAGCGCGGCTGCGCGGCGTTCGCGATGTAGTAGGAGGCGTTGTCCACGCCGCGCATGGAGAGCGTCGGGCCCAGATGGTTGCCTTCGCAGGTGTGGTTGTAGACCACGTCGAGGATCACCTCGATGCCGGCGGAGTGCAGGGTCTTGACCATCGTCTTGAACTCCTTCACCTTGCCCGAGGCGCTGTAGCGCACCTCGGGCGCGAAGTAGCCCAGCGTGTTGTAGCCCCAGTAGTTCTGCAGGCCCTTGTCGGCGAGGTGGCGGTCGTTCAGGAAGGCGTGCACGGGCAGCAGTTCGAGCGTGGTCACGCCCATGCGCTGCAGGTAGTCGATGACCGGCGCGCAGCCGAGCGCGGCGTAGGTGCCGCGCAGGTGCTCCGGGATGCCGGGATGCCGCATCGTGAAGCCGCGCACGTGCATCTCGTAGATCACCATGTCCTGCCAGGGCACCTCGGGCCGGCGGTCATCGCCCCAGGTGAAGGCGGTCTCGAGCACCCGGCCCTTGGGCATGAAGGCCGCGCTGTCGCGGCGGTCGAAGGAGAGGTCCTGCCGTTTGCTGCCGACCGAATAGCCGTAGAGCGCATCGCTCCAGCGCAGCTCGCCGATCAGGTCCCTGGCGTAGGGGTCGAGCAGCAGCTTGTGCGGATTGAAGCGATGGCCTTCCTCGGGCTTGTAGCGTCCGTGGACACGGTAGCCGTAGGCCATGCCCGGGCGTGCCTCGGGCAGGTAGCAGTGCCACACGTCATTGGTGCGCTCGCGCAGCGTGATGCGTTGCCGCTCGTGCCGGCCCTTGTCGTCGAACAGGCACAGCTCGGCCTTTTCGGCATGCTTGGAGAAGATCGCGAAGTTCACGCCCTGACCGTCCCAGGTGGCGCCGAGGGGGTAGGGCTTGCCGGGCCATACGGCGTCCAGGCGGACAGGGCTGTGTTTGCTCACGGATGCGGCCGATCTCGGTCGGTGCGCGGCGGCCATGCGGCCACGTTCGGGCGCGTGACGGGCGGTGGCTGGTCACGAAGGCCCGGGCTGGGCGCGGCCGTATCGCGCAACCCCGGGCGCGATGGCGTCCGGTCGCCCGGCCACCATTCCTCGATCCGCCGCGCGGCCCAGTCCTTGCCCGCGAGCCCGAAGGCCAGCGCCAGCGCGAAGACGATGCCCGCGAGAATGATCAGGAAGCTCTGCCGCACGATGTCGCCGCCGACCTTGATCTGGTCGAGCGCGATGAGCACCACGAAGAGCAGGATGGCGTACTGCGCGACCTTGCCAAGCAGCATCGAGTCCTGCACGCCGGTGTTGCGACCGTAGGTGCTCACGGCATCGCCGACGAACTTCGCGAAGTAGGCGCCGAAGACCAGCACCATCAACGCAACGAACACGTTCGGCACGAACCACATCACCCGCCCGAGCAGGTCCGTCACGTAGCTCAGGCCGAGGCCGTTGAATGCGATGACGAGCGAGATGAGGATCACCAGCCAGTAGGCCAGCGCGCCGAAGACGACCGTCGAATCCGACACCATGCCGCCTTGCCGCAGGAAGTTGTCGATGCCGGAGCGTTCGGTGAGCACATGGAAGTTGATGGCGCGCAGGCCGCGGATCACCGTGAAGCGCACCGCCTTGGCGAGCAGCCAGCCCGCGAAGACGACCAGCGCCGCGAACAACAGCCGCGGCAGCAGCGCGCCGACCTGGAACAGGAAGGCGCGCAAGGGCTCGAGATGGATAGAGAAGCTTTCCATGGGTGATTCCTCCGGGATGGCCTTGTGCGTTGCCGTCATCGAACCGCGGTGCGGTCGAGCAGGGCGAGGATCCCGGTCAGCGGGACCGGCGCCCAGTCGATGCGGTTGTTCAATTCGTAGCGCAATTCGTAGAACGCCTTCTCCAGTTCGAAGAGTTCCAGCAATTGCATGTCCATGGGGCCTGCCGCCGACGCCAGCGCCTGGCTGTAGCCTGCCAGGAAGGCTTCGCGCGTCGCGTGCTCCCACCCCTTCGCGGCGGTGTCGAGGCGAATCAGTTCGTCGGCGTTCTGTGCGGCGCGGCGCAGGGCGCTCCAGCGCGCGTAGTTGAACGAGCGCAGCATGCCGGCGACATCGCGCAACGGCGACTGCTTGGTGCGGCGCTCCTCGATCGGACGGGCCGGCTCGCCTTCGAAATCGATGATCACGAAGTCGTTGCGGGTCAGCAGCACCTGGCCGAGGTGATAGTCGCCATGGAAGCGCGTGCGCCATGCGGCCTTGGCTTCAAGCGCCATGCTGTCCACGAAGCGGTTGATGGCCTCGGCCATGCCGTGGAGGCGGACGGCGTCCTCGCGCGCGCTGGTGGGCAATGCGGAAAGGTCGGCTTCGCCGAGTTGCCGCAGGGTTGCCACGGCTTCGGCGCGCACGGTCTCGCGGACGTGGCGCAAGTCGGCATCCGTCATCGGCTCGGGGTCGAAGGCCGCGTTGCCCGTGCGCAGTCCGAGAGCGTTGTGGAGTTCGGCGGTGCGCGCGCCGAGGATGCGGATCAGCGCGAGGAAGGCGCCGTGCGGGTCGGGCGGCAGGTGGCCGTTGGTATCGCGAATCTCGGCAAGCACGCGTTCGAGGTAGCCGAGGGTGTATTCCCAGCCGTCGCCCTGGTTCGGCACGTAGGCCTGCAGGAGCGCAAGCGTCATGACCGTGCCGTCGGTGCCGGTGTATTCGAGCGCGCCGGCGATCGGCACGCCGTGGACGAAGCCGGCATCCTCGGTGAGGAAGCGGCCCATCTCGAGTTCCGGATTGACGCCGGGGCGCACGTTCCGGTAGCCCTTGAGGAACAGCGTCTCGCCGAGCGTGACGACCGTGTTGCTGCTGACCGGGCTCGGCGCGCCCACCGGAAGATCGTCGATCACCTCGATCGGGAATTCGCGACCGAGCGCCGTGGGCCGGAAGTGGAGTTGGCCGCGGGCCGTGGGCAGTTTCGTGTCGCGAACGATCGCGCGCACGAAGGCGCGGCAGAAGGGCACGTCGAAGAAGGCATCGGCCATCACGCCCACGTGCGCCTGCTGGCGGACCTTGGCGATGGCCGCCGGCTGCAGCGCCTTCATGCGGTCCTCGTCGGTGTCCTCCCACGCCAGCGCGAGCGGCATGAAGTAGGTCGCCGGCTCGGGCGGGCCCTTGAGCGACAGCAGCGGCAGCATCCAGCTGTAGCCGTCGATCTGCCAGATCGCGTTGTCGCCGAGTTGCGCGCGGTCGATGCGCGAACCCTTGGTCGCGTACCAGCGCTGGGCCTCGATGTGCGGCGGGAGGGTGTCGGTCTCGAATTGCTTGCTCAGCCGGTCGGCGAAGCCCATGCGCCATGGGACGACGCGGTCCCTGAACATGCTGGTCCAGCCGTCGAAGAGCACCAGCACCGGCCGGTCCAGCAGGGCGACGCCTTCCTGGTGCCAGCTCGGCATTGGCGCCTCGTCGGCGAGCCTGAACCAATAGAAGCCATGCGAGGGCAGGGTGAGCAGGTAGGGCAGCTCGCCGATGGGCGGGAAGGAGGTCCGCCCCAGCATCTCGACCGGCACCCGGCCCTTGAACGCCGACAGGTCGAGTTCGACCGGCTGCGCCGCGCGCGAGAGGTTGAACACCGACAGGATCACATCGCCGTCATGCTCGCTCAGGTAGGCGAGGATCTTGCGATTGCCCGGCTTGAGGAAAGTGCGTCGCCCGCGTCCGAAGGCCCGGCTGGTCTTGCGCACGGCGAGCATGCGCCGCGTCCAGTGCAGCAGCGAACTCTTGTCGCGCAACTGGGCCTCGACGTTGACGGCCTCGTAGCCGTACATCGCGTCCATGATCGGCTGCAGGTACAGGCGCTGCGGATCGGCGCGCGAGAAGCCCGCGTTGCGGTCGGGGCTCCATTGCATCGGCGTGCGCACGCCGTTGCGGTCGCCGACAAAGACGTTGTCGCCCATGCCGATCTCGTCACCGTAGTAGATGATCGGCGAGCCGGGCATCGACAGCAGCATGCTGTTCATCAGCTTGATGCGGTCCTTGTCGTTGTCCATCAGCGGCGCGAGGCGGCGGCGGATGCCGAGGTTGATGCGCGCCTGCATGTCCGCCGCGTAGGTCGTGTACATGTAGTCGCGCTCGCGGTTGGTCACCATCTCCAACGTCAGCTCGTCGTGGTTTCGCAGGAAGATCGCCCACTGGCAGTTGTCGGGGATGTCGGGCGTCTGCTGCATGATCTCGACGATCGGGTCGCGGTCTTCCTGCGCGATGGCCATGTACATGCGCGGCATCAGCGGGAAGTGGTAGGCCATGTGGCATTCGTCGCCCTCGCCGAAATAGCCGCGCACGTCTTCGGGCCACATGTTCGCTTCCGCGAGCAGGAAGCGGTTCTTGTAGTTCGCGTCGATCGCTGCCCGCAGCTTCTTGATGACGTCGTGCGTCTCGGGCAGGTTCTCGTTGGTGGTGCCGTCCCGCTCGATCAGGTAGGGGATGGCATCGAGCCGGAAGCCGTCGACGCCCATGTCGAGCCAGAAGCGCATGGTGCGGAACACCGCCTCCAGCACTTCCGGATTGTCGAAGTTGAGGTCGGGCTGGTGGCTGAAGAAGCGGTGCCAGTAGTAGGCCTTCGCGACCGGATCCCAGGTCCAGTTGGACTTCTCCGTGTCCGTGAAGATGATGCGCGTGCCCGAGTAGAGCGTGTCGGTGTCGCTCCACACGTAGAAGTTGCGCTCGGGCGAGCCCGGTGGCGCCGCGCGTGCGGCCTGGAACCACGGGTGTTCGCTCGAGGTGTGGTTGATGACCAGCTCGGTGATCACGCGCAATTCGCGGCGGTGCGCTTCCTTGAGCATCTCGCGGAAGTCGTCCAGCGTGCCGTACTGCTTGTGGACGCCCTCGTACTCGGCGATGTCGTAGCCGTCATCGCGCAATGGCGACGGATAGAAGGGCATCAGCCAGATGGTGTTGACGCCCAGGTCCTTCACGTAGTCCAGCTTGCTGGCCAGGCCCTTGAAGTCCCCCATGCCGTCGTCGTTCGAATCCAGGAAGGCCTTGACGTTGACCTGGTAGATGACCGCATCGCGGTACCACGTGGGGTCCTGTGAAGTGTCGATCTCGGTGGTTTCGAGGGCGAGTGCGGGCAGGGGAGCGTTCATGAATCACGGACCCTATGCGTAGTAGTCGAAGTCACGCTCGTCACGAACGCGCCGGCGCACGGCCATGACGTGGGCGGGCAGGCGGTTCGGATCGAGCTCGATGTAGTGGTGGGTGCCGCGCCACATGAAGCGCTGGTCACTCAGCAGGTCGTGCATCTGGAAGGGACGATCCGCCGGCAGGCCGATCTCGAAGGGATCGAGATGCAGCCAGCCGATCTGCGTGTGGTGGGGATCGAGATTGACCACGGTCACCACGGCGCGGTCGCCGTCCGGCGAGGTCTTCATGTAGGCGATGAGCTGGTCGTTGTCGATGTCCAGGAACTTGAGCGTGTGGTCGGACTGCAGCGCCTCGTTGGCGCGGCGGATCTGATTGATGCGCGCGATGAAGGGGCGCAGGCCCTGTTCGGCGCTCCAGTCCCAATGTCGGAGCTGGTACTTCTCGGAATCGAGGTACTCCTCGCTCGACGGGCCGCGCGGCTTGTATTCGAGGAGATCGTAGGCAGGCCCGTACATTCCGTAGCTCGCCGCGAGCGTGGCGGCGAGGACCAGGCGCGACTTGAACACGGGCTCTTCGCCCGTCTGCAACGCACCATGCAGGATGTCGGGTGTGTTGGGCCACACGTTCGGGCGGAAGTACTCCTTGCCCGGGCCTTGCGTCAGTTCGGTGAAGTACGCGGTGAGCTCTTCCTTGGTGTTGCGCCAGGTGAAGTAGGTGTACGACTGCGTGTAGCCGAGCTTGGCCAGTCGGTGCATGACCTTCGGCCGCGTGAAGGCTTCCGCCAGGAAGATGACCTGCGGATGCGACCGCTTGATCTCTGTGATGACCCACTCCCAGAACGGAAAGGACTTGGTGTGCGGGTTGTCGACGCGGAAGACGGTGATCCCTTCGCCGATCCAGTGGTCGAACACGGACTTGAGTTCGGCCCAGAGCCCCTGCCAGTCCTCGCTTTCGAAATTGAAGGGGTAGATGTCCTGGTACTTCTTCGGCGGGTTCTCCGCGTACTGGACGCTGTTGTCGGGTCGCCAGCGGAACCACTGCGGATGCGCCTTCACGTAGGGGTGGTCAGGCGCGCACTGGAAGGCGATGTCCATGGCGATGTCGATGCCCAGCGTCGCGGCCTGGGCGATCAGGTGCCGGAAGTCCTCGGGCGTGCCGAGTTCCGGCAGGATGTCCTTGTGTCCGCCCTCGGCCGCGCCGATGGCCCAGGGGCTGCCGACGTCGCCGGGCTCGGTGACGAGCGCGTTGTTGCGGCCCTTGCGCTGCAGGCGGCCGATCGGGTGGATGGGCGGAAAGTACAGCACGTCGAAACCCATCGCGGCGATCAGCGGCAGGCGCTTCTCGACATCGCGGAAGGTGCCGTGCGCGCCGGGCGTGTCGGAGGCCGAGCGCGGGAACAGTTCGTACCAGGTGCTGAAGCGCGCGCGCTCCCGATCCGCCACGAGGGGAAGTTCCGCGGCGAAGCGCGATTCGAGTCGCCGGTCCGGATAGCGGGCCGCCGTCTCGGCGAAACCTTCGTCGAGCGCGAGGGCCTTGAGGTCGGTCGCCTGCATGGCGGTATCGGCCGCGCCTTCCTCGAGGGAGCGCGCCCATTCGACCAGCGCATCGCGATCCGCGCCGGCGGCCCGTTCGGCCGCCGCCTTGATCTCCAGTGCCCCGGTGCGGGCGGCGAGGCGGATGTCGTCCGCATCGACCCGCCGGATCAGCTCATGACGCCAGGACTCGAAGCCGTCGACCCAGGCGGACACCGTGTAGACATAGCGTCCCGGCACGGGCGGCGTGAACTCGGCAAGCCATTCGTCGTTGTAGCGCAGCTTCATCGGCTGCTCGTGGCGGCGTTCGCTGCCGTCCTTCCACCAGTGCAGCATGACGCGCGGCACGTCGTGGCCGTCGGTGAAGACATGCGCCGTGATGCACACCGGTTCGCCGGCCACGCGCTTGACGGCGAACCGGCCGCCGTCAACCACGGGCAGCACCGCATCCACGACGGCGCGGCTCCTGCCGTCCGGGGCCGGCGTGGCCTCGGTCGGGACGGCTTCGTTTCTGGCGAAGAGTCGGCTAAGCATCCCCGGCTTTCAGGAACAGTGTGGACAGCGGCGGCAGCGTCAGGCAGACGGAGAGAGCCTGCCCGTGCGACCGCATCGGCGCGGCCTCCACCGCGCCGAGGTTGCCCCACCCCGAGCCGCCGAATGCGGAGGCATCGCTGTTGAGCAATTCGTGCCATGTTCCGCCGTGCGGGACGCCGACGCAATAGTTCTGGCGAGGTACTGGCGTCATGTTGCTGACGACGAGCACGGTGTCGCCGGCGCGCGATCGGCGCAGGAAGGCGAGCACGCTCTGCTCATGGTCGTTGGGTTCGAGCCACCGGAAGCCGTCGGCGGAGAAGTCGAGCTCGTGCAGGGCCGGCTCGGCGCGATAGAGGCGATTGAGCTCGCCCACGAGGTGTTGCACGCCCCGGTGGTCGTGCGATTCGAGCGCGGCCCAGTCGAGCTGGCCTTCGTGTGTCCATTCGCTGCGCTGCGCGAACTCGCCACCCATGAAGAGCAGCTTCTTGCCCGGATGCGCCCACATGTAGGTGAGCAGCGAGCGCAGGTTGGCGAACTGTTGCCAGGGGTCGCCCGGCATCTTGTTGATCAGCGAGCCCTTGCCGTAGACCACCTCGTCATGCGAGAGCGGCAGCAGGAAGTTCTCGGTGAAGGCGTAGACCAGCGAAAAGGTCAGCTTGTGGTGGTGGTAGCGCCGGTTGACCGGGTCCTCGTGCATGTAGGCCAGGCTGTCGTGCATCCAGCCCATGTTCCATTTCATGCCGAAGCCGAGGCCGCCCATGTCCGTGGGACGCGAGACCTGCGGCCAGGCGGTCGATTCCTCGGCCACCGTGAATGTGTCCGGATGCTCGCGATAGACCGCCCGGTTGAGTTCCTGGAGAAAGCCGACGGCCTCGAGGTTTTCGCGGCCGCCATGGCGATTGGGGATCCATTCGCCGCCGCGGCGCGCATAGTCGAGATAGAGCATCGAGGCCACCGCATCCACGCGCAGGCCGTCGACGTGATACTGGTCGAGCCAGAAGAGGCCCGAGGAGATCAGGAAGCTGCGGACCTCGTCGCGGCCGTAGTTGAAGATCGCCGAGTTCCATTCGGGATGAAAGCCCTGGCGCGGATCGGCATGCTCGTAGAGCTGCGTGCCGTCGAAGGACGCGAGCCCGTGGGCGTCGTTCGGGAAATGCGAGGGCACCCAGTCGAGCAGCACGCCGACGCCCCGCTGGTGCAGGTGATCGACGAAGTACATGAAATCCTGCGGCGTGCCGTAGCGCGCGGTCGGCGCGTAGTAGCCCGTGGTCTGGTAGCCCCACGAGCCGTAGAACGGATGCTCGGTGATCGGCATGAGTTCGACATGGGTGAAGCCGACCGACACCGCGTAGTCCGCCAGGGCATGGGCGAGCGCGCGATAGTCCAGCGGCTGCCCGTTCTCCCGGCGCCATGAGCCCGGATGCACTTCGTAGACGGAGACCGGCGCATCGAGGCTGTTGCGTGACGCGCGGGTCTGCATCCATGCGTCGTCGCCCCAGGTGTAGTCGAGCGCCCAGAGGCGCGATGCGGTGGCCGGCGGGGTTTCGCAATAGAAGGCCAGCGGATCGGCCTTTTCGAGCACCTGCCCGCTCTGCGAGACGATCCGGAACTTGTAGGCGTTGCCGTGCCGCGCGTGCGGGCTGCGGCCTTCCCAGACGCCGGTGGCATCGGCGCGCGGCGTCAGCGGGTCGGCGTGACCGTCCCATCCGTTCCACTCGCCGATCACCGAGACCGAGCGTGCGTTGGGGGCCCACACGGCAAATGAAGCGCCCTCTTTGTCAGGCGCTAGCCTGCCACCGAGACTGTCGTAAAGGCGTGAATGCGTTCCCTCGCGAAAGAGATAGGCATCGGTGTCGTCGAATGAGAAACTCACGGCGGCTGTCCTTGGAGGGAATCCTCTTTCTAGCCCGGCGATACCACCCATCGCAGGTGCGAAGCGCGCGACCCCGTGTCGGACAGGAACTCACGCGCCCTATGACTTGCGGGCTGCTTGCATCACCATGCCGCTCCTTCGCCCGACAAGGCGCGCCGGGCCAGCAGGAAAGTCGCTGCGTTCCAGCTCTGTCCCGGCATTCCCATGGGCGCGAGTGTGCGCCCGTGAAACCATTCCGTGAAGCGCCAATCGCCCAGTTCGTTCGCTTGCGCGAGGCGCGCCAGGTCATTCCAGGCCCGCGCATGCAAACCCAGTTTGGCGAGCGCCATCACCCAGAAGCCGCCGACGAAGGGCCAGATGCCGCCGTTGTGGTACTGGTGGACGATGTTCTGCTGGTGGCGCGCCATGTACGGACGCCACAGTGCGTCCTGGCGAGTCAGCGGATGCAGGGTGACCCGCACCGGATACGGCTCCGAGGCGTTCGCCGCGACGATGGTCTTGACGATGCGGCGCGCCATCGCGGAATCGGCCAGCCCGCTCTGTATGGCCAGCACGTTGCCGAACACATCGCCCTCGTCGCCGACGACCGAGAGATTGACGAAGCTGAGGTACAGCCCGGGGTCGCGCCGGCCGCGGCGCGCATAGTGCCGCAGCAAGCGGGCCCGGTGGTATTCGGGCAGGTCGCGCTGGAACGGGTTGAACAGGTGGTTGAAGTGGTGCAGCGTCGCCTCGGCCTCATCGAGCGCGAAGCGGCGCTTGACCTCGTACCACAGCGCATTGGTGTAGAGCACATAGCCCGAGCGCGGCATGATGTCCGCCCAGTCGCTGGCCTCGTTCTGCTGCAGCAGCCTGAAGGTCTGGTGCTCCTGCGCAAGCAGCCACTGGATCGCACGGGCGACGCCATCGCTCCAGCGCGAGGCCCCGACCCCGCCGTGGCGACGGACGTGGTCCACCGCGATCAGCCACCAGAGGGTGGCGTCGATGCAGCCGAGATACCAGAAGTCGGCATCATGGCCTTCCGGGTCGACGTACTTGGGGATCTGTCCATTGGCCGCCTGTTGCGCGGCAAGTGCTTCGAGGCTGGCCACGGCGCCTTCTTCCAGCGCGGGCACGCCGCTGCCGCACATCGCCATCACGCAGATCGCGGCGTCGCGCCCGAAGATCCGCGTGTAGCGCCGCGCCACGGCCGCTTCGGTCCGGCTCGCCGCCAGGATGCCGTGCGGGGTGAGGTTGCGTTCCAGCAGTTCGAGCGAGGCCCTGGCGCAGGTGTCGATGAGTGCGAGCTGGTTGGCGTCGAGGTGGGTCATGGCGCCAAGTGTCGCAAGATCGACAGATCGGCTACAGGGTCTTGAGCCGGAGCGTGCCGTCGCTGGTCTCGAAGGTGTCGTCGCCGGTCTTGTCGACGATCCGCCCCGTGGCAAGCCGGTATTCGGAGGCGACTTCGCCGGGGGCCGGCGGGGCGCTGTCGCCCGGATCCGGTTCGAGGTACTCGGAGTACTTCACGACGACGTGCAGTTTCCCGACCTGATCCGTCACCTGGATTCGTTCGGTAGGCGTCTTTTTCCGCCGCATGGGGTTTCCTTGGGGCACGGCACGGTCACCGGCATGCGCGCAGCGCATGAGCCGGGGCGCTGTGCGGGTGAAGAATTCAGGACGCCCGGGGGCCCGTGCCATGGACCCGGCTCGCGCCGCGGTCCCATCGCCGGGTTGCTTCCTGCGCCTGGAATGTCCGGCGTTCCCTCGCCTCGTGCACCTCGAGCGCGTTCACATCCTCGACCAATTGCTGCACGTCGGGATCCGATTCGCCATAGCGCACCTGCATCTTCGCAACGAGATGCCTCAACCTGTCCAGTTCCTTGCTCATCGAATTGCTTCCTTGAGAAATGGCCGCGAAGCCATGGACGAAGACGGCAAAGCCGTCTTTGCGTGGCGTCTCCTTGTCATTTCGGGGGTAGCGCACCTTGCGGAAATGGCCTCCGCGCCTCTACGCTACGTCCTGTCGTTCGTTTCAAACAGTTTTCAATGGTCGCAAAGCGCATCGTGGTGATTTTCGTATCGCGACGCAACTCGTTGCGCAGCGTTCTTGCCCAGGCCTGCCTTGCGCACCTCGGCGCGGGTCGCTTCATCGCCTATTCCCGCGGTCATCCGGCCCACGTCAGCGAGGAGATTCATCCCGCGGCGATCGCCGCCCTCGCCAGCGCGGGCATTCCCGTGCCGCCGCTGCAACCCCGCGGCTGGGACGATCTGACGCGCTCCAGTTCGCCGCACGCGAACTTCATCATCACGCTCGACGAGTCGACCTTGCCGGCCCAGCCTTCCTGGCCGGGCCAGCCCGACTCCGCGCTCTGGGCCTTTCCGGACGTCGCGGCGCTCGACAGCCCCGGGCAGATCGATCAGGCGGCGCTTCAGATGCTGTACGCCTTGCGCCGGCGGCTGGAACTGCTGATCAGCCTGCCGCTGCAAGGCGCGGACCCGGCTGCGGTGCGCTCCGATGTCCGCGACCTGGCGCACATGCAATAGGCGGCTTCGATCCCGGATCCGTACCGGAGTTGTGGTAGGGATTGCGACCGAAAACGCGACGGACAGCCGACTGCCTGTTTACGAGGCATCGCGTTGCAGGCCAAGTCTGGAGCCAATTCCCTGCGTTGTGCATGCTGTTGTCCACAAGTCTGTCCACGGGGCGCGGGGACAACGCCGGGGGCTTCTTTGGGTGGAGAATCGACCCATGGACCTCACCGAACACAGCCTTCCCAACCTGTTCCGGCAACTGGGTCTGCCAAGCACCCAGCCCGACATCGATGCCTTCGTCGCGCAGCACCGACCTCTGGCCGGCGAGATCCGCCTGGCCGAAGCGCCGTTCTGGACGCCCGGGCAGGCGCAGTTCCTGCGCGAGGAAATCGGCGAGGACGCCGAATGGGCGGAGACCGTCGACCAACTCAACGTGCTGCTGCGCGCCTGATCGACGCGCCGGCAGGCGCTACCAGAAGCGCCAGAACGGCCGGCGACGAACGGGTTCCGGTTCGAGCGTGGCTTGCAGCGTCGTCGGATGGCCGAACCGGCGCCGCACCTCGGTCTCGTGCTGATGGGCCGCCCCGCGCGCCTGCCGGTGGCCGCGCAGCGCGAGCAGGCGCAACTGGTGCGCACGCTCCAGCAGTTCCTCGTCGGGCAGGGCGCCAGGCTCGGTCATCGTCTCAGCCTCAGATCCGCTTGCGCCGCGGCACCACGTTGAGCTGCAGCGTGGCCTTGGCGGGGCCGTCGCCGAGCATGACCTGCACTGGCGCGATGTCGATGAGCTGGTCGGCATGCCACACCTTGATCGATGCGGCGCCGTCAGGAACGTCGAGCGTGGCGAGGCCGTCCGTGCCGGTCAGCGCCGCCCAGGGCGAATCGCTCACGTAGACGTGCCCGCGCATCGAGTTGTGCAGGTGGCAGCCGAGCAACACGGCACCGGCCTTGTCGAAGACGGCGTCGGCGGTCTTCCCCGGCTTGCCTTCGGGCTTGCCGGCGATCATCAGCTCGAAGCCGCCCCCCGGGCCGGCGTCGAATTGCGCGACGCCCGCGGCGGAAGCGCGCACATGGTGCTCCCACGGATCGTTGTTGACGAAGCGCGCCTTGGCGCCGACGGGGACGAGGGTCACGGCCGGAACGAAGCGCATCTTTTCCTGGCTGATGGTCACTTCCCTGGGCAGCGGGTGGGACGGCGCGGCCTTCGAAGCGGTCGCCACGACGACGACCGCATCGACCACGGGCTGTCCGTCCTTGTCGAGGACGCTGACCTGCAGCGGCGTGGCCGCACAGAACGTGCAGAAAAGCGCGCCGGCCAGCGCGACGAGTGATTTGCGCATGCGCTCAGAGCTGGCTCGTCTTGATGACGTGCCAGACCTTGTTGTAGTTGTCGCCGTAGACGTCGCCGGGCTCCTGGTCCTCGGGCCAGGTGTAGAGCGGCTGGCCCTTGAAGGCCCATTGCTTGCGGCCGTCGTCGCGGGTGATCACCGACAGGCCACCCCCCGGCCTGGCGCCTTCGGCGGCCATGACCGGCGGCCACTTGACGGCGCAGTCGCCGTTGCAGACCGAGCGGCCGCTGTTCGGTGCGTCCTTGTCGAAGGTGTAGAGCGTGAGCCCCTTTTCGTTGACCAGGATGCCGTTCGCGAGCTTCACGGTCGAAACGTCCTTCGCGGCGGTCGGTGGCTGCGTGGCGCAACCGGCGAGCAGGGTCAGGGTGAGGGCGAGACTGGCAGCGGAAATACGCACGAAGGGCTCCTTTGGAATCGTGAAATAGGGGGCAGTGCGACCCGCATTACACAATTCGATACAGTTTCGCCCTAGTGCAATTTGTCACGGCCGCAATGCTTTCGTTTTCGCGCGATCGCCGGACTCAGGGTTTTTGAAGGCGCTGGAGCAGCTCCGCGGAGGGATAGCCGTCCGCGGGCAGGCCGGCGCTGCGCTGGTAGCGGCGGATTCCGTCGCGGGTGGCGGGGCCCATCACGCCGTCGGGCACGCCGGTGGCGAAGCCACGCTGGTTCAGCGTCGATTGCAGTTCGAGCAGCTGGCTCCGCGAGAGAACGGCCAGATCGCGCGGCCAGGGCGTCTGAACGTCAGGGCCGCCGGTCAGGCGCTGCGAGAGGAGGCCGACCGCGAGCGCGTAGCTGGTCGAATTGTTGTAGCGGAGGATGGCCCGGAAGTTCGGCCCGACCAGGAAAGCCGGCCCGCGATAGCCGGCAGGCAGCAGGATCGTGCCGTCGGCAAACTCGGGCAGCGGTCGGCCGTCCATGGTGCGCACGCCGTCGGCGGCCCATTGCGCGGACGGCTGGCGCACCGACGTATCGGCGCGCCCGTAGTCGAAGCCGGCCGGCAGGCGGACCTCGACGCCCCAGGGCTTGTCGGCCTGCCACCCCGAGCGCGACAGGAAGTTCGCGGTCGACGCCGTCACATCGGCCATGCTGCCCCAGATGTCACGCCGTCCGTCGCCGTCGGCGTCCACGGCGTAGGCCAGGAAGTTCGAGGGCAGGAACTGGGTCTGGCCCATGGCGCCGGCCCACGACCCGACCATGTGCTCGCGGTCGATGTCGCCCTTGTCGATGATCCTCAGTGCGGCGAGCAGTTCGCGGCGCGCCCAGTCTTCCCGCCGCCCTTCGAAGCCGAGCGTCGCCAATGCGTCGATGGTGGGCGTGCTGCCGTAGTTGCCGCCATAGTTGCTTTCCATGCCCCAGATCGCGACCACGACGCTCGGCGGAACGCCGTAGCGCCTTGCAGCAGCATCGGCTTCGGCCCGCACCTGCAGCAGCTTGTCCTGGCCGAGTGCGACGCGTTGGGGCGACACGGTGCTGTCGAGGTAGTCCCAGACGCTGCGCGTGAACTCGGGCTGTGCCCGATCCAGTTCGATGACGCGTGGCAGGTACTGGACGTTGTCGAACGCCCCGTGAAGCGTCGCATCGCTGATGCCTTCCGCACGCGCGGAGGCGCGGAAAGCCGCGACCCATTGCGCGAACTGCGCCTGGAACTGGGCTGGATCCGTGCCTTGGGGTGTCGGCGTCGAGGGTGGGGGAGGGGGCGTCGGTGCAGGCCGGGTGGCCGCCGCTGGAGCAGGCGGCGGCGTCGATGTCGCGGGCGGCGGGGAAGCGCAGCCCGAAAGGCAGGCAAGCGAGAGCGCCACGACGGCGAATGCGGGTCTGAAGGGCCGGGATGCGCTAGAGGAAGAGGAGATGGTGATCACGTGTCATTTTTTAGCCGCCGCATTGCCGAGGCCCAGAATGACGACCCTTGCGCGCGCCGGCTTCGTCGGCCAGGCGACCATGGTAAAGCCATCGGCGACCGCCACTTTCTGCGCGCCATCCGCGGTGTACGTGATCACGCCGCCCGCGATGCCGGCGCCGGTCCCGAGCGGACCGCCCCAGAGCTTCTGGCCGGTGGCGGCGTCCAGCGCATAGAAATTGCCGCCGAGGTCGGCGAAGAACACGAGGCCGCCGGCCGTCGGCGTGATGCCGGCGACAACCGGATAGTTGGACTTGACGCGCCATTTCCAGACGCCGGTGTCGGCGTCGCTGGCATAGATCCATCCGGCCCAATGACCGTCGGTAGGGTCCTCCCTGCCGAACATGTTGATCGGGTTGAGGTAGGCGATCCCAGTCCAGGGCTGGCCGATGGCCACCGCCCGCATCTTCTCGTCCGTCTTGATCTTCACGGTGTCGCACCAGTCGACCGTGCCCGTGATGATGAGGTTCGTGGTCGGATCGAAGCCGGGCGTGTTCCATTCGGTGCCGCCGACCGGACCGGGACAGAAGCGAACGTTCTGGCCCGTCGCGAAGGCGCCATCCACGTTCTCGACCGTGGTGACCGGCATGCGGTAGAGCTGGCTGTTCGTGGCGAGGTCGTAGCCATAGAGGTGCCCATCCTTCGGTGCGACCGTCATGAGTTGCTTGCCGCCCAGCGTCTGGTGCAGGATCGGCGGGCTGGAGACATCCCAGTCATGCCAGTCCTTCTTCACGACCTTGAAGCTGTTCTTGTAGTCGCCCGTCTTCGCGTCGAGCACCACGACCGAGTCGGTATAGAGATTGGACCCTTCGCGCGCGCCCGATGCGAAGTCCGGCGCCGGATTACCGCCCGGCACGTACAGCAGGCCGTTCTTGATGTCCAGCGTGTACGAGGTCCAGGTCCCGCCGCCGCTGATGGGTATGCCGGGCGCGTTGTTCCAGGTCGAATTGTCGAGCGGCGACTTGCCCAGGGGGCCTCGGGCGACGTCGTCCTGGCTCTTGGGAACGAGGAAGAACTGCCAGACGACCTTGCCCGTCTTTCCGTCGAGCGCGTAGACCTTGCCCTTGCCGCCCTTGTAGTCGCCGCCGGCATTGCCGACGTAGACGAGGCCGTCAAAGGCGATCGGCGCCGACGGCACCGACTCGCCACGTTTCGGGTCGGCGATGGATGTCTCCCACACCTGCTTGCCGGTCTTGAAATCGAAGGCCAGCACCCGGCCGTCCTGGGTGCCGCGAAACAACATGCCGTCCAGGTAGGCGGCGCCGCGGTTGGCTGGCAGCAGCGCGCCGGGGTAGTCCAGGTGCGTGCGCCAGTTCTCGGCGCACGTGGACGGATTGATGGAGAAGATGTCGAACTCGCTGGTGCCGATCAGGGCGTTGTTCACCATGATCAGGCCGGATTCGAAGGCGGTGTAGATGCCGAGGTCGTAGGTGCACAGGACCTTGAGGTCCCCGACGTTGTTCGTATTGATCTCGTTGAGGGGCGAGTAGCGTTGCGACGTCGGCGTCCGGTTGTAGCTTGGCCAGTCGCCCGCCGCGGCGTTCGGCCATGCCGCGTCGGCGGGCGGTGGCGGAGCCGCGGCCACGGGCGCCTTGTACGCGGGGTTCGATTCGAGCGTCAACGTGCCCGCAGGCGCACCCATCGACCTGAGAACGTTGATTCCCAGGCCGCCATACGTGGTCATCTGGATCGGGAACATGACGTAGAGCGCGCCCCCGATGACCGCGCCTATCACCACCAGCACGCCGATGATCTTGAAGAACTTTTTCATGCTTCTGGCCCGATCGTGTAGGCGGGGTATCCATGGCCCCGTGGCGCCGATTCTTGAAGGAAAGCCCCGGACCCGCCATCCCGGCGGCCACCTAAGTCCACGTACGTGGACGGGCCGGCCTACAAGCGCGGCGCGAGCCAGAACCACGCCGCCACGCCGATCGCCAGCCACAGCGCCACGACGAACACTGCGCCGGCCCGGCTGCGTGGCTTCGAGCCCTGCGTTCGCATCCACTCGTCCGCCTGCAGGCGGCATTCCGCCAAGACATCCGGGGGCAGGAGCCGGATGGCGAGCCAGATCAGGCCGGGCAGCAGCAGGACATCATCGACGTAGCCCAGCACCGGGATGAAGTCGGGGATCAGGTCGATGGGGCTCAGCGCATAGGCGACGACGAACAGGCCCAGGGCCTTGGCGTACCACGGCGTCCGCGAATGCCGGCCCGCGAACCAGAGCGTCAGGCCATCGCGCTTGATGCGCCTGGCCCATGCTCTCAAGCGGTCGCCGATGGGCATGCGCCTGCGGTCACCGAACGATCTTGTCGAAGTTCGTCGCGCGGTCGAGCCCCTTGGCCTCGGCGAAACCCTTCACGTCGCGGAAGATCGTCCCGTCGAGGTCGGCCTCGGTGAAATCGGCGCCGGTCACGTCAGCACCCGTGAGATCGGCGCCTCCCAGCTTGACGCGAAAGAAATTCGCGCCGCGCAGATTGCCGCCCTTGAGATTGCAGAACGCCATCAACGACCGGTTGAAGTCGGCCCCCGCCAGTGTCGCGCCCGCGAGGTTGGCGCTGGCGAGATCGGTCCGCATCTGCCCCATCCCCTGGTTCTTGATATTGACGCCGACGACGGCGTTGCTGAAGTTGGCGCCGGAGAGGTCGGCCCCCGGCAGATCCGCGATCATCTTGACGCCGGTCATGTTGGCGCCCTTGAAGATGGGCATCTTTCGGACTTCGCCTCCCAGGATGACGACCGACAGCAGGCTTGCGCGCGTCAGGTTGGCGCCGCTGAAGTCCGTGCCCATCAGCCAGGCGCCGTTGAGGTTTGCGCCTTCCAGCGTGGCGCCGCGAAAGTCGGCCAGCACGAGCTTGCTGCCGAAGAAGCTGGTGCCCTTGAGGTTGGCATTGCGGAAGTCGAGCCTGCTCAGGTCGAGGTCAGAGAGGTCCTTGCCCGAGAGGTCCGCCACCGCGGCCGGCGATGCGTTCTTCAGCGCCGCCCTGACCTGATCCACCGAAAGCTCCGCGCTCGCGGCGTGCATGGCGGCGAACAGAACCAGCAGCGCGGTCAGTGTGGACGCGGCGGTGTACGCGAAGCTCGGAATGCGGCTCATGGGGACTCCTCTCTCGCCATCACGGCTATCCATGGGGTCGATGTACGCGGCAGCCCATGGCGCATAGCATTCGATGATCGCCACTTTGAAAGAGACGACATGACCCAATGGCGCAAACAGTCTGCTTCCGAGGTGTTCACGCCCGAAGAGACCGTCGCGCGGCTCGCCGAGGAGCTGCCGAAATGGTACTTCGAGGACGGCTGGATTCGTCGCAAGTTCAAGACCAGCGGCTGGAAAGGCACGCTGATGGTCGTCAACACCGTCGGTCACCTCGCGGAGGCGGCGTGGCATCACCCGGACCTCACGGTGTCCTACGCCTTCGTCACCGTCAAGCTGATGAACCACGCGGCCAAGGGCATCACCGAGAAGGACTTCGAGCTCGCCAGGAAGATCGAGGACGTCGTGATGTGGCAGCCCGCCACCGTCGAAGGCTCGTCGCTCGAAGGCACGCCGGACGATCCGCGCTTCAAGTATCTGAAGTACGACTGACCCGCCGCGCGAGGGCTCGCGTGGTGACACTGTGTCCCCAAGTCGGTACAGGACGGGGGCCCATCGCGAAGGCAGGGCACGAGCCCGTGGGTGAAAGCGCAGCGGAACAGAGCTTGCTTTGCAAGTCCTGAACGACCCCTGACCTTCAATACGCCGACAGCGCGATGGATCGACCTCGAAACATTCCCGAACCCGGCTTCGTCGATCGCCCGACGACCGTCGCGCTGTGCGCGCCCGGGCGTCTGCACCTTGGCTTTCTCGACCCGGCCGCATCGCTGGGCCGCCGCTTCGGCAGCATCGGCCTGATGATCAACGGCTTCGAGACGGAGGTGGAGATCACCGCATCGCCCGTCGACCAGATCACTGCGCGGGGACCCGCGGAGCAGGCAGAAATCGAGAGAGCGGCCGCCTGCCTGCGGCTGCTGCGGGATCACAGCGGTCACGCCGAGCCGCTGCATCTGCGGCTCCTGCAGGTCCTGCCCGCGCATGCCGGATTCGGTTCGGGGACGCAACTGGCATTGGCGGTCGGCCGGGCGTTCGCCTTGTGGCATGGGCTCGGCGTTCCCACGGTCACGCTAGCGCAATGGCTGGGCCGCGGGCTGCGGTCGGGCATCGGCGTGGCAGGGTTCGATCACGGCGGGCTGATCGTCGACGGCGGTCCGGGCCCGAACGGCGCGCCTGCGCCGGTGTTGTCGCGCATCCCGCTGCCAGAGGCCTGGCGTGTCCTGATCGTGCAGGACAGCGCGCAGAAGGGCTTGTCGGGCGATGAGGAAAAGCAGCGCATCGCCGCCTTGCCGCCCTTGTCCCGTACGCTCGCAGCCGACATCTGCCACCAGGTGCTCATGCGTGTGCTGCCGGGCGCCGCCACCGGCGATTTCGCGCCCTTCGCGGCCGGCATCACGCGCATCCAGCAGGTGCTCGGCGAGCACTTCGCGCCTGCGCAGGGTGGGCGTCCCTTCACCAGTGAAGCGGTGGGGCGCCTGCTCGGGTGGCTGTCGCAGCACCGTGCCGAGCACATCGCCGCCATCGGCCAGAGCTCCTGGGGACCGACCGGATTCGCGGTCCTCCCTTCGCAGGCGCGGGCAGAGGCCGCGATCGATGCCATGCTGGCCGCCAACCTCATCGCGCCGTCGCTGACGCTGCGCATCGTCTCCGGCCGGAACACCGGGGCCACGCTGCTGGATCGGCGCCTCGAAGTGCCCATGCCCTGAGTTCAACGCAGAGTGGTCTCCATGGAACGCCCCTACATCCTCCACATGTTCACACCGGGCCGGCAGATGAGCCCGTTCGACATCAACATGGCCGCCGACGCCGGCTACCAGATCGTCGTGCCCTATTGCGAGGTCGATGCCCACGGCGTCGCCGGGCTCACGCAGGACACCATCTTCTCGCGCAGTCCGAAGGGCCTGCTGCGCACCGGCATCTTCATCGGCGGGCGGGACGCACTGCAGGCCGCCGACATGCTCGATCGCGCGAAGGCGTCGATGTTCAAGCCCTTCGTCGTGTCGCTGATGGCGGACCCCAGCGGCGCCTATACGACCGCGGCCGCGATGGTGGCCTGCGTCGAGGCCGCGCTGGCCAGCCAGCATGCACAGGGCCTGGATGGCCGGCGCGTCGTCGTCCTCGGCGGCACCGGGCCAGTGGGCCGCATCGCGGGCGTGATCGCGGCACAGGCGGGCGCGCAGGTGTCTCTCTCCAGCCGGGGCGGTACCGCGGCGGCCGAGGCGACGGCGGGCGAGACCGGCAAGCGCTTCGGCGTCGAACTGCATGGCGTGGGCGGCGGTGACCCGGCTGCGGTGCTCGCATCGATCGCCGACGCCGATGTGCTGCTCGCCTGCGCGCCGGCCGGCGTCCAGGTCGTCTCGGCCGAGATGCTGGCCTCCGCCACGAAGCTCAAGGTCGCGGCCGATGTGAACGCGGTGCCGCCGGAAGGCATCGCCGGCGTCGGCGCGATGGACAACGCCAAGCCCTTGCCGGGGACTGCGGCGGTAGGCGTCGGTGCATTGGCGATCGGCAACGTCAAGTACCAGACCCAGCAACGGCTCCTGGTGCAGATGCATGACGCCGAGGCGCCCGTGGTGCTGAGTTTCAAGGAAGCGTTTGCCACCGCGCGCGCCTTCATTGCGGAAAAGGCGACTTGATTGAACCGGTCACCCGCCATGACAGCACTGGCCGTGGTTTCGATCTCCGCGCGGATGCTGGCCGAATCCGCCGTTGCCGACGGCTTAGAGGTCGCCGCGCTCGACTTGTTCGGCGACGCAGACACACGTCGCGCCTGCGTCGAGTGGCATTCGATCGGTGATCCTGCCAGCTTGAGCATCGATGGCGACCGGCTGCTCACCGTGCTGGAGGCACTCGCACGGCGACAGCGTGTGACCGGCTGGATCGCGGGCGCCGGCTTCGAAGGCCGGCCCGATCTGCTGGAACGCGGCGCGGCATTGCTGCCGCTGATCGGAACGCAGGCGGATGCCATGCGGCGCGTGCGTGATCCGCAAACCTTCTTCGGCTTCCTCGACGCGCGATCCATTGCCCATCCGGCCGTGCGGATGACCGCACCCGACGATGCGGACGGCTGGCTGGTGAAGGACGCGCACGGTTGCGGCGGCTGGCACATCCGTCGGGCCGCAGCGTCCGACACCGCGAGCGCCCATCGCTACTTCCAGCGCGAGGTTCCGGGCAGGCCCATGTCGGCGACATTCATCGCCAACGGGAGCGATGCCGCGGTGCTGGGCTTCAATCAACTCATCGTGCGACCCCTGGCAGGGCGGCCCTTCGTGTTCTGCGGTTCGGTAGGGCCGGTGACCTTGCCCGCCGGCGTGGAGGAACGCGTCACCGGCGCATTGCGCGCACTGGCGGCTGGCTTTTCCCTGCGCGGTCTTGGCAGCCTGGACTTCATGCGCGATGGCGATGCCGTCGACGTTCTCGAAGTCAATCCGCGGCCGCCGGCCACCATGGCGCTCTACGGTCCCGGCACGGTGGCCGCGCATGTGCGTGCCTGTGCGCAGGGTGAGTTGCCGCCATCGCGCCTGCAGGGTGCGAGCGACATCGTTCGAGGCACCGAGGTCGTCTTCGCGCCGCGTCGGCTCTGGCTGGATGAGCCCGCCACGCAGCGCCTTGCCTCACGCGCCGACTGCCACGACTTGCCAGCCGGTGCGACCGCCTTCCAGGCCGGCGATCCCTTGTGCAGCGTGAGCGCCAGCGGAACGGATGCCGAGCACGTGCGCGCCTTGCTGCAGCGGGGCCGAGAGGCCGTGCATCGTTCGCTGGAGGCCAGTGCATGACCGACGCCGCCGCCAAGCCCCTGGCCGCATGCACGCTCAGCGTGAATGCACTGGCCAGGCCGCTCGTCGAGCGGCTGCTCGCCAACGCCGACGCGCTCGGCGTGCAAGTGCGCCGCGACGAGGGCGCTCCCTGCATCGTCGATGCGGGCATCGCCGCAGTCGGCAGCGTCGCCGCGGGCCTGCTGGTGGGCGAGATCTGCATGGGTGGGCTCGGCCAGGTCACCCTGCGCCCCGACGGACTGGAGGGCTGGCCCACCTGGATCGAGGTGCACAGCGCGCAGCCGGTGCTGGCCCTGCTGGGAAGCCAGTACGCCGGCTGGAGCCTCGCGGCCAGCAAGGAAGAAACCGGGGGCAAGAAGTTCTTCTCGCTCGGCTCGGGCCCGGCGCGCGCGCTCGCGGGCAAGGAAACGCTCTTCGATGAACTCGGCTACCGCGACCATGCGGACGCGGGCGTGCTCGTCATGGAGGTCGATCGGCCGCCGCCCCAGGTGATCATCGACAAGCTCTTGCGCGATTGCCATTTGAGCGCGGAAAGGCTGACGCTGATCCTCACGCCGACGACCAGCCTCACCGGCACCACCCAGGTCGTGACGCGCGTGCTGGAGGTGGCGCTGCACAAGGCGCACCAGCTGGGCTTCGCGCTCGGCAACATCGTGGGCGCCGCGGGCACGGCGCCGTTGCCCGCGCCCAGCCCTGATGGCGTGGAAGCGATGGGGCGAACCAACGATGCGATCCTCTACGGAGGCCGCGTCCACCTCACCGTGCGCGGCGACGACGCGGCGGCGCGCGCGCTGGCGAAGCAATTGCCCTCGCGCAATTCGAGCGACCATGGCCGCTCGTTCGCCGACATCTTCAAGGCCGCCGGGTACGACTTCTACAAGATCGACGGCGCCTTGTTCGCACCGGCCGAGGTGTGGGTGAGCAACGTCGACAGCGGCCACACCTGGCACGCCGGCGGACTGGACATGGCGCTGCTGCTCGGCCTGTGGCGCAAGGAAGCGTGATGCACGTCGCCATCATGACGGATAAGACGGGCTGGCACACGCGCCGGCTCCAGGCGGCACTCCGCGCGCGGGGCTGCGTCGGCCGCTGCATCGATCTGGCGGACTGCAGGATCGACACCACGGCCGCCTGGCATGGCCTGGTCATCCCCGGCTTCGGCCGCGACCTGCCCGACGCGGTGCTGGTGCGCGGCATCGCGAGCGGAAGCTTTGAACAGGTCACGAAGCGCCTCGGCGTGCTGCATGCGCTTCGCGAACTCGGCGTGCCGGTCTACAACGATGCCCGTGCGATCGAACGCAGCGTCGACAAGTCGATGACGAGCCTGCTGCTGCATGCGGCGCGCATCGCCTCGCCGCCGACCTGGGCGACCGAATCGCTCGCGCAGGCGCAACGTATCGCGATCCGCGAGGGCGCTGCCGGCCACGCGCTCGTGCTGAAGCCGCTGTTCGGTTCGCAGGGCAAGGGCTTACAGCTGGTGGGGCAGGTGGGCGGCGTTCATCACCCGCTGCCCGCCATCGATGTTGCCTACGGCTCGCTCGCGTACCTGCAGCGCTTCATTCCCGCGATGACGACGCCCGGCTTCGATTGGCGCGTTCTGGTGGTCGGGGGGAGGGCCGTCACGGCCATGCGTCGGGTCAGCAGTCACTGGATCCACAACGTCGCGCAGGGCGCGCGATGCGAACCCGCGGAGCTGGCGCCCGAACTGGCCGAACTGGCCGAAGGCGCGGCGCTCGCGCTGGGCATGGACTACGCCGGTGTGGACCTGATGCCTTCGCGGCGCGGCATCCAGGTCATCGAAGTCAACGGCGTAGCCGCCTGGCAGGGCCTCCAGCGCGTGACCGGCTTCGACATCGCGCGCTGCATCGTCGACGACCTGCTCGATCGCAAGCTTGCGAGCGCCCGGGCTGGCGTGCCCTCGACAGTCTCTCGCAGGGCGTGAACCGTGGATGTCATGGAAATGCCCCAGCTCGCGACAGATCGGGCGAAGGCGTGCTTCCTGCGCGCCTGCGAGCTCGACGTGGCCGTCCGCAAGCCGGGCAACGTCAGCCGGGTGTCGGCCGGGCATCGCATGACGGCCGACAACTTCATCGCCAGCGCGAAGGCCGCGGCCGGGCCGCTGTTCGCGCCCGGCGCATCGGTGGGCGAGCGCATCGAGGCGGCGGTCGATGCGACCTGGGCCGCCGCGGGTTGCAACACCAACCTGGGCATCCTGCTGCTGTGCGCGCCGATCGCGCGGGCCGTCGAATTGCAGCCCGAGGCGACGACGCCGGCCGCCTTGCGCGAGGCCATCGAAGGCGTGCTGGGCGCGCTCGATCTGCGCGATGCACAGGCGGCCTTCCGGGCCATCGCCCGTGCCAGTCCGGGCGGCCTGGGAACGGCACCTGACGAGGACGTCAGGCGCGCGCCCACGGTCGACCTGCGCGAGGCCATGGCACTCGCGGCACACCGCGACAGCATCGCGCGCCAGTACCGCGACGGCTACGGCACATTGTTCGACCTCGGCCTGCCGACGCTCGGCATCGGGTTTTCGCTGATGGGGAGGTCGGCGGACGCCGCGCCGGATGCCGCCACCGTCGCTGCGGTCCAGCGGCTTTACCTGGCGCTGCTGGGCAGCGTTGCAGATTCACACATTGTTCGGATTCATGGCGAGGCCGTGGCACACATTGTCATGACTGCGGCGCAAGGATGGCGGGTGCGCGCGCGCCGCGAAGGCGCACTCGATGTCGATCCGGAATTCGCAGCCTGGGACGCCTCGCTCAAGGCCAGCGGGATCAACCCCGGAACCACGGCGGATCTGACCGTGGCCGCCCTGCTGATCGCCGGCCTGACGAGCCCGTCCTGACCGGTCGCGAGTTAGCGCGGCACGGGTGGCACGGAACGTGATATCTGATGGATTGCGCCGGCCGGCAGGCCGGCGTCCCTTTGGCCCAGAACGCAATCCAGGAGACTAACAACCATGGCAAAAATTGATCGCATGATGGTCGGCGAGTCGCTCGTCGGTGAGGGTAACGAAGTTGCTCACATCGACCTGATCATCGGGCCGCGCGGCAGCCCTGCCGAAACAGCGTTCGCGAATGCCCTGACCAACCAGAAGGACGGCTTCACCTGTCTGCTGGCCGTCGTTGCACCCAACCTGCTGACCAAGCCGTCGACCGTGCTCTTTAACAAGGTCACGATCAAGGGCGCGAAGCAGGCCGTGCAGATGTTCGGCCCCGCCCAGCGCGCCGTGGCCATGGCCGTGGCCGACTGCGTCGAAGACGGCACGATCCCGGCCGCCGAAGCCGACAACCTGTTCGTGTGTGTCGGCGTCTTCATCCACTGGCTCGCGGAGAACGACGCGAAGATCCAGGACTACAACTACCAGGCCACCAAGGAAGCGATCCAGCGCGCCGTCGCGGGTTCGCCAACCGCTGCCGAAGTAGTCTCCAAAAAAGGCAGCGCCGCCCACCCCTTCGCTGCGCATTCCTGACTCACCCCCAGGCTCGCGCACTTCGTGTCGCTCTCCACCCCCTTTCAGGGGGCAACACCTGCGGCCCGGCGAAGCCGGTTCCGCGGTGTTTCTGGAAGGGGCCGGGGTTCCGGGCGTTGCTTCTCTAGCCGGGGACCATGCCTGAGCCGATCAGGCGCAATACGGCCCCTCCGCGGGAGATGTGCTCTTCCGCGGGGGGGCGTCTGCGCTCGATCTGCACGCCGACCGCTGCGACGTCGACGAACTTCTTCGGCTTGACCACTTTGACGCGAACCCACGTTGCGCCGAACTCGCCGATCACGATGTCGGCGATGGTTTCGGCGAAGGCTTCGAGCAGTTGAAGCTTGTGCTCGACCAGCAGGCGGCGTAGGCGGTCGCAGACCGCCGCGTAGTCGATGGTGTCCACGATGCGATCGGTATCGCAAGCGCGCGAGCGGGCGAGGCCTGCGTGCACGTCGATGACCAGCGGCTGCGGTCGATGCAACTCCGTCTCATGGATGCCGATGACCGTCTGGCCCGTGAAGCCTTCGATGAAGATCACGTCCATGGTGGACAGATCCGCTTGTGGAAGGGGCCAATCAAGGGGCCTGGAACTCACGGCGTGTTGCTCGGGGGTCAAGTCGGCTCCTTGGTGTGGGCCTGCGATGTCGCAAAAAGTATCTTTGCGCGCTGCGGATGCAAGCTGCAAAATGCGGGCCATACATACAGTGCGTTCCAGGTACCGCGCATCCGGCGGGCCAGTCGCACATGGAGACATCGATGGCGTTGACCCTTCGAAAAGGCGCGAAGCCGGCGGATCCTCATGCGGACCGTGTGCTGGACATCGTGCGTGGCGGATTCCAGGACCAGACCACCGATGTGGTGATGCGCTCATGGATCCGCTGTCTCGACCAGTACCACCTGCGACCGGACAAGCCCCGCGACCCGAACGTGATCGGGCGCACACCGCTCGAGGAGCGGCGCGCAAGGCATGCGGCCGTGATCGAATGCGCGCGCTACGAGATGACCACGCTCTTTCAGCAATTGGCCGACAGCGAGATCGCCGTGCTGTTGACCGACACCGATGGGGTGATCCTGCACATGGTGGCGTCGCCCGAGTTCGCTGCCGAAGTCGGGCCGCTGGGCCTGCGTGCCGGTGGCGTCTGGAGCGAGACAGAGGCAGGCACCAACGGAATGGGAACCTGCCTGGCCGCAGCCGGCCCGGTGACCGTGTCCCGCGACGATCACTTCTTCACGCAGTTCACGCAACTCACCTGTTCGGCCGTCCCCGTGTTCGACCCCACGGGCAACATCGTCGCCGCGCTCGATGTGACGAGCCGGTCCAGCCTGATGCAGCAGCATCTGCTGGTGCTGTTGTCGATGACGGCAAGGATGATCGAGAACCGCCTGATCGATCGCGAGTTCCGCAATGCGCATCCGTTGCATTTCCACAGCCGGCCGGAGTTCGTCTACACGCTGCATGAAGGCAAGCTCGCGGTGGACGACGACGGCCGCATTCTTGCCGCCAACCGCAGCGCCATGTTCCAGCTCGGCCTGCAGTCGATGGACCAGATCCGCTCGCGACGCATCGAGGACCTGTTCCAGACTTCGCTCGCCGACATGCTGCAGCGCAGCGCCTCGTCGTCCTTCCACCCGGTGGTGACCTACGGGACCGACGCGGCGCTGCGCTTCTTCGCGGTGGCGCGGCGTCCCGCCTCCGTCGCCGATGCGGTAATCACGCCGTCCCCCGCGTTGACATCGTCGTCATCTTCCTCGACGGGCGATTCGTCGCTTGCGACGATCAGCCGTCCAAAGGTTCGTCCGACGCCCGCACTGCGCAGCGCGACGCCCGCGTGCACCTTCGAGGATCCGCGGCTGGCCGAACAACTCGAAATCGGCCGGCGGGTGATCGCGCGAGGCACGCCGATCCTGGTCTGCGGCGAAACCGGCTCGGGCAAGGAAGTCTTCGCGCATGCGCTGCACGATGGCAGCCCGCGCGGGTCGGGCCCCTTCGTCGCGATCAACTGCGCGAGCCTGCCCGAGGCCCTGATCGAATCCGAACTCTTCGGCTATTGCGCCGGCGCATTCACCGGCGCGCAGCGTGCCGGCCGCCGCGGCAAGGTGCTGCAGGCGGACGGCGGCACGCTGTTCCTCGACGAGATCGCCGACATGCCGCTGGAGCTTCAGTCGCGCCTCCTGCGCGTGCTCGACGAGCGGCGCGTCACGCCGCTGGGCACCGAGGAAAGCCATGCGGTCGACTTCCAGCTCATCAGCGCCAGCCATCGCTACCTGCCGGCCATGGTGCGTGAGGGCCGGTTCCGCGAAGACCTGTACTACCGGCTCGCAGGCGTCGAAGTGCAGTTGCCGGCGTTGCGCGAACGCAGCGACAGGCTCGAACTGATCCACGCGCTGCTCGCGGCCGAAGGCGGTTCGGACGCATCGCTGAGTCCCGAGGCGGAGCGCCTGCTCATGGCGCATGCCTGGCCCGGCAACATCCGCCAGTTGAGGCACGTGCTGCGGACCGCGGCCGCGCTGGCCGACGGCAGGCCGATCACCCGCATCCATCTGCCCGCGATGGCGGTCAACCTCCAACCGGCGCGTGACGGCGAACTGATGCTCGGGATGAATGCCGAGCGCACCGACACGCCCGTGCATCCCCCGGCATCTGGGGCCGCGCCGGGCTCGGCGCGCGAAGGGCACGCCGACAACGCGCCCGGCAGCACCAAGCTCAACCTGATCCAGACCAACGAGCGGCAATTGCTCCTGCAGATGCTCGAGCAGTACCGCTGGAACGTGAGCAACGTGGCTAAGGCGCTCGACGTCAGCCGGAACACGCTCTACCGGAAGATCCACAAGCTCCAGATTGAGGTCTCCCATCCAGAGCCCGAATCCTGAAGCTGCATCGCGCAGCATCGCCGCCGACGCTGCGCCTGACGACGCGCGGGCCGAGGGCGACAAGCCGCGTTCGCGTTTCGCCTGGTGCGTGACCGGGTCCGGTCACTTTCTCGACGAAGCCCTCGCGCTGGCCGCGCGACTGCCGAATGTCGACCTGTTCCTCTCGGCTGCCGGCGAGGAGGTGCTGGAGATCTACCGGCTGCACCTCGACGAGCTGAAGGCGCGCTTTCGCATCTTTCGCGACAAGACGGCCAGCGGCGTGCCGGTGGGCATGCTCTACGAGGACATCTATCACACCGTCGTCGTCGCCCCGGCCACCAGCAACACCGTCGCCAAGTGCGCTTACGGCATCAGCGACTCGCTGCCGACCAACATGTTCGCGCAGGCCGGCAAGCGGGGCATACCGGGCATCGTGTTTGCATGCGATACCGAGCCGGTGGTCGTGACCCGATCGCCGCACGACTGGGTCACGCTGCGGCCGAGGCGCATCGAGCTCGACAACGTGGAACGCCTGCGCGCGATCGATTTCTGCCGGGTCGTCACCTCGTCGGCGGAGCTCGAAGCGGCACTGGACCTCCGACTGAAGGAAATCTCTCGCGCATGGAACACATCCTCTTCCTGACCGGGCACCTCGCGCAGCCGAGTCTGGAGCGGGTGCTGGCCGGCATCGAGGCGGCCCCGTTCACGTGGGAAGTGCGAGACCTGGGCTTGCAGGTGGCCGGGCTGATGACGGCCGACATGATCCGCCGCCGGGTCCCCGCGGCGGCTGGCTTCGACCGCATCGTCGTGCCGGGGCGCTGTCGCGGCGACATGGAGGCGTTGTCCGCGCACTTCGGCATTCCGGTGCAGCGCGGACCCGAGGAGGTGAAGGACCTGCCGCGCTTTTTCGACCGTGCCGCCAAGGCGGTCAGCCTGGACGAATACGAGGTCGCGATCTTCGCGGAGATCGTCGACGCGCCGCGCCTGAGCGTGCCCGCCATCATCGCGCGGGCCGGGCAGCTGCGTGCCGACGGCGCCAACGTCATCGACCTGGGCTGCCTGCCGGAGACCGCGTTCGATCATCTCGAAGACGCCGTCCAGGCCCTGAAGGCCGAAGGCTTCCGGGTGAGCGTCGATTCCGTGGACACCGCCGAACTGCTGCGCGGCGGCCGCGCCGGCGCCGACTACCTGCTGAGCCTGACGCTCGACACCTTGTGGGTGGCCGACGAAGTCGCGTCCACACCGATCCTGATCCCGCGCGTCGCTAGCGACGAAGCCTCGCTGCACGAGGCCGTCGAGATCATGCAGCGGCGGGGCAGGGCGTTCCTCGCCGATTCGATCCTCGACCCGATCCCGTTCGGAATGACCCGGTCGATCGTCCGCTACCACCGCCTGCGCGAGCGCTTTCCCGAGGTGCCGATCATGATGGGCGTGGGCAACCTGACCGAACTGACGGAGGCCGACACCAGCGGCATCAACGCATTGCTGTTCGGCATCTGCGCCGAGCTCGACGTGGCCGCAGTATTGACCACGCAGGTCAGCAACCACGCCCGCCGCGCGGTGAAGGAAGCCGATTGGGCGCGGCGCATCATGTACGCCGCGCGCCACCACGGCACGCTGCCCAAGGGCCTCAGCGATGCATTGATGACGGTGCATGCCAAGCGCCCGTTCCTCGACACGCCCGAGGAGATCGCGGCCACCGCCTCGCAGGTGCGCGACCCCAACTTCCGCGTGCAGGTGTCCACGAGCGGCCTGCATGTCTACAACCGTGACGGGTTGCGCAAGGGGCTGGGCGCGTTCGAGCTGTGGCCGCAACTTGGCCTCGAGGACGATGCGGCGCATGCCTTCTACATGGGGGTGGAACTGGCGCATGCCGAGATCGCGCACAAGCTCGGCAAGCGTTATGTGCAGGATCAGCCGCTGGACTGGGGTTGCGCGGTCGACCGCCGTGACGAAGACCCCGATGCATGGTGCGCGCCGGGAACGACGAAGGCCGTGCGAAAGACAACCGGCGAGCCCTTCAAATGAACGACGTGATCTTCGAAACCGTCGTGACAACGGTCTCAGCCGATGGCAAGCCGCATGTCGCGCCGATGGGCGTGCGCTACCGCGACGACCGGATCGTGCTGATGCCGTTCAAGCCTTCGACCACCTACGACAACATCGGCGCGACCGGTTGCGCCGTGCTGAACATCGTGACCGACACCCGCGTCTTCGCCGGTTGCGTGACGGGTCGGCGCGACTGGCCGACGCTGCCTGCCGAGAAGATCGCGGGCGTGCGCCTGAGCGGCGCCTTGAGCCATGTGGAACTGAGGCTCGCCGAGCAGGTCGACGATGCGCAGCGTCCGGTGCTGCACATGATGCGGGTCCACGAGGTCGCCCATTCGAATTTCGCCGGCTTCAACCGCGCGCAGGCGGCCGTGATCGAAGGGGCCGTGCTGGTGAGCCGGCTGCACATGCTGCCGCCGCAGAAGGTGGACAGCGAGATGGCCTACCTCCAGATCGCCATCGACAAGACGGCCGGTGCCGAGGAGCATGAAGCCTGGGGCTGGCTGGTCGACGCAGTGAATCGCCACAGGGCCAAGGCCCTCGATGTCACCCGGGAAGCACCGTCATGAAACTGCTCGTCAGCGTTCGAAGTGTCGACGAGGCCTTGCTGGCTGCCGAAGCGGGCGTCGACTTCATCGATCTCAAGGAGCCGGGCCTGGGTGCATTGGGCGGCCTGCCGGTCGTCACCATTCGCGAAATTGTGGGTGCGCTGCGCTGGGCCGGCAGCCGCTTGCCCATCAGCGCCACCATTGGCGACGTGTCGATGGACGACCTGGACCACATCGCCGAGCGCGTGGATGCGGTCGGTGCGTGCGGGGTCGACTACGTGAAGGTCGGCGTCGAGCGGTCGCCGCAGGCGCGCGAGGTGCTCGACACGCTGGCCGTCAGTGGCTGGCCCGTCGTGCCGGTCTTCATCGCGGACAAGGGCCTGGAACCGGCCGATGCGAGGTATGCGTGCGCGCTGGGGTTCCCCGGCGTGATGGCCGACACCTTCGACAAACTGGCGGGCAGCCTGTTCGATGCGGTGCCGATGGACGATCTGCAGCGCTTCATCGCCACCGTGCGCGCGACCGGAACGATGGTCGGGCTGGCGGGCGCGCTTCGCGCCGAGCATGCGCAACGGTTGCGCGCCCTCGCGCCCGACTTCGCCGGCTTCCGGACGGCGGTGTGCGCGGGCGACCGGAGCGCGGCGCTCGACGCCGAACGCCTTCGCGCCCTGGTCACGCTGATGCGCGGCCAGGAAGGCGCCGAAGGCGGCGCGCCGGATCATTGATCGTCGAACCGGAGGTGACCCAGGAGCAACGAGCGAACACGCGCCACTTCCTCGCAATGAACGATGTCGATCGGAAAGGCCGCGCCGTCCGACAGCGCCCCGAAGGCCCGGTCGACCACACCGACCTCCCCCAGTTGGGCCAGGCTCAATCTCGGATCGATCTCGCAGGACTTGACCAGCACCAGCCGTTCCGCATTCAGGCGATGCGCGAGATCGAGTGCGATGCTGTCGGAGGTGAACTCCCAGTTGGTCTGGGAGGTCGATCGGTTGCGTTGCAGTTCCAGCGGCAGCCACAGGGCGGTCTGTCCCTTGTGGAGCACACGGTGGATGTCCGACCGGGTTCGCGTGAGCTGCAAGGCCGGGTTCAGGCCGTGCATCAGGTAGGCCGTCTGCGCCATCGCGAGGATCGCCATGTTGTGCGCGTTGAGGTCGTTGAAGCGCCACTGCGCCTGGGCGCGCCTCACTTCATCGCCGAATGCGCCGCCACCGCAGACGACGATCACGCGGCCCCCGCCGCATTCGGCCAGCAGGTCGAGCCACGCCGGCAGCGTAGGACTCGCGTTGAGACTTCCGCCGATCTTCACGATCCACATACGGACGGGCCCATGTCGAACAGAGTGGCGACGGCGACGCAGGGGGCGCACACCTGGGCCCACGCCTGTACGGCGGCGCGGTCTTCGCCCGTGTTCTCCGCGACCCGTGCGACGTCGCGGCCGTACCGGAGGTGGCGGAGCTTGCGCCCGGGCCCGTCCGCATTGGCGCTCGCCACCACATCCGGGACCAGGAAGTCGCCGCAGCCGGCACTGACGATCACCGTGTCACGCGGAAGGTCGTGCGCTTCCATCACGCGGCGCATCTCGCTGCCCAGCACGCCGACCTGCCGTGCGCGCCAGGCCCGCGCGAAGGCCAGCCAATCGTCCGCCGAGCCGTCGCGCCGGTCGAGCCCGATCATTCGGGCCAGGCGTTGCCGGGTGGCGTCCGGGTCCTTGGCCGCGTTGTCGGCGCTTGCATGCAGATCGTGGGCGGGGTCCAGCTCGCCGGTCAGGCGGTAGACGTCGGCGCTGGTCGCGAAGAATTCGTTCATGACGTTGAGCGGCGTTCCACGCCAGTCGATGCGCTGCGCCACGGCGCAAAGCGGGGTGCGCACCACGCCGTGGTAGACCAGCTCGCCACTGGCCAGGCGTCGCGCGTCGGTGCGGTTGCCGGTCAGGACGTGCCCGTCCTTGAAAGCGATCAGGTCGGTCGTCGTGCTGCCGATGTCCACCAGCAGGCCGGTGCCGATGCGCAACGCGGCGTGGCGTGCCGTGGCGAGCCAGTTGGCCGAAGCGATGGCGTCCCACAGGTCCGGCACGTCGGCGTCGCCGCACCAGCCGGCGTCGCCGGCGAAGAAGTGGACGGAACCCGGGCCAGCGCCGAGGCGTGCCGAGTGTGGCGCGGGCAGGGAGCGCGTCAGCTCCGCTGCAATCCGGCGCACGCCGTCTTCCCGGTCCGCAAAGAGGTCGACCATCTCGCCCGTCATGGTCACCGCGTGCTGCGCGGCCGGCAGCCCATCCCAGCGCTCTCGTGCCGCATGCAGCACGGCATCGAGCCGGTCCATGCCCAGCCACAGCGGGCAGGACCATTGCGCCACGTCGAGGACTTCGCCGTCTCGAAGGAGGCAGGCCTTGGCGTGCGCCCCGCCGATGTCCCAGCCGATCACGGTGCGGTCAGGCATGCGCATGCACCCCCGTGGAAGCCCGCTCGCTTTCGCAGGCCGCGATCACTTCGCCTGCCACGTTGCGCCCCAGCGAGCGCGAGAGGCCGACGTAGGCGCAGGTCACCCGCGGGTTGATCTCGATCAGCACGGGGCCGCGCCGTTCGTGCCACACGAAGTCGATGCCGACGAAGCCCCGCAGTCCCGGAACGGCCCGGTGAACGCGCGCGGCGAAGGCGCGCAGCGTCTCGGCACGCGGATCGGCAAGGGGCATCACGTTCACGTCGACGCCGCGAAAGGACAGGAGGCCCTGCGCATCGATGTCGAGGTGCTGGCGGTTGATGCTCAGCAGCTCGCATCCCTCCGGGCGGCACAGCAGCGACAGGCTGAGCGCCGCGCCTTCGACCCACGGCTCGATCGTCATCACGCGGCCGGCGGCCGAGCGCGTCGACCCGTCCTGCAGCGCCGATGCCTGATCGCCATGCAGACGCGTATCCATGGCCCCGGCGCCGTCGTCCGGCTTGACCACCCAGCGTCGGGTCTCGGGCTCGTGCGCGAGAGCCAGCGGCGTGGCAATGCCGGCTTCGGCCAGGGTCGCCAACGTCAAGCGCTTGCGCGTCGCGAGTTCGATCGCCGGGGCATCGCAGCCCAGCCAGCGTTCGGGATCGACGCATTGCTGCAGTTGCGCCAGCACGCCGTCGGTCTCCGGCGCGACGAGCCACGTGAGGTCATGCGCGTGGGCCTGGCGCCGGACGAATTCGAATGCCGGCTCGCCGTTGCGCGGCGCGACCGGCCGGGCCGGTTCCGGCACGCGGTTGGCCAGGATGCAGGTCGCGACCGAGACGTCGAGGTTTCCAAGGCGAAGCAAGTCGGCCATGATGGCATTGCGCATCGACTGGCCCATTACCAGCAGTTCGCCGGGGGCCGACTCACCGCCCCCGCTCAGGTACTCGTAGACAAAGATCCGCTTCACGACATGAACCTCATTCCCGTCATCGACCTCATGCAGGGCCAGGTGGTGCGTGCCGTGCGCGGCGACCGCCAGTCCTACCGTCCCATCGAATCGCCGCTGTGCAACAGCAGCGATCCGGTGACGGTGGCGAAGATCCTGTGCGAGCACTGCGCATCGCGCCAGTTGTACGTGGCCGACCTCGATGCCCTGCTGGGGCGCCAGGGCCAGGCCGCGGTGTTGCGCACGCTGCTGCAAGCCATGCCGGGGCTCGAACTTTGGCTCGATGCCGGGTTTGCCGATGCCGGCGCGGCGGAATCGTTGAGGCGGGACCTCGGCGACGCCGGCGGACAGGTCGTCCCGGTCTTCGGCAGCGAATCGCTCGCCTCGCGCGAAGCGCTGGAGCGCTGTTTCGACGGGGACGTGCAAGGCGTGCTGTCGCTCGACCGCCGCGACGGCAAGCACCTCGACGTGGCAGGGTGCTGGAACGCACCTGAACTGTGGCCGCGGCGCGTGATCGTGATGACGCTCGAACGCGTCGGCGCCGGCGCGGGCCCTGACCTGGAGACGCTGGCCGACGTGCGTCGCAAATCGCCCACGACTTTCGTGGTCGGTGCTGGCGGCATCCGCAACCCCGATGACCTGCAGGCGGCAAGCGACGCGGGGGCTGGCGCCTGGCTGGTGGCCAGTGCGCTGCATGACGGCGGGCTGCCCCGCGTGCGCGGCTGACCCAGGCCGAAGTTGGTTCGCATCATGGGCGTTGCAGCATCACGTTTCGTGCCAACGCGATAGCTTCGCATTGCGCGTCTTCAAGCGTGCGCCCGGGCCAGAACTGAAACACGGCGCGCCACACAGTGTTGCACTTCTGATGGCCGCGCGATTGCACGGCGGAGGGCGTGGTCGTGGCGCGCAGTGGCACATCGCTTGCGTGAAGCAGCACGATGACCGAATCCCTGCTGGCGACGGAAAGCGGTGCGGTGCGCTGGACCTGTCCTTTCTGCCTGTTGCTTTGCGACAACCTGAGTGTCCAGGCCGGCGCATCCGGAGCGCTGGAACTGGCCGGGGGCGAGTGCGCCAGCGCGCGCGTCGGACTCGCGAGGTTCACGGGCGCGCCTTCTTCCGCGACACCCTTGGTGGACGGTCAGCCCGCAGCACTGGCCGACGCGGTCGCGGCTGCTTCCCGCATCCTGGCCGCAAGCCTGCAGCCGCTGTTCGGTGGGCTGGGCACCGACGTCGCGGGCGCCCGGGCCGTCTATCGGCTGGCCTGCGAGACAGGTGCGATCTGCGATCCGGCCGGTGGGGATGTGCTGATGCAGGGCGTGCGATCGTTGCAGGATCGCGGCGGCTTCACGACCACGTTGGCCGAGGTGCGCACCCGTGCCGACCTCATCGTCTGCATCGGGGCGCTGCCTGATGGCGACGCTGCGGAGTTCTTTGCGCGCTGCGGACCGGGGGATGTGGACCTGGTGCCGCAACGGCATGTCGTGCTGCTGGGGGATGGGGCGGCCGATGCGGCGAACCTGACGACCCTGGGCCAGCACAGCGGCGTCACGACCGGAATGGTTCCCCTGCACGGCGACCTCTTCTCGACGCTCGCATTGCTCTCGGCGGTGTCGGCCGGGCGCTCCGTGCGCGACGTTCCTCCGGCGCTTGCTGCGCTGGCCGAGCGCTTGCGCGCCGCACGCTATGCCGTGATCGTCGGCCAGACGAGCCGTTTGCCCGCGCAGGGCGCGCTGATCATCGAGCGCATCCATCAGATCGTCGCGACGCTGAACGCCACCACGCGCGCGGCCGCGATGTGGCTCGGCGGCGGCAACGGAGCCGGCACGGCCAACCAGGTGTTCACCTGGCTTTCGGGCCTGCCCCTTCGCTCGCGCGCCGGTCCGGGCGGGCTGGAGCACGAGCCGCTCTGCTTCGATGCCAACCGGCTGCTGGCCGATGCGGCCGTCGATGGCCTGCTGTGGATCTCGACCTTCGACGCCACGTGCGCGCCGCCCGCGACGCAAGTGCCGCTCGTGGTGCTGGGGCATCCAGACCTGGCTTCTTCGGCGGGGCGTGCCGGCAGCGTCTTCATTCCGGTGTCGACGCCGGGCATCGGTTCGGCCGGCCATCTGTTCCGGGCCGATGGCGGCGTGGTGCTGCCGCTGGTGCCGGTCTACCGCGACACCTTGCCAATGTTGGCCGATGTGCTCGGCATCATCACGCGGCACGTGTCGGACTCGCGTGCGAAGGAACGCCCATGAGCACCCTGCGCCTGCGCGGCGGTCGCATCGTCGATCCAACCCAGCCTGCCGACACGGTGCGCGACCTGTTCGTGCAGGACGGCCGCGTCGTATCGCTCGATGCGCGAGACCCGGTCGATACCGAGATCGACGCCAGCGGCTGCGTCGTCATGGCGGGCGGGATCGACATGCATACGCACATCGGCGGCGGCAAGATCAATCTCGCGCGCCTGCTGATGCCCGAGGACCATCGCGCCAACGGCAACCCGATCGCGCTCCCCGGCAATCCGCTCGAACTGGCTTCCTGCGGCGGCTGCGCACCCGGCACGCTGGCGACGGGCTACCGCTACGTGGAGATGGGCTACACCGCGGCTTTCGAGCCGGCCATGATTGCGAGCAATGCGCGCCAGGCGCACATGGAGATGGGCGACACGCCGATCCTCGACCACGGCGCCTACGTGATGCTCGGCAACGACGAGCTGTTTCTCGAACTGCTTGCCAGGGGCGGCGAGGCCGGAAGCAACTTCGAGACGATCCGCGACTACATGGCCTGGACGATGCACGCCACCAAGGCGATGGGCGTCAAGGTGGTCAACCCTGCGGGCATCTCGGCATTCAAGTTCAACCAGCGCAAGCTGGACGTCGACGAGCGCCATGTCCACTGGCAGGTCACGCCGCGTCAGGTGGTGCACACGCTGGCGCGGGCCCTGCGCGAACTCGGCGTGCCGCACCCGCTGCACATCCACGGCAGCAACCTGGGCGTGGCCGGCAACATCGAATCGACGCTGCAGACCATCGAGGCGCTGGAGGGATTGCCTGCGCACCTGACGCATGTGCAGTTCCACGCCTACGGCACCGAGGGGCCGAAGAAATTCTCTTCCGCGGCGCTGCAACTCGCGGAGGCCGTCAATGCCCATCCGAACGTCAGCATCGACGTGGGGCAGATCATGTTCGGCCAGACCGTCACGGCCTCGGCCGACTCGATGCGCCAGCATGCGCAGTCCGGGCTCGCAAGCCCGCGCAAGTGGGTCGGCAGCGACATCGAATGCGAGGCCGGTTGCGGCGTCGTTCCTTTCAAGTATCGCGAGCAGAGCT
The DNA here is from genome assembly GCF_051216375.1 of Variovorax glacialis. Lineage (NCBI taxonomy): Bacteria > Pseudomonadati > Pseudomonadota > Betaproteobacteria > Burkholderiales > Comamonadaceae > Variovorax > Variovorax glacialis. The sequence goes on along the minus strand of NZ_JBPJZT010000002.1, from coordinate 39,915 downwards.
ACGTGAACGCCCTGCAGTGGGTCATCGGCCTGGAGATCTTCCTGCTGGTCACCGACCCGTGGCGCGTGGTGCTGACCACCGACCATCCCAACGGTGGTCCGTTCACCAGCTACCCCCATTTGATCCGCCTGTTGATGGATCGCAGCTTCCGCGAGGAACAACTCGCGAAGCTGCACCCGGACGTGGCGGCGAACTGCGCGTTGCGCTCCATCGCGCGCGAGTTGACCCTGCGGGAGATCGCCATCATGACGCGCGCCGCACCCGCACGGCTGCTCGGCCTGCGCGACCGCGGCCACCTGGGCGTGGGTGCGGCGGCGGACATCGCGGTGTACCGCGAGCAGGCCGACCGCGAAGCCATGTTCTCTACGCCCGAATGCGTCTTCAAGGATGGCGAACTGGTGGCGCGGGGAGGGCGCATCACCGCGGTCCCGGTCGGCGGCACGCACTTCGTCGAGCCCGACTACGACGGCGGCATCGAGAAGACCTTGCGCCGGCATCTCGCGTCGCACGGCTCGGTGAACTTCGACCACATCGCGATCGGCCACGACGAGCTGTGCCGTTGCTGCAATGGCGGGCGACTGCTGCCGGCGGCGTGCTTCAAGGGCGCGTCATGAGCGAGGCCCTGGTCCGCAACGGCGTGCAGATCGACGACACCTTCGCCGAGGCCTTTCCGATGAAGGTCACGCGCATCGTCATCACCGCGCACAACGCCGCCTGGGCGCGGCACGCGGCGGTGTCGGCGACCGGCTTGGCGACCTCGGTGATTGCCTGCGGATGCGAAGCCGCAATCGAACGCGAGCTCGCACCCGAGGAAACCCCCGACGGGCGCCCGGGCCTCAGCGTGCTGATCTTCTCCATGTCGGGCAAGGAACTGGCCAAGCAGGTCGAGCGGCGTGTCGGCCAATGCGTGCTGACCTGCCCGACGACGGCGGTCTATGCCGGCATCGCCGAAGGGGAAGCGATCGCGCTGGGGCAGAACCTGCGCTTCTTCGGCGATGGCTGGCAGATCTCGAAGGTGATCGACGGCATCCGCTACTGGCGCGTGCCGGTGATGGACGGGGAGTTCGTTGCGCAGGAAAGCACGGCGGTGGTGAAAGGCGTGGGCGGCGGCAACCTGCTGCTCCTGTGCACAGACACCGACAGCGCGCTGGCCGTCGCGGAGGCAGCCGTGCTTGCCATGAAGGCGTTGCCGAACGTGATCATGCCTTTCCCCGGCGGGGTGGTGCGCTCGGGCTCGAAGGTGGGCAGCAAGTACGCGGCGCTGAACGCGTCGACCAACGATGCGTTCTGCCCGAGCCTTCTTGGCCTGGTGGCCCACAGCGAACTGACGCCGCAGACGCGCTGCGTGATGGAGATCGTGATCGACGGCCTGACCGAAGCCGATGTCGGCGCGGCTATGCGCGCGGGCATGCAGGCAGGCATCGCCTTCGGTGCGGCAAGGGGGCTGCTGCGGATTTCGGCTGGCAACTACGGCGGCAAGCTCGGGCCGTTTCATTTCCACCTGCACAAGCTGCTGGGGGAGGAAAGTCCATGAGCGCCTGGCGATTGACGCTCAAGGTATCGCCCGCGCTTCGGGTCGACCTGCGCGGCGTGACGCCGATGGCGCTCTCTGGCCTGTCGGCGGCCGAAGTCGAGCGCGTGCAGGTGGGCTACGGAAACACGACGCGTCCCCTGGCCGAATTCTTCCGGGTCGAGCCGCACGAAACCGACGATTCGCTCGTGCTTGATGGCGACCTGTCGCGCTTCGATCGCGTGGGCTGGCAGTTGGCCGGCGGCCGCATCCGCGTCGATGGCAACGTAGGCCACTATGCCGGCGGCTGCATGAGCGCGGGCGATCTTGTCGTCGAAGGCGGCGCCGGGCTGCTGGCCGCATGCGAAATGGCAGGCGGCACCTTCACCGTGCAAGGCGATGTGGACGATTTCGCCGCCAGCACCTTGCCGGGCAGCATGGACGGCATGCGCGGCGGCACCTTCGTGGTCAAGGGCCATGCCGGCGCCCGCTTCGGGGACCGCATGCGGCGTGGCAGCGCAATCGTCCATGGCAACGCCGGCGACTTCCTGGCGTCGCGCCTGGTGGCAGGCACCATTGCCATCGGCGGTTGCGCGGGGGCGCATGTGGGATGGGGCATGCGGCGGGGCAGCGTGGTGTTTGCCAACGGGCCGGCGGACTCGGATTTTCCCGCAACCTTCGTTCCGGCGATCGCTGCGGCGGACGTCTTCTGGCAATTGCTGGCGCGCGATCTCGCACGCCACGGCGGCCCCTTCGCGGAGCTGGCCGCAAGGCGCATCGAACGGCACCTGGGGGACTTGGCAGTGGATGGCCGGGGCGAGATCATCGTTGTCCGATAGCGGCCAGAATCGCACTGTGAAAACCTCGACCACAGACTGTTTCGCGTTGCTCGACGACCGGCAGGCCAGCCCGGCGCAACCGACGAGCCGGCTCTATCGCGGCTTCGTGCGCGAACACCATTGCACCGATCCTGCCGGACTCGCGGCCATGTGGGCGCCGGTGGATGCCGACCTTCGCGCAGGGCTGCACGCGGTGCTGCTCATCGACTACGAATGGGGCGCCAAGTTGCTGAAGGCGGGTCACGAGCGACTCGGCGAGGACGACGCGTCCGCGCTGCGCGTGCTGATGTTCCGTGACCTGTCGCGACTCTCGGCCGCCGAGGTGGGCGACTGGCTCGAAGGTCTCGCACCGGGGCCTGTGCCCGCCTCCAGCGTGATGGACCTGGCGCCTTCGGTGGACGAGCCGGCCTTCACGCAAGCGATCGCGCGAATCCACGAGGCCATCGCGGCGGGCGAGACCTACCAGGTGAACTACACCTTCCGCCTGCAAGGGCAGGCCTACGGGTCGCCGGCGGCGCTGTACCGGCGGCTGCGGGACCGCCAGCCCGTGTCCTACGGCGCCTTCATCGCCTTGCCCGCGCGCTGCGGATCGGCCGACGCGGTGACGCACGTGCTGTCGTGCTCGCCCGAACTCTTCCTGCGCCATGACAACGGGATGCTCACCGCCCGCCCCATGAAGGGCACGGCCTGCCGCGTGCAGGGCGCGGAAGGCGACAGCGAGACCGCGCGCATGCTGTCGATCGACGTCAAGAACCGGGCCGAGAACGTGATGATCGTCGACCTTCTGCGCAACGACCTGGGCCGGCTCGCGCAGATCGGCAGCGTGGCGGTGTCGAAGCTGTTCTCGATCGAGCCCTACAACACGCTGTTCCAGATGACCTCCACCGTGCAGGCCCGCCTGAAGCCGGAGGTCGGCTTCCCGGACGTGCTGCGCGCTGCGTTCCCGTGCGGCTCGATCACCGGCGCGCCCAAGCACCACACGATGCAGTTGATCGCCGGGTTGGAGACGACGCCCCGTGGCCTCTATTGCGGCGCCATCGGGTGGATGGATGCACCGCAGGGCGATGCGCGCGTCGGCGATTTCTGTCTCTCGGTGGCGATCCGCACGCTGACCCTGGGCCACGAAGTGCGCGGCCTGCGGCCCGCCCGACTCGGCATCGGCGCCGGCATCGTGGCCGACAGCCGGGCGGACGACGAGTTTGCGGAGAGCCATCTCAAGGCGCGTTTCCTGACCGGCCTGGACCCGGGCTTCGCGCTGTTCGAGACGATGCTCGCGGCGACGGAGCAGGGCGGCAGCACCGTGATTCGCCACCTCGATCGTCATCTCGCGCGGATGGCGCACAGCGCCCGCACGCTGGGTTTCCGGTTCGACCGGGTAGAAGCCATGGACACCGTGTCGAAGCTCGTCCGCACCCTGGCACCCGAGGGACGCTGGCGCGTACGGCTGGCCCTGTCCCACGACGGAAGCCTGCAACTGCAGCACGCGCCCCTTGCGCCCCTCGATCACGAGGCGGTCACGCTGGTGGTGGCCGACGAGCGCCTTCCCGACTTCAACCCGCTGGCCGCGCACAAGACCACGCTGCGGCAGCGCTACGACGAAGGCGTTCGCGCGGCCGAGCGTGCCGGTGCCTTCGACAGCCTGTTCTTCACGAACGACGGCCGCCTGGTCGAGGGTGGCCGCACGTCGGTGTTCCTGAAGCTCGATGGCCGGTGGGCCACACCGCCGCTGGCGGATGGCGCATTGCCGGGCGTGATGCGCGCCTGTCTGCTCGAAGACCCGGCGTGGGGCGCCATCGAGCGCAGCCTGCGGCGGGACGATCTCCAGCGCGCCGAGGCCATCGTCGTCTGCAACGCATTGCGAGGCGCGCTGCCGGCGCGGATGCTGCAGACCGCGGCCGCTTCAGCCGGCGCGTGACATGGCCTCCGGCAAGCTGGCCCTGTTCGATCTGGATCTCACGCTGATCCCCTTCGACAGCGGCATGGCGTGGACGCAGTTCCTCATCCGCCGGGGCATCCTGCCGGCCGAGGCCGAAGTCCGCTACCTGGCCTACTGCCACGAATACATCGCCGGCACGCTGGACATCCATGCGATGCACCGCGCGAACATGCAGCCACTGCTCCAGGTTCCGCGCGCGACCCTGGCGCAATGGCAACAAGAATTCGAGGCAGAGATGGCACCGCGCATGCCGGCATCCGCCCTGGCGCTGGTGAAGCGTCATCGGGACAACGGCGACCTGTGCGCCATCGTCACCGCGACGACGGAACTGATCTCGGGCCCGATCGCCCGGTTGTTCGGCATTGACCAACTCGTGGCCACGCGCCCCGCCACGGTAGGCGGCGTGGAGGGCGCCCCGTTCACCGGAGAGATCGATGGCGAGCCCTGCTATCGGCATCACAAGGTGACGCGCGTCAACGAATGGTTGGCCGCGCGTCCAAAGGGATCGAGGCGCAGTCTCGGCGAATTCGGCGAGTCGTGGTTCTACTCCGACGCCATCGGCGACCTGCCATTGCTCAGTGCCGTTTCGCACCCGGTAGCGGTTTGCCCGGATGCACGATTGCGCGCACACGCCATGCATGCCGGTTGGCCGGTCATGGACTTGTGACCCGACCCTCTAAGCCTGAATCAGACCCCAGCGCAGCGCGACCAGAGTTAGCTCCGACTGATTGCTAGCCCCCAGCTTCTGCTTGACGTGGTAAAGGTGCGTGCCCACCGTGCTCGGCGACAGGTTGAGCGTCTCGGCAATCTGCGCCACGCTCTGGCCCCGGGCCAACTGGATGAAAACCGAGAACTCCCGCTCGCTCAGCGCATCCGCCGGGCTGGTATCGCCTTCGAGTTGCGTCAGTGCAAGGGCTTGCGCCGTCCGGGCATCGACATAGCGCTCGCCTTTGGCGACGGCGGTAACCGCGGCGATCAGCGCATCGGGCGCGCTGCGCTTGGTCAGGTAGCCGAGGGCGCCGGCGCGCAGCACACGCCGTGGATGGGCCGTGTCCTCATGGGCCGACAGCGCCAGGATGCGCGCCTTCGGGTCTTGCGCCAGCAGGCGCCGGATCGCCTCCAGCCCGCCCATGCCGGGCATCGAGAGGTCCATCACCACCACGTCCGGATGGACGCGCGGGTAGTCGATGCAGGCCTGCTCGCCGCTTTCCGCCTCTGCCACCACTTCAACTTGCGCGTCGGCCAGCAGCATGCGGAAGCCGACGCGCACCAACGCATGGTCGTCGACCAGGAGCACGCGAATCATGCGGCCTCCTTGTGGGTCGACAGGGGCAGGCGCACTTGCAGTCGAACGCCATGCGGTACGGCGCTATCGATCTGCAGCGCACCGCCGAGTCCTTCGACGCGCTCGGCCAGCCAGCGCAGCCCGTAGTGGCTGCCGCGCTGCAGGTCCTCGGTCGGCATGCCGCTGCCGTCGTCGACGAGTTCCAGCGTCACATCGGGGTCGTGGTGTTGAAGCGTCAGCCGGAGGTGGCGGGCCTTGCCGTGGCGCAGCGCGTTGGTGATGCCCTCCTGCGCCGCCCGGTACAGGGCGAGCGACACGTCGGCGCAGGGCATCGCGTCAGCCAGCTCGACCTGGAGGTCCAGTTGCACGTCGGCGTGAACGCGCCGCGTGCGCTCGACCAGGTCGTCCAGTGCCTCGGCCAGCCCGAAGTTGTCCAGCACCAGCGGCGTCAGGCGCGGGATGATGCCGTGCATGGCGTCGTAGAGACGCGAGGACTCTTCGGCGATCAGGCGCGCCGCCTGCTCGGCCTGCGGGTCGACCGCATGCACCCGCGTGGCGATCGACAGCGCCATGCTGCGCATCGCCGTCACCGACTGGCCGAGTTCGTCGTGCAGCTCGCGCGCGATCATGCGGCGCTCGGCTTCGATGTGCTTGTCGATCCACTGCGTGAGGTCGCGGCTGTCGGAGAGCTGCAGTTCGGCCCGCACGGCGCGGCGCTCGGTCTCGATGTGTCCCTGCAGCTCGCGGACCATCCGGTTGAAGGCCGCGCCGATGGCCGCGGCTTCGGTGCCGGCCAGCGGCGGCAACGCGGCGTCGAAGCGACCGGCCTGCAACTGGTTCAGCGCCTGGACGATCTGGCCGAAGGGCCGCACCGCCCGCCCGACCAGCCAGAACACCATGCCGTTGACCACGACCAGGAATCCGAGCGCGCCCGCGGCGAGCGTCACGACGTAATCCCACGCATCGACCTCGGCGCGCGTGGCGTTCGCACGTACCACCAGCTTGCCATCGGGGAACTCGATGGACTGCACGGAAGGCGGCGGCGCGATCAGGTTGCCGAACCAGTCGGGCGCGTCGCGGCCGGCCTTGTAGGTGGGCGGCGGCGAACGGTACAGCTCGTTGCCCTGTGCATCGAACAGCGTGAGATCGTTGGAGCGGATCCGTCCGATGCTCTGGAGGAAGGCCAGCATCGCCGGCGTCCCCTGCGCGGCGTAGCGCAAGGCGGTGCCCTGCAGCAGCAACGCGGCGACGCGGTTGGCCGCCACGGTTTCCTCGTGCACCGACTCGCGCATGCTGCGCATTTCCAGCGCGAGCACCGTCGCTGCGAAGAGGAAGGTCAGCGCAAGGACGATGAGGTTGATCTTCAGCCGAAGGCTCATGAGCGGAGTCGTGCCCGACGTGGGTGCAAGCCGCCAGACTAGCTGATTTCAGTCCGGATGACCCTCGGTGAGTTGCCGGACGACCGCATCGAAGCCGAAGCGCTCGACCGTCGCCGTGGCCGGCTCGATCCAGTCCGGCACGGGCAGCAGCAGGTAGGCCGCCAGGCCTTCGAGCCTGGGCTCGTAGGTCTTACGCAGCCGCCGGATGGCGCCCAGGGCGGCCTCGTCGTCGCGCCAGTTGGGCAGGATGCGGCGGATCGTGGGGGTGAGATGCCGCAGCGCCTCGGCGTTCATCCGGCGGTCCGACACCTGGCGCACCGGCGGCACGCGGAGCGATTCGCTGGCCTCGTCGAGGATGCGCCGCAGCGCCGAGAACGTGGCCGTGGCCTGGTGCCGCCGCGCGTCGTCGGCGCCGGCGACGAGCAGCGTGCACACATCCAGCACCACCGCCAGGGAGCCCAGCCAGGAGTGGCCCTCGTGCTGGGATCGGTAGTAGGCCAGCATCGGATACACGGCGTGGCTCTCGATCAGGTCGCTCGCCCAGATCTCCCAGTCCCTCAGCCATCGTTCGAGCGCCTCCGGGCTGTCGTGGGCATGCCAGCCGAGCAGGGCGGCGGCCGTCGGCGGCGAGCCGGCGCGCGCGGAGAACTCGATCAGCTGGAGGTCGCGGCGCGTGAAGTGCTGGTAGAGCACCGGCAGGTAGCCGATGGTCAGCGCGATGAAGCCGAAGCCCGTGCCGGCTTCGAGGATCACCAACAGCCGCGCCAGCGTGTGTTGCGGCACGCTGTCGCCATAGCCGAGGGTGAAGAAGGCGTCGCCGCTGATGATGAACTGGTCGACCAGCGCGCTGGAGTCCGCGCCGGACGCCATCCGCAGCAGCGCCCACTGCATCAGCCCGAAACCGACGATCAGGCTCGCGGCCCACAGGGCGAAGAGCATGACCATCGACAGCGGCCCGTAGACCCCGATGAAGTCCTCGCGCCGACGCCCATCGGGCCACAGCCTGGCACCCCAGGCCCAGATGTCCCAGGTGCACTTGAAGAAATAGCGGTTCAGCCGTATCCGGCGGCGCACCGGGCGCGGCAGCAGCACGACTTCGAAGGCGTCGATCAAGGTCGCCAGAACCAGGATGGCGCCGAGCAGAAGGGCAATCAAGGGCATCGCGCTGTCCGGGAATGAAAAGCCGATCATGCTTGACCGGACCCCGGTCACCCCCCGCCTTCCGGCTGGACCGGGTACGAACCGGGTGCGAACTGACCCGCAAGCGGCGCCGCGCGCCGACGCCGACGCAGGCATCTGTCCTTCACGCAGGCCCGCTCAAGCGCGCAGGTTCGACCCATCATGAAGAACTCGCATCCGGGCATCACGCCCGAGCGGGCGCTCGAGCTGCTCTGGCAGCAGGCGCCCGATCTGGCGTTCGTGCTGATGGACGTCGATGGCGCCATCACGGGGTGGCGTGGCGCGTCCGAGGCCATGTTCGGCTACACCGAGCAGGAGGTCATCGGCAAGCCTTTCGACCTGATCTTCGCGCCGGAGGATCTGAAGCTGGGCCTGGCCGACATGGAGCGGGCCGTGGCGCTCGCGATCGGCCAGTCGGAGGACGACCGCTGGCATCTGCGCAAGGACGGCTTGCGCATCTGGGTGGCGGGCAGCCTGGTCTCCCTTCACGAGGGGGACGAGCACGTCGGCTTCGCCAAGATGATGTGCGACCGCACGAACCTGCGCGCCCAGATGGAAACGACGATGAACCGGCTCGACCATGCGCACGATGCGCTGCGCGGCCGGGACGTCTTTTTCGGGCGCCTCACGCATGAGATCCGGAATGCGCTCGGGCCCATCCGCAGCGTCACCGAGCTGGTGGAGCGGCGGGGGCTGACGACGCCCGAACTGGACATGCCTTTGAAGGTCGTGAAGCGACAGGTCATTCAGATGGAACGGATGATGGAAGACCTGGCCGAGGTCGCGCGCTTCGGCGCGGGCAAGCTGCAGCTCGTCAAGACCTCGTTCGACCTTTGTGCCGACCTGCAGGAGATCGCGGCGACGGTCGTTCCGAAGGCGACGCTGAAGCTGCAGACGGTGGAAGTGCTGGTACCGCCGGCGCCCGTCGTGCTGCAGGCCGACAAGGCCCGGGTGCACCAGATCGTCTTCAACCTGCTGCACAACGCCATCAAGTACACGCCCCGGGGTGGACGCATCTGGTTGCACTGTACGGTCGAGATCGATCACGCCGTGATCAAGGTCAGCGACAACGGCACCGGCATTTCACCGACGCTTCTCCCGGTCATCTTCGACCTGTTCACCCAGGAAGACCCGCACCAGGCCGAAGGCGGGTTCGGGGTCGGCCTCTCGCTGGTCAAGGACCTCGTCGATGCGCACAACGGATTCCTGGAAGTCCGCTCCGGCGGCAAGGATCTGGGCAGCGAGTTCGCCGTGCGGCTGCCGCTGCTCGCGCCCACGGCCGTGGGCGCATCGGGGCCCTGAGCCGCTGCGGCTGCCGCCGCGTCGATTCATGAAAATCATGAGCCCCGAATCATGATCCGTGGTCTGTGCCGGAACTGCGAGAGGGGTGACCATGCATCACTGGATCGAAAGATCCCGCGGCACCACATGGTGTCCGTGACATTTCAAAGGAGACCTTTATGAAATGGGAAACCCCGACCGCGACTGACGTGCGCCTCGGCTTCGAAATCACGATGTACGTGGCTGCCCGCTGACCGGGTGGAGGTCGGTCCGACACGTCGAAGGCCTGCTTTCGGCGTGTCGGCTTGACCGCACCTGGCTGGGCGTCGTCCATCCCCGCCGATGCGCATCACCGTCCTGGGTTCGGCTGCCGGCGGAGGATTTCCGCAGTGGAACTGCAATTGCCGCAACTGTGCCGGCCTTCGCGCGGGCACGCTGAAGGCAAAGGCGCGCACGCAGTCGTCGATCTTCGTCCAGCCTGACGGCCGCGTGGACGGCGTGCTGTTCAACGCATCCCCCGACATCCTCGAACAGATCCGCAGCAAGCCGGCGCTTCAGCCTGCGCGTTCGCTGCGCGACACCGCCATCGCCGGCGTGGTGCTGATGGATGGCCAGATCGACCATGCGACCGGTCTCTTCATGCTGCGCGAGCGCAAGGGCGCCTTGCCGCTGTGGTGCACCGACCCGGTCGAAGAGGACCTGAGCCAGGGTAATCCCGTGCTGCGCGTCCTGGCCCACTACTGCGGCGTGGACCGGCATCGCATCGCGCTGGACGGCAGTTCCTTCGCCGTGACGGGCGTTGCGGACCTGCGCTTTCGCGCCTTGCCGCTGTCGAGCAAGGCCGCGCCTTATTCCCCGCACCGCGACAGTCCGGTCGAGGGCGACAACATCGGCATGCTGATTTCCGATGCCCGCAGCGGCAAGCAGGTGTTCTACGCGCCGGGCCTCGGCCAGATCACGCCCGCTGTGTTCGACGCCATGGCCGGCGCCGACTGCGTGCTGGTCGACGGCACCTTCTGGACCGATGACGAAATGCCCCGCCTCGGCCTGGGCGCCAAGACGGCCCGCGACATCGGCCACCTGCCGCAGTCGGGCCCGGGCGGCATGCTGGAATGGATGGCCAGGCTGCCGCCGGCCACGCGACGCATGCTCATCCATGTCAACAACACCAACCCGATCCTCGACGAAGACTCCGAAGAGCGCGCGACGCTGACGCGCGCCGGCATCGAAGTCTGCGAGGACGACATGCAGATCGACGTATGACGCCAACCACCGAGGCCTGGACGCGGGAAGAATTCGAGGCGAAGCTGCGGGAGCGCGGTCGCGCGTACCACATCCACCATCCGTTCAACCTCATGCTCAACAGTGGCCGCGCGACCCAGGAGCAGGTGCGCGGCTGGGTGGCCAACCGCTTCTACTACCAGATCGCGATCCCGATCAAGGACGCGGCGGTGTTGTCGAACTGCCCCGACCGTGAGGTGCGGCAGGGTTGGGTGCAGCGCATCCTCGATCACGACGGGTTCGAGCTGAACGGCGTGAAGGACGAAGGCGGCATCGAGGCCTGGCTGCGACTCGCCACGGCGGTGGGGCTCACGCGCGAGGAAGTGCTGGACCTGCGCCACGTGGCGCCGGCGATGCGCTTCGCGGTCGACGCCTACGTGAACTTCGCGCGGCGCGCGCCGTGGCAGGAGGCGGTCTGCTCGTCGTTGACCGAACTCTTCGCCCCCGAGATCCACAAGCAGCGGCTGGCGAACTGGCCCGAGCACTATCCCTGGATCGACCCCGAGGGCATGGCGTACTTCCGCGAGCGCGTGAGCCGGGCCCGGCGCGACGTCGAGCAGGGACTGGCGGTCACGCTGGCGTACTTCACCACCCGGCCCCAGCAGGAGCGGGCGCTGGAGGTGCTGCAGCTCAAGCTAGACATCCTGTGGGCCATGAACGATGCGATGGCGCTGAAATACGGGGTGACCTCGTGACGCCGCCGAGCATCGACACCCGGCCCCGCGTCGGCACTGGTTTTCGCCTGCAATGGGAGCCGGCGCAGAACAGCCATGTGCTGCTCTACCCGGAGGGCATGGTGAAGCTCAACCAGAGCGGCGGGGAGATCATGAAGCGCTGCGACGGCGAGCGCAGCGTGGCTGCCATCGTCAGCGAACTGGAGCAGGCCTTCTCGACCGAGGGGCTGAGTGGCGACGTGCTGGCGTTCGTCGAACTGGCCGGCAAGCAACGGTGGCTGGCATGGGACTGATGCACGCACCGCCCGTGACCCCCGGGCCCCCGCTCTGGCTGCTGGCGGAGCTCACCTACCGCTGCCCGCTGCATTGCGTCTTCTGCTACAACCCGATCGACTTCGCGCGGCAGGAAGAGGAACTCACGACCGACGACTGGCTGCGTGTGCTGCGGGAGGGGCGCGAGCTCGGGGCTGTGCAGCTCGGCCTGTCGGGCGGCGAGCCGCTCGTGCGCGACGATCTCGAAACCATCACGGCCGAAGCGCGTCGCCTGGGCTACTACACCAACCTGCTGACCTCCGGCGTCGGCCTGACGGCGGCGCGCGCCGCGGCATTGAAGGCGGCCGGACTCGATCATGTCCAGCTCTCCTTCCAGGATTCGACGAAGGAGATGAACGACTTCCTGTCGCACACCAAGACCTTCGACCTCAAGAGCCGGGTCGCGAAGATCATCAAGGACCAGGGCTGGCCGATGGTGATGAATGTGGTCATCCACCGCATGAACATCGATCACATCGACCGCATCATCGGCATGGCGGCCGAGCTAGGTGCCGAGTACCTGGAGCTTGCGAACACGCAGTACTACTCGTGGGCCTTTCTCAATCGCGACCAGCTGCTGCCGACGCACGAGCAGTTGAAGCAGGCCGAGCGCACGACGGACGCCTGGCGGGAGCGGATGGGCGATCGCATGCGCATCTTCTTCGTCGCGCCCGACTATCACGAAGGCACGCCGAAGCGATGCGTCAACGGCTGGGGCAGCACCTTCCTCAACGTCACGCCCGACGGCACGGCATTGCCCTGCCACACCGCGAAGATGTTGCCGGGCCTGCGCTTCCCGAACGTTCGCGACCACAGCCTGCGCGAGATCTGGTTCGACTCGGAAGGCTTCAACCGCTACCGCGGCACCGGCTGGATGAAGGAGCCGTGCTCGAGCTGCGAATTCCGCGAGCAGGACCTGGGCGGGTGCCGCTGCCAGGCCTACATGCTGGCCAACGACCCGGCCGTCGCCGACCCGGCCTGCGTCAAGAGCCCGCACCACCATCTGGTGAAGGAAGCCGTCGAGCGCGCCGGCGCCTTGACAGCGGCACAGGCCGTGGAACACCCGCTCGTGTTCCGCGAGCCCGCCAACTCGCGGCGGCTCGGCCGTGTGACGTCGACCCTGGTCGAGTGATCAGGCCTTGATGAACGCCAGCAGGTCGGCGTTGATCAGGTCCGCGTGCGTGGTCGGCATGCCGTGCGGAAGCCCGGGGTAGGACTTGAGCGTTCCGTGCTTCAGGAGCTTGACCGACTGCGCGCCCGTCGTCGCAAAGGGGCAGATCTGGTCATCCTCTCCGTGCATCACGAGGACCGGGACGTCGATCGCCTTGAGGTCGTCGTAGAACTCAGTCTCCGAGAGGACCCGGATGCATTCGTACTGCGCTTTGATGCTGCCCATCATGCCCTGCCGCCACCAGTTCTCTCGAATGCCCTCGGATACCACCGCGCCGGGGCGGTTGAAGCCGTAGAAGGGCATGGTGATGTCCTTGTAGAACTGCGAGCGGTGATTGGCGGTGCCGTCGCGGATGCCGTCGACGACTTCCTTCGGAACGCCCTCGGGGTTCTTTTCCGTCTTCATGAAGAGCGGCGGGATGGCGCTGATCAGCACCGCCTTTGCGACGCGTCCCTGGCCGAACTTCGCGACATAGCGCGTGACTTCGCCGCCACCCGTGGAATGGCCGATGTGCACCGCATTCTTCAGATCGAGGGCCTGGACGACCGCGGCGGCGTCGGCGGCATAGGTGTCCATGTCGTGCCCGTTGGCCGTCTGCGTGGAGCGGCCGTGGCCCCGGCGATCGTGGGCGATCACCCGGTAGCCGTGGCCCAGGAAGAACATCATCTGGGCATCCCAGTCGTCGGCGCTCAACGGCCAGCCGTGATGGAAGAACAGCGGCTGGCCCGTTCCCCAGTCCTTGTAGAAGATCTCGGTGCCGTCCGCCGTGGTGACGTAGGAACTTCCCGGTTGCTGACTCATGTCGTACCTTTCAGTAGCGTGTGAAGGAACTGGCCGGGGTATGCACCCCGCGATTGCCGATGGACCGCACCGCCCCCGGGCGCTCTGTCCGGCACCCCTGTAAGATCCAAAAGGCCTTCAAAGCGTATGGGCACTCTGCGGGCCGGGCAACGGACGGATCGGACAAAAAGCATGGCTGAAACGGCAATTCCTTCCCTCCCGCGGCTGGAGGTCGGCCTGGCGTGCGACGCCGGCAGTTCGTCCGCCGGGATCTACGGCCTGGGCGATCTTTTCAAGTACGCCAACGACGTCGCGGCCAAGGGGCGGGCCGAGGGTGATCTCCCACCGGTACGCATCTCGCATTGGCTGTCGGACGACGCCAGCGACGAGGTCCGCTGTACCTACGACAGTGCGCCCGGCGCACCTCACGCGCCTTCCGTGCTGGTCATCCCGGGCAACGAGCGCGCCACGCTCGAAACCAAGGCGGACGCGCCGCTCGTGCGCTGGCTCCGGCAGAAGCACGCCCAGGGCACCGTGCTGGCAGCCGTCTGCGGCGGTGTCTTCGTCCTGGCCAGAACAGGTCTTCTCGCGGGTCGACACGCAACGACCCATTGGGCGCTCACGGATCAGTTCGCGCGCCAGTTCCCTGACGTGTTCATCGAAAGCGACCGCATGGTGATCGACTACGGCGACGTGGTGACCGCTGGCGGCGTACTCGCGTGGGCCGACCTCGGCCTGCGGCTCGTGGAGCGGTTCCTGGGCCCGGCGGTGATGATGGCGACGGCGCGGTACATGCTGGTGGACCCGCCCGGACGCGAGCAGCGCTTCTACAGCGATTTCGAACCTCGAACCACGCATGGCGACGACGCGGTGCTGAAAGCGCAGCTCTTGCTTGCCACCCAGCGCGAACGTGCCGTCAGCGTCGCGGAACTGGCCGACTGCGCCTGCCTCGAGCCGAGGACCTTTCTCCGCCGCTTTCTCAACGCTACGGGAATGCGGCCCAGCGAGTACCAGCAGAGTCTTCGAATCAGCCGGGCGCGGGAGATGCTGGAATTCTCCCGGAGGAGCATCAACGAGATCGCCTCGGCTGTCGGCTATGAAGATGTGGGCGGATTTCGTCGCGTCTTCCAGAAGATCATGGGGCTGACGCCATCCGACTACCGTCGACGCTTCGGAGTGACGCAGGCCGTGCCTCGGGAGACGCCTGCCGACGATTTGCGGGTGTCGTCCATGCCGCAAAGCCCGGCGAGGTCGTTTTCTGCGTCGCACGCTGCCGAAGGCGGATGACGCCTCCCGCGCTCCTCATTCCTCCAGTTGCGCGCGCTGCAGGCGAACGAACAGGGTCGATGCGTTGCGCCGGTGAAGGGTCTCGTACTGGTCCCACTGCGCGAACTCCGGCAGCGCCGCCGCGTCGGGCACCGCGCTCAGGGCGATGCCGACGCGCAGCAGTTCCTGCACGCGCGCCTTCAGTTGGACAAGGTAGCGGACCTGCGCGTCGATCGCCTCGGGTGATGCCGCGGGGCCATGCCCGGGCACGATCACCTTGATCGCGAGCAATCGCAGGGCCTCCAGCGCGCGCAGCCAGCCTTCGAGATCGCCGTCCTGCAGGTCCGGGATGCGCCCGTTGTCGAGCAGCCCGCCCGCGAACAGCACGCCCGAGGCCGCATCGAACACCGCGACGTCGCCCGGCCCGCTGGAGCGGCCGTAGTAGATCAATCGCAGCGGCCGGCCGATCACGTCGAGCGTCTGCGTCGCGTCGAATTGCCGGTCCGGCGTGAACATCACGGTGCCGCGCATCTCGTCTTCGCCGAGCGTTTCCTTCAGCATCTTCAGGCAGCGCTCGCAGCGCGACGCCATCAGCGCCGCGGCCTGGCGATGCATGAGGATCGGGATGCCCTGGTCGCGGTAGGCGGTGGCGCCGAAGAGGAAATCCTTTTGCGCATGGGTGATCAGGACCAGCCGCACCGGCTTGTCCGTCACGCTGCGGATAGTCGCCAGCAGACGCTCGCCGTGGCGGTAGGAGGTGCCGGTGTCGATGGCCAGCACGCCGGCATCGCCGACGATGAAGCCGGCGTTGCCGACACGGCCCAGGGTGTGGTTGTCGACGCCGCCGCGCGCGCCCTGGATCATGTAGACGCCGGCAGCGACCTCGACCGGCTTTCCGACGGCTGGCGCCTGTGCCGGGCCCGACGCCGCGCAGGCCGCAAGCAGCATCGCAGCGGCTGCGGCGGCGAACCATGCGCGCAGCCGTAAGCCCCCGCGCCGCACGGTCATTGCGGACGCCGGTAGTTCAGCGTGCTCTCGAATCGCAGGTCGTGCGAGTCGACCACCTCCGCCTTGAGCTCGCCTTCGCCGCGCGGCAGGAAATAGAAGCGGAAATTCGGGTTCTCGCTGATCGAGAAATCGACTTCGGCCGACATCACCGGCACACCCGCGTAGGTGATGTTCACCTGACGCACGAAGTGCGAGGGCGTGTACAGCCGGGAGACCTGGTCGAGCGCCAGCCCGGAGTTGTTGGGGTGGCTGATCATGAGCTGCACGAGCTGCGGCTGGTTGTCTTCCCCATGGCCTTCGACGCTCAGTTTCATCCGGCCGAGGGTCGCGAGCGCCGCCTGCGCATCCTTGCCCGGCGGCGCCGAGCAGCCACCCGAGGCCTTGACGAAGCCGGTGGCCATGTGCAGCCGGCCGTCGTTGGTTTCGGCGATCGCGCGCACGTGGGTGTATTCGTCGATGCGCACGCGCGTCTCGATATCAGCCCGCCCGCTTTGCGGCGTGAACTGGAAGACCGCCGAGATGGGCGAAGGGTTGTTGTCGATGATCAGGTAGACCTTGTCGATGTAGCGCGTGGGCGTCTGCGTCATGCGGGTGTGGATGGCGATCGGCACGATCGCTGCGTCTTCGGCCCGCGCGGGCACGACGAGCGAGATCATGTCGTCGCTGGCGGCGGCGATCGGCCGCGACTTGAAAAGGCTTGCGCGCACCTTCTGCCACACGGGGCTGGCGTCCGGGTTGTCAGCGGTCTTGATCTCGCCCCAGGCGCTGCCGAGCACGCCGAAAAGGAGCAGCGCGCAGATCGACGCGATGCGCACCGGGAGACTGTGGACGACAGGTTTTTTCATGGCCTCGACTCACTTTCGAGGGCTGGGCGGAGCCACATCTTCCCACTCCAGCTCGGCGTATGCAGCGGTGACGTTCCGCCGATGGAAGCGTTCGACCAGCAGCCAGTGCGATCCGGCCGGGACGCTGATGCTGTCGACGGCCTGCTGGATGGTCCGATGGTCGCGCAGGGCCGAGCGGACGTCGCGCGCCAGGGCCTCCAGGTAGCTTGCCTGCGCGCCCATGACGGCAGGCCCGTCGCTGCTGACGGGGCCGTGGCCCGGCACCACGGTGTCGGCCGGAATCCGCCCGAGTTCGGGCATGACCGCCAGCCAGCCACGCAGGCTGCCGTCGAGCACCGGCAGGTGCTGCACGAAGAGCAGGTCGGAAGCGAACAGGGTGCGTGTGCGTTGGTCGTAGACCGTGAGGTCGTTGTCGGTGTGCGCGGTGGGCCAGGCCCGCAAGCTCAGAACGCGTTCGCCGAGGTCCAGGTCGAGCGAGGTCTCGACCACGGTGTCCGGATAGATGACCGATGCATGGGTCAGCCGGATTCCGAAGTCGCGTTCCAGCGCGTTGAGGTAGTAGGTCTCGCGCGCCGTCAGGGCGCGTGGGAATCGCGCATGGGCCACGAAGCCCGGTGCGGGCGAGCCGGCGCCGACGAATGCCGCGTTGCCGAGCACGTGGTCGGGATGGGCATGCGTGTTGATGACCCAGCACACCGGCAGCGGCGTGGCTCGTTCGATGGCGGCGCGCAGCGCCCGGCCGACCGCGGGCGTCCCGCCGGTGTCGATGACCGCGACGCAACGACGGCCGACGATGAAGCCGAGGTTGGCCACATCACCGCCATTGCCGGGCCCCCAGTCCTCGAGCCTGCCGGTGTGGACGAACACGCCAGGCTTCACCTCGGTAACCGCGAGCGCTGTCAAGGCGTCCGGTGCCGGTGCCGCAGCGGGCGCGGATCCCAGCACCACCGCGGCGAGCAGTCCCGCGAGCGTTCCGCGTGGCGGCAGGGTCGGCATCATGCGGCTACTTCGGCCCGGGGCTGATGAAGCATCCTTTCTCGGCCTTGGACTGGAGTTCGCGAAAGCGCTTGATCTCGGGCTCGTACGACGGCACGTCGCGGATCGCGCCGCCGCGTTCGCCGCCGATGGACAGGGCCTTGGTGATCGTGCTCATGGTCACGTAGTCCTTGTACTTCACGCTGGTGGCGAGCGCGTCGAGCGCGCACGAGCACTTGTTGGTCATCTCGAACGACGGACCGGGGTGCGCGCGCATGCATTCCTGCACGTAGAGCACGCGGTCCACCGTCGGGAAATCGTTCACGTGGACCGGCGTGGCGGCCATCAGCAGGGCGCATAAGCCCAGCAGGGCGGGGGTCGTGATCGATCGTTGCATGGCTGTTCCGTCAGGGTTGGCGACCCGCGCCTTCGAGCAGCATCTCCTCGACCATCAATGGCGCGGCGCCGGCCGACTCGCCATCGACCCGCGTGCGGATGCCGTAGAGGCCACCCGGCACGGCATTCGACATCAGGAAAACGTAGCTCTTGCTGGCGAGTTTCTCGAAGCGCGCACGGTTCGGGTCGTCGAGGTAGGGCGAGACAGTGATCTCGCGCACCGCCACCGGCTGACCGCGGTAGGGCAGGGTGACGTCTCGCACCGCGGCCCCCTGGTACACCGCCATGCGGATGCGCTTGCGAAAGTAGTTGGGCTGCCCCTTGGTCAGGCGCTGCATCTCGCGGATGTCGCGTTCGAGGAAATACAGGATGGCCGGGTTGCCCTTGGCGCTTTCGATCTCGGGCTGGCGCACCGCACGGGCGCCGCTGAAGAATTCCGCGCGGGCGGCGCAGCAGCTGCCGTCGGGCTGCGCCGTCAGCACGAGGTCGACCTTGTCGTCGAAGGCCTCTTCGAGCGTCCCGGTCTTGTGGAAGACGTAGTGCAAGGTCAGCGGCGGCTTCAGCTTGCCGAGATGGTCGTCCATGAAGATCGCCTGCTCGGCGACCGAAAAGTCGGTAGCCGCGGCGGCCAGCAGCGGCACGCCCAGGATCAACGCGAGCGCCAGTCTCAGCACGGGGATTGCGTTCATCGGGAGCCGCGGCGCGCTATTGCTTCGGGGCCGCGTACGACGCGTCGACGATCGGTACGCCGTACTCCTTCAGGATGGCCTGGATCTGCGGTCGATTGGATTCGATCAGCCCTTCGACCTGCTGCTTCCACTCGCGCTCACCGTAGCGCACGCCCATGGCGATCTCGTAGTCGAACTGCACGCCCGGCTCGGATTTGAGCGGCACCACCGCCAGCGCGGGTGTCTTGACGCGCTGGGCGTAGTAGCCGGCGATCGGGCCCCAGACGATGGCGACGTCGATCTTGCCGGCCGCGAGGTCCTTCTCGATGATCTCGCCGGGATACTGGTCCGGGTCGGCGTTCATCACCGGGTAGGGCACGCCCTGGTCCACGAGATGGTGCTTGTTGAGCCATGCCGAAGCGGGCGAGCGGTCGTAGATGCCGATGCGCAGCTTCGACAGCTTCGCCGGATCGAGCTTGAGGAAGTCCTCGCCGGATGTCACCTGGTCCATGCCCTTGCCCTTGGGGAAGACCAGCGCGTAGGTCGAGCGGTAGTAGGGCTTGGTGGCCGACACCTGGTCATAGCCCGAGGGCACGCCGATCACGATGTCGCAGGGGTAGTCCTGGCCCGGCAGCTTGAACTTCAGGGTGTTCCGGATGAAGGCCAGGCGCTGCGGAAAGGAGTAGTAGATCACCGGCAGGCCCATCGACTTCCCGAAGGTCTCCGCGATCTTGTTCTCGATGCCCTCGCCCTTGACGTTCGAGAAGGGCAGGTTGTTCGGATCCTGGCAGACGCGCAACTCGGTGCGCTTCGAAGGCGCGTCCTGGGCCGCCGATGCGGCCGTCAATGCCGCCAGCGCAATGCCGATGGCAGCGAGAAAACATCGATGAGCGCCAGCATTCGTCATTTGGGAATTTCTTCGACTTTGGCGCGCGTGATCGCGCCATCGGACCGGCCCTTGAGATACGCGTACAACTGATTGATGTTGTCCATCACGATCGGGCTGTTGCCGAAGCTCTGCATGCCCTTGTCGAGCCGGCCGTTGGTCACCGTCTTGATGAAATCCGGCTTAGACAGCGTCTTCAGGCTCACCACCAGCGACGGCCCCACCAGCCCTTCCTGGTTGGCGCCGTGGCATCGGTCGCACGCCGCGGCACGCCAGGCCCGGAAGCCCTTCATCGTCTCGCTGTCCACCTTGTAGCCATCGACCACCTTGTACAGGGGCGGGTCATCCGAATGCGCCGCGCCTGCAATCAACAGCAGTGCGCCAGCGATAAGCAAGGCCTTCCTGGAACTCATGATGGGGGGATCCTTGTTGTCGTCGGCTTGAACAGATGGCGGCTTTTTTCGCCTGCCATCGTCGGACGGGGCCCCGAAGGGCCCCGCGTTCTCAGTTTCCGGGCAGTGCGAACACGGTCAGCGAGCCGCCGAGTTCCGTGTACTGGTTCAGTTCCCGGTAGCCGCCCACGGCGCCCAGGCCATCCTGGTCCTTTTCGAGCCCTGCGGCCATGCCGATGCCGGCCCAGCCACCGATGCCCGAGAACACGCCGATGTACTGCTTGCCCTTGTGCTCGTAGGTGAACACGTTGCCGATGATGCCGGAGGGCGTCTTGAACTTGAAGAGTTCCTTGTTGATGTTCTTCTTGTCCACGCACTTCATGTAGCCCTCGAGCGTGCCGTAGCACGACAGGCCGCCAGCAGTGTTGAGCGCGCCGCTCCAGACCGAGAACTTCTCGGGATGGCTCTGCACGATCTTGCCGGTGCCTGCGTTCCAGGTGATGTAGTTGCCCATGCCGCCGTGGCTTCCCGGCGCCGGGAACATCGAGAGCGTGGCGCCGACGTAGGGTTGACCGGCGGTGTACTCGACCTTGAACGGCTCATAGTCCATGCAGACGTGGTTCGTCGGCACGTAGAAGAGCTTGGTTTCCGGATCGAAGGAGGCCGGCTGCTGGTCCTTGGAGCCGAGCGCTGCCGGGCAGATGCCCTTGCTGTTGACGTCCGCTCCGTTCTGCGCGGTGGAGTACTTGGACACCACTTGCGGGCGGCCGGTCTTCATGTCGACCTTGGTGGCCCAGTTCACTTGCGGGTCGTACTTTTCTGCCACGAGCAGCGCGCCGGTCGTGCGGTCCAGCGTGTAGCCGAAGCCATTGCGGTCGAAGTGCACGAGCGCCTTGGTGGGCTTGCCCTTCACGTCGATGTCGGCCAGGATCATCTCGTTGATGCCGTCGAAGTCCCACTCGTCGAATGGCGTCATCTGGTAGGCCCACTTGGCCATGCCGGTGTCGACGTCACGCGCGAAGATGGTCATGGACCACTTGTTGTCGCCAGGGCGTTGCGAGGGGTTCCAGGTCGACGGATTGCCGGTGCCGTAGAACACCGTGTTGAGGGCCTTGTCGTAGCTGTACCAGCCCCAGGTGGTGCCGCCGCCGAGCTTCCACTGGTCGCCCTGCCAGGTCTTCAGCGAAGAGTCCTTGCCGACCGGCGCCATCTTGCCGTCGGTCCAGGTCATGGTCTTGTCGGGGTCCATCAGCATCTCGGCATCCGGCCCCGTGCTGTAGGCCTTCCAGACCTGCTTGCCGGAGTTGATGTCGTAGGCCGCGAGGAAGCCGCGCACGCCCCATTCGCCGCCGCTGATGCCGGTGATGACCTTGTCCTTGAAGACGTGCGGCGCGTTGGTGTTCACGGCGCCCAGCTTCGGATCCCCGTTCTTCACGGTCCAGACGACCTTGCCCGTCTTGGCATCGAGCGCGACGAGGTTGCTGTCGGCCTGCTGCAGGAAGATCTTGCCTTCGGCATACGCGACGCCGCGGTTCACCGTGTCGCAGCACATCTGCGGGATCACGGCCGGGTCCTGCTTGGGCTCGTACTTCCACACGATCTTCTGCGTGTCGAGATCGATCGCGAAGACCTTGTTGGGGAAGGGCGAGTGCAGGTACATCATGTTGTCGATGACCAGCGGCGAACCTTCATGTCCGCGCAGCACGCCGGTGGAGAAGGTCCACGCGACCTGCATCTTGCCGACATTGCCGGTGTTGATCTGCTTCAGCTTGCTGTAGCGCTGGTTGTACATGTCCCCAGCCTGCATCGCCCAGTTCTTCGAGTTGGCGATATTTTTCTCGACGTCGGCATTCGCGAATGCCAGTGCTGGCACCGCAAGTAGCGCCACGGCCAGACAGCGGCAGAGGCGTTCGTGGAAATACCCGGAAATTCGCATCGAAGTCTCCTTGTTCTGATTCAACAGAGCCCGCCCGAACGGAACCTCCGACAGGGCGCGTGCCGTGCGACGCAATGAAGCCGGCGACGACACTAAATGCAAGATGCGCGCCCGCTGGCGAGGGTGCTTTCACGGGTGTCTGGAGTCGTCCGAAGTGGCCTTTTCGTTAGGGGGAAACCCTAGCGATGACATGCATTCGGGCGCGCGTTTCGACGCAGCCGAAGGGCGATGGCAGAGGCGTCCCGCTCCGCGTGGCCGGCAAGGCGCACTGAAGTATTCAGGGGACACGGCTGCGTCGAAATTGTGTCAACCACTTTCGACACAGAGTGTTTCACCGGAAGACGTCGCAGCGCCGAGCATGGACCGACGCAGGGCGCAACCCGCTTGCGCCGGTGGGCGCGTGTATTGCATGCTCGAAGCATTCATGCCACAGACGACTCTATCGACGACCATGCTTCGGACCACCGGCCTGACCAAGCGCTACGGCGCGCGGACGGCGCTGAATGGCCTTTCACTCAGCCTGGCGTCAGGTCAGTTCGTGGCCCTGCTGGGACCCAATGGCGCAGGCAAGTCGACGCTGTTCCAGGTGCTCACCGGCCTGTTCGCGGCCGACGAAGGCGAGGTCGAAGTCGCCGGTCACTCGCTGCGCAATTCGGCGACTGCTGCGCTGCGTCATATCGGCGTGGTGTTTCAGCAGATGTCCCTCGATCTCGATCTCGGCATTCGCAGGAACTTGCTCTTCCAGGCCGACCTGCACGGCCTGCCGCGGCGGCTCGCGGCGTCCCGCATCGAGGCCGGCTGCGCGCAACTCGGCATCGACGCGGACCTCGATCGCAAGGTGCGCGAACTGTCCGGCGGCAATCGACGCAAGGTGGAACTTGTGCGTGCATTGCTGCATCGACCCTCCGTGCTGCTGATGGATGAAGCCACGGTGGGACTCGACCCGAAGTCGCGCCAGGACCTGATGCGCGCGCTCCATGCGAACGTGCAGGAGCGCGGCGTCTGCGTGCTGTGGGCCACGCATCGGGTCGAGGAAGCAGAAGGCGCCGACCGCGTCCTGGTGCTGCACAAGGGCGAACTCCTGGCCGACGGCACGCCGGCCGAGGTGACGCAGGCGCTGGGCGCATCGACGCTGGAAGCGGGTTTCATCGCGCGCACGAGTTGACGTCAGATCAGAGCAGGAGACATACCGAGATGAATGAAGTTGCCCAGGTCCTGAAACATGCAGCCCGTTCCGCTGCGCTCCTGTCGGCGTTGTGCCTCGGCACCGCCGCGCTGGCGCAAGGCACTGCCTACGTGACGAGCGAGAAGGACAAGGTCGTCACCCTGATCGACCTCGCGACGCTCACCGTCAAGGGCACCATCCCGACCTGCAACCGGGGGCGGCACATCCAGCTCACGGCGGACCGCCTGATCATGCTGGCCTGCAGCGAGTCGAACGCCGCCGATGTGATCGACCCTGCAACCGGCAAGTCGGTGCGCCGCATTCCGCTCGGCGACGAACCCGAGGCTTTCGATCTGTCGCCGGACGGCAAGACCATCTACGTGTCCAACGAGGACGAGGGCGCGGTCAGCTTCGTCGATGCGATGAGCGGCAAGGTGCTCAAGTCGATCAAGGTCGGCAAGGAACCCGAAGGCGTGAAGGTGAGCGCGGACGGCAAGACGCTGTACGTCACCTCCGAAGTCGCGAGCCTCGTGCATGTCATCGACGTCGCCAGCGGCACCATCGCCAAGAACGTGAAGGTCGGCAAGCGGCCACGTCGCATGGCCTTCACGCCCGACGGCAAGGAACTGTGGGTCACCAACGAACTCGACGCCAGCGTCAGCATCATCGACACGGCCACGCGCAACGTGGTCGGCAACCTGAAGTTCGAGGTCAAGGGCGCGCGCAGCGAGGACATCACGCCGGTCGGCATCCAGATATCGCGCGACGGCAAGCGGGCCTTCGTCGCGCTGGGCCGGGCCAACCACGTCGCTTTCGTCGACGTGCCGCAGCGCAAGGTCACGAATCTCGTGCTGGTCGGCAAACGCGCCTGGAACGTCACGCTCGACAAGGCCGAAGCCCGCTTGTATGTCGTCAACGGCCTGAGCGATGACGTCACCGTGGTCGACGTCGCCGCGGCCAAGCCGATCAAGAGCATCCCGGTCGGCCGCGTGCCTTACGGACTGGTGGTGGTCGAATGAAGTGGATTGCCTGCTCCGTCGGCGTGTCGCTGCTGCTGGCGGCGCCGGTGTCGATGGGACAGGCGGCGTGTGCCGTCACGCCGTTGAAAGCCACGCTGATCTCGCCGGACCCGGACGCTCGGCTCGATCGGTCCCGTGTCGAGCGCCACTACCTGGGCCATCCGGACGGGCCGGCGAGCGACGGCCTGCAGGTCGCGCTCGACGAAGCCGAGTTCGAGCTCCAGGCCGTCGATGCGGCCGTCACGCTGTCGAAGCAGACCGCCGGCTCGCTGGAGGCCGCACGCAGCGCCGCGCAGGCCGCCGAGAAAGCGGGCGCCGCCGTGCTCGTGACGGATCTTCCCGCGGACTGGACGCTGGCCGTGGCCGATGCGGTGAAGCTGCCGGTCATCAACGTCGGCGAGCCCGCCGATCGCCTGCGCGAGCAGGACTGCCGGGCCCGCCTGTTCCACATCATCCCGAGCGAGCGCATGCGCGCCGACGCGCTGGCGCAGACGCTCGTGTCGCGCAAGTGGAGCAAGTTGTTGCTGCTCGTCGGCCCGAGCGAACAGGACCAGGTGCGGGCCGCGACGGCGCAAGCCTCGATCAAGCGCTACGGCTTGCAGGTAGTCGCGACCAAGCCTTTCAAGCTCTCGGGCGATCCGCGGGAGCGCGACCTGGCCAATCCGCTGCTGCTGACGGCCGGCACCACGTACGACGCCGTGTGGGTGGTCGACAGCGACGGCGAATTCGCGCGCGGGCTGCCCTATCGGATCGTGCTGCCCCGCCCGGTGGTGGGCGATGCGGGGCTGGTGGCGCTGGCGTGGCAGGCGGAGTTCGAGCGTTACGGCGCCCCCCAGGTGTCGCGCCGGTTCGCCAAGGCGGTCGGCCGGCCCATGACCGACAGCGACTGGTCGGCGTGGATGGCGGGCAAGGCACTGGTAGCGGCCGCCATCGCGGCCCCGAAAGGGCCCGCGGCCGCCTGGGCCCAGGCGCTCGCCAAGACGCCGATCGATGGCTCCAAGGGCACGACCCTGACCTTCCGCCTATGGGATGGGCAACTGCGCCAGACCGTGCTCCTCACTGACGGCCAGGGCGTGATCTCGCAGGCGCCGGTCGATGGCCTGCTGCACCCGACCAACGTGCTGGACACACTGGGCGCGGACGCCCCGGAGAAGCGATGCAAGACGACGCGCTGATTCCCGTCGAGACCGTCGAGGCGGACCTTGCGCCGCGCCGCGGGGTTGCGCACGCGCTGCAGGCCATGCAGGCGATCGTGATGCGCGAACTTCTCAAGTTTTCGCAGCAGACCGGCCGGCTGGTGTCGGCACTGGTGCGCCCGCTGCTGTGGCTCGCGGTGTTCGCGGCGGGCTTTCGCAACGTGTTCGGCGTCGCGATCGTCGAGCCCTACGACACCTACATCCCCTATGACGTGTACATCGCGCCGGGCCTGGTGGGCATGGTGCTGCTGTTCAACGGAATGCAGTCGTCGCTCGCGATGGTCTACGACCGCGAAATGGGCCTGATGCGCCTGCTGCTCACGGCGCCCCTGCCGCGCGCGTGGCTGCTGTTCTGCAAGCTCTGCGCGACGGCGCTGTTGTCGGTCCTGCAGGCGCTGGCCTTCGTGATCGTCGCGATCCTGGTCGGCACCGACCTGCCGCTTCTTTCGCTGGGCGGGCTGCATGCCTTGCTGGCGCTTGTCTGCGGCGCGCTGATGCTCGGTGCGCTCGGCCTGCTGCTGTCGGTGCACATCAAGCAGCTCGAGAACTTCGCCGGCACGATGAACTTCGTCATCTTCCCGATGTACTTCATGTCGACGGCGCTATACCCGCTGTGGAAGCTGAGGGAGTCGGGCGCCGAATGGGTCTACCAGCTGGCGCGATTCAATCCCTTCACCCATGCCGTCGAGTGGATCCGCTTTGCGCTGTACGGCAAGGACCCGGGCGAGGCGCCCTGGATCGTGCTGGGCTGCCTGGCGGTGTTCTTCGTGCTCGCCTGCTGGGGCTACGACCCGCAGCGCGGTTTCGGCGGATTGACGAAGCGGGGCGGCGGAGGACCGCCATGAACACCGGTCGCCGCCGCTGCCTGCGCGGCGCGGCCGCGCTCGCGCTGGCCGCGGGGCCGCTTTCGCGCGCGCTGGCAGCCGATGCCTTTCCCGCGCGGCCGATCACGATGTGGGTGCCGTGGGCCGCCGGTGGCGCGACCGACCTGTCGCTGCGGCTCCTGGCCGAACTCGCGGCACCGATCTTCGGGCAGCCCGTGGTCGTCGCGAACCGCCCCGGCGCCGGCGGGACGATGGCGATGCCGGTCCTGCTGCAGGCCGAACCCAACGGCTACACCATCGCGCAGATGCCGCAGCCGGTCTTCCGCGCGCCCTTCATCCAGAAGGTGCTGTGGGACCCCCTGCGCGACGTCACGCCGATCATCCAGATCTCGGGCGTCACCTTCGGGGTGCTGGTGCGTGCGGCCAGCCCGATGCGTTCGCTGGAGCAGTTGTTCGACTTCGCCCGCGCCCGGCCGGGTGAGTTGAGCATCGCCACCAACGGCATCGGCACCACACCGCACCTCGTGCTCGAAGCGCTGTTCACCGAGCGCGGGCTGCGCTACATCCATGTGCCCTACAAGGGCACCTCCGAGCTGACCCTGGCCGTCGAATCGGGTCAGGTAATGGCCGGCGTCAATTCCTCGGGCTTCGCGCCGGAGGTCGATGCGGGCCGCTTGCGGCTGCTCGCGACCTTCGGTGCGCAGCGCTCGCCACGCTGGCCGAAGGTGCCGACCCTGCGCGAACTGGGCTTCGACATCGTGGCGATGTCGCCCTACGGCCTGGCCGGTCCGCGCGGACTGCCGTCTGAAGTTCTGGCCACGCTGCACGACGGCTTCAAGAAGGCGCTGTTCGATCCGCGCTTCGGCGACGACCTCGCAAGGTACGACCAGGAGATCGCCTACCTGGGCCCGGAGGACTACGCGCGCGCCTGCCGCGAGGAATACGCCAAGGAGCGTGCCGCCGCCGAGCGGATGAAGAGCCCGCGCGGCTGAACAACGGAGGTTCCGGATGGACCGAGACGATGGGGTGATGAGCGACTGGCGCCAGCGGGCGCTGACGCTCGAAGCCGAGGTCGCGAAGGCGGTAATCGGGCAGGCGCGGACCATCCGCCTCATCAACACGGCCGTCTTCGCGCGCGGCCACGTCCTGCTGCAGGGCGATGTCGGCGTGGGCAAGACCACGCTGCTGCGCGCCTTCGCGCAGGTGCTGGGCGGCGATTTCGCGCGCGTCGAGGGGACCATCGACCTGATGCCCAACGACCTGATCTACTACACCTACATCAGCGCCGAGGGCCGGCCCGCGGTCGAGCATGGCCCGCTGATCACGCACGGCGAGAGCCTCGCGATCTTCTTCTTCAACGAGATTAACCGGGCGCGCCCCCAGGTGCATTCGTTGCTGCTGCGCGTGATGGCCGAGCGCAGCGTGTCGGCCTTCAATCGCGAATTCCGTTTTCCGCATCTGCTGGTGTTCGCCGACCGCAACCGGGTCGAGCGCGAAGAGACTTTCGAGATCTCCGCCGCAGCGCGCGACCGCTTCATGCTGGAGGTGACCGTCGACGCGCCCGCGACCGACGCCGAGCGGCGCCAGTTGATGAGCGATCCGCGGTTCCACGACACCGATCGGCTCGTCGGCGCCCTGGCTGGCGGGCTCGTCGCCTACCAGGAACTCAACCAGGTGTCGGAACTGATCCAGCGCCGCGTGCAGGCCTCCGATGCCTTGCAGGCCTATGCGCTCGATTTGTGGCGCGCGACGGCGGCGCCCGCGGACTACGGCGTTCGGCTGTCGGACCTCGACACGGCGCACCTGATGCTCGCCGGCGCCAGCCCGCGCGGCATGAGCCTGCTGATGCGCGCCGCCCGCGTCGCGGCCTGGCTCGATGGACGCGAGTACGTCACGCCGAAGGATGTGCAGGCGGTGTTCGTCGAGACCATCGCGCACCGGCTGTGCTACCAGCCGGTTTACGAGATGCGCCGCCAGGAGATATCGAGCCGCCTGATGAGCGGCATCCTGTCGAGCGTCGCTGCGCCATGACGTCGCCGCAGAACGTGCAGGAGCTTCACTACCGGATCGGTGCGCCGGCGCTGGGGCATTTTCCCGGCCATCACCGGAGCGTGCGTGGCGACAGCGGCTTCGAGTTTCGCAGCCATGCGCCCTTGCTCGACGCGCCCGATCCGCGGCGGCTCGACCTGCACGCCAGCCTGCGCGATCCGTTCGGCAACTGGATCGTGCGGGTCTACAGCCAGCGCAAGGCGATTCCCGTCGTGATGGTGGCGGACCTGTCGGCGTCGATGGCTTTCGTCGGCGCGCACCGGAAGGTCGATGTGCTGGCGGACTTCGTCGACAGCCTGTCGTGGTCGGCCTGGCGCACGGGGGACAGCTTCGGCTTCGTCGGATGCGACAGCGCGGTGCGCGAGGATGTGCTGCTGCCTGCGACGCGCACGCGTGGCATGGGGGGCGAGCTGGCCACGACGCTCCGCACGCTGCGCCTTTCCGGGCGGTCGGCACAGGGACTGTCGATGGCGCATCGCTACCTGGGCCGGCAGCGTTCGCTGGTGTTTCTCGTCTCGGACTTCCACCTGCCGCTGCCCGAGGTCGATGCCGTGATGGCCTCGATGGCGCATCACGATCTGGTGCCGGTGGTGCTCTGGGATTCGAGGGAGTTTGGCTTGAGCGCGAGGCGCGGCCTGGCGCAGGTGACCGATCCGGAATCCGGCGACACGCGACTGCTGTGGTGGCGGCCGGCCCTGCGCGAAAAATGGCGGGTGGCCCGGCGCGAGCGCCGTGATGCGTTGCTGCAGATCTTTCAGACGCACCGGCTCAAGCCCCTGTTCATCGAAGGCGGCTTCGACGCCGACGCAGTCACGCGGCACTTCCACGCGTGAAGCCCTCGCGAGCATGCACGATGACGATCAGGCGCATGCATCCGGCCTCTCGCGCAGTGTGCGGCGCGCTGTTCGGCTGCGTCGCGTCGGCGGCTTGCGCGGTGGTGATTCCGGGGCAGGTCAACGCCACCCAGAGCGAGCCGCGCGCCTTCGGCTACCAGATCGGCGACATGGTGTCGCGCACCGTCACGGTCGATGCATCGGACGGGCTGGTGCTCGACGAGTCCAGCGTGCCGCAACCGGGTGCGCGCGGCAACGCCCTGGAGTTGCGCGGCGTCGAGCGGCACAGCCATCCCGAACCCGGTGGACGCCGTCACGAGCTGATGCTCGTCTACCAGGTGTTCCTTTCGCCGCCGCAGACGCGCACGCTGGAGATGCCGGCGTTCGCCTTGCGCTTCCAGGGCCAGCCGCGTGCGCAGGAAGTTCGAGTCGACGCCTGGCCGGTGACCGTGTCGCCGCTGGTGCCCGTGGAGGTCTCGCCCCGGCGCGGCCTCGGTGAACTGCAGCCCGACGCGACTCCGCCGCTGATCGACATCCGCTTCGCGCAATGGCGTCTCGTCGCCTACGGCGTCGTCTCCCTGCTGCTGCTGGCCTACCTCGCCCATGTGTACATCGGCCTGCCGTGGTGGGTGCGTGCGCACCGCCCGTTCACGCTGGCCTGGCGCGCGATGCGCGGCCTGACGCCGGCCAGTCCGGAGCCGCAATGGCGCGAGGCGATCAGGCAGATTCATGAAGCCCTGAACCGGACGATGGGGGAGGTGGTCTTCGAGGAGGGCATCGATCGCTTCATCCGGGCGCATCCGCGCTTCGCGCATCTTCGCGATGACTTCGCCAGCTTCTTCCGGCAATCGCGGCTCGAATTCTTCGGCAACGAGGCCCGAACGGGTCCGGACGCCTCGGCGCAGGCGGATCGAAGCTGGCTGATCGCTTTCTGCCGCCGTTGCCGCGATGCCGAACGGGGTTCTCCATGAGCTTCGATCATCCCTGGCTGCTGTGGCTTCTGCCGCTGTCCTTGCTGCCGCTGGTGGCACGGTCGGGCGGCGCCCTCGACAACGCGTGGGCGACCTTCATGCCCCGGGACCGGGCGTCCGAACTGCTGGGCTGGGCGCTGCGCATCGTCGGCGCGCTGGCGCTCGCGGCGCTCGCCATCGGCATGGCCGGCCCCTACACGCCGGAGTACGACGTCGAGCGCATCGGCAGGGGGGCCGAGATCGTGCTGTTGCTCGATCGCAGCCGCAGCATGGACCAGGGCTTCGGGGCGCGACCGCCGCCCGGCATGAAGGGCACCGGGCCGGAAGCCATCGACTACTACATGACTCGCGCGAGGAACGGCGAGTCCAAGGGCAAGGTTGCGCGGCAGTTGCTGTCCGACTTCATCGCGAAGCGGCAGGAGGACCGTTTCGGCATGATCGTCTTCAGCACCTTGCCGATCCGGGTGCTGGAGTTCACGCAGAAGAACGAAGCGATCCAGGCGGCCATCGTGGCCGGCGACGTGGGCCGGGGCCTGTCCGAGACGAACATCGGGCTCGCGATGCAGGCGGCGCTGTCGTCCTTCGATGATCGGCCCTACACCGGCTCGCGCATCGTCATGCTGGTGTCCGACGGCGGCGACCGGCTCGACCCTGCGGCTCGCGAACGCATCGCCTACCTGGCGCGCAAGCACCGCGTCGCGATCTACTGGATCTACCTTCGCTCGGTCAACAGCCCGGGGCTCGTCCTCGAAAAAGGCGAGGCGGCCGAGAACGTCGACGCGGTGCCGGAGTACGCGCTGCATCGCTTCTTCGAATCCCTCGGGACCTCGTACCGCGCCTACGAGGCCGGTGATCCGGAGGCGCTGAAGAAGGCGATCGAGGCGGTGAACTTGCTCGAGAACCTCCCGATCACCTACCTCGACACCGTGCCTCGGCGCGACCTGTCGGGCGTGGTCCTGGGTGTCGCGTTCGGCTGCATCCTGCTGCTGCTCGCGGCGAACCTGGCGGAGGTCCGGCGATGGGCATGAACCCGCAGCGACGCACGCGCGCGGTGCTGGGCCTGCTCGCGCTGATTGCCGTCGTGGCGGCGGTCGACGGTGCGCACACCTGGCGGCAGCATCGTTGGAACGAATCGATCGTGTCGGGCCCGCTGCCGGAAGGGGGCAAGGATCTTCCGCGCCAGGTGCAGTTCGCGCAGGCCTATGCACAGGCCGAGAGTGGCGCTGACGAAGCCGCCCTGCATCTCTACCGCAGCCTCGAAGACGATTCGCCGCTGGGCCGGGCGGCGCGCTACAACAGCGCCAACCTTCTGATGCGCCAGGCGGTGCTCGTGCAAGCCGGCCCTGAGCCCGGCAAGGCGATCGCGATGATCGAGCTCGCCAAGGAAATCTACCGCGACGTGCTGCGCGTCGAGCCGCAGCACTGGGACGCACGCTACAACCTGGAGCGCGCCCAGCGGCTGCTGCCCGATCCGGAGGAGATGGAAGCCGCGCCGCCGGAAAACCGGCGCGACGCCGAACGCGCGGCCACCACGATGCGCGGCCATTCGCCGGGACTGCCATGACGCGTTGGCACCGATTGCGCGCCTCCTGGCGGCATGGCACCGACGGTTGGCTGCTCGCGTTGGCGGCCCTCGCGCTGGCTGCGAGCCTGCTTGATCCCGGCGTGGTGCTGGAGCGGCCGCTGTTCGATCAGGTGATCGTGCTGGACGTGACGCAGAGCATGAACGTCACGGACGCGGACATCGATGGCCGGCCGGCGTCACGGCTCGCCTTCGCCAAGCACGCCTTGCGTCAGTCGCTGTTGCAACTGCCGTGCGGATCGAAGGTGGGCTGGGGCATCTTCACGGAGTACCGCGCGCTGCTGCTGATCGCACCCATCGAGGTGTGCGCCAACCTGAGCGAGTTGCGTTCGACCTTGGCGCAGATCGATGCGCGCATGGCCTGGTCGGGCAACAGCGAGATCGCCAAGGGACTGCACAGCGCGATCGGCATCGCCAAGCAGTTGCCGGACAAGCCGTCGCTGGTGTTCGTCACCGACGGGCAGGAAGCGCCGCCGCTGAACCCGCAATACCGCCCGGCTTTCGACGACAAGCCGGGCGAGGTCGCGGGGCTGATCGTGGGCGTCGGCGACCTGCTCCCGTCGCCGATCCCGAAGACCGATCCGGACGGCCAGCCCCTCGGCTTCTGGCGTGCGGACGAGGTGGCGCAGACCGATCTGCGCAGCCAGGGACGCGGCGCCAGCGTTCGCGGCGAGGTGATGGTGGACGAGCAGGCGGGACCGGCCGCGCCGATGCTCGGCGCTACGCCGGGCTTCGAGCACCTGTCTTCATTGCGGGAGGGATACCTGCGCCTGCTCGCGAGCGAGCAGGGCATGGCGTTCCTTCGCCTGCAATCGCGCGAACCGCTGGCCGAGGCGTTGATGTCGCCCGCGCTGGCGAGGCCCGCGCCGGTCCGCGTCGGCGGGCGCATCCTGCTGGCGGGGCTGGCGTTCTGCCTGCTGCTGGTGCGCTACGCAGGCCCTTGGCTGCGGAAGACCAGGGTGTCGAAGAAATAGAACTCGGCGTCGAGTGCCCACCGGATGTTCGAAGACTGCCGGAAGCCGTGCTGCTCGGCGGCGAAGAGCAGGTACTGCGCCGTGATCCCTTTCTCGCGCAGCGCCGTGACCATCAACTCGGTCTGGCTGGGCGGGACGATCCGGTCCTCGGCGCCCTGGAAGAACGCGACCGGCGCCGACAGCCTGTCGGCATTGCGGAAGGGGGAGCGCTCGCGGTAGGTCTCGCGATGGCCGTCGGCGTCCGTGTACGGCGCGATCAGCCAGTCGAGGTAGCGCGACTCGAACTTGTGCGTGTCCCGGGCCAGGGCTTCCGGATCGCTGACGCCGTAGTGGCTCCCGCCGGCGCGGAACATGGCGCGAACGGCCGGATCACTGGCGGTGAGGGCGCTGAGCACCGTGTAACCCCCGGCACTGCTGCCGGTGATGACCGTGCGACGAGCGTCGACCCATCCCTGTTCGACCAGGTAGCGCACAGCGGCGGCACAGTCCTCGACGTCGACGACGCCCCACGTCCGGTGCAGCCGCTCGCGGTAGGCGCGGCCGTAGCCTGTGCTTCCGCCGTAGTCGACATCGACCACCGCGACGCCGCGGCTCGTCCAGAACTGCGTGCGCAGGTCCAGCGCGGTCGAGGCCGACGAGGTCGGCCCGCCATGGCATCGGACGAGAAGGGGTGGCAGTTCGCCGGCCGGTGCGACATGGTCGGCGTTCTTCGGTGGGTAGAAATGAGCGAACGCCGTCTGGCCGTTCTGTGTTGGAAACTCGATGGGCTGCGGCGCCGACAGGTGACGATGGATCGCGGGGTCGTCGGGGAGGGCGCTGGATTTTCGGATCACCGTCGCCTGGCCGCTGCGTGGATCGAGGACCACGATGGCGCTCGCGAGCGTCGGCGCGCCGGCCCTGAAGACCACCTTGCCGCCGTGCGCGCGCACGGATGCGAAGTCCGTGAAGGGCAGGTCGAACGGCGTCAGCGCGCCGCTGTCGAGGTCGAGCAGGGCCAGCTTGCCGAGGCCGCCTTCGATGTACGCGCATACGGCTTCCTTCGCCGCAAGGAAGGCGTAGGCCGACATTCCCAGGTTCCACTGCGGCCGTCCAAACTCCGCGGCCATCGGGCAGACATTGACGGCACTTCCGTCCGCTTCAGCGCGATAGAGGTTCCACCAGCCGGACCGGTCCGAGACGAAATGAAGAACGCCATCGGGTGACCATTCAGGCTGGAACACCGATTCGCCCGGGCTGCCGGCGATGCGGGTCGGGTTCTCGACCGCGGTGCCGTTGAATGCAGCGACCCACAACTCGGTGCCCACCCACGGCATCTGCGGGTGGTCCCACGCGAGCCAGGCGAGGGTGCTTCCGTCGGGGCTGAGCCGGGGCGAAGCGTAGAAGTCATTGCCCTGGACCAGCACCTCGCCCGCGCCTTCCGAATGGATGTCCAGGGCGACGATGGCATTGACGGCCTCCTTGCCGGATGACCGATGGTCCTCGCGCACGCCGATCCACAGTTGGCGGGCGCGGTCGATCTGCCCGTCGGCGTAGCGAAGTGCGGCATCGGAAGGCGGCGTGAGGGGCGCGGGGCCACCACTGCCGTCGACGCGATAGAGCCGCTGGTCCTTGAAGTCGCTGAAGTAGCCAATGCCATCCACCACGAGCGCCGCAGCACCGCCGTATTCATGCACCCGCGTGCGTGCGGAAAAAGGCGAGGGCGTGACGTCGAGCTTGGCCCCGTCGTCGCGGTGACGAACCAGCACGTAGCGTCCGGCCTCCTGGGGCCTGCCTTCGATCCAGCACACGTCGTTGCCGTCCATCAGCACATCGACCAGGTTGATCGCCGCACTCGCCACCAACTCGGAGGTAATGGGTGACGACCATGTGCCGAAGGGCGCGGCGGTCGGGTCGGACATGGGGGCGGCTCGCTCGAAGGGCTGGGTCATGGTGCTTTCGCCTGCGAAGGCGACTGTCGTGCAAGTTCAATGAAAGACCGGAGGTAGTCCACGTCCATGTCGTTCTCGCGGGCGCCGAGGAAGATCTGCTTCGCAAGCCCATGGCGACCGAGCCGGACCGGAACGATCTCCAGCTTGTCCGCATACTCCTGCACCAGCCAGCGGGGAAGCGCCGCCACACCCCTGCCGCTCGCGACCATCTGCAGCATGATGTCCGTCGTCTCGATCGTCTTGTGGCGCTTGGGCGTGACGCCCGCGGGCATCAGGAACTGGTTGTAGATGTCGAGCCGCTCGGCGGTCACCGGATAGGTAATCAGCACCTCCGACGTCAGCTGCCGCGGCTTGACATAGGGGGCCGAGGCCAGCGGATGCCCGGCCCCGACCACCAGCACCTGCTCATAGTCGAACACCGGCTCGAAACGCAGGCCCGGCTTGAACAGCGGGTCGGGTGTGACCAGCAGGTCGATCTCGAAGCCGAACAGCGCACCGATGCCGCCGAACTGGAATTTCTGCTTCACGTCGACATCGACGTCGGGCCAGTCGGCCAGATAGGGCGCGACCACCTTGAGCAGCCACTGATAGCACGGGTGGCATTCCATGCCGATGCGCAGCGTGCCGCGCTCCCCCTCGGCGAATTGCCGCATGCGCTCCTCGGCCATGTCCAGTTGCGGCAACACGCGGTTGGCGACGGCGAGCAGGTATTGGCCCGCCTGGGTGAGTCGCAGGCTGCGGCCCTCGCGCAGCCAGATGTCGGTGCCGAGGTGCGTCTCCAGCTTCTTCATCGCGTGGCTCAGGGCCGATTGCGTGAGGCACAGCACGCCGGCCGCCGCAGTGAGCGAACCCTGCTTCTCGACTTCCCGGACGATGGAAAGATGCGACCGCTCCAACATGGTCAATGAATTCCGCTCATGGATCGTTGAAATAAGACCATTTTACTTCATGGATGGCCTTGCCTACGATCCGCGCCATTCACAGGAAGCAGTTCATCGACATGACCCTCACGCACAACCTCGGATTCCCGCGCATCGGCGCCAGGCGCGAACTCAAGTTCGCATTGGAGACCTACTGGAAGGGCGAGTCCAGCCGCGACGCCTTGCAGGCGCAAGGCGCCCAGCTGCGCCGCCGCCACTGGGACCAGCAGGCGGGTCTCGACCTGGCGCCCGTCGGCGACTTCGCCTTCTACGACCAGATCCTGGACATGAGCTTCACGCTGGGCAACCTGCCCGAGCGCGTCCGTGGCTTCCATGGCGATCCGCTGTACAACTACTTCCGCGTCGCAAGCGGCCGCTCGGCCCATGGCGCGGAAGAACACGCAGGCTGCTGCGGCGGCGTCGCTGCCGGCGAAATGACCAAGTGGTTCGACACCAACTACCACTACATCGTCCCGGAATTCACCGCGACCACCGAGTTCAAGCTCGACGCCTCGCGCCTGCTCGTGCAACTGGCCGAAGCCAGGGCGCAGCGCGTGAAGGCCAAGCCCGTGATCGTGGGCCCGGTGACCTATCTGTCGATCGGCAAGGCCAAGGACGATTCCGACAAGCTCGCGCTGCTGCCGCGCCTGCTGCCCGTGTATGCCGCACTGCTGGCCCGCCTGGCCGCGGAAGGCGTGCAATGGGTGCAGATCGACGAGCCGATCCTCGTCACCGAACTCAACGCCGAATGGCAGCAGGCCCTGCGCACTGCCTATGCCGCGCTCGATACGGGCAAGGTCAAGTTGCTGCTCGCCACGTACTTCGGCCAGTTGCAGGAGAACCTTGCGCTGGCGTCCGAATTGCCGGTGCAGGGCATCCACCTGGACGCCATCAACGCCCGCGACGAGGTCGAAGCGCTGTTGACCGTGCTGCCGGCGGATCGCGTCCTGTCGCTGGGCGTGATCAACGGGCGCAACATCTGGAAGACCGATCTGAATGCCACGCTCGACTGGCTGGAGCCGGTGGCAAAGCGGCTGGGCGACCGCCTGTGGATCGCGCCGTCATGCTCGCTGCTGCACGTGCCGGTGGACCTGGCCAGCGAACAGAAGCTCGATGCGGAGGTCAAGTCGTGGCTGGCATACGCACTGCAGAAGCTGGACGAACTCCACCTGCTGGCCACGGCCCTGAACAAGGGTCGCGACAGCGTGAAGGACGCGCTGGCGGCCAACAAGGCAGCCTTCGATGCGCGCCGCCATTCGCCGCGCGCGAACAACCCCGCCGTGAAGGCTGCCATCGCCAGGCTGGATGCGGCTTGGGGCCAGCGCAAGCATCCCTATGCGGAGCGCGCGCCGAAGCAGGCCGCACGGCTGAGGCTCCCGGCTTTTCCGACGACGACCATTGGATCCTTTCCGCAGACCGCGGAGATCCGTCACGCGCGCAGCCAGTTCAAGGCCGGCCAGCTCGACGAGGCTGGCTACAAGGCGGCGATGCAAGGCGAGATCGCCCGCAGCGTGCGCGAGCAGGAAGCCCTCGGCCTGGACGTGCTGGTACACGGCGAAGCCGAACGCAACGACATGGTCGAGTACTTCGGCGAACAGCTCGACGGCTACGCCTTCAGTCAGTTCGGCTGGGTGCAGTCCTATGGCTCGCGTTGCGTGAAGCCGCCGATCCTGTTCGGTGACATCAGCCGACCGAAGGCCATGACCGTGGAGTGGATCAGGTACGCGCAGTCGCTCACCAGCAAGCCCATGAAGGGCATGCTGACGGGCCCTGTCACCATCCTCAACTGGTCCTTCGTGCGTGACGATCAGCCGCGCTCTGCGTCGTGCCGCCAGTTCGCGCTCGCGATCCGCGAGGAAGTGCTCGATCTGGAGAGGGCCGGCGTGCGCGTCATTCAGATCGACGAGGCGGCCCTGCGCGAAGGGCTGCCGCTGCGCAAGTCGCAGTGGAAGGCGTACCTGGACTGGGCTGTCGAATCGTTCCGCATCACCGCCAACGGCGTGGAAGACGAGACGCAGATCCACACCCACATGTGCTATTCGGAGTTCAACGACATCATCGCGTCGATCGCCGAGATGGATGCCGACGTGATCACGATCGAGACCTCGCGCTCGGACATGGAGCTGCTCGATGCCTTCGACGACTTCAAGTACCCGAACGAGATCGGCCCCGGTGTCTACGACATCCATTCGCCGAACATCCCGACGCAGGCGCACATCGTGCAACTGATGAGGAAGGCCGCCGAGCGCATTCCTGCCGCGCGGCTGTGGGTCAACCCGGACTGCGGGCTGAAGACGCGCCAGTGGGCCGAAGTGCTGCCTGCGTTGACCAACATGGTGGCCGCCGCCAGGACGCTGCGCGCATCGGCCTGATGAGCACACGCACCCATGTCCTCGGCTTTCCCAGCATGGGCGCCGACGGCGAGCTCGGGACTGCCCTCGAAAGTCATCGGCGTGACGAGATCGACCTCAAGGCGCTCGAAAGAACGGGCGCCGAGTTGCGTGCGAGGCATTGGCAGGCGCAACGGCAGCACGTCACGTGCCGACCCCCATGCCGCGCTGGCACGCCTGAAGCCGGTCACCGACAAGCACAGGGGTGAACTGTGGATCACGCCTTCGTGTTCGCTCGTGCACATCCCATCCAGTCAAGCAGTGCAGGCCAGTGTCGAGAAGCTCGACGAGCTTCGGATCGTCGCGGCGATGCTTTGAGCGGGAGCCGACGCGGGTCGTCCATCGCTCCAGGATTTGCGCAGGACTTGTCCGCCGCCACACAATCTGCCTGCGCGTTCGCGTGCCCGCTGACCGCTTTTGAATCTCACAGGAGTCCCGAATGTCCACCCGCAAACAACTCAAGGCCCTGGCCGAGGCGCGCCGCGGCGTGATCGTGCCCGGCGCGTTCAACGCGTTGTCGGCCAAGGTCATCGAGGACCTTGGCTACGAAGCCGTCTATGTCACCGGTGCCGGCGTCACCAACATGTGGTTCGGCATGCCGGACCAGGGCTTCATGGGCCTGCACGAGATTGCCGACCACACGGCGCGCATCCGCGATGCCGTGAACGTGCCGTTGATCGTCGACGCCGACACCGGCTTCGGGAACGCGCTGAACGTGCGTCACACGGTGCGCGTCCTGGAGCGCGCGGGCGCCGACTGCATCCAGCTCGAAGACCAGGTCGCGCCCAAGCGCTGCGGCCATTTCTCGGGCAAGGAAGTCGTTCCGACCGAGGAAGCCGTCGGCAAGATCAAGGCGGCGGTGGATGCCCGGCACGACCCTGATTTCCTCATCCTGGCGCGCACCGATGCCTGCGCCGTGCACGGCTTCGAGGCCGCCATCGAGCGCGCCGCGAAGTTTGCCGAAGCCGGCGCCGACATCCTGTTCGTCGAGGCGGTCACGACGGCCGATGAAATCCGCGCGCTGCCTCGGCGATTGGGCAAGCCGCAACTGATGAACATGGTGATCGGCGGAAAAACCCCGATCTTCGGCGCTCAGGAACTGGGCGAGTTGGGATTCGGCATCGTGCTATACGCCAATGCCGCGCTGCAGGGGGCTCTAGCGGGCATGCAGAAAGCACTGACCGTCCTGCGGGACGACAAGCGCCTGGACGAGGATCCGTTGCTGGTCATGCCCTTCGCCGAGCGGCAGCGGCTCGTCGGCAAGCCCGAGTGGGCTGCGCTCGAGAAGCGCTACACGTGATCAGATCGATGATCGAAGCTTCCTCACCCACGCGCCTGATTCGCTTTAACAAGCCGTATGGCGTGCTCAGCCAGTTCGGCGCCGAGGGCCGCTGGCGGGGCCTGAAGGATTTCATCGATCTGCCCGGCGTCTATGCGGCCGGGCGCCTCGACGCCGACAGCGAAGGCCTG
Organism: Variovorax glacialis; assembly: GCF_051216375.1. Classification (NCBI taxonomy): domain Bacteria; kingdom Pseudomonadati; phylum Pseudomonadota; class Betaproteobacteria; order Burkholderiales; family Comamonadaceae; genus Variovorax; species Variovorax glacialis. The sequence goes on along the minus strand of NZ_JBPJZT010000002.1, from coordinate 595 downwards.
CTGCTGCTGACGAACGATGGCGCGTTGCAGGCGCGCATTGCGGACCCGCGCTTCAAGATGGACAAGACCTATTGGGTCCAGGTCGAAGGCGAGCCGGACGATGGGGCGCTGGCGGGATGGCGCCAAGGTGTCCGGCTGAAGGACGGGCTCACCCTCCCTGCGCAGGCGCGCAGGATGGCGGCGCCTTCCGCGTTGTGGGAGCGCGACCCGCCAGTGCGCGTGCGGCGGGCCATTCCCACGGCGTGGCTGGAACTCGTGATTCGCGAAGGGCGCAACCGCCAGGTGCGGCGAATGACCGCGGCGCTGGGCTTCCCGACGCTGCGATTGATCCGCGCGGCCATCGGGCCTTACTCCCTGGACGGACTGCTGCCGGGCGTCTGGGCGGATGCGCCCTCAGGGTGAGCGGTGCAGGCGTGGTGCGGAGAGCGCATCGAAACTGTTCTCGAGCGCCTGGTTGACATCCCGCCATCGCGTCGACTGAACCGCCCCGGATTTTGAGGAGGCTCCTTCGATTGAGAATGGAGCCAAGATGAGAAAGTCACCGAAGTTTTCCCCTGAGGTCATGGAGCGCGCGGTGCGCATGGTCTTTGACGCC